>NZ_JAERUC010000009.1 GCF_016745505.1 Streptomyces silvae | reverse complement strand
CGTAAGGCGACCGCTCCGGCGGGTGCGCCGCAGGCCGCCGAGGCCGTGGAGCCCGTCGCCGAGGCCGAGCCGGTCGAGGAGGAAGAGGCCGAGGAGACCGCCGAGACCGCCGTCGCCGAGACCCCCGCCGAGGCCGCTCCGTCGCGCCCCCGTCGCCGTGCGGTCCGTAAGGCCACCGCTCCGGCGGGCGCCCCCCAGCAGGCCGAGGCCGTCGCCCAGGAGCCCGCCGCCGAGCCGGTGAAGGCCACCGAGCCCGCCGCCGAAGCCGCCGGGAGCCCGGCCGAGCCCGCCGCGGCGCCGCGAGGCCGCGCCCGTCGCCGCGCGTCGGCTCCGGCCGGTACGCCGCAGGGCGCGCAGACCGGCGCCCCGGCCGAGATCGTGGCCGAACCGGCCGCCGAGGCCGCGGAGCCCGCCCGTACCGAGGAGACCGTCGAGGCGCCTGCCGCCGAGACCGCCGCCCCGGCGCGTGGCCGTCGCCGCGCCTCCCGTAAGGCATCGGCCCCGGCCGGTTCGCCGCAGCCCGTCGAGGAGGCCGCCGAGGCGGTCGCCGAGACGGGTGAGGCGCTCCCCGCCGCAGTGGCCGAGGAGCTCGCCTCCGAGACCGAGCAGGTCGAGGAAGCCGCGCCGCGAGGCCGCCAGCGCCGCCGGGCCACCGCCGCCGCGGGCCGTCCCGAGTTCACCGGGAAGACCGAGGAGCCCGCCCGCAAGGGCCGCCGCGCGACGCGCCCCGCCGTGGCCGTGTTCCAGGCCCCGGTCTTCGCCGAGCCGATGTTCCAGACCCCGGAGACCGCTGCCGCCGCCGCTGCCGCCGCGGGTTCCACCCCGGCCCACGACGAGAGCGACGACTTCGAGGATCAGAAGTCCTCGGAGCGTACGGACCGCGCCGAGCGCTCGGACCGCGCGTCGCGCAAGGCCGAGGGCATGCAGGCCGCCGAGGCCTCCGCCGCCGCCGAGACCGCCGAGTCCGCGCCCCAGGGCGGCTCGCGCCGTCGCCGCCGCCGTCGTGGCGAGGCCGTCGAGACCGAGCCGGCCGCGACGCCGGTCACGCTTCCGGCCGAGCAGCCCGCCGAGGCCGCCGCCCCCGCCGAGGACGAGCACGAGCCCGAGTCCGGGGCGGACGCCGAGCACGAGGGCGACGACACGGACGAGTACGGCGACCGGCCCTCCCGCCGCCGCCGTCGCGGTGGCCGTCGCCGCCGTCGCGGTGAGGCCAACGACACGGACGACGCGGAGCAGCAGGACGACGCCTCCGCGGACCGTTCCGAGGACGAGCAGCAGGCACAGGACGACGAGGACGAGGACGAGCACGAGTCCTCCTCCGGCTCCAGCAGCAGCCGTCGCCGTCGCCGCCGTCGCCGCCGTAGCGGGGACGCCTCCGGCGAGGACACGGGCACGGGCGCCGACGACCCGGAGCGCACGGTCGTCAAGGTCCGCGAGCCCCGGAAGAAGGAGGCCGAGCGCGAGCCCGGCACCGGCTTCGACGAGGTCCAGTCCATCAAGGGCTCGACCCGTATGGAGGCCAAGAAGCAGCGCCGCCGCGAGGGGCGTGAGCAGGGCCGCCGTCGTGTGCCGATCATCACCGAGGCCGAGTTCCTGGCCCGCCGTGAGGCCGTCGAGCGCGTCATGGTCGTCCGCCAGAGCGGCGAGCGCACCCAGATCGGCGTCCTCGAGGACAACGTGCTCGTCGAGCACTACGTCAACAAGGAGCAGGCCACCAGCTACGTCGGCAACGTCTACCTGGGCAAGGTGCAGAACGTCCTGCCGTCCATGGAGGCCGCCTTCGTCGACATCGGCAAGGGCCGCAACGCAGTCCTGTACGCCGGCGAGGTCAACTTCGAGGCGCTCGGCATGGCCCACGGGCCGCGCCGCATCGAGACCGCCCTCAAGTCCGGCCAGTCCGTCCTCGTCCAGGTGACGAAGGACCCGATCGGCCACAAGGGCGCCCGCCTGACCAGCCAGGTCTCGCTGCCCGGCCGCTACCTGGTCTACGTGCCCGAGGGCTCGATGACCGGGATCAGCCGCAAGCTGCCCGACACCGAGCGCGCCCGGCTGAAGACCATCCTCAAGAAGATCGTCCCCGAGGACGCGGGCGTCATCGTGCGCACCGCCGCCGAGGGCGCGAGCGAGGACGAGCTCCGCCGCGACGTCGAGCGGCTGCAGGGCCAGTGGGAAGAGATCCAGAAGAAGTCGAAGAACACCAGCAGCTCCAACGCGCCGACGCTGCTCTACGGCGAGCCGGACATGACCGTCCGGGTCGTCCGCGACATCTTCAACGAGGACTTCTCGAAGGTGATCGTCAGCGGTGACGACGCCTGGGAGACCATCCACGGCTACGTCTCGCACGTGGCTCCGGACCTCAGCGACCGGCTGTCGCGCTGGACGTCCGAGGTCGACGTCTTCGCGACGTACCGCATCGACGAGCAGCTGATGA
This sequence comes from Streptomyces silvae, assembly GCF_016745505.1. Lineage (GTDB taxonomy): Bacteria > Actinomycetota > Actinomycetes > Streptomycetales > Streptomycetaceae > Streptomyces > Streptomyces silvae. The sequence goes on along the minus strand of NZ_JAERUC010000009.1, from coordinate 34,400 downwards.
AGGCGCTGGACCGCAAGGTCTACCTGCCGAGCGGCGGTTCGCTGGTGATCGACAAGACCGAGGCGATGGTCGTCGTCGACGTCAACACCGGCAAGTTCACCGGCCAGGGCGGAAACCTCGAGGAGACCGTCACCAAGAACAACCTGGAGGCGGCCGAGGAGATCGTGCGTCAGCTGCGGCTGCGCGACCTCGGTGGCATCGTCGTCGTCGACTTCATCGACATGGTGCTGGAGTCCAACCGGGATCTGGTGCTGCGGCGTCTGCTGGAGTGCCTGGGCCGCGACCGTACGAAGCACCAGGTCGCCGAGGTCACCTCGCTGGGCCTGGTCCAGATGACCCGTAAGCGGGTGGGCCAGGGTCTGCTGGAGTCCTTCTCCGAGACCTGTGTCCACTGCAACGGGCGCGGCGTGATCGTCCACATGGAGCAGCCCACGGCGGCCGGTGGCGGCGGTGGCAAGCGGTCCAAGAAGCGCGGCCGCGGCGGCGCCGGGCACGAGCACGAGCACGGCCAGGAGCACGAGCACGCCGAGCAGCACGCCGAGGCCGAGGTGGAGACCGAGGCCGAGGTGGCCGCCGAGGTCGCCGCCCCGGTGGCGCTGCCCGAGCCGGAGTTCGTCGCCGACGAGGAGCTGTACAGCAGCCCGGCGGAGGCCGAGGCGGCTGCGTCGCGCGGCCGTGGCCGCCGGCGCGCGACCCGTAAGGTCACGGCTCCGGCCGGCGCTCCCGCCCCGGTGGCCGAGACCGCCCCTGCGGCTCCGGCTGCCCCGGCACCTTCGGCCGATTCGGCGCCTTCGGCTGCTTCGGCTGCCGAGGAGAAGCGGCAGCCCGAGCCGGTGGCCGAGACCCCGGTGGAGGCTCCCGCCGCCCCCGAGGCCGAGGCCGCACCCCCGGCCCGTACGCGTCGCAGGGCGACCCGGAAGGCGACCGCCCCGGCGGGATCGCCCAAGCAGGCCGACGTGACGCCGCCGGTCCAGCCGGCCGAGCCCGCGGCGGAGCCCGTCGCGGCCGAGGACCCGGTGGTCGAGGCATCGGCGCCCGCTTCCCCGGACAAGGCGAAGGCCTCCGCGGAGAAGGCACCCTCGGAGAAGGCGCCCGAGGCCCCGGCGGCTGACGAGGAGTCCGCTCCCGCCGCCCCGCCGCGTGCCCGTCGCCGTGCGACCCGTAAGGCCACCGCTCCGGCGGGGTCACCGGCCGGAGCCGAAGAGGCAGCGGTCGTCGTGGTTGCGGACGCCGGGTCCGACACGCCCGGTGCCTCCGGCGCCGAGCCCGTCGCCGCGTCCGGCACCGAGGAGTCGGAAGCCCCGGTGAAGAAGGCCGCGGCGCGGAAGACGGCGAAGAAGGCCACGGCCAAGAAGGCCGCCGCCCCCAAGAAGGCGGCAGCCAAGACGGCCGCGAAGAAGACCACCGCGAAGAAGACGACGACGAAGAAGGCGGCGTCGAAGAAGACAGTCGCCGCCGAGCAGTCGTCGCCTTCCGTGACGGCCTCGACGTCGTCGGCCGACTCGGGAACGACCGCCGAATGAGCATTCCGTAACCGGTTGTTCATCGATCCGTGTCCCGCCCCGAAGACTTCGGGGCGGGACACGTGCTTTGTTTCAGAACTGATGCACGAGCCGGTTAACAGGCCCGAAATCACCTGAGAAATCCCTGATAATGTGACGGCGGTCGCTGCCTGTGAAGTTCCTGGAAAGGAACTACGGTCGGTGACCGACCCGGTTCAGGACCGACCGGGTCCAGTTTCCTCGGTAGGGCGTCGGCAATCTGCCGGTGGGGTTATGCGCGGCCTCGTGAGACGTCCCGCACCCCGGACCTCTGCCTGTGAAGAGCTCTTGCGGTGTTCAAGGAGGACGTCCATGACGAGCATCAACGAGCAGCCGATTCCTGCTGCCCGCCCGGTCATCGGTGAAGAGGAGATCGAGGCCGCGGTACGCGTGCTGCGCAGCGGTCGCGTCGTGCAGGGCCCGGAGGTCGCGGCCTTCGAGGAGGGCTTCTCCGAGCTGGTCGACGGCCGCCACTGCGTCGCCGTCAACTCCGGTACCTCCGCTCTGCACATGCTCCTGCTCGCTCTCGGTATCGGCCCGGGTGACGAGGTGATCGTCCCGTCGTTCTCGTTCGCCGCCTCCGCCAACGCCGTCCGACTCGTCGGCGCCGACGTGGTGTTCGCCGACATCGAGCCCGGCAGCTACGGCCTGGACCCGGCCGCCGTCGAAGCGGCCGTCACGCCGCGCACGGCCGCGATCATGCCGGTGCACCTCTACGGTCACCCGGCGGCGATGGACAAGCTCATGCCCATTGCGCGGAAGCACAAACTCGCCGTCGTCGAGGACGCGTGCCAGGCGCACGCCGCGGCCCTGAACGGCACCCCCGTCGGAGCGTTCGGCGAAGGCGGAACGTTCAGCTTCTACCCGACGAAGAACATGCACTCCCTCGAGGGCGGCATGGTCACCACGGCCGACGCCGAACTCGCCCGCACCCTGCGCCTCCTGCGCAACCAGGGCATGGAGCAGCGGTACGCCAACGAGATCGTCGGCGCCAACATGCGCATGACGGACGTGGCCGCCGCCGTCGGCCGCGTACAGCTCACCAAGATCGGTGGGTGGACCGAGCAGCGCCGCGCCAACGCCGCGTACCTCGACGCGCACATCACCGCCCCGAACGTGACGGTGCCGCCGGTCGCCGAGGGCGCCCGCCACGTCTACCACCAGTACACGATCCGAATGCAGGGCGACCGTGAGGCCGCGATGGCCAAGCTCACCGAGGCGGGCATCGGAAACGCCGTCTACTACCCGACCCCGATCCACCGGCTGAAGCCGTACTGGGAGCCGGACCAGAAGGCCGGCCGGAACTGGGACCTGCCGGAGACCGAGCGTGCGGCCGCCGAGGTCGTGTCGCTTCCCGTCCACCCGTCGCTCGGCGAGGGCGACCTCGCCCGCATCGCCGACGCGGTGAACGCACTGGGGGAGAGCCTGTGAGCACCGCCGTACTGAAGGCCGGCCTCGTCGGCCTCGGTTCCATGGGGCGCCACCACGCCCGGGTCCTCGCCGGTCTCGAAGGCGTGGAGCTGGTCGGCGTCGTCGACCCGATGGGCGACAAGAACGGCTGGGCGCAGGGCGCCCCCGTCCTGTCGACCGTCGAGGAACTCATCGCGCTCGGCGTCGACTACGCGGTCGTGGCCTGCCCGACCGCCCTGCACGAAGAGGTCGGCCTCCAGCTGGCCGACGCGGGCGTCTGCGCCCTGATCGAGAAGCCGCTGGCCGACACCGTCGAGGGCGCCCGCCGCCTCGTCGAGGCCTTCGAGTCGCGCGGCCTGGTGGCCGGCGTCGGCCACATCGAGCGCTGCAACCCGGCCCTGCGCTCGCTGCGCAGCCGCCTGGAGGCCGGCGAGCTCGGCGACGTCTTCCAGGTCGTCACCCGCCGCCAGGGTCCCTTCCCCCACCGCATCGCCGACGTCGGTGTGGTCAAGGACCTCGCCACGCACGACATCGACCTCACGGGCTGGGTCACCGGCCAGACGTACACCTCGATCGCGGCCCACACCGTCTCCAAGTCGGGCCGCCCGCACGAGGACATGGTCTCCGCGGTGGGCCAGCTCTCCGACGGCACCATGGTCAACCACCTGGTCAACTGGCTGAGCCCGCTCAAGGAGCGCTTCACCTCGGTCACGGGCGAGCGCGGCTGCTACATCGCCGACACCCTCACCGCCGACCTGACGTTCCACTCGAACGCGGCGGTGACCACCGAGTGGGAGGCGCTGCGCGCGTTCCGCGGGGTCTCCGAGGGCGACATGATCCGCTACGCGATCCCGAAGCGCGAGCCGCTGCTCGTCGAGCACGAGCTCTTCAGGGACGCGGTGCGGGGCGAGTCGGCCGATATCTGCACATTGCGGCAGGGGCTGCGTACCGTTGAGGTGGCAGCTTCGGTTCTGGAATCGGCCCGGATCGGCCGAACGATTGTTCTTGAGACAGGAGAGCCCGCTCATCATGGCGGTTGACAGTTCGGTGGCGGGGGCGCAGCGCAGCTCCCGTGGCAAGATCGTCATGCTGGTCGACAACGGCGTGAACGGTGACTCGCGCGTCCAGAAGGAGGCCCGTTCCGCGGCCGCAGCCGGCTGGGACGTGGTTCTGCTGGGCAAGTCGCCGACGAAGAAGGAGCAGTCCTGGCAGCTCGGTGACGCCGAGGTGCGGCTCCTGCACGTCCCGACCCCGATGCACCGCAGGCGGCACGAGTACCGACGCGCCGTGCTGAGGGCGCCGCTCGCCTACAGGCCGGGCCCGCTGGCCGCCTACCGCAGGCAGCGGATGAAGGCCTGGCGGAACGAGCTGAACATCCAGCTCATCGAGGCGGGACGGAAGAGGTCGGCCGTCCGCAAGCTCAAGCTGATGCCCCCGCGGATCGTCGCGCGGGTCATGACCAAGTGGGTCGGTCTGCGCGTGAAGCAGACGAACGCCCTCGAGCAGCGCCGCAAGGACATGCAGTCCCCGCTGGACCGCTTCACGACGGCCTTCTGGCTGCGCACGATGGGGGACCGCGCCTGGCGCCGGCTCGACCCGGCGCTGTGGGACATGGAACTCGCGTACGGCAAGGTCATCGACTCCTTGCAGCCCGACCTGATCCACGCCAACGACTTCCGCATGCTCGGTGTGGGCGCGCGGGCGAAGCTGCGGGCGGGGGCGAAGGGACGCTCGGTCAAGCTCGTCTGGGACGCCCACGAGTTCCTTCCGGGGATCAAGCCGTGGAATCCGCACCCGCGGTGGCACGTCGCCCAGTGCGCCTACGAGCGTGAGTTCTCGCAGTACGCGGACGCCGTGACGACCGTTTCCGAGACCCTCGCCGACATGCTGGCCGACCGGCACGGCCTCAAGGCCAAGCCCGAGGTCGTACTGAACGCGCCGGACGCGGAGATCTCCCCCGAGCAGGCCGCCGAGCCCGTACCGGACCTGCGCGAGCTGTGCGGGATCGGCGCGGATGTGCCGCTGGCCGTCTACAGCGGTGCCGCCGCCCCGCAGCGCGGACTCGACATCATGGTCGAGTCGCTGCCGCACCTGCCCGGCACACACGTGGCGTTCGTCGTGCTGCGGCCCACGTCGGAATACATGAACCAGCTGACCGCGCGGGCCGTGGAGCTCGGTGTGTCCGACCGGCTGCACATCCTTCCGTACGTGCCGCACTACCAGGTCGTCCCGTTCCTGGCCTCGGCCGACGCCGGTGTGATCCCGATCCACCACTGGCCGAACCACGAGATCGCCCTGATCACCAAGTTCTTCGAGTACTCGCACGCCCGCCTCCCGTTCGTCGTCAGCGACGTCAAGACGATGGGCGAGATGGTCGCGCAGACCGGACAGGGCGAAGTGTTCAAGGCCGAGGACGTGGCGGACTACGTCCGAGCGGTCAAGGCCGTGCTCGCCGACCCCAAGAAGTACCGCGACGTCTACGACTCCGAGGGGCTGCTCGACGAGTGGACCTGGGAGGCGCAGGCGGAGGTGCTCGACGGCGTCTACACCCGCGTACTCGGCGGAGGCACCCACACCAAGGCCGCCGCGCCAGTTGCGCAGGTGGTGGCATGAGCGGACGACCTGATGCCACCGTCGTCGTAGCCGTCTACAACACGATGCCCTACCTGACGGAGTGTCTGAACTCGCTCGTCGGGCAGAGCATCGGCCTCGACCGCCTGGAGGTCGTGGCGGTCGACGACGGATCGACGGACGGCAGCAGCGCCGAGCTCGACCGGTTCGCAGAGCGTTACCCCGGCACGGTCAAGGTCGTCCATCAGGCCAATTCGGGCGGCCCCGCGGCGCCCAGCAACAGGGCCCTGGACCTGGCCACCGGCCGGTTCGTGTACTTCATAGGTTCCGACGACTACCTGGGCGAGGAAGCCCTGGAGCGGATGGTGGCCTACGCGGACGAGCACGAGTCCGACGTGGTCATCGGCAAGATGGTCGGGACCAACGGCCGGTACGTGCATCAGAAGCTGTACAAGGAGAACGACCCGGATATCAGCCTCTACCGGTCGAGCCTGCCCTTCACGCTGGCGAACACCAAGCTCTTCCGCCGTGAACTGGTGGAGAAGCACAGGCTGCGTTTCCCCGAGGACCTGCCGGTCGGCAGCGATCAGCCGTTCACGATCGAGGCGTGCGTCCGGGCCCGGAAGATCTCGGTCCTCTCCGACTACACCTTCTACTACGCGGTGAAGCGCGGCGACGCCAGCAACATCACCTACCGGGCCGATCACCTGTCCCGGCTGCGCTGCACCAGCGCGATCATGAAGCACGCCGCTTCGCTCGTGGAGGCGGGTCCCGACCGGGACGCGCTCTTCAAGCGGCACTTCACCTGGGAGCTCGCCAAGCTCATACAGGACGATTTCCCGGCACTCGACGCCGCCACGCGGCACGAGGTGTGCGCGGGGATCGCCGTCCTCGCGGACGAGTACCTCACCGACGAGCTCCGGGACTCCCTGGACGTCAAGCGCCGGGTACGGATCTGCCTCGCACAGGCGGGTGCCGTCGACGAGCTGGTCCGGGCCATCACCGAGGAGGCGGAGCACGGAGCCCCGCCGTTCCATCTCGAGGACGGCAGGGCCTTCGCGGCGTACCCCGGCTTCCGCGACAAGGCGCTCGGACTGCCCGACCGCGTCTACGAACTGGTCGGCGAAGCCGTCCCCGGGCGGCTGGCGCAGGGGACGAAGCTCGTCGCGGCGGAATGGGACCAGGCCGGCGACGACCTGACCCTGGTGCTCACGGCCAGGGTGGGTGTCCTCGGTGACACCGGCTCCCTGACCGTGCGTCTGGCCAAGGGCGCCATGCCCAAGAGTGCGGACAAGCCCGGCGCGCGCCGCCTGCCGTCCGGCCATGAACTCTCCGCGCCGACGGGGGAGTTCAGCCGCACCCTGGCGGAGGACGGCAGGGCGACGACCGTACGCGCCCGGATCCCGGTCCACGCCGTGAAGTCGAAGCTCGGCGTCCGTGTGTACGTGGACGTGGCGGGCTCGACGTACGAGATCCCGGTGAAGACCGGCGGAATGCCGCTTCCCCTGGCCCGCCGCTGGCGGCAGGCCGTCCCGTACAGGGTGGCGGCGAACCAGAACCCCAAGGGCCGGCTCGTCATCACGACGGCGCCCCTGTGGGAGACCAAGACCGGTGCGGGCAAGCGGCTGCGCCACATGCTGTCCAGGCTGAAGAGGAAAGTAATCCGATGAACATCTGTGTAGTCGCGCTCGGCAAGATCGGCCTTCCGCTCGCCGTGCAGTTCGCGGCCAAGGGCCACAAGGTCGTGGGCGCGGACGTCAACGAGAAGGTCGTCGAGCTGGTCAACGCGGCCACCGAGCCGTTCCCCGGTGAGCACGACCTGGACGTCAAGCTCAAGGAGACCGTGGGCGCGGGCCTCCTCTCCGCGACCACGGACACGACGGCCGCGGTCGCCGCGTCCGACGCCGTCGTGGTCGTCGTCCCGCTGTTCGTGGACGCAGAGGGCACCCCGGACTTCGGCTGGATGGACTCGGCGACGAAGGCGATCGCCGCGGGCCTGAAGCCCGGCACCCTCGTCAGCTACGAGACCACCCTGCCCGTGGGCACCACCCGCACCCGCTGGGCGCCCATGCTCGCCGAGGGCTCCGGCCTGACCCCGGGCGTGGACTTCCACCTCGTCTTCTCCCCGGAGCGCGTCCTCACCGGCCGTGTCTTCGCCGACCTGCGCCGCTACCCCAAGCTCGTCGGCGGCATCGACGAGGCCTCCACCCGGCGCGGTGTCGAGTTCTACGAGGCCGTGCTCGACTTCGACGACCGCGAGGACCTGCCGCGCCCGAACGGCGTCTGGGACCTCGGCACGGCGGAGGCCTCCGAGCTCGCCAAGCTCGCCGAGACCACCTACCGCGACGTCAACATCGGTCTGGCCAACCAGTTCGCCCGGTTCGCCGACCAGAACGACATCGACGTCAAGAAGGTCATCGAGGCCTGCAACAGCCAGCCCTACAGCCACATCCACCAGCCCGGCATCGCCGTCGGCGGCCACTGCATCCCGATCTACCCGCGGATGTACCTGTGGAACGACCCGGAGGCCACCGTCGTGCGCTCGGCCCGTGAGGCCAACGCCGCGATGCCCGAGTACGCCGTCGACCTGCTGGCCGCCGCCTACGGCGACCTGGACGGCGTCGGGGTCCTGGTGCTGGGCGCCGCCTACCGCGGTGGCGTCAAGGAGACGGCCTTCTCCGGCGTCTTCGGCGTCGTGGAGGCACTGAAGGCGCGCGGCGCGGTGCCGTTCGTCTCGGACCCGATGTACACGGCGGACGAGCTGACCGCGCACGGCCTCGTGCCGCACGAGGGCCAGACAGTCACCGCCGCGATCCTCCAGGCCGACCACGCCGAGTACCGCGAGCTGGCCGCCACCGACCTGCCGGACGTCCGCGTCCTGGTCGACGGCCGTCGTACGACCGACCCGGCCAACTGGGCGGGCGTACGCCGCGTCGTCATCGGCGGCTGACCGCTGCCGGCGCCTTCTCCGATGGGAAAATGAAGTGACTGCTGTGAAGCGCCCAGGGCGCGTGGTCATGCTTGTGGACAACACGATCGACGGCGACTCCCGGGTTCAGAAGAGTGCCCGGGCGATGGCCGAAGCCGGTTGGGAAGTCCACCTGCTGGGGAAGGCGCCGGCGACAGGTGGGGACGAGTACCTCATAGGCCCCGCCCGGGCGCTACGCATTCCGCTGAAGCACCTCGTTGCCAGGAAGACGCTGCGGCTCCGGCTCCACAGGCTGCGCTACCCGCTTGCGTACGCCGCGAAGAACCGGATCGAGTTCAAGCAGAACCAGATCGAGGTCGACACCGCCGAACTTCTGGTGGGCAGCATCGGTGACGCCGCCCGCACGGGGATCTCCCGCAAGCGCCCTACCGGACGCAGGGTGCCGCACGGGGTGCAGAGGGTGGCCGCCAAGGCCCGTCGTACGTGGATCGCCGCACGGTCCAAGCAGACCCCGGCCGCGCTCGATGCCAGGGTGAAGCACGACGGCATGCTCGAGAACATCGAGGCCGCGTTCTGGAGCGCGGTCATGGGCGACCGGGCCTGGCGCCGACTGGACCCGCTTCCGTTCCGGTACGAGATCAGCTTCAGCGCCGAGCTGGACCGGCTCAAGCCCGATCTCATCCATGCCCACGACTTCCGCATGCTCGGGGTGGCCGCACGCTACGTCGCCCGGGCCCGCCGGGGAGGGCGGAACATCCGTTTCGTCTACGACGCCCATGAGTTCGTGCCAGGTCTCAACGCTCCTGGGAAGAAGTGGCTGACGGCCCAGATCGCCTACGAGCGCGAGCACATCGGATACGCGGACGCTGTGGTCACCGTCTCACCGGCGCTGGCCGAGATGCTGGAGGAATCGCACGGTCTGACCGAGCGGCCCGACGTCACGCTGAACGCCCCGCCCAAGCTTGTCCCGAGCCAACGAGGCGCGTGGGCCACGGAGAGCGGTGCCAAGCATGTGCGGGAGGCCTGTGGGCTGGACGACGCGACTCCGCTCGCCGTCTACTGCGGTGCGGCCGGTCCCCAGCGTGGCCTGCACACCGTTGTCGAGTCCCTGCAGTACGCGGGTGATCTGCACGCCGCCTTCGTGATCAACAACCTCGACGGCGCGTATGTGAACTCCCTGCGCACACTGGCGGCCGGCCTGGGGGTCTCGGACCGTGTCCACCTCATGCCGTACGTGCCCTATGACGTCCTCGTGGGCTTTCTGTCCACCGCGGACGTCGGCATCCATCCTTTGCGTAAGGGCCCCGTCAACCACGAGGTAGCCCTGAGCACGAAGTTCTTCGAGTTCATGCAGGCCAGGCTGCCCGTGGTGGTCAGTGACGTGAAGGCCATGTCCGACGAGGTCACCAGGGTCGGGAACGGCGAGGTCTTCCGGTCGGAGGACAGCAAGGACCTGGCCAGGGCCCTGAACCTCGTGCTCGGAGCCCGCGAGAGGTACGCCGAACCGTACGAGCGCCCCGGCATGCTGGACGAGTGGAGCTGGGAAGTCCAGACCCAGAAGTATGTCGCTCTGTACGAGCGGTTGCTGAGCGACCTGGTCTGAGCAACGCCGAAACGCTGCAGGGGCCGCCCGGTGAGGGCGGCCCCTGCAGCGTTTTCCGGATCAGGTACGGCCGTCGAGGGCCTGCTCCATCAGCTCCACGACGCGTACGGCGGCCGTGCCGTTGCCGTAGGGAGCACCATGTGGCGCCCTCGGTGCGGGGCGGGTCGCGACAGCGGCCCATGCGTCGGCGGCCAGCTCGTGCGGATCGGCGACCAGCTGATTCCACCCGTCCTCGAGGGTCTCGACCCATTCCGTCTCCGGCCGGACAGTGGTGCATACACGGTCCAGCAGGAATGCCTCCTTCTGCAGACCGCCGGAGTCGGTGACCACACCGCTGGATGCCAGCACTGCGGCCACGAGCCCGGCGTACGGAAGCGGGCGGCCGACACGGATGGAGCCCTGCGCCAGGTCGATGCCGTGCTGACCGGCGCGCGCCACCAGGCGGGGATGCGCCAGCAGGGCCACCGGCACCGGCAGCCCGGCCAGTGCCGTCACGATGGCGGACAGCCGTTCCGGGTCGTCCGTGTTGTCCGGCCGGTGCAGAGTGGCCAGCAGGAACGGGCCGTCAGGATCGATCCCCTCGGGCAGCGACGGGGCCGGGTGCCGTCCGGCCAGCACGGCATCACGGATACGCAGACAGATGTCGACCATCACATCGCCCGCCAGTCTCGCCCGGTGGGCGAGGCCCTCGTTGGTCAGATGCCGCATGGCTTCGGCGGTGGGCGCCAGGAGGAGGTCCGCGCAGTGGTCGGTGAGGACCCGGTTGTGTTCTTCCGGCATCCGGCGGTTGAAGGAGCGGAGACCGGCCTCGAGATGGGCCACCGGGAGATGCTGCTTGACGGCGGAAAGCGCCCCCGCCAGAGTCGAGTTGGTGTCGCCGTACACCAGCACCCAGTCGGGTTTCTCAGCGGCGAGTACAGGATCGAGAGCCGTGAGAACGGACCCGGTCTGTGCCCCGTGGCTCCCGGAACCCACGCCCAGATGTACATCCGGGTCAGGTATGCCGAGCCCGGAGAAGAAGACGTCCGAGAGATCCGCGTCGTAGTGCTGCCCGGTGTGGACGATGGCGTGCTGATGGCCGGTACCGGCGAACGCGGCGGCCACGGCCGCCAGTTTCACCAGCTGGGGACGGGCGCCGACGATGCTGACGACTTTCATTGCACACTCTTCTTCTCGGGGCCCGGCAGAGCTGGGGCCGACGCGTTCGGTTCGGCGGTCCTGCCGGCGTCCGGTTCCGGTGCAACAGCCGGCCCGGCGCGGCGGGCGCCACCCGGTCCCGCGCGGCGCAGTACGCGTTCCAGCGGGTGTTCCACCCAGTGGTAGGCCGCTGCCGCAATGGCGAGACTGATGGCCAGCGCCAGCAGCCAGATCTTCACGATCCCGATCTGCGTGTCAGGGCGGCCCAGCCAGCCGATGAGGGATCGGATCACGATCTCGTGGAACAGGTACCAGGCGAAGGACCAGTGGCCGAGGCGGATCGACCAGGGCCCCGAGAACCCGGTCCGGCGGCCTTTCAGGTCGGCGGAGGCGGCCGCCGCGACCAGCAGCGCGAAGAGCGGTGCCGAGAGCAGATGCGAGGCACTGTACGGGCTGTACCAGAGGCTGTCGGGGACAGCCCGTGACCAGGGCACCAGCGCGATGTGCCCGGCGACGACCAGAGCGACCGCGACCGGCAGACCGACCGGGGGCCGCCAACCGCGCTTGACCGCCAGGCCGGCCACCACACCCAGCACGAACTGGAGGGTGCGGGTCGGGGGGAAGTAGTCGAGGGCCCAGACGCGCACCGTCGGATCCGTGAACAGCGATCCCGACGCCCAGACGGCGACGGGGGCGACGCACAGCGCTACCGCACACCACGTCCTTCCGCGCGGCGAGCGCAGCAGAGGCAGCATCAGCAGCAGCGGGAAGATCAGATAGAACCAGGCCTCATCACTGAGCGACCAGGCCGCCGGGTTGCCGCCCACGCGGTACTCACGGCCCGGCGCCCACGAGTTGACGAGCCCCAGGGTCGCGACCACGCCCTTGAGGGAGACGTCCGTCCCCAGAACGCGCCATGCCGCCACGGACGCGGCGATGGAAACGGCCATCAGCGGCCAGATCCGCGCGAAGCGCCGCCAGAGGAAGACGGCCGCGGGCACGGTCTTCCCGTCGTACGTCCATGCCAGCACGAAGCCGGAGAGGACGAAGAAGAAGGTCACGCCGGTGCGCCCGTACCAGGTGACGTCGCTGATCCAGGGAAGCTTCCCCGTCTGCCGTGACAGGTGGTACAGGACGACGACGAGAGCGGCCCAGAAACGCAGACCGGTGAGTGAGGCAAGCCGGTCGCGCGTGTCCGGACCGGTTATCCGGCTGGCCGGCATGGAGGTCACCAATCTCGGGTGTGGACGGGGGAGCGGCCCCTCAGTGGGCGCTCCCCGGAAGGGACTGGACGCCGTACGGACTCAGCCCGCGCGCTCGGTGAGGACGCCGTCCTTCTCGTCGTGCAGCGCGCCCGTCTGCGGGCACTCCCACACGCCCGGCTCGCCCTCACGCTCGACGAGCTTGACGCCGCTGCGGCCCACCCAGCCGATCCGGCGGGCCGGTACGCCGACGACCAGGCCGAAGTCGGGGACGTCCTTGGTCACCACGGCGCCGGCCGCGACCATGGCCCAGCGGCCGATCCGTACGGGGGCGACACATACGGAGCGTGCGCCGAGGGACGCGCCCTCGGCGACCTTCACGCCCACGGCCTCCCAGTCGCCGCCGCGCTTCTGCTTGCCCTCGGGGTCGACGGAGCGCGGGTTGTGGTCGTTGGTGAGCACCACGGCCGGGCCCACGAAGACACCGTCGCCGAGCTCGGCCGGCTCGTAGACCAGGGCGTAGTTCTGCAGCTTGACGTTGTTGCCGATCTGTACGCCGGTTCCCACGTACGCCCCGCGGCCGATCACGCAGCCCTCGCCGAGCCGGGCACCCTCGCGGATCTGTGCCAGCTCCCAGACGCTGCTGCCGTCGCCGATCTCGGCGCTGTCGTCGACCTGGGCAGTTGGCTGGACTCTGTAGGTCACTTGCAGCACCTTTCGGGGAGCGGATCAGGGGAAAGCATACGATCCCCCGAACCGGGTCCTTACGTGAGCGGTACACATCACCTCGGCACCCTCCCTGCAGCCCTCTCCGGCGAGATCGAGCCAGTTGTGCGCGGACGGGATGCGGAAGCTGGGAGTCCTCACGCGGGTGGTCATAGGTTCGCGCGGTACACGCGGCGCACAGCGCACCTCGTATCGACGAAGGGCTCACCATGGCTTGGATCCGTAAGGCGACTCTTGCGGTCAGCGGGATGGCGATGGCGGTCGGCGCTCTCGGCGCCACCGCGGCACCCGCGGCGGCGGTGGGCGGCTGCCCGGCAGGGAAGCTCTGCCTGTACGACTTCATCAACTACAAGGGTCTCGCTCTGACTTCGACGAGCACCAAGGCCTGCTTCATCCTGTCGGCGAGTCCGAGCTACATGAGTGACATCGGGTCGTACGTGAACAACCTGCCGGTGAACGCGGCCGTCTGGGAGTGGAGGGCGGGCACCCGGTACACGCTCGTCGGCACGATCGGGCCCGGCAAGTTCAGCAGCAACGCGGGCAGCAACTTCGGGGTCAACGGGGCCGTGTGTATGGGCGGACTGGATCCGGACGAGTACTTCGGCTGAGTGCGGCTCCGGCGGCGCGGGAGCGCTCGGAACGGAGTGCCGGTGACCGGCGGCGGGTGTCCGGCGGGGGAGCGCCGCACCCGGTTTGACCCCCCGCTCCCCGCCCCGTAATCTTGACCCTCGGCGTGTTTCTGTGCGCCTACCCCCTGAGCACATCCCTCCCGGTGATCCGTCCCCGGGGGAGGCCGCTCATCCTTCCGGACTGTCGTGGGCCCCGGCCCGCGCGGGCGGCTGGCATCAGGGGATCCGTTCCGAGTGAGAGAGAGATCCGCGTGTACGCCATCGTGCGCAGCGGTGGTCGCCAGCACAAGGTTGCTGTCGGCGACATCGTTGAGGTTGACAAGATTCCCACCGCCAAGGTTGGCGACACGGTCGAGCTCTCGACCCTGCTCGTTGTCGACGGCGACGCCGTGACCAGCGACCCCTGGGTTCTGGACGGCATCAAGGTCCAGGCCGAGATCGTGGACCACCACAAGGGCGCGAAGATCGACATCCTTCGCTACAAGAACAAGACGGGTTACCGCCGTCGCCAGGGTCACCGCCAGCAGTACACGGCGATCAAGGTCACCGGTATCCCCGCGGCTGCGAAGTAAGGGACTGAGGAGACATGGCACACAAGAAGGGCGCATCGTCCACTCGGAACGGGCGCGATTCCAATGCTCAGCGGCTCGGCGTGAAGCGCTTCGGCGGTCAGGCCGTCAACGCCGGTGAGATCCTGGTCCGCCAGCGCGGCACCCACTTCCACCCGGGCACGGGCGTCGGCCGTGGCGGCGACGACACGCTGTTCGCGCTGACCGCCGGTGCGGTGGAGTTCGGTACGCACCGTGGCCGCAAGGTCGTGAACATCGTTCCCGTCGCTGCCTGAGTCAGGCACCGGCTGAACGACACAGCACCTTCCGAGGGCGGATCTCAGCTTTCCCGGTAACCGGGGAAGCGGGTCCGCCCTCGGCGCGTTACGTCAAGAGACATTCCCGTATTTTTCCGTAGTACCTGGAGGCACCCACCCATGACCACCTTCGTGGACCGCGTCGAGCTGCATGCCGCCGCGGGTAACGGAGGCCACGGCGTGGCCTCCGTACACCGTGAGAAGTTCAAGCCGCTGGGCGGCCCCGACGGGGGCAACGGCGGGCGCGGCGGCGATGTGATCCTCGTCGTCGAGCAGTCCGTCACCACGCTGCTGGACTACCACCACCACCCCCACCGCAAGGCCACGAACGGCCAGCCCGGTGCCGGTGACAACCGCTCCGGCAAGGACGGCACGGACCTCGTGCTGCCCGTCCCGGACGGCACCGTCGTCCTCGACAAGGCCGGCAACGTCCTGGCGGACCTCGTCGGCCAAGGCACCACCTTCGTCGCGGGCCAGGGTGGCCGCGGCGGCCTCGGCAACGCCGCGCTGGCCTCGGCCCGCCGCAAGGCGCCCGGCTTCGCGCTGCTCGGTGAGCCGGGGGAGAGCCGGGACATCGTCCTGGAGCTCAAGACCGTCGCCGACGTCGCGCTCGTGGGTTACCCGAGCGCGGGCAAGTCCTCGCTGATCTCGGTGCTCTCCGCCGCCAAGCCGAAGATCGCGGACTACCCGTTCACCACCCTCGTCCCCAACCTGGGCGTCGTCACCGCCGGCTCGACCGTCTACACCATCGCCGACGTCCCGGGGCTCATCCCGGGCGCCAGCCAGGGCAAGGGCCTCGGCCTGGAGTTCCTGCGGCACGTCGAGCGCTGCTCCGTCCTGGTGCACGTCCTGGACACCGCGACGCTGGAGTCGGACCGCGACCCGGTCTCCGACCTCGACATGATCGAGGAGGAGCTGCGGCTGTACGGCGGCCTCGAGAACCGCCCGCGCATCGTCGCCCTCAACAAGGTCGACATCCCGGACGGCCAGGACCTCGCCGACATGATCCGCCCCGACCTGGAGGCACGCGGCTACCGCGTCTTCGAGGTCTCGGCCATCGCGCACAAGGGCCTCAACGAGCTCTCGTACGCCCTCGCCGGGATCATCGCCGAGGCGCGGGCCACGAAGCCCAAGGAGGAGTCGACCCGGATCGTCATCCGGCCCAAGGCCGTCGACGACGCCGGTTTCACGGTGACCGTGGAGGACGACGGCATCTACCGCGTGCGTGGCGAGAAGCCCGAGCGCTGGATCCGTCAGACCGACTTCAACAACGACGAGGCCGTCGGCTACCTCGCGGACCGGCTCAACCGCCTCGGCGTCGAGGACGAGCTCCGCAAGGCGGGTGCCCAGGCCGGCGACGGCGTGGCCATCGGTGCCGAGGACAACGCGGTCGTCTTCGACTGGGAGCCGACCATGGCCGCCGGCGCCGAGATGCTGGGCCGCCGTGGCGAGGACCACCGCCTCGAGGCGCCGCGCCCCGCCGCGCAGCGCCGTCGCGAGCGCGACTCCGAGCGTGACGACGCGCAGCGCGAGTACGACCAGTTCGACCCCATGGACGGGCAGGGCTTCTAGCCACCCCGCGCCGGGTACCCCGTACGGCGGGGTACCCGGCGCCGGTCCGCTCCGGAGAGGGATGGAGAGGGATCCGGCCCCGGACACGCCACCGGAAACACACCGGACACACCCCGGATTCACAGAGAATGGCCAGGTAGAGGGCGGTGCGGGGACCGGTGATGTGCGGATTGCGTAACACGTCTGTGGAGTCTGTCACTCCGGGTACGGGCCCCCAGGGCTCAATCTGCCTGGCCAGACGGTGAACTGCGGGTTTCCCACGGGCGAGCGCCGGTAAACGTCCGCCTTGCGAGACGGTCACGGAGAGTGCGACCATCACACTGTTCCCCCCTGTCATCGCAAGGTAGGTCGTCTGTGTCTGTGCCGCATGAAGCCAAGCCCCGGACCACAGCGGTCGTGCTCGCCGGTGGGACCGGCCAGCGTGTGGGACTGTCGATCCCCAAGCAGCTGCTGAAGATCGCCGGTAAGGCAGTCATCGAGCACACGCTGAGCATCTTCCAGAACGCCGAGAGCATCGACGACGTCATCGTCCTGATGGCGCCCGGCTTCGTGCCGGACGTCGAGAAGATCGTGGCCAAGGCCGGGCTCACCAAGGTCATCAAGATCATCGAGGGTGGCAACACCCGGAACGAGACCACCGAGCGCGCCATCGCGGCCCTCGGCGAGGGGCTCGCGGAGGGCGAGGACCGTAACGTCCTCTTCCATGACGCGGTCCGTCCTCTCCTGTCACAGCGCGTCATCAAGGACTGCGTCGACGCCCTCGACCGCTACCAGGCGGTCGACGTCGCCATCCCGTCCGCCGACACGATCATCGTGACCCGGACCCACGGCGAGGACGGCGAGTTCATCACCGACGTCCCGGACCGGTCCCGGCTGCGCCGCGGCCAGACGCCGCAGGCCTTCAAGCTGTCCACGATCCGCAAGGCGTACGAGGTCGCGGCCGGCGACCCGAACTTCCAGGCCACCGACGACTGCTCGGTCGTCCTGCGGTACCTCCCCGACGTGCCGATCTACGTGGTCGCGGGCGACGAGTACAACATGAAGGTGACCCAGCCGGTCGACGTCTTCATCACGGACAAGCTCTTCCAGCTGGCCTCCACCGCGGCCCCCCGCCAGGCCGACGAGGCCGCCTACCGCGACCTGCTCTCGGGCAAGACCCTGGTGGTCTTCGGCGGTTCGTACGGCATCGGTGCCGACATCGCCACGCTGGCCGAGCAGTACGGCGCCAGCGTCTACGCGCTGGGCCGCTCCACCACCGGCACGCACGTCGAGAACCCGGAGCACATCGACGACGCGCTTTCCAAGGCGTACGCCGAGACCGGCCGCATCGACTACGTGATCAACACCGCGGGTGTGCTGCGCATCGGCAAGCTGGCGGAGACGGACAACACGACGATCCAGGAAGCCCTGAACGTCAACTACCTGGCGCCCGTGCAGATCGCCCGCGCCTCGTACAAGTACCTGGCGGAGACCCAGGGCCAGCTGCTGCTGTACACCTCCAGCAGCTACACCCGGGGCCGCGCCGAGTACAGCCTCTACTCCTCCACCAAGGCCGCGATGGTGAACCTCACGCAGGCGCTGGCCGACGAGTGGGCGGGCGAGGGCATCAGGGTCAACTGCGTGAACCCGGAGCGCACCGCGACCCCCATGCGGACCAAGGCGTTCGGCCAGGAGCCCGAGGGTTCGCTGCTCTCCTCCGAGGCCGTGGCGCGCACCTCGCTGGACGTCCTCCTGTCCGCGATGACGGGCCACGTCATCGATGTACGGCAGCAGGACCCGACCCGCGACGTCACCGAGGCCTCGGGCTTCGAGCAGGCGCTGGCCTCGGTTCTGGACCGTCAGGAAGATGTGTAATAATTCTTGACAAATGTACTTTTACGGGCCTCTGAGCTCACCGAAAGGTGAACGCAGAGGCCCGAGTGCGTGAAGCCGCACCTTCACATTTCCCTCTATACGTGAAACAACCGGCACCCCCTGGAGCAGGTTCTTCGTGATTTCGACAGCCATTCGCCTGGCCCGTGTGGGCAGTCGGTCTGAATTGTCGGCGGCCGTACTGATGACGCTGGGGTACCCCTGCATCCTCATCGCCGCCCTTCTCCCCGACATCTGGTTCTTCGCGGCGGCCACGGCTGTCACGTACGTCGCGGACTGGTATCTGCACCAACGCGGCAGCTACCTGATCAACCGGCTCGGCAAGGTGCGGGCGGGTCTGCCCATCCGCTTCCTGCTCCGCCAGCTGATGATCATCCTGCTGCTGGCCCGGCTGGACCTCGCGGAGGAGCCGCTCTTCTACGCGGCGGTCGCGTGCTTCCTCCTCTTCTACGGTCTGCAGGCCCCCCACGGCGCGCTGACGACACTGATCCGGCTGCGCCGCAGCCTGCCGATCGTCACCCGGAACGTGGACCTGCACGCCGTCCGCATCCCCGACGCCCCGCCGCGCGCGCTGCTGCACCGTTCCAGCGAGAAGATGCTCCACCTCGACCTCCCCGCGGTCGTGGGTGTCCTGATCGCCGCGGGCACGGGCGAGGACCTCGCCGGGTACATCGGCGCCGGTGTGACGCTGCTGCTGGCCGTCGGCTACAACGCCCTGCTCATCCCGTACCTGCGCCGTAGCCGGCGCGCCCCGTCGGCCCCCGCCGTGCTGAAGGCGCTGGACACCTGGCTCGGTGAGTACCAGCCGACCGTGGTGCTCTACTTCTCCGGCTCCAACGAGTCCGCCTACCAGGGCAACATGTGGCTCGACACCATGGCCGCCGTCGAGGGACGCCCGCTGATCGTCATGCGTGAGCGGAACCTCGTCGCACAGCTCGCGGACACCTCCGTGCCCGTGGTCTGCGTACCCGCCGGCACCCACCTGATGAACCTGGACCTCTCCACGGTCCGTGTGTGCCTGTATCCGGCGAACGTCGGCAAGAACATCCACATGCTGCGCGTCCCGACCATGAAGCACGTCTTCATCGGCCACGGCGACAGCGACAAGCTGGCCAGCGTCAACCCGTACTCCAAGGTGTACGACGAGGTGTGGACGGCCGGCCGTGCGGGCCGCGACCGCTACGCCCTGGCCGACGTCGGCATCCGCGACGAGGACATTGTCGAGGTGGGGCGGCCTCAGCTGGCGCCCATCCAGAGCTGGACCGGCACCACGAGGAACCCGATCCCGACGGTGCTGTACGCCCCGACCTGGGAGGGCTGGGACGACAACCCGGGCAACACCTCGCTGCTGCTGGCCGGCGAGAACATCGTGCGCCGGCTGCTGAAGGCGGACAGCCCGGTCCGCGTCATCTACAAGCCGCACCCCTTCACCGGGATCCGCAGCGCCAAGGCCAAGGCCGTCAACGCCCGGATCAAGGCCATGGTCGCCAAGGCCGCGCAGGACCGCGCCGCCGACCCGCGCTGGGTGAAGGAGGCCTCGGCCGCCGGCGCCGCGCAGAGCGCCGCCAAGGCGGAGCTGGCCCGGATAGAGGCCCGTCTGGCCGAGCTGGCGAAGCCCGGCCGCGCCGGGGGCGACGAGTCCGAGGAGTCCAGGGTCGCGCTGGCCGACCCGGCCCGCCAGGCCGAGATCGCCACCCTGCGGGCCGAGTGGAACGACGCCTACTGGCGTTCCTTCGGCTGGTGGGAGCACCGGACGGTGACCGGTTCGCAGCCGAAGCTGTACGACTGCTTCAACCAGTCCGACGCCATGGTCTCGGACATCTCCAGCGTCGTCTCCGACTTCATCGCGAGCGGCAAGCCGTACGCCGTCACCGATTCGGCCGAGCTCGGCGCCGACGAGTTCAAGCGCCAGAACACCGCCGTACGGGCGGCCGTCATCCTCTCCAACAGCGCGGCGGAGATCGACGAGCTGCTGCGGGCCGTCGCCGATCCGGCGGCCGACACGCTGGCCGAGGCCCGGCACGAGCTGAAGAGCTACCTGCTGGGTCCCGACGAGCCCACCTCCATGGAGCAGTTCAACGCCGCCGTGCTGGCGCTCGCCGCCAAGGCGGAGGCCCGTAACGCGGGCGTCGCCCAGCGCGTGGGCGAGCAGGCGCCCGCACCGCTGCCCGACCCCGAGTCGGCGTCCAGCGGCGCCGGGGACGGGGCGGCCGAGATCGTCGCCGAGGCCGAGGCCGCCGTCGACCCGGACGTGCCGACCACGCCCGAGGCCGACGCGGAGATCGGCGCCGGTCCCTCGCCGATCCGCTGAACCGCCGGCTGAACCGCCCGCTGTACCGCCCGTCGAACCGCAGGATGTCCGTCCGGTGACAGAACGTAACGGAAATGGCCTGATGTGGGGTGACTTCCGGGTGTAATCCGGCTGTCATTCAGTTGTTCGAAAGTCGTCCGGTTCGAGACGCAACCTGACCAACGGTCCGTCCGTCTCCTCCTCAGGGAGGGGAACGTACGGGCCGTTCGGCGTGTCCGTGCAGGGAACGGGGCACATACCGTCGTTCCATCGTTTCTCCTGATTGATACGTTTATGCGTGAACCGGGGAGAGATGAGCAGCACCGCACCAGATGTGACCGTCATCATCGGCGCCTACGAGGCGATGCCGTACCTGATCCGTTGCCTGGAATCCGTCGAGGCGCAGACGCTTCCGGCCGGGCGCATGGAGATCGTGGCCGTCGACGACGGGTCCACCGACGGCACGGGGGAGTACCTGGAGGAGTTCGCCGCCAGGACCGCCATCGAGATGCGTGTCGTCCGCCAGGAGAACTCCGGCGGCCCCAGCGGCCCGCGCAACGTGGGGCTCGGTCTCGCCCGCGGCCGGTACGTCTTCTTCCTCGACGCGGACGACTACTTCGGCGAGGAGGCCCTGGAGCGGATGGTCGCGATGGGCGACCGCGCCGGCACGGACGTGGTGCTCGGGAAGGTCGTCGGCGTCAACCGCGGTGCGGCCAAGTCGATGTGGAAGGAGACGGTCGAGCGGGCCGACCTCTTCACCTCGAACATCAAGTTCACCCTGAGCGCGCAGAAGCTGTTCCGGCGTGACCTGCTGGTGCGGCTCGGCATGCGGTTCGACGAGGAGCTCAAGACGGGTGAGGACGCGCTCTTCACCATGGAGGCCTACCTGCGGGGCAACGGTGTCTCCGTCGTGGCCGACTACACCTGCTACTACCTCGTGGGCCGGGACGACGGCAAGCACGTGACGAAGAGCGGCAGTTACGTGCTGCGGTTCGACTCGGCGCGGGCGCTGATGTCACTGATCGCCACCCACGTCCCGCCGGGTCCGAAGCGGGACGTCCTGATGGTCCGTCCGTTCGTCATCACCCTGCTCCCGCAGTTCGGCCCGGCGCTGCTCCGGCAGTCCGACGAGGTGCGGCAGGAGAAGATGAGGCTGGCGGCACCGCTGCTGGAGACGTACTGGTCACCGGGGCTCGCCCGCCGCCTCAAGGTCAACGAGCGGCTCCGGCTGCTCTGCATCGCCAAGGACAGGCTCGACCTGCTCCTGGACATCCTGCAGTTCGTACGGGACAAGAAGGAACCCCGTGCGGTCCGCAAGGGCCTCAGGGGCAGGCTGTACCTGGTCTACCCCCACTTCGGCGAGGGGGTGCTGCCCCTGTCGGCGTACGAGCTCACCGTGCGTGAGTGGGTCGGCCGCAAGCGCATCGACGTGCCGGGGCCCCAGTCCGCCGCCGCCTTCCTGCGGCGGCTGGCGGGCAAGGCGCGCAGGACGGCCCGGTCCGCCGGCCTGCACATGCCGCGCCGCGCCCACAAGGTCTGAGGCGGGCGCGGCGTGGCAAGGGAGGTGACCGCCTGCCGGCGGGGGCACGTCGGTGGCCGGGAACCCCTACTGCTCGGGGCGCAGCAGCCGTCGGACGGGGCGCCCCACCACACGCCGGGCGCGCCGGTAGGCGGAGGGCCACGCCGCCGCTCCCTCGCCCGTCTGCAGCTTGATGCTGACCGGGCCGGCCTTCTTCTCCAGCTGGCTCCGCAGCAGCGCGTTCTCCGTGGACAGCTCGTTCATGCGGCTCTGCATGAAGCTGAACCGGCTGCTCAGGGAGTCGGGGTCGGTCTCGGTCCACGGGCGGACGGCCGGCGGGAGGGCGAGCTTGGACATGTGGATGTCGAACGCCTTCCCGCTGTCGCCGTGGTGGAAGGTGTTCTCCAGGCCGTTCCGCTCCATGAAGCCGGTGAAGCGGAGGAAACGTTCCTTGTGGCCGTTGACCAGCTCGCTGAAGTCCGCCGCCTCGTACAGCTCGGCGGGGTCGATGTTCTTCGGCGTCTCGGAGATCTTGCGGTGCGGGATGCCGAAGTAGCGGCAGAGCTCCAGGGTCCGCGAGTCACTGCAGAGCACGGTGCTCGGGACGCCGGCCAGCAGCGCCGCGATGTTGCCGTGGATACGGGAGCCGAACGAGAAGTCGAACGCGCGTAGCTCGTCGATCCAGGTGGCCGGGTCGACGTAGAGCCGGACCTTGCCCTCGCGGTACATCGGGTGGGACGGGTGGGTCGGCATCGAGGTCTGGGCGCCGATCGGGTTCGACGTCTCCCGCCAGTGCAGCAGCTGGGCCTCGAGGAGGTTCTGCCCGACGAACCGGAGATTCGGGTAGCGCTCGTGGGCCTGCCGGATGATGGCGTCGAGACCGTGCGAACGTACGGCGCTGTGCGAACCGTTCACCGAGATGCGGGACTCCGCGGTGAGCGACTCGGACTTCTTCTCCAGCGTGAACGTCTCGCCGTTCATGAACATGGAGGGGCAGCCGATGACCTCGACGTCCCGGAAGCCCATGTTCTTGAGGTACTGCTCGGTGAACTCGCCCCGTACGCCGATGGAGGCGCTGCGGTTGAGCACCTCGGTGACGAACTCCCTGACGGTCGGCTCCATCGCCTTCAGCCGCGTGGCGTCGTACTTGAGGTCGGCCTGCGCGCCGACACCCAGGACGACGACGGGGATGCGCAGCTTCTTGATCAGCTGCGTCATCCGCTTCAGGGGCCGCTCGAACGTCGGGCGGAAGGCGTTCGCGAGGGGGACGACGAAGACGTCGTACTCCTCGTTTATGCGGCCTGCCGCCGATGGATCCGTGCGGATGCCGTTGGAGAAGACCTCTGCCCGTGGAGTCGTCAGAATCTTGTGCGACGCATCGCTGAAGATCAGGTTGCCCGCGTTGGTCGCGAAGACATCTCTGTCGAGGGACTGTTCGAGCGAAGCCACATCGAAGGGGCTTTTGCCCGATCTGAGGAGAATGCGCCTCTGGCGGGAGAGTTCATCTGTCACGCAATAGAGGGTAGCCCTATGAATGGCGGGTGGAGATTACGTAAATGACTCCATTCGGGGGCATGTCGAAGCGTGACCCGGAGCGGTCCGCCTCTGTAATGGCGTCTGCGCGGCGACAGCAGCTGAGACGGCACGGTGCCGGCCCCGCCCCCTCACGTAGATTGAGCGGAACCGAGCAGAACGACGTGATGGGGACGGGCGTACGTGTCAGGGGCAAGGGAATCCGAGGAACGGGCTGCCGCGCCCGAAGGCGCGATCCGCACACCCTCCGGGGGCGGCGCGGGCCGCAGGCCGGGTGTGACCGACGCCCGCAGGATCGTCGTCAAGGTCGGCTCCTCCTCGCTCACCACCGCGGCGGGAGGGCTCGACGCCGATCGGGTGGACGCGCTCGTCGACGTCCTCGCCAAGGTCAGGAGCGGCGGGGAACGCGAGATCGTCCTCGTCTCCAGCGGCGCCATCGCGGCGGGCCTCGCCCCGCTCGGGCTCGTCCGCAGGCCCAAGGACCTGGCGCGCCAGCAGGCCGCCGCCAGCGTCGGCCAGGGACTGCTCGTCGCCCGCTACACCGCCTCCTTCGCCCGTTACGGCGTACGGGTCGGGCAGGTGCTCCTGACCTCGGACGACACCAGCCGGCGCGCCCATTACCGCAACGCGTACAGCACCCTCGACCAGCTCCTGGAGATGGGCGCGTTCCCCGTCGTCAACGAGAACGACACGGTGGCCACCGACGAGATCCGCTTCGGGGACAACGACCGGCTGGCCGCGCTCGTCGCCCATCTGGTCCACGCCGATCTCCTCGTGCTCCTCTCCGACGTCGACGGCCTCTACGACGGGGACCCGAGCAAGCCCGGCACCTCCCGGATCGCGGAGGTCGCCGGACCTGCCGACCTGGAGGGCGTCACCATCGGCAGCGCGGGGAAGGCGGGGGTCGGCACGGGGGGCATGGTGACCAAGGTCGAGGCCGCCCGGATCGCCACCGCCGCCGGGATCCCCGTGGTCCTCACCTCGGCGAGCCAGGTGGCCGACGCCCTCGGCGGACGCGACACCGGCACGTACTTCCACCGCACCGGGCGGCGCTCGGCGGACCGGCTGCTGTGGCTGGCCCACGCCTCCACGCCGCAGGGCTCCCTCACGCTGGACGACGGAGCCGTGCGCGCCGTCGTCGAGCGCCGTACGTCCCTGCTGCCCGCCGGGATCTCCGCGGTCGAGGGCGAGTTCTCCGCGGGCGACCCGGTCGAGCTGCGCGACCCCGCCGGCCGGGCCGTCGCCCGCGGGCTCGTCAACTTCGACGCCAAGGAGATCCCCCAGCTGCTCGGCCGGTCCACCCGCGACCTCGCCCGCGAGCTGGGACCCGCCTACGAACGGGAAGTCGTACACAGGGACGATCTCGTCATCCTCGCGCCCCGCCCGGCCCCCTGAAACGGCTGAAAGTCCGGCCTTCGGGCGGAGACCTTCACGAAAACCGCCCCACGCCCGGTCCCGGGCTGGTCAACTTTGTCACGGGGACACAGAGGGGTCAGCACAGCTACACATTCACAGGAGGCCGCCGGTGAGACGAGCGCGCCCGGGGGCGCTGCCCCGCGGAACGGGCAGCCGTGCCCTGAGCAGCGTCGGGGCGGGAGCCGACTTCGTCGGCACGCCCGCCGACCAGACCACCGACCAGCAACCGGTGGTGACGGAAGAGGAACTGACCCGCTCCAAGCTGTGGCACATCACCCTCAGCGTCTCCGGCAGCGAGACACCGCTGAAGGAGGTCAGACGCGGGCTGGAGCAGCTGGCGCACGACCACCCGTTCCTGCTGACCAGCCGATACGCCAACGACCACGCGGAGATCCGTTACTGGGAAGAGGCCCGGGACCTCCACGACGCCGCGGCGGTGGCGCTGCGGCTCTGGGGTGAACACCGTTCCAGCGCGAAGCTCCCGCCCTGGGAGATCGTCGGCCTGGAGGTCATCGACCGGGAGACGTACCACCTGCGGATCGCGGAGGGCTACGGTCCGCCGCCGGCCGCCCCCGTCGGGGTGCACCCGTACTGAGGGATTCCCGGACAGGGCGCACAGCCGGCCGTGCGCCCTGTGCACCGGGGGAGCGAGCGCCGATACGCCTGTCTCGCATCACGGGATACGTGAGGGATGCCCGCAGCGTGCGCATTACCCTGCGGGCATGACCACGCTTTCGCCGTACGACAACATGTCCCCGGTCGCCCAGGCCGCCTACCGGGCACGCGCCGCCGCCGACGACATCGCGCCACTCCCGCGCGCGGCGAAGGACGACGCCCTGCTGGCCATCGCGGACGCGCTCGAGGTGCGCACCAGCGAGATCGTCGAGGCCAACGCCGAGGACGTCGCGAAGGCCAGGGAGGCCGGGACGAGCGAGTCCGTCGTCGACCGGCTCACGCTCACCCCCGAGCGCATCCGCGCGATCGCCGCGGACACGCGGGACGTGGCGGCGCTGCCCGACCCGGTCGGCGAAGTGGTCCGGGGCTCCACCCTCCCCAACGGCATCGACCTGCGGCAGGTGCGGGTGCCCCTCGGGGTGGTCGGCATCATCTACGAGGCCCGGCCCAACGTGACGGTCGACGCCGCCGCGCTCTGCCTGAAGTCGGGGAACGCGGTGCTGCTGCGCGGCTCCTCGTCGGCGTACGCCTCGAACACCGCTCTCGTGCGGGTCCTCCGCGACGCGGTCGGCGGGTCCGGCCTCCCGGCGGACGCGGTGCAGCTCGTCCCGGGCGAGAACCGCGACTCGGTGCGCGAGCTGATGCGGGCCCGCGGCCTCGTCGACGTACTGATCCCGCGCGGCGGAGCCTCCCTGATCCGCACCGTGGTGGAGGAGTCGACGGTCCCCGTCATCGAGACCGGCACCGGCAACTGCCACGTCTACGTGGACGCGCAGACCGATCTCGCCATGGCCGTCGAGATCCTGGTCAACTCCAAGGCGCAGCGCCCGAGCGTCTGCAACTCCGCCGAGACCCTCCTGGTCCACAAGGACATCGCCGCGGACTTCCTGCCCCTCGCCCTGGACGCGCTGGCCGAGGCCGGGGTCACGGTGCACGGCGACGAGCGGGTGCTCGCGTACGCCGAGGAGTCCAAGGCGACCGTCGTGGCGGCGACCCCGGAGGACTGGGAGACCGAATACCTCTCGTACGACATCGCGGCGGCCGTCGTGGAGTCGCTGGAGGCCGCCGTGGCGCACATCCGGCTCTGGTCCTCCGGCCACACGGAGGCGATCGTCACCACCTCGCAGGCGGCGGCGCGCCGGTTCACCCAGTTGGTGGATTCCACGACGGTCGCCGTGAACGCGTCCACGCGCTTCACGGACGGCGGCCAGTTCGGATTCGGCGCCGAGATCGGCATCTCCACGCAGAAGCTGCACGCCCGCGGGCCGATGGGGCTTCCGGAGCTGACGTCGACGAAGTACATCGTCACCGGCGACGGCCACATCCGTTAGCCCGGCACCCCTCGGGCGTCCCCCGGCGGGGCGGGCGAATATGCGGGCTCCCTGCCCAAAACGCCCCGCCGCGGCTACGCTGAAGCTGTGCCGGACGACGTGGGGGGCAGGCCGTTCCCGGACGGCTGGGAGCCCGACGACGACCGCGGGGGCGCGGACGAGGACTTCGCCTCCGTGGTGTTCGACGAGGACTTCGTCCGGTCCGCCGAGATCCACGAACCCACCGCGGTGGAGCGGCTGCTGGCCGCCGCGGAGGCCCGCGCCGAAGCCGAGGCGAGCAGGGCGCGTTCGGGCGGCGGAGCCCTGGACGACGAACTCCACGACGACCTCTACGGCGACGGTTACGGCCCTGACGGCGTGTACGGCCGCGAGAGGGCCTTCGGTGAGTCCCTGGACCCCGATGACCCGGACGGCTTCTACGAGGACGAGGACGGCCCCTACGGCCGCCACGGCGGCTCCCTGCGCCCTTACCGGGGCGCGGCCCGCTGGCACCGGCCGGTCGCCTGGCTGCTCGCCCTGCTGATGGGGATCGGGATGGTGGCGCTGGCCTTCAGCGCCGTGTACCGGGGAGCCGCGGCCGGCCGGCAGGACCAGGTGCCGCCACCGGCGACCAGCGGCGTCGACAAGCCGGGCGTGGTCCCCTCCGCCTCGGCCGACTACTCCCGCCCAGCGGTCTCCGCCGTCCCTCGCACCCCCTGAGCGTGCTTGCCGCCGTTCCCCGTACCCCCTGAGCTTGCTTGCCGCCGTTCCCCGTACCCCCTGAGCCCGCTGGCGGAGGGGATGCGCGCCTGCCCTCGGATGCGCCCGCCCTCGGCGGCCGGGGCCCGTGCGCAAAGGGGATCAGCCCGGTGGCACGGTGTCCGCCCTCGGGCCCACCCCTGGCCCACCCCTCCCGGCGGCGCTCCACCTGCGCTCCCACCTGCCCGGCGTTTACCTTGATGGGGATCGACCCAATCTGAAGGTATGACCTCGCGCCCCCTCCTCCCGTCCCCGTCCCCGGGAAGAGGGCCAGCCACTTGTCCATGCGCCGGAACGCCCATGTGTCGAACCCGTGACGGACAGGTCCGCCCGATGCCCAGCGGCTGAGGCGGATCCCAGCGCCAGCTTCCGCCGGTGGCGCGGAGATCGGGAGAAGTCATGACAGGCCGCGGAGAACCGCCGGAAGGGCCGCCCGAGAACCCCTCGGGCGGGGAGGACGAGTACCGCTCGCTCGTCTTCGACGAATCGTTCGTCCGCGCTGCCCGGCTGCAGGAGTTCTCCGCGCAGGAGCGCATGGGCGACCACGCGCGGGCCGTCCGCTCCCTTCCCGGCCGCCCCACCGCCCGTCGGCGCCGCTCCCGAACCGGCATCGCCCTCGTCCTGCTGATCGTGCTGGCCTTCGCCACCGCCGTCTACGTCGGCTTCCGCAACCCGTACCCGACGCCCGTCGGCAGGCGCGCCGAACCCCTTCAGTCCACGGTCGTCCCCCTCGCTCCCCAGGGCCCCGTCCCCGGAGGGGCCGCCGAGTCGCTCCTCGCGGACGGCCCGGCCGCCGGGCACCGGACGGGCGCCTCGGGCATCAACCTGCCGCCGGTCCGGCGGACGAAGAACTTCTCGGACAGCCAGGTGACCATGGCCCTGACCACGGTCAAGGACTATCTGGTGGGCTCCTCCCTCGACCCCGACGTGCTCACCGCCGGGGTCGTCCGGCCGGTCGGGAGGCTGCTCGACCCGGACCAGACGGCGCAGTTCGACCGGAGCATGGACGCACCGGCCGACGACGGCGAGCACAGCGCGACCGGCTGGCTGGTGCGCTTCGACCCCGCCGAAGTGGAACTGGCCGACACCGACGTCCGGGTCAACGGCACCCTCTCCTACACGGAGGCGGGGGCGGACACCCTGGAGGTGGTGTCCGACCACACCTTCACGTACGCACTGAGGCCCGCCGTGCCCGGCCCCCACCGGGCCGACGGAGCCTCGCTGTTCACCGTGCGCCGCGTCCTGCACTTCCTGCTCGACCGGGAGGACATCCGGCTGCACCGGCTGGAGGTCCGCAGCGCCTACGTCCAGGCGGGTCCGCAGTCCTGCTCGGCCGACACGACCGGTGCCCTCCGCCCGCTGCTCGCGGGCGAGCGGGCGGACACCAGGGGCCCCGCGGGCACCGACCCGTACGCCACGGGGGTGCCCGCGGCGACGCTCTGCGGCACGCTGGGCGTCAGTTCCCCGGCTCAGGGCCCTCCTCGGGGTCCGGACGCCGCCAGGTCCCCTCGGAGCCGTCCGTAGCGGACGATCCCTGGGCACCTCCGGTGCCTCCGGCGCCTCCCTTGGCCGAGCCGCCGCCGGTGTTCCCGCCGGCCGCCCCGGTGAACCTGTCCCGGAGCTTGCCCCCCAGGTCGCCCGCGCCGCCCGCGATGTCACCGACGAGCTTCATCAGCGGGTCCTTGCTGGTGCGCACCGTGTCGGCGTAGTGCGTGGCCGACTCCCGGAAGGAGTCCGTCACCGAGGCGTCCTTGTCCTCGTCCCGCTTGGGGTAGTGGCCGTCCATGATCCGCTGGAAGTCGCGGGTCTCCGACCACTTCTTCAGCTCGGCGGCGCGCACCGTGGTGAAGGGATGCGTCCGGGGCAGCACATTGAGGATCTTGAGGACCGAGTCCCGCAGGTCCCCGCCCTTCTCGTACTCGTCGGCCTGGGCGAGGAACGCGTCCACGTTCATCTCGTGGAGGTGGTTGCCGCCGGCGATCTTCATCAGACCGCGCATCGAGGCCTTGATGTCCTGGCCCACGAGCAGCCCGGCCCGGTCGGCGGAGAGCTCCGACTTGCGGAACCACTCGCGCAGCGCCGTCACTATCGCCATGATCGCCACGTTCCCCAGCGGGATCCAGGCGACCTTCACGGCCAGGTTGGTCAGGAAGAGCAGTATCGTCCGGTACACCGAGTGACCGGAGAGCGCGTGGCCCACCTCGTGGCCCACCACCGCCCGCATCTCCTCCTCGTCGAGGAGCTCGACCAGGCCGGTGGTGACCACGATGATCGGCTCGTCCAGCCCGATACACATGGCGTTGGGCTGCGGGTCCTGCTTGACGTACATCGGCGGGACCTTCTCCAGGTCCAGGATGTAACACGCGTCGCGCAGCATGTCGTTGAGATGGACGAACTGAGCTTCGCTCACCCGGACGGAGTCGGAGAGGAAGAGCAGCCGCAGGCTCCGCTCCGGGAGCAGCCCGCTGAGCGCCTTGAACACGGTGTCGAAACCGGTCAGCCGGCGCAGGGCCACCAGGGCCGAGCGGTCCGCCGGGTGCTCGTAGGCACGCGAGGAGATGCCCGGGAATCGCTTGCGGTGCCTGCTCGGCACGCTCTCGTGACTGCTGTCGGTCATGGATGCCCCCTGTTCGTACGAGACGTTGCTCGTCCCCCTGACAAAAGCCAGCGTATGCGCTGGCGCTACGGTGTGCGGGGGGCTGTGGATAACTTTGAGGAGCGCCCGGAATGCCGCATACCGCCTTCATGCTCGCCGCCGTGTCCGACGACCAGGGACCGGGCAACACGCTTCGGATCGTGCTGCTCGCCTCGCTCGTGGGAGCAGCCGTGCTCGCCTGGTTCCTGCTTCGTGGATACCGCAACGACGACAACAACGACTGAGTCGGCGTGAGCGTGCCCACGGCGCCCGCATACGATGTGCGCGACGTCTCCCTCCTGATTCCCGATGGATAGGTCCTGCAGAAGATGAGCCTCTCGAGCACCGCGCACCAGCTGGTCACCCTCGCCTCCGAAGGCGAGCAGGGTGGTAACCACGAAAGCCTCAGCCCGTACCTCACCGGTGGCGGCGCGCTCTTCGTGCTGCTGCTCCTGCTGTGGATCACCACCCGCTTCAACCGAGACCGCTGAGGCAGAGGCGAACAGCTGTGCCAGTAGGGTCTGCACGCATGGGAGAGCAGGAAGTGCCTACCGGCCGCGGCAAACGCCGAATCGGAGTGATGGGCGGAACATTCGACCCGATCCATCACGGACACCTGGTGGCGGCCAGCGAAGTGGCCGCCCACTTCCACCTCGACGAGGTGGTCTTCGTCCCGACCGGGCAGCCCTGGCAGAAGAGCCACAAGCAGGTCTCGCCGGCCGAGGACCGCTATCTGATGACGGTCATCGCGACGGCGTCCAACCCGCAGTTCTCGGTCAGCCGCAGCGACATCGACCGCGGCGGTCCGACGTACACGATCGACACGCTGCGGGACCTGCGCACGGTCCACGGTGACGCGGACCTCTTCTTCATCACCGGCGCCGACGCCCTGTCCCAGATCCTGACCTGGCGCGACGCCGAGGAACTGTTCTCGCTCTCCCACTTCATCGGTGTGACCCGTCCGGGTCATCTGCTGACGGACGACGGGCTGCCCAAGGGCGGCGTCTCGCTGGTGGAGGTGCCCGCGCTGGCGATCTCGTCCACGGACTGCCGTGCCCGGGTCGCCCAGGGGGACCCGGTCTGGTACCTGGTGCCGGACGGCGTCGTCCGCTACATCGACAAGCGCCAGCTGTACCGCGGCGAATGAGCCACGGAGAGGGGCACCTGTGAACGACCGACACAACCCGTACGACCCGTACCAGCAGCCGCAGATCATCGGCTACGACGAGTACGGGCAGCCGGTCTATCAGCAGCAGGGGCAGCAGCAGTACGACCCGTACGCCCAGCAGTCCCAGCAGCCCCAGCAGCCCCAGCAGGACGGGCAGTCGCAGCAGGGATACGGCTACGACCCGTATACCGGCGGGCAGCAGTACGACCCGTACGCCGCCCAGCACGCCCAGCAGCCCCAGCAGCAGGCCCAGCCGACGCAGCAGGGATACGGCTACGACGACGGCAGCGGCTACGGCGCGTACGGCTACGACACGGGCCGGCAGCCCGCCGTGGACGACACCGCCCAGCAGTGGAACGCGCCCCAGGCCCCCGCCGCACCGGCGGCCGCGCCCCCGCCCCCGTTCCCGGAGCAGCGGAGCGAACCGGAACAGCCGGCCGACCCCGCCGTCCCCGGGCAGCGCCGTGCCGACCGCGACTACCGCACCGAGCAGTTCTCCTTCATCGAGGAGCCCGACGAGGACTCCGAAGACGTCATCGACTGGCTGAAGTTCACCGAGAGCCGCAGCGAGCGGCGCGAGGAGGCCCGCCGGCGCGGGCACAACCGGATGGTCGCGCTGATAGTCGTCGTGGCGCTCGTGGTCGTCGGCGGAGCCGGCTACCTCTGGTTCGCCGGAAAGATCCCGGGAGTCTCGGGCAAGGACGGGCAGAGCGCGGCGGCGACGGGCCCGCAGAAGCGGGACGTCATCGTCGTCCACCTGCACAACACCAAGAAGGGCGGCACCTCGACGGCGCTGCTCGTCGACAACGTCACCACCGGTCAGGGCACCACTGTCCTGCTTCCCAACTCGCTCGCCGTGGCCGCGGAGGACGGGTCCACCACCACGCTCGGCAAGTCCGTCGACGACGACGGGTCCACCGGGACCCGTGAGGCGATCGACACCCTGCTCGGCACCAGCATCAGCGGCACCTGGCGGCTCGACACCCCGTACCTCGAGAACCTCGTCGAGCTCGTGGGCAACATCGAGGTCGACACCGACACCGCCGTGCCCGACTCCAAGAAGGGCGCGGCGCCCCTCGTGAACAAGGGGGAGGCGCAGACGCTGAGCGGCCCGATGGCCGTCGCGTACGCCACCTACCAGGGCGAGGGCGAGCCGGAGGCCAAGCAGCTGGCGCGCTTCGGCGAGGTCATGCGGAGCGTGCTGCGCAAGCTGTCGGAGGACCCCAAGGCCGCGACGGTCACCATCGAGACCCTCGCGCAGATCCTCGACCCGTCCCTGCCGGAGCAGGACCTGGGTGCTTCGCTGGCCAAGCTCGCCGGGCACGCCAAGGTGGGCGACTACAAGACGGAGCTGCTCCCGGTCCAGAGCGACGGAACCCTCACCGAGAAGGCGACCGAGAGCGTCGTCAAGGACGTACTCGGCGGCAAGGTGAAGGCCCCGGAGCAGGGTGCCGCCGTACGCGTCGGCATCAAGAACGCCACGGGCGACACCAAGGGCACCGAGTACGCCAGGGTTCAGCTCGTCAACGGTGGCTACGCCTTCGTCGACAGCGGCAAGGCGGACACCCTGGTGACGTCCGAGGTGGTCTACGGCACGGCGGAGGACAAGGCGAAGGCGGTCGAGGTCGCCAAGACTCTGGGCCTGCCCGAGAGCGCGGTGAAGAAGGGCGAGCCCGCCGCCAACGCCGACGTCTCCGTGGCCCTCGGACAGAACTACAAGATCCCCGAGCAGACGTCGTAAGGGCTGTCGGCGGTCCGTGAGACCCTAGAGGTTGATCTGACCGCCGACGAAAGCCTGCATGTGACCGCCACGGACCGCTCCATCGAGCTCATCAACGCCGCCGCCCAGGCGGCGGCCGACCGGCTCGCGCACGACATCATCGCCTACGACGTCAGCGACGTGCTGTCGATCACCGACGCCTTCCTGCTGGCCTCGGCTCCCAACGACCGCCAGGTCAAGTCGATCGTCGACGAGATCGAGGAGCGGCTGCAGAAGGAGCTCGGCGCCAAGCCGGTACGCCGCGAGGGCGACCGCGACGCCCGCTGGATCCTCCTCGACTACGTCGACATCGTGATCCACGTCCAGCACAGCGAGGAGCGCGTGTTCTACGCGCTCGAGCGCCTGTGGAAGGACTGCCCCGAGATCGCCCTCCCCGAGGACGCGCTCAAGACCCGGGGGAAGGCCGAGGAGCACGCCCAGCTCAACGGCGGCACGGAAGGTGACCAGAGCTGAACGGCAGCAGCAGCGGCAGGGGCCGCAAGATCGTCCTCTGGCGGCACGGTCAGACGGCGTGGAACCTGGAGCGCCGCTTCCAGGGGTCCAGGGACATCGAGCTGACCGAGACCGGGGTGGGCCAGGCCCGCCGCGCCGCCAGGCTGCTCGCCTCGCTGCAGCCGGACGCGATCGTTGCGTCCGACCTGCGGCGGGCGGCGGCCACGGCTGCCGAGCTCGCCTCGGTCACCGGCCTGGACGTCGCGCACGACGCCGCGCTGCGCGAGACGTACGCGGGCGCCTGGCAGGGCCTCACGCACGAGGAGATCGTCGGGCAGTACGGCGAGCAGTACGCCGCGTGGAAGCGCGGTGAGCCGGTCCGCAGGGGCGGCGGTGAGCTGGAGACCGAGGTCGCCGACCGCGCGGCCCCCGTCGTCCTGGAGCACGCCGGAAAGCTGCCCGACGCGGGCACGCTCGTCGTCGTGAGCCACGGCGGCACCATCCGGACCACCATCGGCCGGCTGCTCGGTCTCGAAGCCCACCACTGGGAGGGGCTCGGCGGGCTCTCCAACTGCTGCTGGTCCGTGCTGGGTGAGGGCGCGCGTGGCTGGCGCCTGCTCGAGCACAACGCCGGGACGCTCCCCGAACCCGTGCTCGGCGACGACGACTAGCGGGTGCCCGGAGGCCCGCTCCGGGCGGCGGGGGCCGGATTTCACTTTCCGGCTCGTCGCAGGCTAAAGTTCTTCTTGTTCGCAGCGCGGAAACGCAGGGAAACACAGCGGACAGCGGGGCTATAGCTCAGTTGGTAGAGCGCCTGCATGGCATG
>NZ_JAERUC010000101.1 GCF_016745505.1 Streptomyces silvae | reverse complement strand
CCGGCGGGCCCGCGGCACCCACCGACGGGCAGTCGAACGGAAGGACGCACCACCCCCGTGGCCGCCGATCGGAAAGCCGCTCACCGCAAGCCCAAGCAGCGTCTGTTCACCGGACCTGCTGCCCGCACCGCAGCCACCCTGGCCCTCGCCGGAGCGGCGACCGCGACCGCCCTCGACGGCGCCGCCCAGGCCGACCCCGGGCTCACCCCGGCCCAGGTCGAGTCCAAGGTCGACCGGCTGTACCACGACGCCGAGGTGGCCACCGAGAAGTACAACGGCGCCAAGGAGGAGGCCGCCGCCTCCGAGAAGTCCCTCGACGCCCTGCGCGACGAGGCGGCCCGCAGGACCGAGCGCCTCAACGCCGCCCGCGACACCCTCGGCTCGTACGCCACCGCCCAGTACCGCAGCGCGGGCATCGACCCCGCGGTCCGGCTGGCCCTCTCCTCCGACCCCGACGATTACCTGGAGCGCGCCTCCTACGAGGACCGGGCGGGCGACCGCCAGGCCGGCGCGGTCAACGGCGTACGCCGGCAGATCAGCGACATCGCCCAGCTCCGCGCCCGTGCCGAGGACGAGCTCGCGGTCCTCGCCTCCCGCCGGGCCGAGCTGAGGAAGCACAAGGACGCCGTCCGCTCCAAGCTCGCCGACGCCAGGAAGCTCCTGGCCACCCTCACCGCCGAGCAGCGCGCCGGCTACGAGCGCTCGGCCGACGCCGCGCACGGCGGCAGCGGCGTACGCGCCGACCGGGGCATCCCGCGCGGCTCCGTGGCCGCCCCCAACGCCCGTGCCGCGCAGGCCGTCGACTTCGCGTACGGGGCGCTCGGCAAGCCGTACGTCTGGGGCGCCACCGGCCCGGCCTCCTTCGACTGCTCCGGACTCACCCAGGCGGCCTGGCGCGCGGCGGGCGTCTCCCTGCCCCGTACGACGTACACCCAGATCAACGCCGGGCAGCGGGTCTCCCGGTCCGAACTGGCCCCGGGCGACCTGGTGTTCTTCTACTCCGGGGTCACCCACGTCGGGCTCTACATCGGCGGCGGCCAGATGATCCACGCCCCGCGCCCCGGCGCACCTGTCCGGATCGCGCCGATCAGCGAAATGCCTTTCGCGGGGGCGACCCGCGTCGCATAGGCTCCCGGGCCCATGGACACCGCCATCCAGAACTACGCGCGCACGCTCACCCTCCGCTCCCCGGACCACTACCGGGTCGGCCCCTTCACGGTGCGCCACAACCCGTCCTGGGAGCTGAAGTTCGCCAACTACGCCATCCCCGACCAGGACGCCGAGCCCACCGCGCGGGACATCGCCGACCTGGTCGCGGCGTTCCGCGCGCACGACCGGCTGCCCAGGCTGGAATTCCTGCCCGCCTGGGCCCCCGCCGTCGAACCGGCCCTGCTGGCAGCCGGGTTCACCGTGGAGAACCGCGCACCCGTCCTGGCCTGCACCGCCGACGGACTGCTCACACCCGAGCCGGTGGACGGCCTCCACGTCGCCGAGCCCGTCACCGACGACGAGTTCACCTCCGCGGCAGCCGTCCAGCACACCGGGTTCGGCGGGGAGGGCGGCCCCGACGACGGCGAGATCGCCTGGCTGCGCGGGGCGACGGAGGGCGGCGGCGTCTCCGCCCTCGCCACCGTGGACGGCCTGCCGGCCGGTGCCGGCGGCTGCTCCGTCCCGGTCGACGGGATCGGCGAACTGGCCGGACTGGCCGTCGCCGGCACCTTCCGCCGCCGGGGCGTCGGCGCCGCGCTCTCCGCCTGGCTGACCCGCACCGCCTTCGAACGCGGCTTCCACGCCGTATGGCTGGAACCGGGCGGCCCCGACGTCGAACGGATCTACGCGGGCATCGGCTACCGCAGGACCGGCGAGAAGCTCAACATCTCGCTCGACCCCGCCTGACCACGGGCCGGATCAGACCAGCCGCCGGGCCGTGGCCCACCGGGTCAGTTCGTGCCGGTTGGAGAGCTGGAGCTTGCGCAGCACGGCCGAGACATGGGACTCGACGGTCTTCACCGAGATGAACAGCTGCTTGGCGATCTCCTTGTACGCGTATCCCCGGGCGATCAGCCGCAGCACCTCACGCTCGCGCTGCGTCAGCCGGTCCAGGTCCTCGTCGACCGGCGGGGCGTCCGTCGAGGCGAACGCGTCCAGGACGAAGCCGGCCAGCCGCGGCGAGAACACCGCGTCGCCCTCCTGGACCCGGAAGACCGAGTCCACCAGGTCGCTGCCGGTGATGGTCTTGGTGACATAGCCGCGGGCGCCGCCACGGATGACACCGATGACGTCCTCGGCGGCGTCCGAGACCGACAGCGCCAGGAAGCGCACCGGATTCTCGACGGCGCCCATCATCGGGGCGCAGCGCCGCAGCACCTCGACGCCGCCGCCTCCGGGGAGGTGGACGTCGAGGAGGACGACCTCGGGGCGGGTCGCGGTGATCACGGTGACCGCCTGGTCGACGTCGGCGGCCTCGCCGACGACCTCGACCCCGGTCTCCTCGGTGCGGCCGATCTCGGCCTGGACCCCGGTGCGGAACATCCGGTGGTCGTCGACGAGCACGACCCGTACCCGGCGCTCCGGGCCCCCGGTCGCTTCGGTGTTCTCGGTCATTCGCTCGCCCTCTCCATCTCCAGCTCGACTTCCGTGCCCCCGCCGGGCACCGAACGCAGCCGCGCGGTACCGCCGTTGCGCTGCATCCGGCCGATGATCGATTCTCGTACGCCCATCCTGTCGCCCGGAACGGCGTCCAGGTCGAATCCCGGCCCCCGGTCCCGTACGGAGACGAAGACCGTACGGCCCTCGACCTCCGCGAAAACCTGGACGGCGCCGCCCTCGCCACCGTACTTGGCGGCGTTGACCATCGCCTCGCGTGCGGCCTGCATCTGTGCCGCCAGCTTCTCGTCGAGCGGGCAGTCACCCACGACGACGACCTCCAGCGGGACCCCGTGCTTGTCCTCGACCTCGGCGGCGGCCCGCTTGACGGCCTCGGCGAGCGTCGCCGGCTCCTCGGCCTCCTCCTTGCCGGTGCCCTCCGGGTTGTACAGCCAGTTGCGCAGCTCGCGCTCCTGGGCGCGGGCGAGCCTGCGGACCTCGCCGCCGTCGTCCGCGTTGCGCTGGATCAGCGTGAGCGTGTGCAGGACGGAGTCATGGACATGAGCGGCCACCTCGGCGCGCTCCTGCGCCCGGATACGCATCAGGCGTTCCTCGGAGAGGTCCTGTGTCATCCGTACGAGATAGGGGCCCGCCAGCAGCGCGATGCCGGCGAGCACGGCGATGGCGGCGGTCAGCGCGGTGCCGAGCTGCGCGGCCGAGCCCCGCACCACCACGAAGGCCGCGAGGCCGAGGCCGACCAGCGCGACACCGGCCAGCCCCCGGGCCAGGTGCAGCACACGGCGGCGGCGGCCGACCTCGATCCAGCGGGCGCGGCGCGCGTTGTCGGCCTGGCGCCACACCAGGACCGAGCCCGCGCCGATCAGCAGCGCGGGCCAGACGTAACGGTCCGCCTCGCTGCCCATGTCGACGTTGCCGACGAAGGTCACGGCCCCGACGAGCAGCGCGACCAGGGCGAACACCTGGCCCCGGTCGGGTTTGCGGAGTCTGCGCCGACCGTCGGGGGCGGTCTCGAAGAGCGACCTCTCCACCCCGCCGACGGCCCCGCCGACCCCGCCGACCCCGAGGGGTACGACGATCCAGAACACGGCGTACAGCAGGGCGCCCAGGCCGTCCGCGAAGAACAGCCCGAGGAAGACGAACCGGACCCAGGCGACGGGCAGTCCCAGGTGGCCGGCGAGCCCGCGCGCGACACCGCCGAGCATCCGCCCGTCGGCGCTGCGGTAGAGCTTGCGCGGTGCGGGCTCCTCCGGGTCCGGGGCGTGGGAGCTCGGGGCTCGGCTCGTGGCTGCTGGCATGCACCGATCGTCACACGTTCCGGCGGGCCGTGGCATCAGGGTCTGCCCGGACTCGACCCTGAGGAGGGGGTGTCCGGCGGGGTGCGCCGGGCCCGGCCGCTGGGCCCGGCGGACGTGCGGCGGGCTTGGGCCCCGAGGGTCTCCGGGACGCAATATCAGGGATCGGCCAGGGTCGTCACGGGCCCCACGAGGGCGTACGGGCCGTCACCATGGACCCATGACCGTTCCCCAGGACGCCTCCCCCGGTGTCACGCCACCCCCCGAGCCGGCACCGCGGCTGCAGCGGAGCCCGCGGCAGAAAGTGGTGGCCGGGGTGTGCGGCGGGCTCGGCCGGTACTGCGACGTGGACCCGGTGATCTTCCGGATCGTGCTCGGCGTCCTCGCGGTGACGGGCGGCATCGGACTCATCTTCTACGGCTTCGCCTGGCTGCTGCTCCCCGTGGAGGGCGAGGAGGAGAACGAGGCGCGCCGGCTGCTGTCCGGCCGGGTCGAGGGTGCGTCGCTGGTCGCGCTGCTGCTGGCCCTGGTGGGGTGCGGGTTGCTGCTGTCGATGCTGCACAACGGCGGGATGCTGGCCTTCGCCGCGATGCTGTCCCTGACGGTGATCGGCTTCTCGGTCTGGACCCAGCACCGCAGGACGGCCCCGCCCGAGGACGCGCCGGGCGGCCCGCCGCACGCCCCGAGAAGCGCGGCGCACACCGTCGGCCACGGGGCGCCGCCCGAGGTGAAGGCACCGCCGACGCCCGGCGGCCCGTCCTGGTGGCGGGACCCGATCGTCAAGGACGGCACGACCGGCCCGGCGGGCACGGGCTATCTCTGGGGCCCCGCGAGCGCGGTGTCCGAGGCGGAGGAGCTCGGCAGGAGCAGGCCGACGCCGGACGCCCCGTACCGGCCGCCCTACCGCCCGACGGGCGCCCGGGGCCCCCGCCCGATCGGCGGCCTCGTCTT
The DNA here is from genome assembly GCF_016745505.1 of Streptomyces silvae. Lineage (GTDB taxonomy): Bacteria > Actinomycetota > Actinomycetes > Streptomycetales > Streptomycetaceae > Streptomyces > Streptomyces silvae. The sequence goes on along the minus strand of NZ_JAERUC010000101.1, from coordinate 28,236 downwards.
CCTGCTCGCCCTGATCGCGGGCGGTCTGGGCACGGGCCTGAACTGGGGCTCCCATCCGCTCGGCACCAGCCTGCAGATCGGGCTCGCCGCCGCACTGGGGGTGTTCGGCCTCGGCCTGCTGTTCGCCTCGCTCCTGGGCAGGACCGGCTTCGGCACGATCCTGCTGGCCATGATCACGGCGGGCCTCCTCGCGGGCGCCTCCGCCGTCCCCGGGGACATCGGCACCGACTGGGTCCGCAAGGAGTGGCGCCCGGCGTCGGTGGCCACGGTCCAGCCGCAGTACAAGCTGAGCACCGGCGTCGCACGGCTCGACCTCTCCGGGGTCACGGTGCCGGAGGGCGAGACCGTCAGCACCCGTATCGAGGTCGGCGCGGGCCGCGCCGTCGTCGTCGTACCGGCGGGGGTGACGGTGAAGGTGGACGCGGAGGCGGGCCTCGGCGACATCCAGCTCCCGTCCGACCGGCGCAAGGACGTGGACGTCGCCCCCGACCGGCACACCCGGCAGACCATCGAACCCGCCGAGAACAGCAAACCCGCCGGAACCCTGGAGCTGGGCATGGGAGTCGGCATCGGACAACTGGAGGTCATCCGTGCTGCGTCATGAGTTCCGCCCGGGCCGCGCGGTGGCCGGCCTCGTCATGCTGACCCTGGCGGCCGGCTACGCGGCGGACGCGGCGGGCGCGTGGCACGTCCCCTGGACGTTCTTCGCCCCCGTCTTCCTCGGCGGCCTCTGGCTGGCGGCCACGGTGACCTGGGTGAGCTACCGGGTACGGCGGCGGCGCAAGGCACGGACGCCGGCGGAGGCGTCGGCACCTGGCTCGGCCAGAGTGCCCTGACCACCACCGGGCGAGCCGGATCAGCCGATCTTGGGGGCGCTGTCGGGGAGCTCGACCGCCTTGCAGTGGTCCACGCGGACGGTCATGAAGCGGGCGAAGTCCGCTGCCAAGGCAACGACTTCCTCCTGCGCGGCCCGGTCCTTCGGGTCCGCATCGCCCCTGTCGACACTGACGTTCGTCTCCAACAGAACAGGGCTGCCCTTGCTGCCCTTGCAGCCGACGAAGAGGGAAACCCTGTCCGTCCCGACGAATCCGCTCCCTGCCCCCCAGGACAGAGGAGCGTTTCCGGGCTTGGCCGCATCCCGGGCAATGTCCTGGGAGCTGTAGTCGTCTTCGCTGAGGATGAGGAATTTCGAGAAATGGACGGAGTTCCCACCACCGCTCAAGCTGCATTTCCAGGTCGTCGACACGGAAGTAGCCGAGTAGGAGCCGAACAGATAATCCTCCGTGTAAGCCTCTCCGCGCTCAGGCAGCAGGTCTCGCACCGGACCCCCGGGAAGCGCACCGGCACAGACGCGGTCCGGGACGGCGACCGACGGTTCCTCGGACGGCCACAGGGCCCAGGCGCCGAGTCCGGTCAGGACCACGGCGCCCAGGCAGAGCGACAGGATGATCCCCCTCTTCCTCCGGCCGCTGCCGTGAGTCGAAACCGACGTGTTGTCGTGCATGAGACGGCCTTCCCGCACTATTGCCTGCCCTGACCGTAGCTGTCCTTCACCTGTTCGGACGAGCTGCCGGCCATGGCCTTGGCCTGGGTTTCGCTGATGCCTGCCTCGATGGCCGCTGTGTAGGTCGCGTCGTACATCGCGTCGGCGGAACCGGATCGCTGAGTGGCCAGGAATGTGTCCCGTTCCTTCTGTGCCTCACCACTGGAGTCGCGGGTGTAGTTCTCCAGGACCGCTTCGCGGATGTCGCCGACCACCCAGCCCGCGGCCTCCCCCGCCACCGGGAAGCGTGCGAGTCCCGTGTCGATGGCCCGGCCCGCCCACTTGTCCGCGGTGACCAGTCCTTCGTTGAACTCGGCGTCCGCGGCGATCTTGTCGTCGTAGACGGCCTGGGTCCGCGAGTCGGCCATGATTCCGGCGATCTCCGCACCCGGTGCCACCCGGAGGTTCACCTCCTCCGACAGGACGTTTCCGAGCTTGTCCCGTTCGTGGAAGGCGTCGTTGATCAGCTCGGTCGATACCGCCTGTTGGGAGTTGAGAATCGCGCCGTACGCGTCCGGGTCCTTGCCCACCGCTCCCAGGAAGCTCTTCAGGGTGCCGTCGTTGCCGAGATCACCAAGGTTGGCGTTGCTTCCGTAGGTGGGGACGTCCCGCCTGCCGTTCAGCCCGTCCTGCACATCCCTCATGTACTCGGCTGTGATGTTGCCGAAGCTGTCGTTCATAGGGGAAGCGTCGAGGCGGTCCGGGTTCTTGCCGTACTCCGCAACGATCCGGTTCACGAGCTCCGCGCTGCCGGCCGAGTGCTTCGGCGGTGTCGCGTCCGAGTCGTGCGGGACGCCGATGGTGGCCGACTCGAGGGCGTGACCCAGGGCGTCGTGACCCAGCGGCTTGCCGTCCTCACCCGGAGGCCATGCGCGGGCGTCGTCGCCCTTGGCCACCAGGTAGTCCCAGTTGTCCATCTCCTTGCCGTCCGCGGTCGTCGAGTCGTTGAAGAAGTCCAGCGACGCCTCGGGATTGTGTCCGAGCCCTTCCATGAAGCCGACGAACGGGTCGTTGGGCTCGTCCGTGGGCGGGTAGTTGAGGTTGGCCGTGTCGCGCCAGGCGACTTCCGGGTCCCCGGGGTACTCGCGCTCGTACTTCAGCAGGCTGTCGCCGTAGTCGTTCAGGAACTCGTCGTCGAACTTGCCCTTGTCCATCAGGCTGCTCATGACCTGGTAGCCGTTGGGCCCCATCGGCAGACCCTGGATCGGGAACGGCTTGTCGCCGGCCGCGATCACCTCCCGTTTCCAGGTGTCCATGGCGGGGCTCTCGCTCTGGGTGGCCGTGGCAAGCGTCATGCTCAGGTTGTCCTGGACCTCGGCGAGGGTCTTTGCCCGGTCACCCTCGACCGCGCCGCCGGGCGGGGCCGCCATGTCCCGCCAGAACTGGAGTGTTCCCTCACCGCCGAGGGTCGTCGCGAAGCGCTCGCTGAAGCCCGGGTTGTCCCGCTGATCCTTGAGCGTCTCGTTGAAGCGCGCGATCTCCGCATCGCTCCACTCCCCGGGGTTGGACTCCTGGGCCTTCTTCGCCCAGTAGTCGGCGTCCGCCTTGCCCTGACGGTCGTCGGCCTCCTTGAGCCCACCGGGGCCGTCGCCGGTGAAGTCGTGCTTGTTCTTCGCGAGTGCGCGCAGGGCCCGCGCGGCGATGCGGTCGGTCTCGCTCGCCTCCCAGAGCACCCGCTTCACCCGGCGCTCCGCCACGGCGAGTTCCTCGTCGGTCGGCGTGGGGATGTCGCCCTTGCCGGCTGCCGCACCCGAGGGGACGGAGGCGATTGCCCCGCCCTTGTCGTTGATGTAGATGTGGTGCTTGGCGAGGTCGTCGATGATCGTCCGCAGGGCCGTCTTGTGCTTCTTGAAGGCGGCACTGGCGTCACGCAGGATTCCGAGCACGCTCTTCGCCTGGCCGGCCACGTCCTGGAACTCGACGGCGATCTTGGTGACGAACTCCTTGGAGATGGTGGCGTTGGCGCCCGACCAGTCGGCGGCCTTCGCCTGCGTCTCCAGCGCCTTGGCGCTCACACCGCCGCCGCCCCCGGTCGCCAGGGTGTCCAGCTTGCCGTGCATCTTCTCCCAGTCGGACACCGCGGTGTCCAGCGTGCCCAGACGCAGGTCGGTGAGTTCCTGCGCCGTCATCATCTCTGCTGCCATAACGCTGCCCAGCCCCGTAGTTGTCGGTCGACGATCGATTCCGATGAGCTACTTGATGTAATCGTCGATCTTCGACACCGAAATACTCGTCTGGATGTGGACCTCGTCCTTGGAGTGCTGTGCGCGCGTGAAGTCGAAGTGGTTCGAGATGTGCGCGCACGCCTCCTTCAAGGTGCCGGTCTGGCTGTTCCACGCGTCGTGCAGCTCGGTCAGCGCGGACCCCATGTCGAGACCGTCGTTGAAGAGGTCGATCGACGCGGTGAACGTACTGGGGCGAGCGAAGTCGCTGGCCGTCCCGAACTGCTGGCGCAGCTCGTACGCCGTGTTGCCCAGCTTCCCCAGCTGGTCGTCGTGCACGACCAGGTCACCGCTGGACGCGCTGCCGCCACCCCCGGCCGCGGGAGCCCGGTTGAGCTGCATGCGCGCGGAGCCCCTCTCCGCAGCGTCGCTCTTGAGCTGTTCCCATTCGTCCCAAGCCACGCGCCGGCCCCTTCCCCGTACGTCGGCAGCCCTGATGGACACCGCCGCTCCGCCACGCTAACAACTTGCGTGCAGCGTGAACGCACTGGAGGCATACGGGTGCAACATGCTCACATCACGCCGACAGCCGACGGCCGGTACGACCCCTTCTGTCAGCCTTTCGTACCCTCAGATCCGTCCCGGCCGCCGCCGTCCCCTCATGGCGTCCAGGGACCAGTAAGGTGCCCCCGCCAGCAGCAGCGGCAGCCAGGCCATGAGGTAGACCAGGTCGTTGCCGTAGTAGTACGGCGTGCTCTGCCAGCTCACCGTCAGCCACAGGCTCAGTGAGATCAGGGCCCCGCCCAGCGCCGCGACGCGTGCCCAGAGGCCGGCCAGGGTGCCCAGGCCGACGAGGAGTTCGCCGATCGCGATGGCGTAGCCGAAGCCTTCGGGGGCCTTCAGGGCCAGGTCCACCAGGCCGGGGATCGCCGCGCTGTCGCGTACGGCGTTCATCATCTCGTCGATCGAGCCGGACCCGCTCGCGGACAGGAACGCGCTGTCGGTCAGCTTGTCGAGCCCCGCGTAGACGAAGGTGACGCCGAGGAAGATCCGCAGGGGAAGGAGCGCGTATTCGCGCGCCCGGTCCCGGAGACTTCTCGGCTCGTCCAGCCCGTACGAACCGCCCCTGTACCCGTGCATCACTGCCCCGCTTTCCGTTGGCCCTTCAGCAGACCATACGTACGCCGATGGGGCGCCGCTCACCAGGTGCGCGGTTCAGTCCGTGACATCGATGAGGCAGGAGTTGGTCTCCACCCCCGCGGCCGTCACGACCTGCACCTCCACCGCCCCCGGTTCGACCTCGACGGGCACGGGCACGGTGAGGACCGTGTCGGCCGGGTTGGCGAAGCCTCCGGTGACCGGGATCAGGGGGACGTGGACGTGCACCCGGCCGATCCTGACGACCACCCGCGCCAGCCGGTCGGGGCTTCCCGCGCCCGGGGGGACGAATCCGGCGCCGCGGATCTCGATGTCGTCACCGGTACGGATCGGAGCGTCCAGGTCCCCGGCCTCCCTGGCCCGGACGACCGACAGGATGACCGGGCGGCCGCCCTCCGCGTACTTCCCCGCGAAGTACGTCGCGGCCGAGACGGCCACCAGGACCGCCAGGCCCCACGGCAGGTCGGGCAGCTGCTCGGGGCGGCGGGCCAGGCGGACCGCGGCGAACAGTACGGCGACCGTGCTGACCAGCACGTACTGCACATCGGTGAAGCTGCCGCGCCCGGAGTCGTCCGTGAGCAGGTCGGCGGCCCGGGGCCGGTCGGCCCGCAGCTTCTGCAACCGCTGGCCCAGCACCCGTACGGTCACCACGCGGCGCACGACGACGGCGACGGCGCACACCAGCGCGAGCACGGTCAGCACGCCGGCCGAGCGGACCAGGTCCAGGCCCTCGATCAGGGTGTCGCGGTCGGCGTGGTCGGAGGCCCCGGCCAGTTGCAGCGCGAGGACGAGGACGGCGAAGACGGCGAGCAGCACCCAGGAGGCGGCGACGGTGCGCGAGGTGGAGAGCCGGTTGTCCTCGCCGATCAGCGGGGCGAGGAGGCCGCCGCGGGCCCGGTGGACGCGGGCGGCGCCGGTCAGCAGGCCCGCCGTGACGAGTGCGGCGAGCAGGCCGGCGGTGCGGGCGGTCGACCAGCCGGCCCCGATGGCGGTGGCCGCCTCGCCGATGACCAGCAGGGCCACACCGCCCCAGACCACGGTCAGGGTGCGCAGCCAGAGGGCGTGGAGCCAGGCGTCACCGGCCTCCCGGCTGCGGTCGGCGACCGTACGGGCCGACTCGGTCAGCTCGTCCGACACCCACTGCCGGGACGCGGAGACGGACTGGGCGACCCCGCCGGGAAGGCCCTGTCCGGCGGCCAGTTCGTCCCGTTTGGTGAGGAAGGCCGCCACGGCCCGCCGGTGACCCTCGCGTGCTCCGTGCGGGCAGTCACCGCACGTACAGCCACCGCCGTGCGCACTTTTCGCCCTCGCCTCGTCCAACGCCACGGAGAACGCCGCCCTTTCCTGCCCCGGTAGAACCAACTCACCTGTGATTTCTGCGAATTGTGCCGTACGGAGCGGGCTCGTCCCGCATCGGGGCGGGCCGGGGGCGCGTGTCGTGGAAATGTGCGATTTTCAGGCGCCGAGTACGAGGTAGGCGAGGCCCAGGGTCCCGCGGTATCCCCCGTAGTAGCCGTTGCGGCGGGCGTCGACGGCCTCGGTCACCGCGGCGTGCAGCCGGTGGCCCGGGTTGGCCAGCGCCCAGCGCTCGCCGCGCCCGATGTTGGCGGCGGATTCGAAGAGGTCCCACTCGCGCTGGTCCGCCACGGTCACCTGGAGCGGCCGGAGCCCGGCCGCCTCCGCCTGCCGGACCAGGCCCAGGAGCGGGCCGAAGTCGTCGGCCTCCGCGCCGAGGCCCTCCAGCGCGGCGGGCGAGGGCTCCCGCTCCCAGAACCCGTCGCCGAACAGCACCCGGCCACCGGGGCGTACGGCTGCCCGCAGGGCGTCGAGCGCCTCCGGGGTGCCGCCCGGCCAGGCGTGCGAGGAGCCGATGGAGACGGCCAGGTCGTAGCCGTCGCCCTGGTACTCGGCGGCCGGCACCCCGTGGAACCGTACCCGGTCGGCGAGCCCTCGCTCCTCGGCCAGGCGCCGGCCCCGCGCGACGGCGTCCGGGTCGGTCTCGACACCGTCCCCGGTGGAGCCCGGCGCCGCTTCGACCAGGCGCATCAGCAGCTCACCCCAGCCGCTGCCGAAGTCGGCGATCCGGGCGCCGGGGGCGGGGGCGCAGGCGGCGATCAGCTGGGCGGCGTGTTCCTCGGAGAGCGGGGTGTTCCAGGTGAGGTGCTCGTTGCCGGGGGCGGACATGAGGGCGCGGACTTCTTCGGCGGACATGGGGCCGCACCATTCCACGGGTGAGGGAGTCCTGCCACCGGATTAGCATCGGCCCGCCCGACAGCCCCGGCAGACCCGGCCGACCGGGTGGACCCCGCGGATACGACGATGCCGCCGCCCGGACGAACGGGCGACGGCATCGGCTCGGCCTCAGAAGCCCCAAGGGACTCAGGGGCTCAGGGGGCTCGCAGGGCGGGGATCACTCCCACTCGATCGTCCCCGGCGGCTTGCTCGTCACGTCGAGCACCACGCGGTTGACGTCGGCGACCTCGTTGGTGATGCGGGTGGAGATCTTCGCCAGCGTCTCGTACGGCAGGCGCGACCAGTCGGCCGTCATGGCGTCCTCGGAGGAGACCGGGCGCAGCACGATCGGGTGGCCGTAGGTGCGGCCGTCGCCCTGGACACCGACGCTGCGGACGTCCGCGAGCAGGACCACGGGGCACTGCCAGATGTCACGGTCGAGGCCGGCCGCGGTCAGCTCCTCGCGGGCGATGGCGTCGGCCTCGCGCAGCAGGTCGAGCCGCTCCTTGGTGACGTCGCCGACGATACGGATCCCGAGGCCGGGGCCGGGGAACGGCTGGCGCTGGACGATCTCCTCCGGCAGGCCGAGCTCCTGGCCGACCATCCGGACCTCGTCCTTGAACAGCTGGCGCAGCGGCTCGACGAGCTGGAACTCGATGTCGTCGGGAAGTCCGCCCACGTTGTGGTGGGACTTGATGTTGGCGGTACCGGTGCCGCCACCGGACTCGACGACGTCCGGGTAGAGGGTGCCCTGGACGAGGAAGGCGACCTCGGGGCCGTCCTCCTGGAGGATCTCCAGCTGGGCCTGCTCGAAGACGCGGATGAACTCGCGGCCGATGATCTTCCGCTTCTCCTCCGGGTCGGACACACCGGCCAGGGCGTCGAGGAAGCGCTTCTCGGCGTCGACGACCTTCAGCTTCGCGCCGGTCGCGGCGACGAAGTCCTTCTCGACCTGCTCCGTCTCGCCCTTGCGCATCAGACCGTGGTCGACGTACACGCAGGTGAGCTGGGAGCCGATGGCCTTCTGCACGAGGGCCGCGGCGACCGCGGAGTCCACGCCGCCGGAGAGGCCGCAGATGGCGCGCTTGTCGCCGACCTGCTCGCGGATCAGGGCGATCTGCTCCTCGACCACGTTGGTCGTCGTCCAGGTGGGCTCGATGCCCGCGCCCCGGTAGAGGAAGTGCTCCAGGACCTGCTGGCCGTAGGTCGAGTGCATGACCTCCGGGTGGTACTGGACGCCGTACAGCTTCTTCTCGTCGTTCTCGAAGGCGGCGACCGGGACGACGTCGGTGGACGCGGTGACGGTGAAGCCCTCGGGGGCGGCGGAGCAGGCGTCGCCGTGCGACATCCAGACCGACTGCTCGGTGGGCGTGCCCTCGAAGAGGGTGGAGCCGGCCTTGGAGACGGCGAGCGGGGTGCGGCCGTACTCACGTGCCCCGTTGTCGTCGACCGTGCCGCCGAGGGTGGTGGCCATGAGCTGGAAGCCGTAGCACATGCCGAAGACCGGGACCCCGGCCTCGAACAGCGAGCGGTCCAGGCTGGGCGCGCCCTCCGCGTACACCGAGGACGGTCCGCCGGAGAGGATGATCGCCCGGGGGTTCTTGGCCAGCATCTCGGCCACCGGCATCGTGGACGGGACGATCTCGCTGTAGACCCGGGCCTCACGGACGCGTCGGGCGATGAGCTGGGCGTACTGCGCGCCGAAGTCGACAACCAGGACGACGTCGGTCGTGGTGTCGGGGGCGGCGGGGGGTGCTGCTGGCACGGGGCGGCCTTCCGGCGGTGGAGAGGGGGTCGGTCCTCCCAATTCTACCGGCCGTGGAACATCGCCCCGCCGGGCTCCCGTCTCACCATCCGGGCCCGGCGTGGACCCGGCCCCGGACGGGGTCCATACTTGCTGCCATGCGTCAGCACACGATCTTCGTCTTTACCTATGGCACCCGGCCCGCCGGCTGCCATGGTCGTGCTGCTTGAGCAACTGACAAGCAACGTTCCAGGCGCCCCGGGCCGACAGGCCCGGGGCGTTCTGGCGTTCCGGACCCGTCGCTCCGGGGGCCCACAGCCCACCAGGAGTCACAGATGACCAGCACCGCACCCGCCCCCGCACCTGCGTCCGCCCCCGCATCCGCATCCGTATCCGCCCCCACGAAGACGGCCGCCGAGCGGACCGGCGCCCACACCGAGGAGGCTGCCTCCCTGATCGGCGGCGCCCGGACGCGCATCGACGCGCTGGACGACCGGATCATCGGCCTCGTCCAGGAACGGATGGCCGTCTCGGCGGTGATCCAGGAGGCCAGGATCACGTCCGGCGGGCGCCGGGTGAACCTCTCCCGGGAGATGGACGTCCTCAGCCACTACAGCGATGCCCTGGGCAAGCCGGGCACGGCCCTCGCCATGACGCTGCTGGAGCTGTGCCGCGGCCGGGTGTGACGTCCGGAGAGCGGTCGCGGGTGGCGCACGGGAAGCCGCCGGGTGTGACGCACGGGAAGGCTGTACGGCCGCACCCGCGTTCGGGCCCGGTCTCACCCGTACGGCGCGTGACCGGGCACCCGACGGCTTCGTTGGTCCTGATGTCCGTGCCAGCCAGGGGCGGCATCGGTAGGAATCCACGCGTGGCTCCGCCGGGACGTGTGGCGTACCCCAGGTACGCCGTGGGACCACGACCCGGCGCGTGTGACCGGTCGGCAGGGGACAGCAGCCCGGTCACCCATGTGCGGCCGGTTCCGGGGACGCCCGGGACCGGCCGCCGAATGGACCCTCTTGAGCGGCGGCCTCAGACCCGCTCGGCGCGGCGCCGGGTCGTCGCGTACAGCACACCGCCCGCGGCCAGGGCGATCACCGCGGCGGCGGTGGCCATGAGCGCGACGGAACCCGTGGAGGCGAGGAAGCCCCCGGTGTCCGTCGAGGCGGAGCCGGACGTACCGCCCGTGCTCCCGTTCGAACCGGCGCCGGAAGACGTACCCGGGGTGCCGGACGTCTGCCCGTCCTCCTGACCTCCAGAGGGCGCACCGGTGTCGCCGCCGGCCGATCCCTCGGTGGAGCCGCCCGTTCCGGTGGTGCCGTCGGTCGTGCCGCCCGTGTCGGCGGAGCCGGTGCCGTTGAGCACCAGCCGCGCGGTGTTGTCGGCCGGCTTCGGGTCGAAGGGCAGCGCGGGGTCGGTCAGCCAGGTGTTGCGGATCCGTACGGCGCCCTCGGCGTCCGGGACCTGCTCGGTGATCCTCAGGTCGAACGGCAGCGAGATCTCCGCCCCGTCGCGCACGGTCATCGACGCGTCGCAGACGTAGCGGGGTGCGCCGTTCTGGTCCTCGCGGTACGTGCCGTCCGCCGTCACCCCCTGGCAGGAGGCCGGCTTACGGGTGACCACGGCGCCCTCGGGGACGGTGAAGTCGAAGGTGGCGACGGGCTCACCGGACCGGATGTAGCCGATCCAGGCCGGTCCGTCATTACGGAAGCCGAGGTCCGCCGTGACGGTCTCGCCCACGGCGCCGTCCGCCGTGTCGCCCACCGCGACGAAGTTCGCGGTGTTCTCCGTACGGAAGTCGGCCTCCTGCTGGTTGTCCCAGGGGTCGAGGTCCGCGCTGCGGGCGGAGGACGTGACCTTCTTCATGGTCAGGGCGGAGCCGGTGCCCCGGCTGAAGGGCGCGCCCGCCCGCTGCGCGGAGCGCTGCGCCGCGCTGTCCTCGTCGATGCGGTAGATGAAGGTGTCGTAGAAGGCGCGCTCGGTGGCCTTGACGGGCAGCGGCTCCCCCAGGGTGTACGTGGCGCCCGGTTCGTAGGATCCGGGGACCGAGCAGAGGGCGGTGGCCCAGACGAAGCCGTCGAAGGGGTCCTCCCCGGCCTCATCGTTGTACTCGCAGTTGGCGTAGCGCTGGGGGAGGTCGAGGCCGCGCGAGTACATCAGGGTCAGCAGGACGCCGTCGGCGGCCGTGGTGCCCTTGTTGGTGAACGTGATCGGTGCGGACTGTACGTCGCCCGGCCGGAGCTGCTGCTCGAAGGGGAGCCGCTTCATGACCAGGTCGGGGCCGCCGACGGTCACCTTCGTCGAGAAGGGCGTGAAGGTGACCCCGTCCGCCGATCCGGTCACCTCGATGGTGCCGGAGGCGCCGTCCTTGCTGCCCTTCGCTGCGGCGAGGTCGAAGTCGGCGATGGAGCTGAGGCCCGCGTAGACGCCCCAGTCGTGGCAGACGGCCGTGGCCCCGGTGATCTCGCAGTCCGCTCCCGTGTCCTCGGCCGGGGTGAGTTCGGCGACGCCCGCGATGCCGCTGAGGTCGAGGGTGTAGGTCACCTCGCCCTCGTAGCCCGTGCTCTCCTCGTCGGGGTCCGGGTTGTGGACGGTGAGCCCGAGCGAGGACTTCTGGGGGCTCCCGGTCTCCGGGTAGGGGTGCACGGCGGTCTCGGCGGGGCCGCCGAGGGTGAGGACGGGGGTGTCCGCCCGCGCCGGGGCGCCGACGGCGAGCGAACCGGCGGCCAGCAGCCCGGCGGCGGCGAGACCGCCTGCCGCACGGCGCAGCGCTGTTCTCGGGGAAAGGCGTGTCATCGCGAACCTCTGAGGATCGGCGGAGCTGTGTGACTGCTGTGACGCAGTACGGGTTCGACCTCCCAGCCGTACGAAGAGTTGCTCCGGTCAAGATCACGGATCGGGCACGGTGCGCGGGGTGTGTCGAGCGCCACATAAAGATTCTGTGAAAGCCCGGACAACCGTTCACTCCTGTCACAGGTCATGCATGGCGAACACACAAGGCTCGTTCCGTGCCCCACAACGGCAGGCCCGTTCATCCCTTTCAGGCGTACCGCGGCACACGCGGTACCACGGACCCGCTGAGGCCCCAGATGAAGCTTCGCCGCACCCTGGCACTCGCTGCCGCCACCGCTGTCATAGGCCCGGTCGTCCTGCTCTCGGCGCCGGCCGCGTTCGCGGACCCCGAGACCACGACGACCGAGACCACCTCGCCGGCGCCGACCGAGACCCCGAGCGGGACGCCGTCCGAGACTGCCTCCCCCGAGGCCACCGAGTCGGAGACCGCCACGGCCACCCCGTCGGCCACGGAGTCGTCCGAGGAGACCGCGCCCGGCACGGCCTCCCCGTCCGCGACCACCACCGAGTCGCCGTCCGCCTCCGCGACGCCGACGCCCACCCCTTCGGCGACCGACGAGGAGGACGAGGAGGAGCCGCTCGACGAGTGCACGCCGCGTCCGCTGGAGCTCTCCATCAAGGGTCTCTCCGGCAAGATCGTCCGGGGTGGCGGCTGGGACCGGTTCACCTTCAACGTCTACAACGACTCGAAGAAGACCGTGAAGAACGTGGCGTTCTTCGCGGGCGCCGCCGCCGACAAGGCGGGCGAGAAGCTCTTCACCTCCCAGCAGGTCCAGCTCCAGGCCTTCGACGAGGCCGACGGCAGCTGGGCGGACCTGGACGACTTCGGTGTCTCGTCCGGCTACGTCGGTGAGACCGACGAGATCAAGCCCGGTTACGAGGTCGACATCGACCTGCGCATCAAGGTGAAGGCGAGCGCCCCGGTGGGTGCCGGCTTCAGCCTCGGCGGCGGGCTCGTCTTCGGCGAGGACTTCGAGGCCGAGCCGTGCTTCACGGACGTCGCCTACAAGTTCCAGATCGTCGACGCGGGTGACGACGACGGTGCGAAGCCCCAGGAGGGCGGCAAGATCCCCGTCCCCGACACGAAGCCGACCGGCACCACCAAGGTCACCGGCAGCCTCGCCGAGACCGGTTCGTCCTCCACCACTCCGGTGATCGCCCTCGCGGGCGGCGCGGCCGTGGTGCTGGGTGCCGGCGCGATATTCGTCGTGCGGCGCCGCAAGACCGGTGACGCCGCCGCGTAAGGCGCGTCACCGGCAGGAACGTGGAGGGGCTGCACTCGGAGGGGGGTGCAGCCCCTCGGCGTTCCCCGGGCCAGTCGTCCGAAGGGCTCAGTCGTCCGAAGGGCTCAGGCGTCCGAGGCGGCCTTCTTCGGCGGCACCGCCGGCATCCCCAGGAACGGCAGCTTCAGCGCGCCGAACGCCTCCTTCGGCACGGCGGGCGCCTTCGGCTCGACCGCGGCGAGCCGCTCGTACGCCGAGTCCTGCGCCGGGCGCGGGTCCGCCTCCCCCTTGTTGGGCCAGAAGGACATCGCGCGCTCCGCCTGCGCGGTGATGGTCAGCGACGGGTTGACGCCCAGGTTGGCGGAGACCGCGGCGCCGTCGACCACGGAGATGCCGGGGTGTCCGTACAGCCGGTGGTACGGGTCGATGACCCCTTGCTCGGGGCTCGCCCCGATCGGGCAGCCGCCCAGGAAGTGCGCGGTGAGCGGGGTGCCCATCAGCTCGCCTATGTTCGATCCGGCGAAGCCGTTGATCTCCTGGGCCAGCAGGGTCGCGCCCTGGGTGGCCTCGGCGATCTGGGTCGGGTTGGGCGAGCCGTGGCCCTGCCGGGCGGTGAGCAGCCCCTTGCCGAGGCCGCCGGGCTTGCGGTACGCGGTCAGCGAGTTGTCCAGCGACTGCATGACGAGGCCGATGATGGTCCGCTCCGACCACCGCCGGTTGGACAGCGAGCGCACCAGGAGCAGCGGGTGCCTGGCCACCTGACCGAACCAGCTCAGCACCCGGTGGGTGCTGTAGGGCACCTGGAGGATGGTGAGCGCGCCCATCGCGTTGGAGCCCTTGCCGTAGCGCACCGGTTCGATGTGGGTGTTCTCGTCGGGGTGGATCGAGGAGGTGATGGCGACGCCCCGGGTGAAGTCGGCCTTGGCGGTGCCGTGCTTCTTGCGGTAGCGGCGGTCGCTGGTCTGCGCCCCCACGAGGCCCTCGGAGTTGGTGCGGGTCAGTTCGCCGAGCCGGGAGGACAGCCGGGGCAGCAGTCCTTCGTCCTTCATGGTGTGCAGCAGGGTCTGCGTGCCGTACGTACCGGCGGCGATGACCACCTTCCGGGCCCGCAGCACCGAGGGTGCCGCCTTGCGGCGCCGGTCGGTGGGCACGGTCGAGACGCGGTAGCCGCCCTCGGTGTCGTCCGTGACCGCGACGACGGACGTCATCGGGTGGATCACGGCACCGGCCTTCTCGGCGAGGTACAGGTAGTTCTCGTTGAGCGTGTTCTTCGCGCCGTGACGGCAGCCCGTCATGCACTCACCGCACTGGGAGCAGGCCTTGCGGGCGGGGCCCGCGCCGCCGAAGTACGGGTCGGGCGTCTCCCCGCCGGGCTTCGCGTGCGCCGTGCCGTCGGCGTCCTGGCCGTCGCCGAAGAAGACGCCGACCGGCGCGAGGTGGAAGGTGTCGCCGACGCCCATGGTCTCGGCCACGGCCTTGAGGTGGACGTCCGCCGGGGTCACGGTCGGGTTGAGCCGCACCCCGAGCATCCGCTTCGCCTGGTCGTAGTACGGCGCCAGCTCGGCCTTCCAGTCGGTGATGTCCGCCCACTGACGGTCCTCGAAGAACGGCGCGGGCGGCACGTACAGGGTGTTGGCGTAGTTGAGGGAGCCGCCGCCGACACCCGCGCCGGCCAGCACCATCACCTTGCCCAGCAGATGCACCCGCTGGATGCCGAACAGGCCGAGCGCGGGGGCCCACAGGTAGTTCTTGATGTCCCAGGAGCTCTTGGGCAGCGTCGTGCGCGTGAAGCGCCGGCCGGCCTCCAGGACGCCGACCCGGTAGCCCTTCTCGCTGAGCCGCAGGGCCGAGACCGCGCCGCCGAAGCCCGAGCCGACGACGAGGACGTCGTAGTCGTACGCGTCGTCGTCCGCCGCCGCGACGGCCGGTGCGGCCTGATTCTGGGCAGGGCTGTCCTGGGACATGGCTCTCCTCGGTACGAAAAGGGCAGATAGGGGTGGCGGGGGCGGGGTCAGCGCAGCCGGAAGGCCTTCATCGCCTTGAGGCTGCGGCTCATGAAGGCGGCGTACTTCTCGTCGTCCATCCCGAAGGCCGGGGCCAGGGGCATCAGCCGCTGCTGGGCGACGGTCTGGGCCTCGGTGTACTTCAGGATGCCCTCGGAGCCGTGCCGCCGGCCGAGGCCGGAGTCCTTCATGCCGCCCATGGGTGACTGGACGCTGCCGTACGCGGGTGCGTACCCCTCGTTGATGTTGACCGTGCCGGTCCGCAGCCGGGCGGCGACGCGGTGACCGCGTGCGGCGTTCTTCGTCCAGACACTGGAGTTGAGGCCGTACGGGGTGGCGTTGGCGAGGGCCACGGCCTCGTCGTCGTCGCCGAAGCGGTAGACGGAGACGACCGGGCCGAAGGTCTCCTCGCCGCAGACGGCCATGGGCGCCTCGACGCCGTCGAGGATCGTCGGCTCGTAGAACAGCGGGCCGATGTCGGGCCGGGCGACGCCGCCCGCGACGAGCGTGGCACCCTTCTCGACGGCTTCGGCGACGTGCCGGCTGACGGTCTCCAGCTGCCGCTCGCCGACGAGGGAGCCCATGTCGGCGCCGTACGCGAGGGAGTTGCCGAGCCGCATCGCCTTCGTACGGGCGGCGAAGCGCTCCACGAACGCGTCGGCGACGGACGCGTGGACGTACAGCCGCTCGATGGAGATGCAGAGCTGACCCGCGGAGGAGAAGCAGGCGCGGACGGCGCCGGCGGCGGCCTTCTCCACGTCGGCGTCCTCCAGGACCAGCATGGCGTTCTTGCCGCCGAGTTCGAGGGAGACGCCGACGAGCCGGGCGGCGGCTCCCTGGGCGACCTCGCGGCCGGTGCGGGTGGAGCCGGTGAAGGAGACGTAGTCGGCACGGCTGACGACCTCGGGGCCGACGACGGGGCCCTCACCCAGGACGACCTGGAACACCTCGGCGGGCAGTCCGGCCTCGATGAGGAGGTCGCGGGCCCACAGGGCGGTCAGCGCGGTCTCCGTGTCGGGCTTCATCACGACGGCGTTGCCGGAGACGAAGGCGGGCAGCGCGTCGCCGACGGAGAGTTCGAGCGGGTAGTTCCAGGGGGCGATCTGGCCGATGACGCCGCGCGGCTGGCGCAGCTCGGTGACCTTGGTGAGGGTGGGGACGACCCCGGTGTGGCGCCTCGGCTTGAGGTACGCGCCGGCCTTGCGCCCGTAGTGGCGGGCGGCGACAGCAACGGCCTGCACCTCCTCGTGGGCGTGCAGCCGGGCCTTGCCGGTCTCCAGCTGGATGAGGTCGAGGACCTCGGACTGGCGCTGGAGGACCAGGTCGTGGAAGCGGAGCAGGACGGCGGCCCTGGCCCGGACCGGTGTCGCGGCCCAGGCGGGCTGGGCGGCGCGGGCGCGGTCGAAGGCGGTGGCGACGTCCTCGGGGGTGGACTCGGGCAGGTCGGCCAGCTTCTCCCCGGTGAAGGGGCTGTGGTTGGCCGTGCGGCCGGACCCGATGACGTCACGGGTCAGCTGGGCGATCACCTCGGGGGTGACGACATCGGCTGCGGTGCGCGCCCCGGCCGGGGCGGCGGCCACCGGGTTGGTGCCGACGCGGGCGCCGGAGGCGGCGGGGGTGGTCGTGGAGGCCTGCGAGTCCGTCATGAGGGCGAGAGTATGTCGGCCCGACCACTTTGGGTACCCGTGGGTAACAGGTTTTCACAGAGCCCGCCAGGGACGCGTGCCACACCCGGCCATACAGCCAGTGATCACTGGCGGCATAACCGCTGATCAGGGGCGATCCGGCGTCCTTCGCGGGATCGGGCGTCAGGAATCGTGAATCTTCGGCCGCCCGCCCGCCTCGGCGTGGCGCGCGCGGGGGCGGCCGCGACGGGTACGGCCGCTCAGCCGGCCTGCGCCGGAGGTTCCCAGCCGCGCAGCATCGTGGCGAAGAGCTCCCGGGTCTCGGCCCAGTCCTCCTCGGGACCGGTCATGTAGAACGCGTACTCGGGCCCGCCCGCCTCGGCGAAGTACATCTGGTCGATGCCGTGGCGCGGTCCGGGGAAGTCCTTGGACTCGACCCAGGTGAACTCCCAGAGGGAGCCGGGCCGGTCGCGGAAGACGTTCTCCTCCATCGCCAGCTGCTGGTACTCCGGCAGGCGCCTGGCCAGGTCCTTCTCGATGCTCTGCATGTGCGCGTACGAGTTGGTGAAGTCGGGCTGCGGATCGAGGCTGATCCGGATGCGGTGCGCGCCGCCGTCCGGGGTGTAGTCGATCTGGCCGTCGTTGTCCTGCCGCTCCCAGCCCTCGGGCACGACGATGCTGAAGCCCTCGGGGTCCACGACCCGCTTCCAGCCGTCGGGGACGTCCTTCGCGGCCTGGTCGGCCGGCTCGTCCTCCCCCGCGGCCTTCTCCTTGGCCTTGTCCTCGGCCTTGTCCGCTCCGTCGTCGGCGGAGGGGGCGGGCGCCGGGCCGGCGGACTGTTCCACCCCGCGTCCGGTGCTCCGGTCGTCCCCGGCCGTCTTCATCGCGATCAGGCCCGCCGCCCCGCCGATCAGGGCGGCCAGTGCCACGACGAGCACCACGGTGCGCCACCGGCCCCGGCCGCCGCTCCGGGTGGTCTGCGCGGTGGTGTACGGGGCTACCGGGGCCTGCGGCAGGGGCTGGGCGAGCTGGGCGGTGGAACCGTCCGGGGTGGAGAAGGCGCGCAGATCGTCCTCGGAGACCCGCTGCGTCGGCACGTGCGCCTGCGCGGCACGGGGTTTACGCCCCTCCATCGCGTCCAGCAGCATGCGCTCCGTCTCCTCGGCCGTCGGCCGGTCCGCGGGGTCCTTGCGCAGCAGCGCGGTGATCACGGGTGCCAGCGGGCCGCCGTGCACCGGCGGGGGCGGTTCCTCCGTGACGACGGCCTGCATGGTGGAGATGGGGGACGTACGGCGGAAGGGCGAGCTTCCCTCGACGGCCGTGTAGAGCGTGGCGCCCAGCGACCAGAGGTCGGAGGCGGGGCCCGGGTCGCCGCCGCGCACCCGCTCGGGTGCCAGGTAGTCGATGGAGCCGACCAGTTCACCGGTCCTGGTGATGGTGGAGTCGCCCTCGATCGCGGCGATGCCGAAGTCGGTGAGCAGGACCTGGCCGTCCCGGGCGAGCAGGACGTTGGCCGGCTTCACGTCCCGGTGCAGGACACCCGCGCCGTGGGCGGCCCGCAGGGCGCCCAGCACATGGAGGCCGATCCTGGCCGCCTCGCGCGGCTCGACCTCGCCGGACTCCTTTGTCGCGTCGGCGAGCGAGGGCCCGTCGACGTACTGCATGACGATCCAGGGGCGGTGGTCGTACTCGATGACGTCGTGGACGGTGACGACCGCCGGGTGCGTGATCCGGGCCGCCGCGCGCGCCTCCTTCTGCGTGCGGGCGTGCAGCACGGCGCGGTCGGCCTCGGCGACGTAGAGTCCGGCGGTCAACTCCTTGACGGCCACGGTCCGGTTGAGCACCTCGTCCTGGGCGCGCCACACCTTGCCCATGCCGCCTCTGCCCAGGACGTCACCCAGTCGGTACCGCCCCGCCAGTACGATCCCCGCGTTCGTGCCCTGCGCGTGTTCCACGTGTGTCCTCGCCCCGTTCCTCGGTACGACAGGGTACGGAGGGGAGGCGGCGCCACGTAACCTCGCATCGCTCACGAGACCGCACTGTGATGCTTGTCGCCTCCCGCTGTTGCGCAGTCAGGAGCCCGCGCGGTACGAGGAGATGGCCTGCTGGTAGATCTCGGAGACCTTGTCCCGGTCGTTCTCCGGGCCGATGACCTGGACGATGTGGTATCTGCCGTCCACGATCATCACGAGGTTACGGACGTACACCTGGCGGCCGTTGCTCTCCTGCCAGGTGAACTGCCCCTCCGCCATGGCCTGTCGGCCCACGTCGACCCGGCGCAGCCCGGTCGAGGTGGCCCAGCTGGACTCCCGGAACGGCTTCAGCTCCGGTTCCGCGGTCCGCTGGTAGTCCAGCGGGTCGCTCCCGTTGGCCTTCACGGTGTCCCGGCCGGGCACGACGAGCACGGTGAACCCGTCGCTGCCGTAACGGACCTGACGGTCGGAACCGGCGGGGCTGCGCTGCCAGTTCTTCGGTACGCCGATCTCGAAGCCCTCGGCGTCCTTGCGCAGCTCGTACCCAGAGGCGAGGGCCACGGCGGACCCGCTGGTCTGGGGCTTCTCCGAACCGGACGAGCCCGAGGAGCCCGACGACTCCGAGGAACCGGACGAAGCCGAGGCCGAAGGACCGCCGGACGGGCTGTTGCCGGGGCCCGTGGTGGCCGGTGCGGAGCCTGAGGGCGCCGCCCCCGTGCCCGTCCCCGACTCGGGCATGAACAGCATGGCGTAGGCGACGGCGGCGGCCATCAGCAGCAGGATCAGGACCAGCAGCAGCCGTCCCAGCCTGCGCGGCGCGCGGCCACCGGGCTGCGGCTGGCGCAGGACCTTGGGCCCCTTGGGTTCGCGGGGCGCGCGCGCCGGCTTCTCGTACGCCTGCGGCCGCTCGTACGCCTGCTGCTGCTCGCGGCGCTGCGGCTTGCCCTGGCGGTGCCGGCCGGCGCCTCCGCGGCCCCGGCGGCGGCGCACCAGCTCGCCCCGGCGGCGTACGACCGGGAGGCGGGCGGCGTCGGCGGGCGGCAGGGTGACGACGTCGGCACCGGCCTCGGGCTCCGGGGCCGAGCGCACGAGGGAGCGCAGCCAGCCGCGCAGCTCCTCGAAGTCGGGGCGCTCCGTGGGGTCCTGGCGCAGCAGCGACTCGACGACGGGGCGCAGCGGGCCGCACTCCTCCGCGAAGGCGGGCGGCTCGCCGCAGACCATCTGGACGAGCTCGGCGGCGTTCTCCTCCGGGTACGGCGCGTGGCCCTGCACGGCGCGGTAGAGCAGCGCGCCGAGCGCCCACAGGTCGGTGGAGGGGCCGATGGGCGGGGCGAGCTGCCAGTTGTCGTGGACCGGACCGGCCTGCTCGGGCGCCCATCGCTCGGTGACGGCGCCGACCACGGCGATACGGGCCTGCCGGGCGCGTTCGGCAGCGAGCGGGGTGGCCGGGCCGCGGTAGGCGGGGGTGTCGCCCCGGCCTGCGACGACCTCGTCCCATCCTCCGGCGGGTGTACGGGCCGCGACGGGCTGGGGCAGCCGGTCCCGCCGTTCCACGGGGCCGCTTCCCAGGCGCCGGGAGTCGGCGCGCAGCGCGTCCTCACCGGAGCCGCCCGTCCCTCCGGAGCCGCCCGCGGGTACGGGGCGGCCGGCGCCCGGTCCGTCGTCCCAGGTGCCGGCGAGGTGGACGCGCCGGCCGGGGGGCGTGGGGCCGGGCCCCTCGTCGTCGTCCTCGCCGTCGTCGTCCTCGTCGTCGTACGCGTAGGCGTACGGCGGATAGGTGTCGTCGGCCGCCCTGCCCCAGCCACCGGGCAGCTCCGGCCGTCCGGGGGCGGGAGAGGCGGTGGGAGGCGCGGCGGGGTCCTCGCGCCGCTCCGCCTCGGGGGTGTCGTCGCGGTCGTGCTCCGCGCGCTTGCGCTCCTCGCCGGCGCGGGCCGCGGCGCGGGCCCCCGCGCGGTAGGCGGCGATGGCTCCGGCCCGGGCGGCACGCAGCTGCGCCGCGCTGCCGGCGCCGGGCGGCACCACGGGCAGGGAGGGGGAAGGCGCCACCTCGATCTCGGCCCGGGGACCGGGGGCCGGCACCCCGTCGGTGGACGCGCGGGGACCGGGCAGTGCTTCCGGGGCGGACGGCTGGTCCGTGCCGGGCAGGGCGGCGTGCGCGTCGTCGCCCGCGTCCGCGTCCGCGTCCGCGTCCGGCCGGAACGGCGCCGAGGCGTCATACGGACCGGCCTCACGGTCCGGGGCTTCGTAGGAGCCGGGCTCGACGGCCGGGGCCCCGTACGGATCACGCCCGGCGGGCGGAACGGCGTACGGGCCCTGCTCGGCGTGGGGGCTCTGCCCGTCGTACGGATCCTGCTCGGCGGCCGGCAGTGCGTACGCGTCCCGCTCGCCGCCCTGGACCGCGTACGGATCCTGCTCGCCGTACGGGTCCTCCTCCCCGGCCGGGGGCTCGTACGGGCCGGTGGGGCCCGATTCGACCGCCGGGGGCCCGTAGACGTCCTCCTCGTCCGGGTCCGGGTGCGGCGCCGGAACGTATCCGCACAGCGCCTCCTCTGCCGCGCCCGCGGCGAGTCCCGTCAGCACGACGCGGCCGTCGTCGCAGACCAGCACCGTACGGACCGTGATGTTGCGGTGCGTCCAGCCGTGCGCGTGCAGCACCCGCAGGGCCGTCAGGACGTCGGAGCCGATCTCGGCGGCCCGGTAGGGGTTGAGGGGCCGTTCCGCGAGGAGCGCGGCGAGCGGCCTGGCGGCGACCAGTTCGCTCACTATCCAGAGCGATCCCGCCTCGGCGAACACGTCGAAGACCTGGTCCAGGCGCGGATGGTCGGGCACCTGGGCCGCCGCCTGCGCGGCCTCGATGGCCCGCCGGACCGCGGGGTCCGTGGGCCGCCGCACCGCACGCCCGGTGGCGCGCCTGGCCGAGGGCAGACCGTCGGCGTCGAGCACCTCCGCGTCCACGACCTCCGGCAACGGCACCTGCCGCACCAGCACTTCCTGGCCGCTGTACGTGTCGAAGGCCCGCGTCTCGACCAGCTCGAAGGCGTCGGACGGGGGCAGCGGAAGGCGGTAGCGGTCGGCAAGCACCCGACCCGCATAGTCGTCCACGACGCCTCCCCAGAGCGCGCTGTCCCCCGGTCACCGAGACCGCATCAATCCGTCAATTGCGGTCACTTGCTGTGCAATTGACCCACCGTTCCGGCTGCGTACGGTCCTCGGCCTCTCACAATACGTGGCAAGTCCCGGCCGTGCGGCCGTGTCCGCCAACCCGTCCGTCCGGCCGGCCTCCCCGCGGGCCGCCCGGACGGGCGGCCCGGCCGCCGGGGCAGGTCAGTCGGTCGGCTCGAAGGTGGCGTACGCCGTTTCGCGCAGCGTCCGGCACTCGTCCTCGTCCCACGCGTCCGCCTTGCAGCTGATCATGATCGAGTAGCCGTGGGTGGCGTCGACCTTGAAGCCGCGGTTGAGGACCCGGACCCGCATGCCCTGCTGGTTACGGGTGAACTCCCAGTCGGCGACGGTCGGGTAGCCGTTGAACTCGACCTTCTTTATCCCGATGTGCTTGTAGCCGTCGCTGAGGCTCCTGGTGGCCGCGACCGCCCCGGCCCAGGCGGCTGCCGCGTCGTCCTTCGGGGAGGCGTTGTAGTCGATCTGGACGCGGGGGAAGCCTCCGTCGGCGTTGTAGATCGCGCCGGAGTTCTGTCCCGCTATCTTGTCGAACTTGAAGTTCCCGGGCATCGCCATGGAGAAGTGGAACTGCTTGTTGGTGACCGTCTTGAATCCGGCGGGCAGCGCGTCCGGGTCGGGGGTCGGTTCGCCGGTCTCCGCCGAGGGCGACGCCTCTCCGGTCGCCTCTCCCTCGCCCTCGCCCTGGCCGTCCTTGCCGCCGTCCTTCGCGCTGTCGTCGTCCTTGCCTGCGCCTCCGCCGGTGGCGGGCTCGGCGCCACCGCCGGCCGTCGCACCGGCCGACGCCGAGTCGCCCTTGGACCCGCCGCTCTCGTCGCCGGTGTCGTCGCCGCCGAGGGTGAGCGCCAGGACCGTACCGAGGACCGCGAGCACGACGACACCGGCGATGACCGCCAGCGTGCGGCGCGGCACGACATCGGTGATCGAGGCACGGGGCACGGCGGGGCGCGCGGGGCCCGCGGCCGACGCCATGGCCGCCGGGGCCGCGGCGGCGGCCGACGGGGACTTCGCGTTGCGCACCGAGCGCAGGGCACCGCGCAGCCGGTCCTTCGTACCCTCGGCGAGCCCGGACGCGGCGACCGGAGTGGTCGCGGAGGAGGAAGCGGAGCCGGAGGCCTGGCCCGCGGGGGCCGGGCCGCCGGTGTCCGGTCTCCCGGTGGCCGCGGCGGCCCCTGAGGCGGAACCGCCCTCACCGGCGGGTGCGGACAGGGCACCGGCCGCTGCCGCCGCGGCCGCGGCCTTCTTGCCGCCCTTGCCGGCCTTGTCGCTCCTGGTGTCGCCGATCGTGGGCAGCGCCATGACCTGGGTGGAGTCGGCCGGTGGCACGGCGGGCTCGTCCGGAGCGTTGATCACCGCGTTGAGCAGGACCCGCGCCCCGGCGTCGTCGAGCCGCTCGTCGGGGTCCCTGGCGAGCAGGCCGTAGATGACCTCCTCCAGCATGCCCGCGTGCGCCGGCGGTTCGACGGGTTCCGTCATCACGGCCGTCAGCGTGGCGATCGCCGAGCCCTTGTCGTACGGCGGGCGGCCCTCGACGCTCGCGTACAGCAGCCCGCCCAGCGACCACAGGTCGGCGGGCGGCCCCGGCTTGTGGCCGCGGGCCCGCTCGGGCGAGATGTAGGAGGGGGCGCCGACGAGCATGCCCGTCGAGGTGACGGAGGGGTCGCCCTCGACCTGGGCGATCCCGAAGTCGGTCAGGACGACCCGGCCGTCCTCCGAGATCAGCACGTTGGACGGCTTCACGTCACGGTGCAGGATGCCCTCGCGGTGCGCCGAGCGCAGCACGTCGAGGATGGCCAGACCGACCTCCGCCGCGCGCCTCGGCGTCAGCGTCCCGTCCTCACGGATCACCTCGGCGAGGGACTTGCCCTCGATCAGCTCCATGACGATCCACGGCCGGTCGTCCTCGTCGACCACGTCGTAGACCGTCACCGCGCTGGTGTTGCGGATCCTCGCGATCGCCTTCGCCTCACGCAGGGTTCGCGTGATGAGACGCCGCTTCTCGTCCTCGTCGATGGACGACGGGAAACGCAGTTCCTTGACCGCGACCGTACGCCCCAACGTCTCGTCGGCAGCACGCCAGACCGTGCCCATGCCGCCCCGGCCGAGCACCTCCCCGAGCCGGTACCGCCCCGCGAGGAGACGTCCGTCCTTGTCCCGTTGGGGCTCCCGCGCCTGCTCCGCCTCCGACATGCGTCCCCTCTGCGATCAACCCGCCCTGGCAGAGCGTTCATTGTCCCTCACCCCGGGACCGGTCATGGTGCCGGGTCCGGGGTCGTCCCCGATGCGGCCGGACCGGGGAACCCCCCTGCCGTGCCGGTACCCGGGGCGCTGCCCGTCGCCCCGTCGGTGCTGACTCCGCTCGCCTGCGAACCGCGAGCCCGCCAAGCGAACCACACCTCACGCCCGCATGGTCCCCCTGCCCCGGCCCGCCGTCGAGGGCCGCGCCCCGGCGATCGCCTTCCGGCACACCGCGGACCCGGCGCTCACGGGAGCCGCCGGGTCCGCCGGCCGTCGGGCACGGGCCGCTGAAGGAGCCTCAGGAAGGCTCCCTGTAAAGGCCCTCAGAGCGGCAGGATGTCCGGCGCCCCCAGCCGTGCCGCGTCCGCCGTCAGGTCGTCGGGCTGCCGCTGGGACTCGCGCTCCGCCTCCACCCGCTTGCGGTAGTGCTCCACCTCCCGCTCGACCTGGCTCGTGTCCCAGCCGAGCACCGGCGCCATCAGGTCGGCGCACTCCCGGGCGCAGCGGGTGCCCCGGTCGAAGGTCTCGATGGAGATCCGGGTGCGCCGGGTCAGGACGTCGTCGAGATGCCGGGCGCCCTCGTGCGAGGCGGCGTAGACGATCTCGGCACGGAGGTAGTCCTCGGCGCCGGCCAGGGGCTCGCCCAGCGAGGAGTCGGCCTTCACGAGCTCCAGGAGCTCCTCGGTCATCGAGCCGTAGCGGTTGAGCAGGTGCTCCACCCGGACGACGTGCAGCCCGGTGCGGGCGGCCATCCTGGCCCGGGCGTTCCACAGGGCGGGGTACCCCTCGGCGCCCAGCAGCGGGATGTCCTCGGTGACGCATTCCGCGACGCGCTGGTCCAGCCCGTGCACGGCCTCGTCGACGGCGTCCTTCGCCATCACCCGGTACGTCGTGTACTTCCCGCCGGCCACGACGACGAGCCCGGGGGCGGGGTGGGCGACCGTGTGCTCGCGGGAGAGCTTGCTCGTGGCGTCGGACTCGCCGGCCAGCAGGGGGCGGAGCCCGGCGTAGACGCCCTCGACGTCGTCCCTGCCCAGCGGGGTGTTCAGCACGGAGTTCACGTGTTCGAGCAGATAGTCGATGTCGGCGCTGGAGGCGGCCGGGTGGGCCTTGTCCAGGTCCCAGTCGGTGTCGGTGGTGCCGATGATCCAGTGGCGTCCCCACGGGATCACGAAGAGCACCGACTTCTCGGTCCGCAGGATGAGCCCGGTCGAGGAGTGGATGCGGTCCTTGGGCACCACGAGGTGGATGCCCTTCGAGGCCCGGACGTGGAACTGTCCGCGCTCGCCGATCAGGGCCTGGGTGTCGTCCGTCCACACCCCGGTGGCGTTGACGACCTGCTTGGCCCTGATCTCGTACTCCGCGCCGCCCTCGGTGTCCCGCACGCTCACGCCGACGACCCGCTCGCCCTCACGGAGGAAGCCGGTCACCCGCGCGCGGTTGGCCACGTGCGCGCCGTATCCCGCGGCCGTGCGCACCAGGGTCGCCACATAGCGCGCGTCGTCCATCTGGGCGTCGTAGTACTGGAGGGCGCCGACCAGGGCGTCCTTCTTCAGGGCGGGGGCGATCCGCAGGGCGTGGCGCCGGGAGAGGTGCCGGTGCACGGGCAGCCCCCGCCCGTGCCCGGAGGACACCGACATCGCGTCGTACAGCGCGACGCCCGAGCCGGCGTACAGCCGCTCCCAGCCCTTGTGCTGCAAGGGATAGAGGAAGGGGACCGGCTTCACCAGATGGGGCGCCAGCCGCTCCAGCAGCAGCCCGCGCTCCTTCAGCGCCTCCCGTACGAGCGCGAAGTCCAGCATCTCCAGATAGCGCAGCCCGCCGTGGATCAGCTTGCTCGACCTGCTCGACGTGCCGCACGCCCAGTCGCGCGCCTCGACCAGCCCGGTCGAGAGCCCTCTGGTGACGGCGTCCAGCGCGGTCCCGGCGCCGACCACGCCCGCTCCCACGACCAGCACGTCCAGTTCGCGCTCGGCCATCGCGGCCAGCGCCTCGGCGCGCTCCGCGGGTCCCAGTGTCGCTGTCCTCACTGCTGCCTCCCGGTGATCCCGGTGCATCGGGTACGGCACGGGAGCGGTGACCGGCCGGAGGGCCGGGCGCCCCGTGCCCACCCCTCGATTCTGTCCGCGCTCCACGACTTCAGCCACCGCCTGTGGACAACACCCGCCCCACACGAGTCACAGAATGCGACATATAGGTCATATTTACGCCTAGTCTGACATAGCGCTGTCCCCAGCAGTTGCACTTTCCGTCTCTTGGTCTTAGGGAAAGGACGGCCCACATGCCCGCAGACCTCGCCGTCATCGGACTCGGTCACCTCGGCCTGCCCCTCGCCCAAGCAGCTGTCGGCGTGGGTATCCACACCGTCGGCTTCGACACCGACCCACGCCCCTTCGCCGAACTCTCGGCGGGCCGTACTCCGGTCGAGGGATCCCTCAGCGCCTCCGACATCCGCCGGATGCTCGCGGGCGGCTTCCGGCCCACGGCGGACCCGGCCGAGCTGGGCCGGGTGCGCACCGCCGCGATCTGCGCCCCCACGCCCCTCGGGCCCGACCGCACGCTCGACCTGCGCGCCGTGACCGACGCGGCCCGGGCACTGGCCGCCCGGCTCCGTCCGCACACCACGGTCCTGGTGGAGTCGGCCGTGCCGCCCGGCACCACCGAGAACCTCGTCCGCGCCCTGCTGGAGGAGGGCTCGGGACTGCGCGCCGGCCGGGACTTCCACCTGGCCCACTCCCCCGGCCGCCTCGACCCCGGCAACCGCACCCATGTGTACGGCAACACCCCGAAGGTCATCGGCGGCCTCACCCCCGCGTGCACCGAGTCGGCCGCCGCCTTCTACGGGCGCCTCACCGACAAGGTCGTACGGGCCCGCGGACCGCGCGAGGCGGAGATGACGAAGGTCCTCGAAACCAACTTCCGGCACGTCAACATCGCCCTCGTCAACGAGATGGCGGTGCTCTGCCACGACCTCGGCGTCGACCTCTGGGACGTCATCAGGTGCGCCGAGACCAAGCCGTTCGGCTTCGAGCCGTTCCGCCCCGGCCCCGGCGTCGGCGGCCACGGCGTCCCGGTGGACCCCGGCTACTTCCCGTACAACAGCCGTACGCCCGGCCACCCCTTGCGCATGGTCTCGCTGGCCAAGGAGATCAACGACCGGATGCCGAGCTATGTGATCCAGCGCTGCGCGACCCTGCTGAACGAGCACGGCAAGTCCGTCCGGGGGGCCCGCGTCCTGCTGCTCGGCATCACGTACAAGCCGGACCTCGCCGACCAGGAGGCCTCACCCGCCCGCGAGATCGCGACCCGGCTCATGGACATGGGCGCCCAGATCGGCTACCACGACCCGCACGTCCTCGACTGGCGGGTACGCGACCTGCCCGTCCCCCGCGCCGACTCGCTCTACGAGGCCGCCGCCGGAGCCGATCTGACGGTGCTGCTCCAGCACCACCGCACGTACGACCTCCAGGGCCTCGCCGTGAAGGCCCAACTTCTCCTGGACACAAGGGGAGCCACCCCGGCGGGCGCCGCCCACCGGCTCTAGGACCCAAGTCCCGCAAGGGATTCGCAGTGTCCCCTGTCGGTCCGGCCTGCTAGCCTGCGGCGTCACTCGTCGCACAGCAGTGCGTATACGTCCCAGGGGGAAGATCCACCATGAGCCAGCCCGTGCAGCCGCCGAACCCGCCCCAGCAGCCCTACGGCGGCCAGCCGACCGACGGAAACCCGTACGCGGGGCAGCAGCAGCCCGGCACCCCGTACCCGGGCCAGCCGGCGGGCGCACCGACGGGCAACCCCTTCGCCGGCCAGCAGCCGGGCCAGTTCGGCGGCGGCATGCCGTTCGCTCCGGCGGCACCGGCCCGCAACAACATCGGCCTCGGCGTGCTGACCGCCCTCGGCACCGCGATCGTCGCCGCGATCCTCTACGGCGTGATAGCCGGCTCGATCGAGCGCGAGGTCGGTTACGCGGCCGTCGGTGTCGGCTTCCTGGTGGGCTTCGCGGCGAGCAAGGTCGGCGGAGCCAACCCGCTCGTCGCCGTCGTCAGCGCCGTCTTCTCCCTGGGCGCGGTCTTCCTGGGCCAGCTCGTCGGCATGTCGATGATCCTGGCGGACGGCCTGGGTGTCGGTTTCTCCGAGGTCTTCTTCGACCACTTCGGTGATCTCCTGAACGTCTGGAAGCACGAGGCCGACTTCATGACGTACCTCTTCCTCGCCCTGGGCCCGATCGCCGCGTTCGGTGGCGCCAAGCGCGCCGGCTGACCGACGACACGACATGGGAGGGCCCGGACCGCATATGCGGTCCGGGCCCTC
>NZ_JAERUC010000100.1 GCF_016745505.1 Streptomyces silvae | reverse complement strand
CGGGGGGCCGGCCAGGTCGGCTCCCGTGACCACGACGGGGCGTTCGGGGGCCAGTGCGGTCAGGTCTCCGTCGAACGCGAAGAGGAAGTCCACGATCCGCTCGTAGTCGACCAGCGCGTCGGTGCCGTCCGACAGTGCCAGCGCGGCGGCTCCCGGTCCGCCGCGGAGCCCGACCATGTACGCGTCGGCGAACGGCAGCGTCCGGACCGGGCTTTCCAGCGGCACCGGGCCCGGACGCACGAAGCTGTACCCGACCACGTCGGACAGCAGTCCGTACGTCTGGCGGTGGGCGTCCTGCCAGTCCTCGACCGGGCGGGAGGACGTCCCCAGCGGCCGGCCGTACGCATCGCGGTGCCTGATCGCCAGCACCCGGTCCAGGAGGATCCGGGAGCCGTCCACCGCGACCAGCTCCGACACCCACACCATCGGCGGCGGCGTCCGCTCGGGGTCGGCCAGGATCTCCAGAGCGCCCCGCGCGGCGTCGACCATCGCGCGGAGCTTCGGCCGGTGCGGCGGGGGGAGCGTGTCGATGGCGTCGGACGCCTCGTCGACGGCCTTGCGCAGCGCCTGGTGTACGGGGTGGCCGACCGGCAGCGGGGTGCCCAGGGCGTACTCGCCCAGCGCACGGGAGATCGTCTGGCTCTCCCCCACCGAGACCAGTCGCCGGGAACTGCCGCTGGGCTGCGGCAGACCCGCCATCAACACCATCTGCACGAAGTGCGCGAGTCCCCGGATCACCTCGTTGTCCAGGATCCGGTTGATGGACTCGGCGAGGACGTCCTCGGGCAGCGGCGCCCGGTGGGTGAGTGCCCGCCGGTAGGCCTCGCGGCTGAGCTCGGACAGCTCGGCCACGGCCCGCCGGATGTCCTCGGGCGTCATCAGCTGCGCACCGTCGTACGCGAAGTGCCGCAGCTCCGTGAGGACCAGCGGGATCTCCAGCCGGCCGTCGTCGGTGTCCAGGGTCGGGAACTGGTCGTCGTCCATGTCGACCATCTGCTTCTGGGTGACGACCTTGCCCCGGGAGGTGCGCCCAGTCAGCACGGAGGTCGTGTGCTCGCGGGCCGACGGCACCTCGCCGATGGTGGCGTCGAAGTAGCCCGGGAAGAACGGCTTGTCCGGCGTGATGGTCCTTCGGTACATCTCCAGCAGCCTGCCGAGCGTGGCAGCGAGGTTGGCGCTGATGTCGTCGTGCTGCTGGTCGAGGAACTTCCGGCTGCGGGGCCGCAGGGCCCGCAGGACGCGGTCCAGCGCGGGGCGCGACGCCACCGCGAGGCCGTTCTTGACCATGAACGCGGTCGGGCCCTGGTTGAGGATGACGCCGGTCGGCCTGGCGACGGTGTGGGCGTAGGCGAACCTCACGTACCCCCAGATGTCGTCGATGTCCGGGATCGGCGCGAGGAAGGGGACGACCACGTCGGGCACATCGGTCCGGCCGGTGAAGACGCGGACGAAGTGCCCGGTGGCCTTCATCCCGAATTCCCTGCCCGACGCCTCCACGGCCCCGACGGCGCCCCTCGGCAGCCGGTCCACCGCCCGGTCCTGGAGCACGCTCAGCCCCAGGGCGGGGAATCCCGTGGTGGGCTGCACGTAGGCGAGGTTCGTCCGGACCGGGGTCTGGCCGACCAGGGCCTTGTCGCCCAGCTCGGTGGTCGTCCAGCCGTCCTGGGCGGGGAGAAGGTCGGCGAGGCCGATCTGCGGGGCGCTGCCCGGCTCGTCCCTGCCGTCCAGCGCTCGCTCCACCCGCCCCAGCCGTGCCAGTGCCTCCTCCTGGGACTGCCGCCGCTCACCCGGGAGCACCGCCATCGGCTCGACGACGATCTCGCCGATGAGATAGCTGGCCTGCTGGGGCTTCGGCTCGCCCGGTGCCAGGTCGGGGTAGGTGAGGTGCAGGCGGCCGTCGGCGGTCCGCATGACGCTGCCGTGGTCCGTGACGATCTTGAAGCCGGGCGCCCGGGCCAGTACCTGCTTGGCCGGTACGTCCCCGATGCCGTCGATCACGAATACCTGGCGCTTCTCGACCTCCAGGCCGAGTGCCCCGTAACGGCGCCCGGTCGCCGCGTCCACCACGGAGTGCGGGGTGGACGACGACGGTGCGAACTCCGGCAGCGCACGCTCCACGGCCTGCCCGGCGGGGTCCACGACCACCACCTGCGCCTCGGACGCCGCGACCGCGGGGGGAAGCGCCGACACCTGTCGGCCGTCACCGGCCGACAGGTCCACCCACACCACGCCGTCACGGCCGCCCAGGTGGTACGCCGCCCAGGCGTGCCCGAGCGCCCCGCCCTGACGCCGCGCCAGGACGAACGCCACCGCACCCGGCCCCTGGACGGCGACCGCCCCGACGACCGACAGCCACGACCGCACCCCACGCCACCCGGGGCCCACCACCAGCGACGAGGGCGCCGGCTTCACACCGACCACCGCGTCGTCCACCGTCAGTGCCGGACGCACACCGCGCGGGAACAGCTCGCCGCGCAGCGCCCGCAGCAGCACCAGGCACCGCTCGACGGACAGCCCCACCGCCGGTCCGCGGCCCGCCACCCGGCGTGCCATCGCCGTCAACTCCGCACGGCTGTGCGGCCGAAGAGGGCCACGGCTGCCGGAACCGCGGGGGCCCTGGGTCGCGGGAGCCGTCGCGGGGAGGGGTGCGTGGGGCTGCGGCTCGTACGTGTTCCCCGTCTCGTCCCACATCGCGCGGAAGGCCGCCCAGACGTCCTCCTCCGCCCGGGGGTTGGCGCCGAAGGGGTGCGCGCCCTTCGGGTCGGCGCCGTACAGCTCCCGCAGCAGCGGCAGCAGCTTCGGCTCGTGGAGCCGGACCCACCTCGCCCCGTTGTTGCGGGGCAGGCCGGTGTACGGGTCGGTGCCGGTGTTCGTGCCGAGGTAGGCGTTGGTGAGCTGGGCGAAGAACTCGAACTCGTCACGGGCGGAGTAGTTCCGGTGCGTGCCGGAGGGGTCGTACAGCGGTCCGTCGGGCCAGGCCGCGAGCTCGCCCGCCAGCACCTTGTCGTGGAACGCCTCTGTGACGAGCCGCCGCTGGTCTTCGGTCAGCCCGTGGCGGTGGACGGCGTGCGCGAACTCGTGCGTGGCGGCGGAGTAGCCGTCGGCGTACAGCCCCGCGCCCGGCACGCTCGTGGCGCCCCCCAGCAGGTTCTCCTCGCCGACCGCGACCTGTCCGTCGGTCTCGACACCGCGCATGGTCGCGAAGGAGCGCGCGTCCTGTGCCGACTTCCCCCGCAGGAGGCCGAACGCGTCCAGCGAGGTCGTGGCGGCGTCCTTGGGGACCACGGTCATCCGGGCGCCCTCGTTCAGCATCCGCTCCGCCACGGCGGGGGAACGCAGCATCCGGGCCACCTGGGCCCGCGCCTCGATGCCGGCCGAGACGGGCAGGTCCGCACCGGCCGGGACGTCCACCATCAGCAGCGCGGCGGTACGCGCGAACGCGTCGGCGGGCAGGGCCCGGCGCAGCTCCGCTGCCAGGGTCCGGTCGGAGGCCAGGGCCTCGCGGTCCGGTGACGCCAGGTCCAGCAGCCGGGCGGTCCGGTCCTGCTCGGTCATGCCGGGCAGCCGTGCGACCAGCTGAGCCCGTTCGTCCGACGGCAGCACCGGGCGCGGCGCCGGGGCCGGTACGGGAGTGACCGGGGCCTCGGCCGTGCCCTGGTCCTCGGGCGGTGGTGCGGGCAGGGGCTGCCCGCCGAACCGGCCTGAACGCGTCGCACGGGCCGGGACCGAGGACATGGAGCTGCGTTGCGACGGCCCCTCACCGATGCTCTCCGCACGGCGGCCGGTCTCCAGCGCGCGCGTGAGGCCCGGCAGCCCCGCCCACGCCTGACTGTGGCGATGCGCCTGTGTGCCCAGTTCGCGCCGGACTTCGCCGAGGTCCCGCCCGATCTCGTGGACCTGGGCCTGGATCGCGTCGCGGGCCCTGGTCCCGCGCCTCAGGTCGGTGTCCGCCTGCCGCACGGTACGGTCCGCGCGGGTCACGGCCTCCTCGGCCCGCCCGAGATCACCGATGAGGGTGGTCTCCCGCGCGCGGGTCCCGTCGAGGCCGGTCCGGAGCCCGTCGGCCGTCTCGCGTGCGGTGTTCGCCGCGTCGAGGTCCAGCTGACGCTGCCGGTGGACGGCCCGGCCCTGCTCCTGGAGGGTGTCGGCGCGTTCCTCGGCCGCGTCCAGGGCGTTCTGCCGTTCGGTGGCGGCCGGGTCGGTCTCCGGGGTGGCGGCGACGAGCTGTTCGAGACGTTCCACCTCGGCCAGCGCCTGCTGCCACCGCGTGTGCAGCTGCCGCTCCTCCTGCGCGGCGGCGTCGTAACGGGTCCGCGCGTCCCGGGCGGCCGCGTCCAGCCGCGCGATCTCCGTCTGCGCCTCGGCGATCCGCCCCCGCACCGCGGTGAGCTCCGCCCGTACGGTCCTCTCGGTGCGCAGGGCGGCCGTGTGGACCTGTGCGGCGTTCCGGTGCGCGGTGGTGGCGGTGTCCACGGCGCGTCCGGCGTCCCCCAGGGCCCGCAGCGCACCGGGCTGTCGCCGTGCCAGCCCTTCCTCCCGGTGACGCGCCGTCGCCTCGGCCCGCACCGCGTCGAGGTAGGTGCCGATGGTGTCGTGGACGCCCTGCCAGGAGTCACGGGTGGCGTCGCTCGAATCGGCGAGGGAGCCGTCGGCGTCGAACGGCCAGTACCGCAGCCCCTCGTCGGTGCGCACCACCAGTTCGACGGGCTTCCCGGCCAGCGCCGCCGTACGGGAGCCGATCAACAGGGCCCGGGCCAGCCGGGTGCCGTCCGGGTCGGGTCCGAGCGCGAGCCACAGCTCCGCCGCCGCGTCCCGCGCGTCGATGCCCTCCGCCAGCACGCTCGGCAGGTCGGTGACCGGGTGATGCGCCCACTCCCGCAGATCGTCCGCGTCCTGGTCGGCGAGCATCGCGGGCAGGTCGTAGATCCGGGGGCCCGGACGCGGCGGGGTGACGCCGAAGCCGAGCACGTCGCGTTCCCACAGCCGGATGGTGGAGCTCCCGGTGACGTACCGGACGCCCCTGGGGCCCTCCACCGTGATGACGGTGTCGACCAGCGCCTCGTAGCTGCGTGTGCCGTGCCGGTCCGTGGGCGCGCTGGTCTGGCCGATCCGCAGGCGGGAGAACGAGGTGGCGGACACGTTGCCGCCCGTGGAGGTGGCGTGCGGCTGCTGTGCGGCCAGCGGGAAGGTCAGCCCCAGCAGCTGCAAGTTGCTGCCCGTCAGGCTGTAGGTGCCCTGCTGGTTCAGGACGAAGGAGCTCGCGGCCGAGGAGGCCGTCGCCGAGGTGCGGACCTGCCGGCGCACCCTGTCGACGGCGATGTCGCCCGTCTCCGTGACCGGCCGGGGGCGGTGCAGGGAGATCCGCAGGGACGGTGCCGCGTCGGCCCGCTGGACCGGCCAGCTCCCGGGCATCGTGGTGGTCAGGCCCGCCGCCGTGCGGCTCGGGTCGAGGCTGATCTCGCCGGCCTGGATCATCTCGCCCAGCCGGACGGCCACGGCTTCCGGCGAGGCGTTCGCCGACAGGCCCCAGGACGTGGTCATGCGCGGGTCGACCTCGCGGAGCGCCTGCGCGAGCTGCGGGGCCGCGTTGGAGTCGTACACCGGCGTCGTGCCGGTCGGCTCCAGGCGCGCGCCGCCCGGGAAGGGCAGGGTGCTTCGGGCCGCGGCATCGCGCGGTGACAGCAGCAGCGGGTCGGCCGTGAGCAGCGCGGGGGGCCGCGGCCCCGCGTGCGGCCTCGGCTGGGCGGACTCGGAGCCCACGAACCGCAGTGCCAACGCGGCCGGTACGGAGATCCGGCTCACCGGCCGGCCCCGCAGCAGACGCCCGATCCAGGTACGCACCTGCTGCGCCGCGTCTCCTTCGAGTCCGGAGAGGTTCAGCAGCCCGTTCTGGAAGATCGCGCCGGGGATGTTGGGCGGCCACTGCCACACCGTCTCGGAGCGGACCGAGGCGGTGTAGCGGTAGTCCATGTCGAAGTCGGCGGTGCTTCCCGAACGCGTCCAGAAGCGGTCCTCCGTGGCCACCTCGGACCGTGCCGTACGGGCGCGGGTGCTGGCCAGCGCGATGGAAGGGCCTTCGCGGTCCGTGCGCCCGCCGCTGGTGCGCGGGTAGCGGGAGATGATGTTGGCCGTCCCCTGGCGGGTCGTGGTGACACCCGAGGACGTCACCCTCCCCTGCGGGATGTGGGTGTCGACCTGCTCCATGGCGGTTCCGGCGTCCGCCGGACGGCCGCGTACACCACGCAGGGCGGGCGTCTGCATCATCGGCTCGGCGCTCAGGGTCACCTCGACCAGCCGCGCTCCGCCGTACGCGACGTGGAGGAAGTGGAAGCGCACGTGGCCGCCGGGGCCGCGCCGGGGCAGGGCGCGCAGCGCCGCGGGCTCGGTGGTGCGGGTGATCTCGGTCGCCACGCCGGAGGCGTACGAGGCGTGCGCGGGCCGGGTGGCGCCCGGGGCCTCGTTCTCCACCAGGGTGGTGAGCTCCTGGCGCATCCGGTCCCGGCGCTCCCTGCGGTTCGTCGTGTCGTCGAGCTGGGTGACCGTCAGGACGCTGGCCTTGCCGAGCTGACGGGTCCGGACGAACCTGCCGGGGAGGGGTACGTCGGGCTGGGGCGGCGTCAGGGCGGGGACCCCCGGCATGCCCTGGAACCACGCGGCCAGGCGGGCCAGGGACTGGGCGGGAGCCAGGTAGGTCACAGCGCGGGGCAGGTCGACGGCGACCGTGACCGGGGCGTAGGCGCCCAGGCCGACGGTGTTCCCGGCCACGTTGCGCACACCCCACTTGACGGTCATCAGCAGGGTCAGGTCGCTGCCGACCCACAACTTGCCGCCCGAGTGCTCCGTGGCGTGGGTGGCCTTGGTCACGGAGTTGACCGTGCTGATGTCGTCGGTGCGGCGGGACTGGGAGTACCGGCCGCCGGGGTTGGCCTGATGGGTCAGCAGGTCGGGAGGGGTGGGAGCCGCCTGCAACGCCGTGACCTGGAAGTTGCCCTGGTGGGTGACGCCGACGCCGCGCTGCCGGCCCGCGGTGTCGCCGGACAGGACGTCCTGCTCCGAGTAGAGCGACTCGGAACCCAGGTTGCGGGGGTTGGTCAGGTAGCCGGTGACCTCCAGCATCATGACCTGGTCCGCCACCATGCCCGGCAGCGTCAGCCCCTCCACCACGTACGTCCCGCCCAGGATCTGCGCGGCCCGGGAGATGAGCTGGGCGGGGCGGATCGCGTCGTGCCGGGCCTCGGTCGCGAGGGTGCCCTGGTCGTTGAGGGAGGCGCCCGCCACGGCGACCGACGTCCACTTGTAGGTCGCCGCCACTCCGTCGGCGGACGTCTTCGCCGCCCAGGTCACCGGTGTCGCGGCCCAGTTGACGGCCGAGCCGACCCGGTTGACCGCCCCGGTCAGGGGGTCGGGCAGCGACTCCTTCACCGCGGAACCGCGCCTGGCGGTCTCCGTGGCCAGCCCGGTCAGCGTCACGGAGGCGCGCCGTACCGCCCGGCCCATCGGTCCCTGCTCCGGGTGGCCCGGGTAGGTCCCCGCGACGATCTGGCCCAGTGCCTCCATCAGCGCCGCGGTACCGCGGAAGGTGTCCACGAGCGCGCCTTCGGGCAGCCTGGTCAGGCCCGGCAGCGGGTTCCCGTGGGCGTCGACCAGGTTCAGGCGCCGCTGGTCGTCCGTCGGCCCGCCGTCGGTGACGGGTTCCCGGATCACGTGTCCGGGCCGGGGCACGGCGGGGGCCGGGACCCTGGCAGGCTCGCGCGTGCGGTAGTGCGGCACCAGCAGGGTGACGTCGCCGGGCAGGGTGTGCGGTGTGGCGCCCGGGGCCAGCAGCGCCGTCCCGTCCGTCGCGCCGTCTCCCGCCGTGGCCGGATCGTCGGCGAAGTGGATGCGAGGGTCGTCGCCGGGGCCCTCGTAGAGGTCCAGGCCGAGCCTGGCGGGCACCTCGAAGAGTTCGCTGCCGTTCTGGGTCGTCATGGTGAACTGGTCGAAGCCGACCGAGTCACCGGTGTTCCCGGCGTCCGTGATCTGCCGGGTGGCCAGGTAGTCCGGCCCCATGTTCAGCCCCCACGCGCCGTCCGCGAGGGGGGCGTTGAAGCCGCCGCCACCACCCGCGGAGCCGCTCAGCGCCGTGCCGTACCGCCGCCCGCCGCCAGCCTCGTACGAGCTGAAGCCGACCTGGAGGATGTCGGGCAGCCGGCGCGTGTGGGTCGAGGGCCGCGCGGTGTCCCGGGCGACGGTGAACCGCAGCTGCACCCGGCGGGTGCCCGAGACGGCGTTCGGCCGGTCGAACCAGACGGGCTCCCCGCCGTCCACTCCGTCCGACGCCGACGCGGCGAGGCCGAACGTCGAACGCATCTGCCGCAGCCGCCGCAGGTTCTCCAGCTGGGCCACGACCAGCGGTTCGTCCAGCCGGAACGGCAGCGACCGGCGCCGGGGGCCGACGGGCGGCAGGAACCCCTCCTGGCGCAGCCACGCCTCCGCCCTCGTGAACAGCGGGTCCGCTCCGTCGATCTTGAGGGGGGTCTCGGTGTATCCGATGCTGTCCAGATTCTCCAGGTGTTCGGGGAGCGCCCGCACCTCTTCGGGGCCGGGACGGTGCCCCGCCATCGCGGCCCGCCGGGCGATGCGGAGCCTCAGGCCGTCCTCCCACGGCCCGAAGGTACTGCTGACCTGGCCGCCGCCGGCCCGGTGCAGCGTCACGGTGTAGGTGACCCGGCCCGAGGTCAGCAGGTGGCTGGTCTTGGTGCGGAGGCCGTACATGAGGGTCGCGCTGCTGACGTTGTTCAGCTGGTCGTTCAACTGCCAGTTGGCGCCGGCCTTGCCCATGAGGTTGCCGCCGAACGACGACGCGGCGTTCGGATGTCCCTCGGCGTGGTCGGTGGTGAACGACGGTCCGCCCGAGGCCTCGATCCCCAGGCCGCTGGTCAGCTTCGCCGACCGGTCCACGCTGGAGGTGTGCGAGAACCACGTCTCCAGCGTGGACTTGCCGTCGGCGCTCTTGCGCATCGGCCGTCCCGGTTCGATCACGGCGGTGAGTTCGAGCATGCCGATCGCGTTGCCGTCCTCGTCCAGCAGCGTCGGCGAGAAGACCCCGCCGGAGCGTTGCAGGTGCGGGGTGCCCTGCAGCATCCGCTGGGACAGGAAGTTCTCCAGCGCCGTCTCCGAGTTCTCGTCGAGGCCGCGCAGGGAACCGAAGTTCTGGTCCCGGAGGACTTCGGTCAGCAGCCGGCGCGGTTCGGCGACGCTGTCGCCGCCCCACAGCGGCAGGTCGTCGACGTCTCCGGGCTCGGGCAGGTCGGTGGCGTCGGCGCCGTCGAAGGCGAGGTGCTCGTGGAACCAGATCGTGAGGGTGCCGTGCGACTGCTCGGGCTGCCAGTTGCCGGTCGGGTGCTCGCGGGGGGAGTCCACCTGGACCTGCCACCGTCCGTCGACGTCCATCGGGTGCGCGGGTTCCTCGGCCTGCTGCTTGCTCGTGACCTGGAACGTCTCGCCGACGGTGATGGACTGGGCCAGCTGGTTGTGCGTCGCGGACAGGCTGACGGTGCCGTCCCCCCAGCGGAGCACCCCGGCGCCGAAGTCCGGGAAGATCGCGCTCCAGGGCAGTGAGCCGGTACGCAGGTTCCCCGAGCTCTCCGCGTGCGAGGACGACTGCCCGCCCGCGGCCCGGAGCTCCACCTGTATGTCGGGCAGCGTCGGAGGACGCTCGCCGTCGATCCGGCCGTACTTCGGGGATTTCCGGGGATCGGCGTAGGCGAGCCGTACGTCCACCGACCGGTCGCGGCTACCGTGCCGGAGGGTGATCCGGTGTCCCTGCCGGCTGCGCAGGTACGGCCGGTTCAGCTCGACCTCCTCCGCGCTCAGCACGTCGCGGAGCTGGGTCCGCAGCTCCTGGCCCTCGGCGCCGGCCGGGTCGGCCCCGAGAGCGCGGATGATCTGCCGGTGCAGCCCCTCCAGGACGGGGTCCGGCGTCGGCTCGTGGATGACGAGGCCGATGTGCCCGTCGTACTGGGCGCCGTGGGAACGCATGTACTCCGACAACTCGCCGGGCGCGGCCACCTCGGTCAGCGGTGCCACCGGCGGCGCGGCGGGGGCGGCGGCGATCACGGACTGCGGCGACAGGCCGCCCACCTGCGCCTGGTAGAGCACGTGCTCCAGCGCGTTCGCGGTCAGCGAGCGGTCCCAGCCGCGTCCCTGGGCGTAGGTGCCGACGATGTGCTCCAGCGACCGCCAGGTCAGCGGCCCGGTGTCCGGGTTCTGCGGGGTGTCGGTCCGCAGCCGTTCCAGCGCGCCGAAGCCGCGGATCAGGTTGTGGAACTCCGCGGTCCGGCCGGGGTCGGTGTCGATGTCCACGCCGTGGGTCTCGCGCAGCGCCCGCACCCACCGCAGCACCCGGGTCGTCCTGCGCTCCGCGTGCGCGGGCAGGCCCGCCAGGTCGGCGAGGGAGGTGAGGGCGGTGGCGCCGGGCTCCGGGCGGAACTCCCGGTACCGGAAGACGGGCCGGTCCGGGTCGTCGAACTTGATGAGCCGCGGCGGCCAGTTGCCCTCCGCCGCGCTCCACCCCTGGGTCGCCTCCGCGGTGAACACCGTACGGTCGGACATGTTCGCGGCCGACTGGGCCGGGGGCGGGGACTCCAGCCGGTCCTTCCCCGTCCGCACCTGGCCGAGCTCGCACCACAGCGCCCAGACCGGCTTGTCCGGTCGCATCCGCTGCAGGCTCTTGCGCCGGGCGAGGAGCCTGCCGAACTCCTTGTCGCCCAGCATGTGGCCGCGGCCCGTGCTGCGCACCGGGACGGCCTTCATCCCCGTGCGGCCGTGCCCCACGAAGATGTACGAGTCCGCCAGCGGCCTGGGCAGCGGCCGCAGCCCGCTCTCCCGGTCGCTGTCGACCCCGGGCAGCCCCTCGTACAGGTCGGTGTAGTACTGGACCGCGGATATCGGGCGCAGGCCCTGCTCCCGCATCGCCATGTCATGCGGGTCCAGGAAGGCCCGCCCGGTCAGCTCCTGACCGTCGGCGGTCGTCAGGGCGTACGACTCCAGGTCGTCCTCGGCGACCCGCGTCCCGTCGGCGAGGGTCACGAAGGCACCGGGGTCGTCCG
Organism: Streptomyces silvae; assembly: GCF_016745505.1. Taxonomy (GTDB): domain Bacteria; phylum Actinomycetota; class Actinomycetes; order Streptomycetales; family Streptomycetaceae; genus Streptomyces; species Streptomyces silvae. The sequence goes on along the minus strand of NZ_JAERUC010000100.1, from coordinate 8,333 downwards.
GCACCAGTCCGGGGTCTGCGGGTAGCCAGGTCCCCACCGGCACCCGCCCCGGCTCGGGGTTCTCCAGGGCGGCGTACCGCCAGCTGCTCCCCTGCGCCGCCGGCTGCAACCGGAAGGTGCCGTCGGTGTACCACACCCTCCCGTCGATCCGGTCCGCGAGCAGCCGCGCCAGCGACTCGCCGGCGTCCTCCACCAGCAGCACCACCGGGACACCCGGGGGCCGACCGGGGTCGTGCGCCATCAGCTCGACGAATTCCTGCTCGTCGACCTCCACCGGGGTCCCGCGGCCGTCGTCCACGACGATCCGGCCGGAGGGGGCGCGCTGCGCCACCACCGCGTGGGCACGGTCTCCCCACGGCAGCGGCCCCGGCCCGACCACGCCCTGGTCGTCCTGGACGCCCGTCCTGTCCAGCAGCAGCCCCAGACCCTGACGCCCCGTCAGGTTGCGCCCCTGGGCGTGGCCGTCGGGACCGGTCAGGGCCGTGGAGGCCGCCAGCGCTCCCGATCGCTCCAGCTGGTAGGCGGCCACGGCCGCCAGGCTCCGGGCGCGGTGACGGCGCGCCGCGCTGCCGGCGACCGACAGGGCCTGGTAGACGAGGTCCGGGGTCACCGGCACCGAGGGGCCCAGATGCAGCACCCGCCCGGTGATGCCCCACAGATCGATCGGCCCGGCGCCGAAGCGCCGGTCGCCCCTGCGCGCCCCGTCCAGCACCGCGAGCGAGTTCACCGTCTGCGTGAAGGCGGGATTCGCGGCGGCGTCCGGACCGAAGACCTGAGTGAGGGCGGCCGACAGCTCGTCCCACTTCGCCGGCGTCATACCGCCCGTGCCGGGCGGCGGCGCGGGGGCGTCCGTGCTGCCCTCGGCCGGGAGGGCCGGGTCCGCCGGACGGACCCCGGGCGCAGGGGTGGGGGCCGGGGTGTGGGGCTGCGCCACGTGCACGCCCTCCGCCTGGTCCCACAGCGCCCGGAAGCCCTCGTAGATCTCGTTCTGCTGCTGCGTGGCCGCGACCGGGTTGACCGGCACCCGGTCCGTGTCCGGGGCGTCGCCGTACAGCCCCCGCATCAGCGGGAAGAGCGCCGGGTAGTGCCTGCGGACCCAGTCGGGGCCGCCGTTCTGGCGCCTCAGCCCGGTGTACGCGTCCGTGCCCCGGTTCGCCCGGAAGTAGACGTTGGTGAGCTGGGCGAAGAACTCCAGCTCGTCCCGGCTGGAGTAGTTGGCTCCCGTGCGGCGGCCTTCGCCGTCCATGCCGTGCAGCCATCCGTCGGGCCACAGCGCCCCGTACTCGTCCTTCGTCTCCTGGAACACGTCGTGGACGAGCTGCTGCTGCTCCTCGCTCAGCCCGTACTGGTGGATCGTGTGGGCGAACTCGTGCAGGGTCGTGGAGTACCCGTCCGCGTACGAGGGTTCGGCGCCCGGGACGGAGGTGGACTCGCCGAGGAGGTTCTCCTCCGTCACCCCCGCCGTACGCCGGCCGACGCCGCGCACCGTGTCCCACGACCGGCCGTCCTGGCTGCTCCGGCCGGCCAGGTCGCGGAACGGGTCCAGGGAGGTCATCGCCTCGCTCCGGGGCACCACGATCACGCGCGCGCCGTCCCGGAGCAGCTTCGCCGTGACGTCCGGATCGCGCAGCATGCGCGCGATCTGCCCGCGCACCTCCCGCCGTGCCGACACGGGCTGCTCCACCCCGGGCGGCACCTGCACCATCAGCTGCGCCGCCGTGTGTGCGAAGTCCGGCGCGGACAGGGTGGTCCGCAGCGCGTCGACGAGGTCCGGATCCGAGGCCAGCCGCTCGCGTTCGCCGGGTGACAGCGCGGCCAGCTCCTGCTCACGACTGTCCTTCGGCAGATCCGCCAGCCGTGCCGCCAGCCGCCGGACCGGGTCCGAGGTCACCGCGTCGGTGGCACGCAACGCGTCGGCGAGCGTGGTGAGTTCATCGTTCAGCCACCGCACGTCGGCCGCTGCCGCGCCGAGGGACAGCCACGTCTGTTCCATCGCCGAGCGGGCCTCGGGGTTCCGGGCCACCCCGTCCAGCAGTTCGCTGAGCCGGACGGTCAGGCCGGGCGCGGCCCCGGACGCCCGCGCGGCACGGTAGGCGTCACCGCGCAGGGCCTGCGGGGCGGTGGCCGGGAGCGCGTCGTCGGCCGGGGCGTACGTCAGCGCCCACAGCAGGTCGAAGAGGTCCCGGGCGCGCTGCTGCTCGTCGGTGGCCAGGGCCAGCGTGTAGGCGGTGTCGGCCAGCGACTCGGTGACGTCGGGGACCAGGAAACCGTCGGTCTCGGTGGTGGGGGCGGTGGAGGCGTGCGGGGCGGTGGTGACGACGATCTCGGCGCCGCGCACCACACCGGACAGGGTGCGTCCGTCCGCGCTCACGCGGAGGGCCTGCCGGTGCACACCGGGGAACTGCCGGGCGATGGCCTCGTTGACGGCGTCGGCGTGCCGGGCGACGTCGCCGGGGAGAGTGAACTCCAGGCGGCCGAGGGGGCGCGGGTTGTCGGACAGCACCCTGCCCCGGGCCCCGCCGGCGAGGACGACTCGATGGCCGAGGTCCCGCATGAGCGCGCTGAAACGGCGGCCCACGGCCAGCTTCGCGTCGTCGGAGATCGGTGCGACGGGCGTCCCGGGGGTCCCGGATTCCTGGGACGCGGGGGCAGGTGCGTCGCCCTGGACGGCGCCGTCCGTCGGCGGGGCGGCGGGCGGCACGGTGTCGGCGATCCGCACGCCCTTCTCCCGGTCCGTGCGGAGACCGTCGCCGGGGGGCGGGGTGAGCGTCTCGACGGCCGGCGCCGTGGCCGGGGCGGGCGTGACCGGCGGCGCGTCGGTGTCCGGCCGCCCCTCGGCCGCGGAGGTCGTGGTCGAGGTGGTCGGGGTGGTCGTGGTCGGGGTGGTCGGGGTCGAGGTGGTCCGGACAGGGGCGGCCGGTGCGATCGGGACGGTGTCGGAGTGGTCCGTGGGGTCGGTCGTCGGCATCCGCAGCGCGCGGGCCGGGTCGTCGACACCGCTCGGGGGCCGCGTGCCACGCGCGGTCAGCGGGTGGTCGAGGACGACGGCATGGGTGGCGATGACGCTCTCGACGGTCCCCAGGTAGCTCAGCGGCACGGCGGGTGACGGGTCGGCGGACCTGCCGGGGCCGGCCGTCGTTCCGTCGCCGTCGCTCGGCCGCACCAGCCGGCGGAACAGCGCGTCGACGGCCGGGCCCCGGTCCGGCACGCCCGCGTAGTTCAGCAGCATGTGGAGCACCGCCGCGTCGTCCCGCACCTGCCGCGCCGCCGTCACCTCCGGGGCGGCGGCGGAGTCGGCCGTGTGAAGCCGCCAGTTCAGCTGGTCGACGTCGCCCGGCCAGGGCGTCCTGCTCAGTTCCACGGCCTCGGAGTGTTCGGGGGCCGGCGTGAGCGTGAGGTCCACATGAAGCTGGTCACCCGATCCCGGCAGCAGCAGACCGTTGTTCAGACGGGTGTCGAGGAGCGTTTGAATCCGCTTCTCGAACACGGCGAGCTCGCCGACGGCGAAGCCCTCCCCGGCCCGGACCGGCAGGTGGAGGGAGAGATTGCTGATCCAGCGGCCGTCGTCGGCCTGGATCCGCTGCACCCACGCGCGTACGAGGGTCTCGTCGTGGTGCGGGCCGGGTTCCGGGGCCGGGTCGAACTGCTCGGTCCGCACGGGCACCGCCGGTGCGTCGTGGCGCCCGGCCCGCCACTGCTCGGGCCGCACCGGGTCGGCGACGGGCACGGCGGGCCCGGACGCCTGCCCGGTGAGCACGTCCGCAGCGGTGCCGGTGCCCGCGTCGATGGAGCTGCCGGTGTGGTCGTCGGTGGCGTCGCCGGTCGTCGGGATATCGCCGCCCACCGTGGCCGGGCCGCCGGCCGGGTCCGCGCGGGACGGCTGCGGGGGCGCGGGCGTCGCGTCCAGGTTCGGGGCGTCCGAGGACGTACGCGGCCCCGCCGACGGAGCCGCCGGCGCCGGTGCGCCGTCGGGTCCGGCCGGGTCCGTGACGGGCGGCGGCGGGGCGAGCGACGGCTCCGCGTCCTCGGACAGCTCCTCCTGACCGTCCTGGTCCGTCCGCTGATCCGGCAGGTCCGCCGTGCCGTTCCCGTCGGTCGGGTCGGTCCGGGACGAGGACGGGGACTGGCTCCCCGTGGAGGACGGGGACTGGTTCCCCGTGGGGGGCGTGCCCTGCGGCGCACCGGGCGGTGTGCCCTGCGTCCCGGGGGCGGGCGCCGTCGCGTTCGGGCCGGCCGACGTGTTCACAGGGGTCGGCGGAGCGACGGTGCCGGACTCGGCGTCGGCATCCGGCAGGACGTCGTTCTCCCGCTGGTGTGTGCCGTCCTCCGTGCCCTGCTGAACACCCGTGTTCCGGCCGGGCGTTCCGCCTCCGGGCAGGTCCTGTCCCGTGGTGCCGTCGACGTCCCGGGTCCCGTCCTGGCCGGTCCAGGCGTCGTCCAGGTCGGTGGCCTGGTCCGTACCGTTCGTACCGGCCGTGGTGCTCGGGCCCGGTGCGGCGGCGGAACCCTTCGGCGTCGTGAGTCCTTGCGGGAGATCACTCGTCGACCCCGGCACGTCGGACGAGGCGCCGGGCGTGAGGTCCGGCGTCGTATCGGGCGTGAGGTCCGGCGACAGCTCGGGCGGTGCGAAGTCGGCGTCGGGTCCGGACGACGGCACCGACGTGCGCCCCGAGGTACGCCCGGAGGGCAGCGGCGTCGTGTCGGGCTGGGACGAGGACGGGAGCGTGGAGGGCGAGGAGGTGGACCCGGAGACCGGCGACGACGTGGGCGGCGGCAGATACGGCACCTGCGACCCGCTCGTGGCGTCGAAGCCGTTCGTGCCGTTGAAGTTGCCCGTGCCGTTGAGGTTGCCCGTGCTGTCCGCTGTCCTCGACGAGAGGTCGAACGGCCCGGACAGCGCGTCGGAGCCGCCGGTGGGCAGTGTGTTCAGCGTGGACGGGGGCGTGCTCGACGGCGGGGGCGTGTACAGCGGCGGAGGCTGGACATCGATACCGCTGCCCATCCCGTTCGGAAGATCGGTCGAGACGGTGTTCGGAAGCGGGGTCGCGGGACCGGGGGTGAACGGGTTGCTCTTGACCGTCGACGGGCCCTTGGCGTCCGGGCCGCCCGCGGAGCCCACGTCGGACTTCTCGGAGCCCGAGGGCCCCGAGTCGCCGCCGCCCAGCGGGCTGTCAGGTCCGGGCAGGTCGTTGAGGTCCGTGAACTGGTTGTTGTTGTTGAAGTAGTTGTTGTAGATCGTGAAGGCCCCGGCGCCGATGGCCATCCCCGCACCCACGTCGAACAGGGTGCTGGTGCCGGACCCGACGAAGGTCTCCCACTTGAACTCCCACTTGTCGTAGAAGGCCCCGTTGATGATGACCTCGGCGGTGCTCTCGGCGGCACCCCCGACGACGAAGGTGGTGACGACGGTCGGCGGGCCGTTCACCAGCCCCTTGAACAGCAGGCTGTTCGGGTTGATGCGGAACTTGTCGAAGACGTCCCCGAGGACGTCCTTGAAGTAGTTGCTGATCGGCTTCAGGAACTTGTCGAAGATCTCCATGAAACCGGCGGTGAGCGCGCCGAACGCGGCGGCGACCCCGACGTCCTTCCAGTCGACACCGCCGGGCTTGCGGCCACCGGTGTTCAGACCGATCTGCGCCAGCCGGACCGCCAGGGTCTGGATGGCCTCCTGGATCGCCTCGCCGAGGGTCGGCGCGATGTGCGACATCCGCAGCAGCCGGTCGATGATCATCAGGATCGCCAGCTTGCTCCGGGCCCTCGCCAGGAACATCTGCGACACCGAAGCGCCGCCGGTGAACGCCATCAGCGCTGCCAGCAGCGCCAGTTCGGCGAGCAGCATGATGATCTCGGCGATGATCTCCCACTTGGATCCCTGGATCTTCTGTGAGTAGTCGACCTGGCCGTTGGCGAGTTCGTCGAGCTGGTAGAGCAGTTGCTGGATGGGGTCGGTGCCGCCGGGCATGTCGGTGAGCATCCGTACGCTGTCGATGTACGGCTTGGCCACCTCCGGCGGCAACGCGTCCTCCACCATCTGGATCGTCTCCCGCGAGGCGGCGCGGAGGTCGATCAGACCCTTCTGGAGAGCGAGGTAGAGCTGACGACTTTCCCACGCCAGATTCTCCCTGGCCTGCAGGGGCATCTCGCCCAGCAGGATCCAGAGCATCGTCCGGACGTCCGGCGGAAAGTCGATCTCCTCCACTTAGTGCCTGCCGCCCCCGGCGGAGTCCCCGCCCGGCCCGTCGAGGCTCGACATCTGGCGCCCGATCTGCTCGTTGGCGTAGGACGACACACCCTCGATGTGCTGCCCGTTGGCCCAGACCGCCTGCCGGAGGTCCGCCAGCGCGGTGCCCACGGTCCTGATCAGCTCCAGGCAGGACTCGTTGGTCGCGTCGTACTTGGGCAGCACCTCAAGGGCGAAGTCGTCGTTGTAACCGGCCCAGCCCCGGTAGTTCTGCATGTCGGAGATGAAGTCGTCGGCGATCTTGTTCGTCCGCTGCGGCAGCTCCTCCATCATCTCGCCGCCGCGGCGTATACGACCGGGATCCGCGATGAATTTACCCGTGGCCATGCTTACCTCCCTCGTCACGCTCTGTGGAAAATCAGTCCTCGTGGATCTCGTCGTGCAGGCGGGCCGCCGAGCGCCTCCTCCCGCCGTCCGTGCCGTCGAGCGCCGAGCCGAAGGCCCGGTCCCAGTCGATGTCGACGCCCCGCAGGCCCGTCGGGCCGCCGCTCGTCCGGGTCAGCGGCTCGAAGACGTCCATCACTCTGCGAGCCATCTGCGCGCGGCCCTCCTGCACGGCCTCCAGTACGGAGGCGGCCAGTTGAGGGCCCGTCATGTTCTGGTGCCTGTTGTCCGGGAACTTGAGCGCCGTCAACTCGCCCTGCGGGCCCACGGTGACCTCCACCGCACGGTCCCGCGACCGGGTTGTGGCCGAGGCCTGGCTGAGCTCGCTCTCGGCCTGCGCCACCGCCTCCTGCACGGCCGACAGTTCGGCCATGGCCTGAGACAGCTTCTTCTCCATCGACTCGCTCAACGGTCACCCTTTCACCTGCTCGTACGGGATTCTGCCGTACACGCGTGCATCATGCGAACTCCCCCTCGATCGGCCGCCGATCGAGGGGCGCCGGAGGCTGTCACCGTGACGGTCAGCGTCCGATCACAGCCGGCGCACCGCCCTCGTCCGTGCCCCATACGTCGTCGTCCTCCGGTACCCACGAGTCCCGGGCGCGGTCACCGCTCTGGGTCTGGGTCTGCTGGCCGGGCGCACCGCCGCCACCGCCGCCGCCCGCCATCGGCGGGAGGAAGGGCGTGCCACCGGTGGTCGGGGCGCCGGTGGCCACGCGTACCTCGTCGTCCGCGTACCGGCCGTTCCGGACGGGAGCGCCCGCGCCGGACCGTGGGCGGCGGTTCGGGACCACCTCGCCGTCGATGACGTTACGGACACGCTCGCCGGAGTCGGACTGGCCGCCCTTGCCGCCGCCCATTCCACCCCCCATGCCGCCGCCCATGCCTCCGCCCATACCGCCGCCCATCGGCGTGCCGGTGCCGGTGCCCGTGCCCGTGCCGGTGTCGCCGCTCGTGCCGAGGCCGGCGTCGCCCCCGCTGGTGGGGCCGGGGAACGCCCCGCTGTTCAGGAACGGCCGGTTGTGCGTGGGCGCGCTCGTCCCGCCGGACGCCCCGCTGCCGGCCAGGGGCGATTCGTAGGGCTGGTCGTCGAACAACTCCTCCTCGTAGGAGGAGTAGTCGTAGGACGGCGGGGTGTAGTCGAGCGAGCCGTTGTTCAGGTGACCGGAGCTGAGGGACGGGCCGGCGTCGTCCAGGTAGCCCGAGACGGTGGTGCCGTCCGGGCGGGTGACGGTGGTGGTGCCGGTGTCCGGGTTGATTGTCTGGACGGAACCGTCCGGGAGTTCCGTGACCACGTTGCCGCCGGAGTCCAGGTGCGTGGTGCCGCCGCCTGGGAGGGACAGCAGATCGCCGGTGTTGAGCGGGCCGGAGAGGGTCGAGCCGTCAGGCCGGGTAACGGTGGAGGAGTGGGTGGCGGGGTCGATCGTGACCGTGGAGCCGTCCGGAAGGTCGGTGATCACCCGGCCGCTGGAGTCGATGCGCGACTCGCCGGCACCGGGGATGTCCAGCGCGCCGTCGTTGACAGGGCCGGAGATGGTGGTGGAGGACAGGTCCGGCAGGTCACCGCCGCCGAAGAGGCTCTCACGGGAGCTGTCGAACTTGGCCTCGGCCTCCGCCTGCTTCTTCTCCTGCTCCTGGCGGACCTCCTCCTGCTTGGCCTCCGCCTCCGCCTGCTTCTGCTCCTGCTCCTGCCGGATCGCGTCCTGCT
>NZ_JAERUC010000008.1 GCF_016745505.1 Streptomyces silvae | reverse complement strand
CCCGCGCCGTACTCCCAGCCCTGTGCGCCACACAGATCACCAGCTGGGGCATCGTCTTCTACGCCTTCCCCGTCCTCAACCCCCAGATCACCGCAGACACCGGCTGGTCGGCCGGGGCGACCACGGCAGCGTTCTCCCTCGCCCTGCTCATCTCCGCCTTCGCCGGAATACGCGTGGGCCGGATCATCGACCACCGCGGCCCCCGTACCGTCATGACAGCCGGCTCCGTGGTCGGCGTACTCGGCATCCTCGTCATCGCCGCCGCCCCGAACCTGCCGGTCTTCTTCGCCGGTTGGGTACTGGCGGGCTTCGCCATGGCGGCCACCTTCTACCAGCCCGCCTTCGCCGCCATCACCCGCTGGTGGGCCCCCGACCACGTCCGCGCACTGACCATCGTGACCCTTGCCGGCGGACTGGCCTCCACCCTCTTCGCACCCCTCACCGCAGCACTGGCCGAACACCTTTCCTGGCGCGCGACCTATGCCGTGCTCGCCGTCGTCCTCGCCGCCGTCACCATCCCCGCCCACGCCCTGGCACTCAGAGCCCCATGGCCCCCCGCGCCGTCCCCCTCGGTGGCGCATGCCGGAGCATCCGCGGAAGAAGCGGCCCGCAGCCGCCCGTTCCGCGTGCTCGCGGTGGCACTCACGCTCTCCGCCTTCGCCGTGTCCGCCGTGGTCGTCGCCCTCGTCCCCCTGCTCCTGGAACGCGGCTACTCGACCAGTGAGGCGGCATGGGCTCTGGGACTGGGCGGCGCAGGACAGACCCTCGGACGCACCCTGTACGCAACCCTCGCCCGCCGCACCGCAGTCACCGCCCGCACCACCACACTGATCGCCCTCGGCGGCCTCACCACCGCCGCACTCGCGATCACCCCCGGCCCGTACGCCCTCCTGATCGCTCTTTCGATCATCGTCGGAATGGTCCGCGGCAACCTCACCCTGCTCCAAGCCACCGCGATCACCGACCGATGGGGCACCACCCATTACGGCCGTCTGTCGGGACTCCTGGCGGCACCGACCACCACCGCCTCCGCCCTCGCCCCCTTCGCAGGAGCTGCACTGGCGATACGGCTGGGCGGCTACCCCCAATTGTTCGGAGCGTTGGCAGCTGTTTCCGTAATCGCCTCCGTGGCCGCACTTCGCGCCGCTCCGCGTAGCACTGTCCCTGGTCGGTAGGGGCGCGCTGACGGAACCAGGAAAGCTGGCCTCGCCCGCTTCCGAGGCCGGTACATCCGTAGCACCAGCCCGCTGGCCGGCGCTGGCATAACTGCTGTGCCCCGTCCGGTGGGCGGTGCACAGAGACCTCTTCTCAGCCTGCCGACAGGACCATGCCGACGGGTCAACCCACACCGACGAGCCTCTACATGCACTGCAAGCGGGGCTGAGCTTACGGCGACGACATTGAAACTAAGCTACTTAACAGATTAGTGTGATGCCTCGAACCTCTGCACGGTCGGCCGCTCAGCCGGGGCGGCAGCGGGGGGTGCCGCCACATCCGCCACCTTCAGGCGGGTCAGGCGGGGGCGTCGTCCCTCGCTGGACAGGCGGGTTGAGCAAGAAGGAGTTCGCCTCAGTGGCGTCCCACCGTCGTCCTAAGCAGCAAACCCGGAGCTTCGCGACCGCGCTCTCCGTGACAGCAGCGGCGGCCGTCGCCCTGTCGACACAGTCGGCTTCGGCCGACCCCCTTCCCGACCCGAACAAGAAGGGCGTCAAAGCTCAGGTCGACCGCCTGTACGAGGAAGCCACGCAGGCTACCGAAAAGTACAACGGCGCGAAGGAGAAGTCCGACGGGCTCCAGAAGCAGGTCACCAATCTGCAGGAGGCGACCGCGCGCAAGCAGGCTGAACTCAATGAGCTGCGCGGCAGCCTGGGAGCGGCAGCGGCGGCACAGTACCGGTCCGGTGGACTGGACCCGTCGGTACAGCTCTTCCTCTCAGCGGATCCTGACGCCTACTTGGAGCAGGCGTCAGGTCTCGACCGCATAAGTTCCAGGCAAGCCACCGCCCTGGAGCAGTACCTGAAGCAGCAGCGTGCGCTCCAGCAGCAGCGCAGCCAGGCATCGCAGAAGTTGAAGGATCTCGACGACACACGCAAGGAACTGGGGACCAAGAAGAAGGAGATCCAGGCCAAGCTGACCGAGGCGCAAAGGCTGCTGAACACGCTGACCGCCAAGGAGCGCGCGAAGATCACCGATGAAGAGGACCGCGCCAACCGCTCCAGCGACCGCGTCGACCTCGGCAATGAAGCCAGCGCGTCCCAGCGCACCGCCTCGGCATTCAGCGCGGCCAAGAGCCGCGTCGGCATGCCCTACGTCTGGGGAGCGACCGGCCCGAACTCCTTCGACTGCTCCGGACTGACCTCCTGGGCGTTCCGCCAGGCCGGGGTCTCCCTGCCTCGCACCTCCCAAGCGCAGGCCAACGCCGGAACCCGCATCAACTCCCTGAGCGCCCTCAAGCCCGGCGACCTCATCATCATGCGCAGCGACCTGAGCCATGTCGGCTTCTACGCCGGCAACGGACAGATACTTCACTCCCCCAAGCCCGGCGCTCAAGTACGGTACGAGTCCATCGCCCGCAGCGGGATGCCCTTCATGTGGGGCGTACGGATCAGCTGACGCACCACAAGCGAACTGGCGAGATCCGAAGACCGCTTCAGTGAAAGCGCCCCGGCGCCCCGTGAGATCGTGCGGGCGACGTCAGGCGAGGTTCGGCGGGCACGCCAGGAGCAGGGGAAGCAGCGGGGCAACAGCGGCAGCGACAGCCGCAGCGCCGATGACGACGGGGTGAGGATCACCGTCCGGTCCCAGAACGCGGCGCAAGCGGATGAGCACGGTGTGGCCGCCCACCGCGAAGGCGCCCCGCGGGGCGCCCACCGCCGCCATCTCGTACATCGCGGTGGCGAAGACGGCATGCGAGTGCGTACGCACCGCGCGGTCGTCGGCGATCATCTCCAGCAGGAGTGCGGTCTGTTCCCTGGCGTGCCGTGCCAGTGGCACCCACCGGAACACTGAAACGAATGCCTCCGCTGTCGCCAGCACCAGATGGTGGCGGCCTGCTACGTGGGCCCGCTCGTGTTCCAGGACAGCGTCGAGCTGCCGAGCCGAGAGCAGCCGCACAGCCGAATCGCTGACGACGATTCGAGGAGCGTGCCCGGGCAGGCAGTAGGCCGCCGGGGCGCCGTACGGAAGCACCGTCGCGTGCAGGCGGTCCGAGCGGTAGCCCACGATGTCCAGGGTTCTCCGGTGCCGGTTACGCGCCCTGCGCGCTCGCACCACATGCCATACGAAGCTGCCGAACAGCGACAGCAGAACGACTCCCGGGAGAGCGGTTGCCAGTTGTTCCGCGGTGCCAGGGTCCGGCCTGCCGACGCCATCATGCAGTCCGCACGCGTGCAGCACACCAACGAAGCCAGCGTGAAGATGTTCCGTGGGAGTGGCGAGGTGGTACGCCGTAAGCGCGGCCGAGAGGGAGAACGACAGCGCCAGGGCCTGCCACACGAGCACCGCCAGGACAGGTGCTCGGTGCGGCCATTTGCTGCGCAGCATCAGTGGGGGCGCAGCGAAACCGACCATGGCCATGTAGCCGATCAGGGCCGGTGCCGCGTTCATTCCTCGGCCTGCATACCGACAGTCCGCAGCGCTTCACGCAGCGCGGCCACCTCTTCCTCCGACATGTTTTCGACGAAGTGAAGAAGAGTGGCGGGGCGGTCGGTGCTGGCGCCCAGGCCGTCCTCCATGAGCGCCGCCGCGTATGCCTCACGGCTGCGGACCGGCGTGTAGAGCCAGGCCCGCCCCTGCTTCTTGTCGCGCAGCAGCCAGCCCTTGCTGTGGAGGATGTTGGTCACCGTCATCACGGTGCTGTAGGCAACAGGCCGCTGAGTGTTGATGTCGTCAACGATCTCGCGGACGGTCGCCGGACGGTCCCACGCCCAGAGACGGTCCATGATCTCCGCCTCCAGATCCCCCAGCCGTCGCATGACCCCGTTCCTTCCTCAGCGTATTTGCGAACTCATAGTAGGTGCCGACGGGACGGCCTGCCGCTGCGCCTGCGGTCCGAGCCGGGCCGCACCCGCTTCCCTAAGAACAGCTCGGACCGCAGAGATCGAACTCACGGACTGTGCAGGCCCAGGTGCACCAGGACATGGAGTACAGCAGTCCGGCCTCGTGATCGTTCTTGCCGAAGTCCGTCGCAGTGCTTGTCTCCGAGGCCAGACACGCTGTGTGCACGGTCAGCGATGTGTGATCAGAAAGTCCCGGATGGCTGGTGCCAGAGCTTCGGCCAGGTCCACCGCCGTTTCCAGGCTGGCTGACAGGGATACGTCGGCGAGATGACCGTGCGGCAGGATGCGAGCTGCCTCGCTGGCCAGGGCTGCGGGGTGGCGTGCGTCGGCACCCGCAATGACCAATGTGGGCACGGTGATCGAAGCCAGTTCGGTGACTTGGGTGAAGGCCCGGTCTCGGCCGATGGCACAGGCGGCGGCGATGCTCGCCGGGTGCGAACGCGGAATGGCATCACGTACGAGGGCCCCGATGACGGGAGCCAGCATGGGCAGAATGGGCTCCCATGCCGCGTCGATGCCGCGCTGGTTCACGCGTACGGCGAACGCATCGAGCATCGCCGACTCCGCTTCCTTTGCAGCGTCGTCCTCGATGTCTTCCATGCTGATGACCACGGCGGCACGGATGCTGTCCGGGCAGGCGGCTGCGGCCCGCAATGTGACGGTGCCGCCCAGCCCTGTACCTCCCACTACCGCCCGGTGCCATCCGAGATGGCCCAGCAGGGCCTCGACATCGTCGGTGTACTGGGCCCAGTGGTGACGGTCAGGGTCAGTGCACACCGAGCGGCCGTAGCCGCGCACGTCGGGCAGGACGACGCTGAAATCGTCGGCGAGCAAACGTGCAAGCGGCAGCAGGCTGTAACGGTCGGGGCCGCCGCCGTGCAGCAGGACAATTCCCGGTCCTTGCCCGAGCGCCGTGGCATGCAGTTGGCAACCGTCGCTGCCGTGATAGACGAAGTCGCGCATCTCTCTCCCTCGAACAGCGCACCGGCCGGCTGAAGCAGGCCAGGGTCCTCCCAGACGACCCCGCCCCAGCAAGAGCACGGCCAGCACCGTACAAATACTGGCCGGGTATTCAGCATCCAGGACCGTCGCTCGGCGCTAGTGACATCGCGTCGGCGGGGCCGGGCCGG
>NZ_JAERUC010000099.1 GCF_016745505.1 Streptomyces silvae | reverse complement strand
CCTTGTGGCACGGGGCTTTTCTGCGTTCTGAGCGTCTAGGGTCGAACCATGCGCTACGAACTGGTCATCTTCGACAACGACGGCGTGCTCGTCGACAGTGAGCCGATCTCCAACACCGTCCTGGCCGGCTACCTCACGGAGCTCGGTCACCCCACCTCGTACGAGGAGTCCCTCCGCGACTACATGGGGGCCGCCGTCCACCGGGTCCACGACCTGGTCGACGAGCGGTCGAGTCAGAAGCTCCCCGCGGACTTCGACGAGGAGCTGCACCGCCGGACCATCGCCGCGTTCCAGGCGGAGCAGTTGGCCGCGGTCGACGGGGTGGAGGAGCTGCTGGGCGAGCTCGTCGCCGACGGGGTGGCGTACTGCGTCGCCTCGTCCGGAAGCCACCAGAAGATCGCGGCCGGGCACCGGAACACCGGGCTCGACCAGTGGTTCGAGGAGGAGTGGATCTTCAGCTCCGAGGACGTCGGCCGGGGGAAGCCGGCCCCGGACCTGTTCCTCCACGCCGCCGAACGGATGGGCGTCGCCCCCGAGCGGTGTGTCGTCATCGAGGACAGCCCGCTCGGCGTCGAGGCGGCACGGGCGGCCGGGATGGACGTCTACGGATTCACCTCGATGATGCCGGCGGACCGGCTCGCGGGGGTCACCGGACACTTCTCCGACATGTCCCAGCTCCCGAAGCTGCTCGCCTGACCCGGATCTACCCAGCGGTAGACCGGTGGCTCTACGCTCGCGGCCATGACAGACGCGCGGTTGCGGTACGGCAGAGCCTCCCTGGCGCTCAGCTTCCTGGTGCAAGGGGTGACGTTCGCCCTCCTCGTGACGCGCATCCCCGCCATTCAGGACCGGTACGGGATATCCGACGGGCTGCTGCCCGCCTTCCTGGCCGCGGTGCCTGTCCTGGCGGGGGTCGCCAGTGTCGCCACCGAGAAGGTGGTCGCGCGGGTACGGGCCGGGGTGGTGCTGAGGTGGGCGCAGCCCCTCGTGATGCTGGCCCTGCTCGGTGTGGGTGCCGGCAGCGAGGTGTGGCAGGTGGCCCTCGCGCTCGGTGTCTTCGGGCTGGCGGTCGGGGCCCTGGACGCGTCGATGAACATGATGGGCGTCAGCCTTCAGCGGGCGTACGGGCGGAGCATCATGCTCGGGTTCCACGCCGCGTACAGCCTGGGAGGCATCGCCGGGGCGTCGATGGCCTGGGCGGGGGCGCACTGGGACCTGTCGCTGCTGGTCTCCTATCTGCCGGCGGTGGCCGTCCTGCTGCCCGCCGCGCTGATCGGGAGCCGTTGGTACGCGGAGGGGAGGACCGGCGGCGATCCGGTGGGGGCCGAGCCCGCGCGGGGTGCGTCCGTGCCGTTCAGGCTGCTGCTGCCGCTCTGCCTGGTGATGGCGTTCGCGTACATCGGGGACTCCACGGTCTCCAACTGGAGCGCGAAGTATCTGCAGGACGTGCTGGGCAGTTCGGAGCAGCTGGCGACGGTTCCGTACAACGTCTACATGGTGACGACGCTGCTGGGGCGGGCCGTCGGTGACCTCGGGGTGCGGCGGTTCGGGGCGGTGGCCGTGGTGCGGGGCGGGAGTGTGCTGGCGGCCGTCGGCTTCGCGGTGGTGGCGGTGGCGCCCGGTGCCTGGTGGGGGATGCTCGGGTTCACGCTGCTGGGGCTTGGGCTCTGTGTGATCGTGCCGCAGACCTTCGCCGCCGCGGGGCGGATGTTCCCCGGGGCGAGTGATGTGGCCGTGGCCCGGCTGAACGTCTTCAACTACGTGGGCTTCCTCGTGGGCTCGCCGCTCGTGGGGGCGCTGGGGGACGCGTGGAGCTACCGGGGGGCGATGCTCGTGCCCATGGTGCTGGTCCTCGCGACGCTGGTGTACGCCCGGTCGTTCGGGGCGGAGCCCGCCCGATACGGTGGCGGGCATGAGCGGGCGCGCGCGGCTGATGTGGGATGAGGCAGTAACGGGATACGACTTCGGGTCCAGTCACCCCATGGACCCGGTGAGACTCGCCCTGACGATGGGGCTGGTGCGGGCGTACGGGCTCGACGGGTCGGTGGACGTCCGGTCGGCCAGATCCGCCGGGGACTCCACGCTGCGGCTCGTGCACCGTGAGGACTACGTGGCGGCCGTGCGGGCCACGTCGGCGGCCCCGGGGACCGCCGATCAGGCGTACGGGCTGGGGACGGTCGACGATCCGGCGTTCGCGGGGATGCATGAGGCGTCCGCGCTGATCGCCGGGCTCTCGGTGGGCGCCGCGGAGGCGGTGTGGCGCGGGGAGAGCGGGCACGCCGTGAACTTCACCGGCGGGCTGCACCACGCGATGCCCGGGGCGGCCTCGGGCTTCTGCGTGTACAACGATCCGGCGCTCGCCATCGCCCGGCTGCTGGAGCTGGGCGCCGAGCGGGTGGCGTACGTCGATGTGGACGTCCACCACGGCGACGGGGTGCAGGCGGCGTTCTGGGAGGACCCCCGGGTGCTGACCGTGTCGCTGCACGAGCATCCGCGCACCCTGTTCCCGCAGACCGGCTGGCCGGAGGAGACCGGTGCCGGGGCGGGCGAGGGCGGTGCGGTGAACGTGGCGCTCCCGGCGGGGACGGGCGACGCCGGGTGGCTGCGGGCGTTCCACGCGGTGGTGCCCGAGCTGCTGGAGGAGTTCCGGCCGCAGGTGCTGGTGACGCAGCACGGCGCGGACACGCACTTCGAGGACCCGCTGGCCCATCTCGCGGTGTCGCTGGACGCCCAGCGGGCCGTCATGGAGGCCTGCCACGATCTCGCGCACAGCTACGCCGAGGACGGGCGCTGGGTGGCGCTGGGCGGGGGCGGCTACGCGGTGGTGGATGTGGTGCCGCGGTCCTGGACCCATCTCGTGGGGATCGCCGCGCATGCGCCGGTCGACCCGGAGTCGGTCATCCCGTCGTCGTGGCGGGACGAGGTCTACGCCCGTACGCGGCAGTTGGGGCCGGCCCGGATGACGGACGGCCGTACGCCGTCGTGGAAGCCGTGGGAGGACGGGTACGACCCGGCGGACCGGCTGGACCAGGCGGTGCTGGCGACGCGGCGGTCGGCGTTCCCGCTGCGGGGGCTGCTGGCCTGAGGCCGCGGTTACGCCAACGGTGGGGCGGTATCCGGGTTCCGGCCCGGTGGTGGGCCCGGTGCGGGAGCATCGGGAGGGTGTTGAGCACCGGAGCGCTGCGCGCTCATCTGCTGGCGGCCCGGCTCGCCGGGCCCGTGGCCACGCCGCGGGAGACCAGTCTGCGGAGTTACCGGCTTTTCGCCGCGAGAGACCCCCGGGTGCTGCTCGGACTCGATCCGGACCGGGCCTGGGGAGAGCGTGACCTGCTGCGGCTGATGGCCGACAAGTGCGGGGTGTCGAACGATCCTGATCATGTGTCAGGGCCGGATGTGATCGATCCCGAGCGGACTCTGGTCGCGTTGGGCGCGTTCGCGGAGCGGCTCGCCGGGGCTGCCCGAAGGCGGGCCCCGGTGCTGTTCGGCACCGGGCATCCGCACCGGCTGCTGGGGTTCTACGCCGGGCTGGCAGACGCTTTGTCGGCGGCGGGGTGCGCGGTGCTCACCCCCGCGCAGGGCCGCTGTGTCGACATAACGACCCGGTTCGGCGTACGCACGTTCACCCTCGACTACGTACGGGGCGTCGCGCTGGTGCGCGAACCGGGCGTGCGGCTCTCCGGGAGTGCCACCGGCGCACACACCCACTCCCCGCTGCCGGTCCGGGCCGTGCTGGAGGAGGCCGTGAACGCGCGTGGGGTGCTGCCCGAACTCGTGGTGGGGGACCACGGATGGGTCTGCGGAGCAGGTCAGCTGGGCATCGAGGCCATCGGGCTGGCCGATACGGATGACCCGGCGCTGTTCGTGGGCGAGGCGGAGGGGCGGGTCTCCGTCGCCGTTCCGCTCGATGACGGCGTGCGGGCGGACTACTACCGGCCGCTCACTCGGTATGTACTCAATCGGGCGTGTCTGTCACAGTAGGCGGCCGATCGTCTCACCTCTTCCCCACTCGCATCACCCGCCCCTAATCTGGGGAGTGAGCGCACAACGACGAAGAGTCACCGGAGGGGAAGCCGGTGCGCGTCTCGTGCGGAAGGTACAGGTGGGTCATGGCTGCTGGCAGCGAGAGGCCTCTCAACGAGGTCAAGTTTCTGACCGTGGCGGAAGTCGCCTCGGTCATGAGGGTGTCGAAGATGACCGTGTACCGCTTGGTGCACAGCGGTCATCTGCCGGCGATCAGGGTGGGAAGGTCCTTCCGGGTCCCGGAGCAAGCGGTTCACGAGTATCTCCGAGAGTCCTTCGTGGGGGTGGAGTCGGCCTGACGTTGCCCTCGGATTACGCCCCTCACGCGGTGGCGGGTAGGCTAGGCCGACGTAGGTCGTGTGGGCCCAGACGCCCCGCACCAGTGAAGAAGAAGTGAGCGAGGGTAGTCGTGGGCTCTGTTATCAAGAAGCGGCGCAAGCGGATGGCCAAGAAGAAGCACCGCAAGCTGCTCAAGCGCACGCGCGTTCAGCGTCGCAACAAGAAGTAAGCGAACGCAGTTCGTGAGTCCGAGGCCCTTCCGCCGTCCTGGCGGGAGGGCCTCGGTGCGTATCCGGGCTCGTGTGTTCCGGCCCTCGTGTGCGGCGGATCCGGTGGTATTCACGCCATCCGTCCGGCAAAGCCCGCCCGGGGTCATCACAGGGCAACATCCAGCGACTACGGTGACGGCCAGGGGAAGACCCCCGCTCGGCTCGGTGAACGATCGACGGAAGGCGCTGATCTTGGGGAAGATCGTGCTCGTCACAGGCGCGGCCCGGCAGCTCGGAGGCCGTTTCGTGCGGCGTATCCAGCGGGACCCCGGTGTGGACCGGGTGATCGCCGTGGACGCGGTCGCGCCGGAGCACCAGCTGGGGGACGCCGTGTTCGTCCAGGCGGACATCCGGCAGTCCGCGATCGCCAGGGTCCTCGCCGAGCATTCCGTCGACACGGTCGTCCATCTGGACGTGTCCGCGAAGGCGCTGGGCGCGGGCGGCCGGACGACGGTCAAGGAGACCAACGTCATCGGCACGATGCAGCTGCTCGGTGCCTGCCAGAAGTCCCCGACCGTCCAGCGGCTCGTGGTGAAGTCCAGCACGAACGTGTACGGCTCCGCCCCCCGCGACCCCGCGGTCTTCACCGAGACGACGCCCCCCAAGTCCCTGCCCAGCGGCGGATTCGCCAAGGACGCCGTCGAGGTCGAGGGCTACGTCCGCGGCTTCGCCCGCCGCCGGCCGGACGTGGCCGTGTGCGTGCTGCGGTTCGCGAACATCCTGGGCCCCCAGCCGGACTCCCCGCTCGCCGACTATCTGGCGCTGCCGGTCCTGCCGACGGTTCTCGGGTACGACCCCCGGCTCCAGTTCGTGCACGAGGACGACGTCGTCGACGTACTGGAGATCGCCGCCCGTGAACCCCGGCGCGGAACGCTGAACAGCGGCACGTTCAACATCGCGGGCGACGGTGTGCTGCTGCTCTCACAGTGCTCGCGCCGGCTGGGGCGGCCGACCGTGCCGGTGCTGCTGCCCGCCGTCACCTGGGTGGGGTCGGCGCTCCGTACGATCGGCATGACGGACTTCTCGCCGGAGCAGATCCGGCTGCTCACCCACGGCCGGGTGGTCTCGACCGTGCAGATGCGCGAGACGCTCGGCTTCCGGCCGAAGTTCACCACGGCCGGGACGTTCGCGGAGTTCGCGCGGAGCCGGGGACCGGGTCTGCTGCCGCCCGAGCGGGTGGGCAGAGCGGTCGGGAGGCTGGCGGAGCTGCCGATCGGCGGCGGGGGACAGGCCGGCACGACACATTCGACTCACGGCGCCAGGTAGAGGAGCGCGACCGACGATGGCGGACGCCAAGGTCATTCCGTTCGACGACGACCGTTCGCGCTCCGGCGCGGGGCGGCGCCGAGGCACGCTGCCGGGCGGCGGCCGGGACCGGACGCCCCCGCAGGGCGGCCCCGCGCCCGTGAGCGCCCTCCCGGGCGGCCAGGTGCCCGAAGGGGCCGCGGAGGCCGCCGGCGGGCCCTCGCAGGACGCCGGGGAGGCTTCCGTGAGCGGCTGGGACCGGCGGATCGCGGGCGGGCTCGCGTTCCTGCGGCGGCGGCTCACGGGTGACTACGAGGTCGACGAGTTCGGCTACGACAAGGAGCTGACCGACCAGGTCCTCATGTCGATGCTGCGGCCGCTCGCGGACAAGTACTTCCGGGTCGAGGTGAAGGGCATCGAGAACATCCCGTCCGACGGCGGGGCGCTCATCGTGGCCAACCACTCCGGGACGCTGCCGCTGGACGGGCTGATGCTCCAGGTCGCGGTGCACGACAACCACCCGGCGGAGCGGCACCTGCGGCTGCTCGCGGCCGATCTCGTCTTCATGCTCCCGGTCGTCAACGAGCTGGCCAGGAAGGCGGGGCACACCCTCGCGTGCGCCGAGGACGCGGAGCGGCTGCTGCAGAGCGGTGAGGTCGTCGGGGTGATGCCGGAGGGCTTCAAGGGCATCGGGAAGCCGTTCGGCGAGCGGTACAAGCTGCAGCGCTTCGGGCGGGGCGGTTTCGTGTCGACGGCGCTGCGGGCCGGGGTGCCGATCGTGCCGTGCTCGATCGTGGGCGCGGAGGAGATCTACCCGATGATCGGCAACTCGAAGACGCTGGCGCGGGTCCTGGGCGTGCCGTACTTCCCGATCACGCCGACCTTCCCGTGGCTGGGACCGCTGGGTGCGGTGCCGCTGCCGACGAAGTGGACGATCCAGTTCGGGGAGCCGATCCCCACGGACGGGTACCCGCCGGAGGCGGCGGAGGACCCGATGCTGATGTTCAACCTGACGGACCAGGTGCGGGAGCAGATCCAGCACACGCTGTACAAGCTGCTGGTGCAGCGCCGGTCGGTCTTCTTCTGAGTCTTCCTGGCCGGCTCGGGCCACTCCGGCCGACGAGGGGAGGGGGCCGTCCGGTGCGGACGGCCCCCTCCTCGCGTGCGGCGTCCCTACTGGTCGACGTCCTCGCCGTGGATGCCGAGGCCGGGCAGCAGGCCCGGCAGCAGCGGCGGCAGGGTGACGTCCGGTGCGGGGGACGCGCCGGATGTGCCGCCCGGGGACGACGGGGTGGTGCCGTCCGTCGGGAGGTCGTCCAGCAGTCCGTCCGTGCCGCCGCCGAGAAGGCCGTCGGCGGGCGTGCTGCCGGAGCCCGAGGGCTTCGGCGTGGTGCTGGTGGAGGCGCTGTCGTCGGGTGCCGCGGAGGAGGACGGAGCCTTGTGGTCCGGGGCCGCGGAGCCCCGGTCCTCCTGCGTGGAACCGGCCGGGGGCGCGCCCTTCCCGGTGCCCGGTGCGGGGGGCAGCAGGGACTTCAGCGGGGCGACTTCCTGGTCCATGGCCTCGAAGACGGAGCTGACCTTGTCGCTGATGTCGGTCAGCTGGACGGGCAGCCGGTCGCGGAGGCTGCTCCAGCTCGCGCGGTGCGAGCGGGAGAAGGTGTCCAGCGTCTGGATGGGGCCGATGGCGCCGTCGCGCTGGTAGGCGCTGCGGAGCAGACGGTGGCCCTCGGTGGCGTCGTGCGTCATGCCGTCGAGCGCGCGTCTGACCTCGCCGATCGACTCGTGGTCCAGCTCGCCCGAGCGGCCCCGCTCCATCAGGCGGCGGGCCTCGCTGAGGCGCGTCGACGCCTGGTCGAGGTAGGCCTCGCCCCGGTCGGCGTCGCCGTTGGCCATGCCGAGGCTGATGTCCTCCATGCCGCGCTTGAGCGGGTAGAGGGAATCACCGGGCAGGGCGTCGGAACTGGCAGCGGCCACTCCGCCGAATGCTCCCGCGGCCACACCCACCGTGAGCCCGCCGGCGGTGAGGCCCTTCGCCCAGCGGGAGCGGGGACGCAGCCTCCGGATCGGGGACGCCCGGTGGGCTCCCTTGTTCCGCTGTTCGGGCACGGTAGGGACCGTGGACGCACCGCCTTCGGCGAACATGGTCTCCATGGCCGCGAGGAGCTGGGCTCGCTGCACCACTTTGACCTCGGGATCGAATTGCGGCTCCGGTAGCTCACCGAGGCCGTTCGCCAGGGCCAACAGCGTTCCGTGGTCGGCCGGTTGGGCCGGTTCCTCGGGCTGTACGGCCGCCGCACCCTGGGGGGACTGCTCCTCCAGGGCCTGGGCGAAGGCGTTCGCCCGCCGGTGTGCCGAAACGTTTGCGATCACTGGCGGCACCTCCTCTCGTCATGACGGTCGACTCCCCTGAGGGTCCGGAAGGTTGCCCACCGGAGACGTTTCCACACGAACGAGCGAGTGGAAACGGTCAGGTGTGGCGACAGGGGGCCTGCATCCGGCACAACGAGTGGCGCGGCAGTTGGGTTACGGACAGGGGATGATCCGATCGGTGTGTCACGGACACGTCACGGATGGTGACGTCAGCGGGCGTCGTCCGGCAGGAGTCGTGCGAGCGTGCGCACCGCCCGGTACTGCAAGGTTTTGATCGCGCCCTCGTTCTTTCCCATGACCCGGGCGGTCTCGGCGACCGAGAGACCTTGCAGGAATCTCAGGGTCACGCACTCCTGCTGCTGCGGGTTCAGCCGGCGTACGGCTTGCAGCAGTGCGGCGTTGGAGAGGGATTCCAGCACGGAGTCCTCCGGGCTCCGTGCGACCTCGTTGGCGTCGAGCATTTCGCCGGTGGTCACTTCCAGCCGGAAACGACTGGATTTGAAGTGGTCGGCGACCAGGTTGCGGGCGATCGTGACCAGCCAGGCGCCGAAGTCGCGGCCCTGCCAGGTGAAGGTGGAGATGCGGCGCAGTGCGCGCAGGAACGTCTCACTGGTGAGGTCCTCCGCTGTCGCCTTGCCTCCCACGCGGTAGTAGATGTACCGGTACACGGTGTCGCTGTACTGGTCGTACAGGCGGCCGAAGGCCTCGGCCTCACCGGCCTGCGCGCGCTCGACGAGATCCATCATGCGCGCGCTGTCGCTGTCGGCTGTCGGACGGCGGACGGGAGCCGACGACGCGGCAGCCGCAGCACCGCGGCTGGTGCGTCTTCCGACGGCCGCGCTGCGTTCGGCCAGCGCATAGCAAGGGCCGGCAGGTACAGGGGTGGCAAATTGGGGGACGGCGTACGCGGTGGGGACGAAGCCGCGCAAGTGGTCGAGGACCGTTGCGCGCAGCGTAGCCAGGCCCGAGGTGTCAACCCCGACGTGTGGGTACACGGGACTCCCAGAGGCAGAGCTTCCATCACGTGCAGTTGGAAAACCGTCACTCGTGGTAGCGGGTGACGGGCTCCTTGTGCGTCTGAGGAGAATAACGCTTCGTACAGGCCGTGCTACACCCAGTTGCTCAAATCACCGATTACGTCGCTTCCGTATCCTCTAAGTGACGGTTCAAGTGGCGCATCGTGACCGGTTATTGATCGAATAGCTTCGGGAAGTGCCTGCGGCGGCGACGGGTTGTGGTCGCCCGCACACAACGCGACTGGCCGGGGCGATGGGTGTCCGTGCCGCTGTTCCGCTCCCGATTGGGCGTACGTCCCCGGGCGTGCCGCTTCCGCGCCGCACGAGGGTGCCCACGAGGACGCCGCACGAGGGCGTCGCGCGGCGGGTGTTGGGCGGTGGGTGGCGGGAGGGTGCGTGCGTCAGCGGCGGCGGCGGTGGAGCGCCACGGCGGCGGCCGTGCCTCCGGCCAGCGCGCCGACGCCCGCCGCGGCCGGGATGCCGACCTTGGCCGCCTTGCGGCCGGTGCGGTAGTCGCGGAGCCGCCAGTCCAGGGAGCGCGCGTGCTTGCGCAGCTTGGAGTCCGGGTTGATCGCGTAGGGGTGGCCGACCAGGGACAGCATGGGGATGTCGTTGTGCGAGTCGCTGTACGCGGCGCAGCGCTCCAGGTCCAGGCCCTCGGCCGCCGCCAGCGCGCGTACCGCCTCGGCCTTCGCCGGGCCGTGCAGGGGTTCGCCGACCAGCCGGCCGGTGTAGACGCCGTCCACCGACTCGGCGACCGTGCCCAGGGCTCCGGTGAGGCCCAGTCGGCGGGCGATGATCGTGGCGGTCTCCACCGGCGCGGCGGTGACCAGCCAGACCTTCTGGCCCGCGTCGAGGTGGGCCTGGGCGAGTGCGCGGGTGCCGGGCCAGATGCGGTCGGCCATGTACTCGTCGTAGATCTCCTCGCCGATGGACATCAGCTCGGAGACGCGGTGGCCCTTGACGATGGACAGCGCGCTGTCGCGGGCGTCCTGCATGTGCTCCGGGTCCTCGACGCCGGCCAGCCTGAACCAGGCCTGCTGCCAGGCGAAGCGGGTGAGCTCGCGCCGCTGGAAGAACTTCCGCTTGTAGAGGCCGCGGCCGAAGTGGAAGATCGCGGCGCCCTGCATCACGGTGTTGTCGAGGTCGAAGAAGGCCGCGGCCCGGGTGTCACCGGCCACCGGGAAGGCGGGCTCGCCGGCTTCCTCCGGGGTGGTGCGCAGTTCTTCGGTGCCGGCGGGGAGGGCCGACTTCTGCGCGGCCTCGGCGGCGGCCTCGCCTGCGAGCACGCTGCGTGCCGTGGCGGGGCGCCTGCGGGGGGTGAGCCATCCAAGAGCGGCCATGTCGTGAGCATAGCCATTCTGTTCGGCTGTTCCCGACCCGGCGGGATGCGGCGGCGTGAACTCTCCGGGACCGGGGCGTTAAACGGGTGATTCCGCGCGGCCGACGGGCCCTGAGGAGTCCGTCCGGGGGAGCAGAATGAAGGTATGAGTGCTCTGCTGCGCCGTACGAAGAAGAAGCCCGCGGACCGGGTGGTGACCCTCGTGGGGAAGCCCGGCTGTCACCTCTGTGACGACGCGCGGCTGGTGGTGAGCGCGGTCTGCGAGGAGACCGGTGCGTCCTGGGTGGAGAAGGACATCACCCGGGACGAGGCGCTGTACAAGGAGTACTGGGAGCAGATCCCGGTGGTCCTGATCGATGACGAACAGCACACGTTCTGGCGGGTGGACCCGGCGCGGCTGCGCACGGCACTGCGTACGTGAGGGGGCTTCCGCTGCGAAACCCGGTTAACATCATGGGCGTTTTGAGTGGTCTCGGGGGCGTGGACTTGAGGAGTGTGTACCGTCTTGCCCCCTTCGGGCCTGCAACGGGCCGGTGGCGTCCCCGGTTCCGGGATCACGCAGGGAATATGCGTGACCCCGGTCACTTTGACCAGACAAAACGGACACTATCTTTGTGCACGCGTTCACAAAGACATAGCCTGCTGTCGACGGGGCGGTCATAGGACATACGGCCGCCTGCAGCCCCGCTCATCCCGCAGGAGCACCGTGGCAACTGGCCGAACTCACCGACCGGCGACCCGTAGCCGAGGAATTCCCGAGGCCACCGTCGCCCGGCTTCCGCTGTATCTCCGCGCACTGACAGCGCTCTCCGAGCGCTCGGTTCCCACGGTGTCCTCCGAGGAACTCGCCGCGGCGGCGGGGGTCAATTCCGCCAAGCTGCGCAAGGACTTCAGCTACCTGGGCTCCTACGGCACGCGTGGTGTCGGGTACGACGTCGAGTATCTCGTCTACCAGATCTCCCGTGAACTCGGGCTCACCCAGGACTGGCCGGTCGCGATCGTCGGCATCGGTAACCTCGGCGCCGCGCTCGCCAACTACGGCGGTTTCGCCTCCCGTGGGTTCCGGGTCGCCGCGCTGATCGACGCGGACCCCGCGATGGCGGGCACGCCCGTGGCCGGCATCGCCGTGCAGCACACCGATGACCTGGACCGGATCATCAGCGACAACGGTGTGTCCATCGGCGTCATCACCACCCCGCCCGGCGCGGCGCAGCAGGTCTGCGACCGGCTCGTCGCCGCGGGTGTGACCTCCATCCTGAACTTCGCGCCGACGGTGCTCTCCGTGCCCGACGGCGTCGACGTGCGCAAGGTCGATCTCTCGATCGAGCTCCAGATCCTCGCCTTCCACGAGCAGCGGAAGGCCGGCGAGGAGGCCGCTGCCGACGGCAGGGCGGTCGTGGACACCGACGACGAGGAGGAGGCGCCGCCGATGCGCGCCACCCCCGCCGGCCGGAAGGGACCTGACGGGGACATGCCCGCCGTGATGCCGGCATGAGTCTCCTGGTCGTAGGACTGAGCCACCGCAGCGCCCCCGTCTCCGTACTGGAGCGGGCTTCGCTCGCGGTCGAGGCCCGGACGAAGCTGCTTCAGGACACCCTCGCCGCGGAGCCCGCGACCGAGGCCGCCGTCCTGGCCACCTGCAACCGCATCGAGCTGTACGCGGACGTGGACAAGTTCCACGCGGGTGTCGCCGAGCTGTCGACCCTGCTCGCGCAGCACAGCGGGGTCGGGCTGGACGAGCTCACTCCCTATCTTTATGTGCACTACGAGGACCGGGCCGTCCACCACCTGTTCTCGGTGGCGTGCGGGCTGGACTCGATGGTCGTCGGCGAGGGCCAGATCCTCGGCCAGATCAAGGACGCGCTCGCGCTGGGGCAGGAGCTCCACACCGCCGGCCGTCTGCTGAACGACCTCTTCCAGCAGGCCCTGCGGGTCGGTAAGCGCGCCCACAGCGAGACCGGGATCGACCGGGCCGGGCAGTCGCTCGTCACCTTCGGTCTCGAGCAGCTGGCCGACGGCGACGAGGTCACGGCCTGGGCGGCCGGCAAGCGGGCCCTGGTGATCGGCGCCGGCTCGATGTCCTCGCTGGCCGCGGCCACCCTGGCCCGTGCGGGCGTCGACGAGATCGTCGTCGCCAACCGGACCCGGGCGCGTGCCGACCGGCTCGTCGAGATCCTCGGCCAGGCCGGTGTCCCGACGGCCCGCGCCGTGGCGATGGCCGATGTCGCGGACGAACTGACACGTGCCGACGTCGTCGTGTCCTGTACGGGCGCGACCGGGCTCGTCCTGACCGCGGAGGCGGTCGCCGGTGCGCTCGGCGTCGACTTCGAGACCGCGACGCAGGCGCCCGAGGCCCCCGCCGCCGCGCCCGGCGAGCTGGACCAGCACGCCGCGTGGGTGGAGAACGGTTCCGCCACCGCCGCCGCGCAGGACCGGGCCGTGCGCCGGGTGCCCGTGCGTCCGGCCGCCACCGGTCCCGCCCGGCTGCACCTGCTGGACCTCGCGATGCCGCGTGACATCGACGGAGCGGCCCACCGCGTCGACGGTGTGCGCCTCGTCGACATCGAGTCGCTCGCCGAGGCGTCCGCGGACGCCCCGATGGCCGCCGATGTGGACCAGGTGCGCACCATCGTCGCCGACGAGGTCGCCGCCTTCGGAGCCGCCCAGCGCGCCGCGCACATCACCCCGACCGTCGTCGCCCTGCGCACCATGGCCGCCGATGTGGTGGCCGGCGAGATCGCGCGGCTCGACGGTCGCCTCCCCGACCTGGACGAGAAGCAGCGCGCCGAGATCACGCAGACCGTGCGCCGCGTCGTCGACAAGCTCCTGCACGCGCCCACCGTGCGGGTCAAGCAGCTCGCCAGCGAGCCCGGCGGCGCCGGGTACGCCGATGCGCTGCGGGAACTCTTCGACCTCGACCCGCAGACGGTGGCCGCCGTCTCACGGGCAGACCTGAACGACCCGAATAGAGGGCGGTCATGACCGACAACTCACCCCTGGGCGGGGAGACCACCACACCGCTCCGGCTAGGCACCCGGCGCAGCAAGCTCGCCATGGCGCAGTCCGGAATGGTCGCTGATGCGGTCCGCGAGGTGACCGGGCGCGCCGTCGAGCTCGTCGAGATCACCACGTACGGGGACGTGTCCCGGGAGCACCTGGCGCAGATCGGCGGGACCGGTGTGTTCGTCGCCGCCCTGCGCGAGGCGCTGCTGAGCGGCGAGGTGGACTTCGCCGTCCACTCGCTGAAGGACCTGCCGACCACGCAGCCCGAGGGCCTCGTCCTGGCCGCGGTGCCGACGCGCGAGGACCCGCGCGACGCACTGGTGGCGCGGGACGGGCTGACCTTCGAGCAGCTGCCGCCCGGTGCCCGCATCGGCACCGGCTCGCCGCGCCGCATGGCGCAGCTCAACGCGTACGCCCGCTCGCACGGCCTCGAGATAGAGACCGTCGCCATCCGCGGCAACGTCGATACGCGCATCGGATTCGTACGGAGCGGGGAGCTGGACGCGGTGGTTCTCGCCGCCGCCGGGCTCAGCCGCCTCGGACGCACGGACGAGGTCACAGGCTTCCTGCCGGTCGACACCGTCCTGCCCGCTCCCGGCCAGGGAGCACTGGCGGTCGAATGCGCTGAAAGCAGCGCGGACCTCGCCGCAGCACTCGCCGAGCTCGACGACCCGTACACCCGGGTCGCCGTGACCGCCGAGCGCGCCCTGCTCAACGCCCTGGAGGCCGGCTGTTCCGCACCTGTGGGTGCGCTGGCCGACCTCCTGGCCGACGGGCAGGTTGTCAACGAACTGCGCCTGCGCGGTGTCGTCGGTTCAACCGACGGCACTTCCCTGGTGCAGCTGTCCATCACCGGTCCCGTCCCCACGTCGCACGACGACGCGGCGGCCCTCGGTCGCGAGCTCGCGGCCGAGATGCTCGCCAAGGGTGCGGCCGGTCTTATGGGGGAGCGAGCACTTTGAGCCCCACCGGCCCTGTCGTATCCGACTTCCCTGTCCTGTCCTCAGGGCATGTCACCTTCCTCGGCGCCGGTCCCGGCGACCCGGGACTGCTGACTCTGCGCGCTGTCGAGGCGCTCGCGAGCGCGGACGTCCTTGTAGCCGAACCGGACGTTCTCGACGTCGTTCGCTGCCATGCGCGGGCAGGGGTGAGCACGCCTGAGCTGACGGTTGTTGACACGGCGTCAACACCCGCCGGAGTACCCGTTCTCAGGGATGCCGCCAATCTTGTCATGGAGGCAGCGAAGGGCGGCAGGCGGGTGGTGCGCGCCGTCACGGGCGACCCCGGCCTGGACGGCGACACGGGCGCCGAGATGCTCGCCTGCGCTGCCGCGGGTGTGCCTTTCGAGGTCGTGCCCGGCATCGCGAACGCGGTCGGTGTGCCCGCGTACGCCGGTGTGCCGCTGCGTGACGCGCAGGGCGCCGATGTGCGCTTCGTCGACGCGCGTACGGCGTCGGACCGCTGCTGGTCCGAGGTCGGCGCGAGCGATGCGACGGCCGTCGTGTCCGCATCGCTCGACTCGGTGGCCGCGGCCGCCGGTGAGCTGGTCTCGGCGGGCCGCAAGCCCGACACCCCGCTCACGGTGACGATCGCCGGGACGACGACGCGCCAGCGCACCTGGACGGCGACCCTCGGGACGATCGCCCAGGTCCTGAAGCAGGCGAAGGTCCTCCCGTCGCCGGACGGGCACCTGCCCGTCATAGCCGTGGTCGGGGAGCGCAGCTCCGCCGCCCAGCGCGACCAGCTCGCGTGGTTCGAGTCCAAGCCGCTGTTCGGCTGGAAGGTGCTCGTGCCGCGTACGAAGGAGCAGGCGGCGTCGCTCTCCGACCAGCTGCGTTCGTACGGTGCCGTGCCGCACGAGGTCCCGACGATCGCCGTCGAGCCGCCGCGTACGCCCCAGCAGATGGAGCGCGCGGTCAAGGGTCTGGTCACGGGCCGCTACGAGTGGATCGCGTTCACCTCGGTCAACGCGGTCAAGGCGGTGCGGGAGAAGTTCGAGGAGTACGGGCTCGACGCCCGTGCCTTCGCCGGGATCAAGGTCGCGGCCGTCGGTGAGCAGACCGGTGCCGCGCTGGTGGACTTCGGTGTGAAGCCGGACCTGATGCCGTCCGGCGAGCAGTCGGCGGCGGGTCTGCTGGAGGACTGGCCGCCGTACGACCCGGTCTTCGACCCGATCGACCGGGTGTTCCTGCCGCGTGCCGACATCGCCACGGAGACCCTGGTGGCCGGGCTGATCGAGCTGGGCTGGGAGGTCGACGACGTCACCGCGTACCGCACGGTCCGCGCCTCGCCGCCGCCGGCCGACACCCGGGAGGCGATCAAGGGCGGCGGGTTCGACGCGGTGCTCTTCACCTCGTCCTCCACCGTCCGCAACCTGGTCGGTATCGCGGGTAAGCCGCACAACGTGACGGTGATCGCGTGCATCGGTCCCGCCACGGCGAAGACCGCCGAGGAGCACGGCCTGCGGGTCGACGTCCTGTCCCCGGAGCCGTCGGTCCACAAGCTGGCCCAGGCGCTGGCGGACTTCGGCGCGCAGCGCCGGGACGCGGCCAAGGAGGCCGGTGACCCGGTGACCCGGCCGAGCGAGCGGCGCCCGGGTGCGCGGCGTCGCAGGTCGACGACCTGAGGGCCGGAAACGGATGTACGGGCCGGGCCCGGTCGTCTCCTCGCGGAGCGGCCGGGCCCGGCCCGTTTTCCGGCTGTTTTTCCGGCTCGGGTGTCGGTAAACCGGTGATGTGTGCGGGTCTAGTCTCGAAGGATGACCGATTACGGAAACTTCCCCGGTTCGCGCCCCCGCCGACTGCGGACGACCCCCGTCATGCGGCGCATGGTCGCCGAGACCCGGCTCGACCCGGCGAACCTGATCCTGCCCGCGTTCGTGCGCGAGGGCATCGACGCCCCGGTCGCCATCTCGGCCATGCCGGGCGTGCAGCAGCACACCCTGGACACGCTGCGGAAGGCCGCCGTCGACGCGGTCGCGGCCGGGGTCTCCGGGATCATGCTCTTCGGTGTGCCGCTGGACGAGAAGAAGGACGGCCGGGGCACGGCGGGGACCGACCCGGACGGCATTCTCCAGGTCGCGCTGCGCGCGGTCCGGGAAGAGGTGGGCGACGACCTGATCGTCATGTCCGACCTGTGCCTGGACGAGTTCACCGACCACGGCCACTGCGGTGTGCTGACCGGGGACGGCCGCGTCGACAACGACGCCACCCTGGAGCGGTACGCGGAGATGGCCCAGGTCCAGGCCGACGCGGGCGCCCATGTGGTGGGGCCGAGCGGGATGATGGACGGCCAGGTCGGGGTGATCCGGGACGCGCTGGACCAGACCGGTCACGAGGACGTGTCGATCCTCGCCTACACCGTGAAGTACTCCTCCGCCTTCTACGGGCCGTTCCGTGAGGCGGTGGGTTCCTCGTTGCAGGGCGACCGCAAGACGTACCAGCAGGACCCGGCGAACATCCGGGAGTCGCTGCGCGAGCTGGCGCTGGACCTGGAGGAGGGCGCCGACATGGTCATGGTCAAGCCGGCCGGCCCCTACCTGGACGTCCTCGCCAAGGTCGCCGACGCGGTGGACGTGCCGGTCGCGGCGTACCAGATCAGCGGCGAGTACGCGATGATCGAGGCGGCCGCGGAGAAGGGCTGGATCGACCGGGACGCGGCGATCCTGGAGAGCCTGACGGGCATCCGGCGCGCGGGCGCGCGGATGATCCTGACGTACTGGGCGACGGAGGTCGCGCAGAAGTTGTCGCGCTGACCGGCGCCCTCAGGACACCAGGCCCTGGCGGTAGGCGTAGACCACCGCCTGGACGCGGTCGCGGAGGCCGAGCTTGGTGAGGATGCGGGAGACGAAGGTCTTGACCGTCTCCCGGCTGATCACGAGGGACGCGGCGATCTCGTTGTTGGAGAGGCCGTCGGCGATGAGACGCAGGACCTCCAGTTCGCGCGGCGTCAGCGGGATGTCGGGGCCGTTGTCGTCGGTGGGCCGGATCCGGGCGGCGTACCGGCCCACCAGCTGGCGTGTCACCTCGGGGTCCAGCAGGGCGGCGCCGGCGGCCACGGTCCTGATGCCGTGGAGCAGCCGGTCCGGGGGCGCGTCCTTGAGGAGGAAGCCGCTGGCGCCGGCGCGCAGCGCCTCGTAGACGTACTCGTCCAGGTTGAACGTCGTCACCACGAGGACCTTGACGGGGTGTTCCACTCCGGCGCCTGCGAGCAGGCGGGTGGCGGCTATGCCGTCGAGGACCGGCATGCGGATGTCCATCACCACGACGTCCGGGCGCAGTTTCCGGGCGAGGTCGACCGCGGTCCGCCCGTCCCCGCATTCGCCCGCCACTTCGAGGTCGGGCTGGGCGTCGATGATCGTCGAGAGGCCGGTGCGGATCAGCACCTGGTCGTCGCAGATCAGGACGCGGATCGGGTCGGTCACGAAGGACTCCTGGCAGGTATGCGGACCCGGACGGTGAAGCCGCCGTCCGGCAGCCGGCCGGCGTGGAAGTCGCCGCCCAGGACGTCGACGCGCTCGCGGAGGCCGGCGAGGCCCCGTCCGCTCCCGCCGGTGAGCGGGACCTTCGAGCCGGTGCGGTCCGTGCTCACCTCCACGGTGATCTCCTCGTCGCAGTGGCGTACGCGGACCGAAGTGGCGCTGCCGTGAGCGTACTTGAGGGCGTTCGTCAGGGATTCCTGGACCACCCGGTAGGCGACGAGGTCGGCGCTTCCGGTGGATTCGGCGGGGGTGCCCTCCTCGGTGAACTCCACGGGCTGTCCGGCCCGCCGGGTCTGTTCGACGAGGGTGAGGAGCCTGCCGACGGGCGGCGGGGTGGCCTTGGTGCCGTGGTCGGGGTTGAGCAGGTTGAGCAGGTGCCGCAGGTCGGTGATGGCCCGTCGGCCGGTGTCGGTGACGGCCGTCAGGCTCTGGTCGAGGCGGTCGGGTGCGGCGGTCAGATAGCGGGCGGCCTCGGCCTGTACGACCATCGCCGTCACATGGTGGGTGACGACGTCGTGGAGTTCGCGGGCGATGCGGGCCCGCTCGGCGGTGCGGGTGTCCTCGGCGACGCGGCGGCGGCGTTCGGCCTCCGCGGCGCGGGTGGTGCGGAGCCAGGTTCCCACGCCCCAGGCGAGGGCCACCGCGACGTAGAACATCACGTACTCGCTGGGCGGTTCGCCCGGGCCGATCGCGTCGAGCGCGACGGCCAGCGGGACGTACGCGGCGGTGAGGGCGATCGCGGTGGTGCGCCGGTGGTGTTCCAGCTGGGCGGCCACGCTGATCAGGCCGATGGGCAGGGCGATGCCCGCGAGCGTGTGGTAGCCGCGGAGCTGGTCGAGTGCGAAGCCGGCCGAGACCAGGGCGAAGCAGAGGACCGGCCACCGCCGGCGTCCGGCGAGCGGGAGGCTCTGGAGGGCGATCGCCACGACGGCCAGGGCGTCGAAGGGGCGGTTGGGCAGGCCGCCGACGTCCGTCCCGTTGCTGTGGTAGACCAGCGAGGCGCCGAACAGTCCCAGGGCGAGCGGTACGTACCAGACCCGGGCGCCCGAGCGGCGCCACAGGTCCTGGATCCGCCGAAGTCCGGTCACCGGGGAAGTGTAGTGGGGGCCGCGGTCCGCTCGGCGCGGCTGCGGCGGGGTACGAGGTTGCCGCGCCGGTGGGCCAGCCACAGGAAGCCGAGCGTGATCAGTACGCCGAACAGCACGGTGTAGACGCTCCCTTCGGGGCCGAAGGCGCCGCCGGTGACCCAGGTCGGGCCGGAGGTGGCGGTGTCCAGGAGCCCCGGCGGGGTGTCGTTGCCGGAGACCTCGGTGCTGAAGATGCCGGCCGCCGCGAAGTTCCAGCCGAAGTGCAGGCCGATGGGGACCCACAGGTTGCGGGTCGCGGCGTAGGCGGCGGCGAGCATGCCGCCGGCCTCGATCGCGATGGCGATGGCGCCCCACAGGGAGGCGTCGGGGTTCAGCAGGTGCGAGGCGCCGAACACCACCGAGGTCAGGGCCAGCGCGATCCAGGTGCCGGTGCGTTCCTCGATGATCCGGAACAGGACGCCGCGGTACAGGACTTCCTCGGTCACGGCGGCGGCCGCCATGAAGCCGAGCAGCCCGAAGGCACCGCTGACCGAGCCCAGGCCGTTGATCTCGTAGTGCGCGTTGACGGCGATGTTCGTGATGACCGCGCCGAACATCGCGAAGCCGATCAGCAGCCCCCGGCCGATCGCGGCCCCGGCGCCCTCGCGGGCCACCTCGGTGGACGGGCGGTGCTCGGTTCTCCGCACCACCCATCCGTAGACGAGTACGGCGAGCACGGCGGTCAGGAGCCCCAGGAAGAGCTGGAGCCAGGGGCTGCCCTCCACGGCTGCGACGGTCTGGCCGCCGATCGCGGAGACCGCCACCACGGCCAACAGTTGCAGGACGAACCTCATGAACGCTCCTTCGACGGTTCCGCGACCGGGGTGCCGCGGCGTCTCGAACGCTACGGAGCGGGCGCCCGCGGATCGTCACCTCACGGTGGACACCTGCGTGTAGCTCGCGTGGGGGACAGACCGTGCGGGGAGATCAATTCGGTTGAGGACACGCCCGGTTGCGGCGAGGATCGCCCGCATGTTCTCGCGCAGGAATCGCCGTCCCCGATCCCCCGACCTGGCCGCGGCCTGGGAGCGCCTCGACGGGGGTGATGTCCCCGGTGCGCTCCTGGAGCTGAGGCGTGCGCCCGCGGCGCCGCTGGGGGAGGTGGCGGCGGTGGTGGGCCGGGCCGCGGAGTCGGCCGGGTTCGACGACCTGCGCAAGGCCGCCGCGGCACTGGCGGCGCACCCCGACCGGGTGCGCCCGCTGTACGACTACGGGTACGCGTGCGTCGAGCGCGGTGTGTCCTACCTGGCGATACCGGCGCTGCGGGAGGCCCTGCGCCTGGCGCCGGACTCCGTCGGCCTGCTGCGTGAACTGGTCTCCGCGTACGAGCGCGAGGGCCGGCACCGCGATGCCGTCGAGGCCCTGCTCGCCCACGAGGACGGCCTCGGTGACTGGCCCGACCGCTACCTCCTGGTCTTCAACGCCGTCCTGGCGGGCGACCTGGAACTGGCCCGCCGTCACCACGCACGTCTGGGCGCCCCTGCCGACGACGTCTGGCTCGGCGCACGGGACCGGCAGAACCGTGTCCTGGAGCGTGCCGCGTCCGCCGGGCCGGCGAGCCCGCTGGACCACTCGGACCTGCGTGGCTGGCAGTACGTCATGGGCGGCACCGTGCTGGGCACACTGTCCCCGCACGGTTACGACGCGGGGATGACCGGCCGGTACGCCTGGTTCCAGGACTCCCACGACCAGTGCCTGCAGGGCCTGTTGCGGCTCCAGGCGGTGCTGGCGGCCGCCGGGGTGCGGCCGCGCTCGGTGTCCCTGCTGCCGGACCGGGGGAGCAGGATCCTGGGCCTGGCGGCAGCCGAGGTGCTGGGCCTGCCCGCGCTGCGCTTCGAGGAGGGACGGGAGGACACCGTCGTCATCGCGTACGACCTCGACGACACCGCGTGCCACGAGGAGGGACCCGACGTGATCGCGCAGCTCCTGCGCCGTGTGCCGGGCCAGGTGCTGCACGAGCACGCGAGCTGCTGGACCGACCCGCCCGCCGTCGCCGCCGACAGCGTCACGCTGCTCCACCAGTCGGTCGTGGCCCCGTGGGGGGAGATCCTTCGGCTCGGTGACGACGGCGGAGCGGAGCGCGGGGAGGCCGACGGGCGGCCGGAGGCGGAGATCGCCGCCGACATCGTGGGCGCCGACCCGACGCCGGACGGAGGGGACGGGGAGACGCCCGCCGACCCCGTCGAGAAGCTCACGGACTTCGTCGCGGCCGTGCGGGGCACCTGGCTCCGGGGCGACCGGGCGGGGCTGCGGTCGTCGGGCCCGGTGGCCAGTTCACGCTTCGGGGGGTGAGTGGCGGGGGTGCCGACGGGCGTTGAGCCGGGCGGCCTGGCGGGTCAGGTGGGCGCGTTCGGCGAGGTCGGGAGCCTTGTGGGCCGCCTCGGCGTACAGCTGTGCCGCCTTCGTCAGGTCTCCGGCGCGCTCGTGGAGGTACGCCGCCACGGCGGTGTGGCGGGGCAGTGCGGCGTCCAGGTCCGCGAGGGCGGCCAGGCCGGCCTGCGGTCCGTCGGCCTGGCCGACGGCCACCGCGCGGTTGAGGCGGACGACGGGGCTGTCGGTGAGGCGGACCAGTTCGTCGTACCACTCGACGATCTGCACCCAGTCGGTCTCCTCGGCGGTGGGGGCGTCGGCGTGGAGGGCGGCGATGGCGGCCTGCGCCTGGAACTCGCCGAGCCGGTCGCGGGCGAGGGCCGCCTGAAGGATCCCGATGCCCTCGGCGATCGCCGCGGTGTCCCACCGGCCGCGGTCCTGCTCGGCGAGCGGCACCAGGCTGCCGTCGAAGGCCGTACGGGCCGCCCGCCGGGCGTGGTGGAGCAGCATGAGGGCGAGCAGCCCGGCCACCTCGGGGTGGTCGATGCGGGCCGCGAGCTGCCGGGTGAGCCGGATGGCCTCGGCGGCGAGGTCGACGTCGCCGGAGTAGCCCTCGTTGAAGACGAGGTAGAGGACGCGCAGCACGGTGGCGACGTCGCCGGGCCGGTCCAGGCGTACGCCGGAGACGGTGCGCTTGGCCCGGCTGATGCGCTGCGCCATGGTCGCCTCGGGCACCAGATAGGCCTGCGCGATCTGGCGGGTGGTCAGCCCGCCGACGGCGCGCAGGGTGAGCGCGACCGCCGACGCCGGGGTGAGTGACGGGTGGGCGCACAGGAAGTAGAGCTGGAGTGTGTCGTCCACGCCGGGCGCGGGTCCGGGGGCGGGCTCCTCCTCGACGCGGCCCTCACGCCCGCGGCGCGCGGTGTCGGCGCGCGTCGCGTCGAGGAACTTGCGCCAGGCCACGGTGACCAGCCAGCCCCTGGCGTCCCGTGGCCGGCCGTCCGGCCAGACGCGGAGCGCCTCGACGAGCGCGTCCTGTACGGCGTCCTCGGCCGCCGCGAAGTCTGCTCCGCGGCGGACGAGGACGGTGAGTACACCGGGCGTGAGGCTTCTGAGCAGGGCCTCGTCCATCGGTGGGGTGGTCACTCCGTGATGGTGGGCGGCTCGGTCAGGAAGGGGCGCACTTCCAGCCA
This sequence comes from Streptomyces silvae, assembly GCF_016745505.1. Classification (GTDB taxonomy): domain Bacteria; phylum Actinomycetota; class Actinomycetes; order Streptomycetales; family Streptomycetaceae; genus Streptomyces; species Streptomyces silvae. The sequence continues at coordinate 55,877 of NZ_JAERUC010000099.1, read as the reverse complement.
CTCGTGGATCGGCTCACCGCCCGCCCCGGGGGCGGCCGACAGCTCCCCGGCCAGCGCCACGGCGCGCTCCTTCGTGTCGACGTCGATGATCATCCAGCCGGCGATCAGGTCCTTGGTCTCGGCGAACGGTCCGTCGGTGACCGGCGGGCGCCCCTCGCCGTCGTAACGGACCCACTCTCCCTCGGGGGCGAGCGCCTGGCCGTCGACGAACTCGCCCGTCTTCTCCAGCCGGGCCGCGAAGTCGTTCATGTACTTCATGTGGGCCGAGATCTCCTCCGGCGTCCACCGGTCCATGGGGACGTCGTTGACCGCCGCCGGGGCGCCTCGGTAGTGCTTCAGCAGCAGGTACTTCGCCATCGTGTTCCTCCTCGCCGGTGCGACCCGTCGTGGTCGCGTTCACTACGGGGACGGAGCGGGTCACCGGTTCTCGACATCGGCGGCCGATGTTTTTTCGGCTTTCCTGGATTCGGCTTTCGTGGAGGAGCGTAGGCGAGCCGTCCCCGGGGCGTCCGGGCCCACGCCGTGGCACGCGGGCGATCGGGCCGGGGCGTCAGGCCCGTTCCGTGAGCTGCTTGAGCGTGGCGAGGTCGGCGGCCACCGCGTCCGCGTCGCGCCGGAACTCCTCGGCGCTCATGCCCGGCCTGCGGCGCAGGGTGAACACGACCTCGCAGCCGGTGCCGTCGGCGATCACCCGTACCGGGTTGTGGACGGTCTCGCCCGTCGGGAGGGTGACGTGGTGGTCGAGCACGCCGAAGTCGTTCCTGGGCGCGAAGTCGACCACGACCCGCCCCATGGGGGAGTCGGCGATCCACCGCCCGTCGCCGCTCTCCTCGATCGACGCGCTCAGCCCCGCCGCCCACGCGGGCAGGTGGGCCGGGTCCGAGGCGTAGGCGTAGACCGCGTCGGCGGGGCGGTCGATGTGGACGGTGACGTGGACGGTGCTGGTTCCGGAGGTGGTCATGGCACCGAAGTTAACCGGCTCCCGGGCCGCCGTCTTGGACGGATCGGACACCGGAGGGCCGCCGGGGTGCCCGGGGGGTCAGGGCCAGTCGACGAGAGCGGTGAACGCCACGACGGCGACGCAGACGACGGTGGGCGCGGCCACGCAGAGGAGCACCCGGGCGGCGGCGTGCCGTCGGCGCCAGGGCAGGGCCCAGCCGGCCACGAGGACGACGAGGGAGAGCACGAGACCGGTGCAGAGGACGGCCCACGCCGCGTTGAAGGAGTCGGTGAAGCCGTCAGCCTGTGCGCCGTTGCAGGAGTCGCACGCCATGGGGGACAGCCCGCCGAAGAACAGCGCGAGCGCCGCCGCGGGCAGGGTCACGAGCGTGGAGATCAGCGGCCCGGCCCAGGCGTGCGGAGTGCGGGGGTTCTGGAGGTCTTCCGGCATGCGTACGAGTCAACGCGGCGGAGCAGGGCCGCACATGAGCGCTCGTACTCAGACGTCCGGGGAACGGGGATGCCCGCCACGGCCGCCGCGGGCATAATCCCGGGCCATGACTCTCACCGACCGACGGCTCCTCCTGGCCACTCTGGACCGTCAGCTCCTGCTGGAGCGCCGGCGTCTCGATGTGGCGGAGGCGGTGCGCCGGGTCTGTGCTCTTCAGGCGCAGTCACCGGCGTCGCCGTACCTGGCGCTGTGGAACCGGGTGCGGGACTTCGTGCCCGAGGATCTCGACGCGGCGTTCGCGGAGCGCCGGGTCGTGAAGGCGTCCCTCATGCGGATCACCCTGCACGCCGTCCATGCCGAGGACTACGCGCCGTACCACGCGGCCATGGTGGCCCGGTTGCGGTCGTCGCGGCTGTACGACCGCCGCTTCACCGCGACCGGGCTGACGGACGCCCAAGCGGACGCGCTGCTCCCGGAGCTCGCCGGGTTCCTGAAGCGGCCGCGTACCGGCGCCGAGGTCGAGAGCGAGCTCGCGGGGCGGTTCGGGGAGCACGCGCGCCGGGTGTGGTGGGCGCTGCGCACGTACGCGCCCGTGCACCACGCGCCGGCCGGTGGACCGTGGTCCTTCGCGCAGCGCAACAGCTATCTCGCCGCGCCCACGGCCGTTCGGCGGGAGGAGGCGGCTGCCGGGGTGCGGCGGCTGCTGCTCGCCTATCTCGGGGCGTTCGGGCCGGCGTCGGCGCAGGACTTCGCCCGGTTCACCATGCTGGACCGCCCGCCGATCACCCAGGCGCTGAGCGAGCTCGACGGCCCGGTGGTGCGGGTGGCGGGCCCCGGCCGTGCCGTCCTGTACGACCTGGCGGACGCCACCGTGCCCCCTGAGGACACCCCGGCTCCGCCCCGGCTTCTGCCGATGTGGGACAGCACGCTGCTGTCCCATGCCGGGGCCGGGCGGGTCGTGCCGGAGGAGTACCGGCCGCTGGTCGTCCGCCGCAACGGTGATGTGCTGCCCTGCCTGCTCGTGGACGGGCGGGTCGCCGGGGTGTGGCGCCCGGCCGGGGGCGGGCTCGAACTGACCGCCTTCCACGAGCTCGGGAAGGCGGCGTGGCAGGGGCTGACCGAGGAGGCGGAGAAGCTGTCCACGCTGCTCGCCGGCCGTGATCCGGAGGTCTACGGGCGCTACGGGCACTGGTGGGCCAAGGGGATACCCGCTGCGGAGCGTGTGATCGTCAAGAGCCCCTGAGCGAGGCGTTCTTGAGCGGGCGGTCTCCGGGTAGCCTGCGTGACCATGATGCGCGCGTGGATACTGCCGTCCCTGCTGGTGTTCTGCGGTGCGGTCGTCGCGGCCGGGCAGCTCGCGCAGGGGAGTCCCGGCCGGGCCGTGGCCTTCCTGCTGGTGTTCGTGCTGCTCGCGGGCGTGAACTCGCCCTTGATCTTCCCGCGGTCCATCGGTGCGCTGGAGGCCCGGAGCCGCAGCGCGGCCGACGGGCGGCCGGTCGTCTACTGGCGGCCGGGGTGCAAGTTCTGCATACGGCTGCGTATCCGGCTGGGCCGCAGCGCCCGCCGGCTGTACTGGGTCGACATCTGGCGTGACCCGGCCGGGGCGGCGGTGGTGCGCGAGGTCAACGGCGGGAACGAGACGGTGCCGACCGTCTTCGTGGACGGCCGGCCGCACGTCAATCCTGGTCATGCGTGGGTGCGTGAACAGCTCGGCTCCTCCAGGAGCTGAAGGGCGGCCCGGGTCACCTCGGGTCGCGGTCGAACTGGGCCTTCGACCAGCGGTGGCCGAGGACGGTGAGACCCAGGCACCAGGCGATGGTGATCCACCCGCTGTTGCCGATCCCGGTGCCGAGGAGGAGTCCGCGCAGCGTTTCGATGGCGGGGGTGAAGGGCTGGTACTCGGCGATCGGCTGGAACCAGCCGGGCATCGAGTCGATCGGGGTGAACGCGCTGGAGATCAGCGGCAGGAGGATCAGCGGCAGGGCGTTGTTGCTGGCCGCCTCGGCGTTGGGGCTGGCCATGCCCATCCCGACCGCGATCCAGGTGAACGCCAGGGCGACCAGCGCCAGCAGCCCGAAGGCCGCGATCCACTCCAGGGCGGTCGCGTCGGTGGAGCGGAACCCCATGGCGACACCCACGGCGCCCACGAGTACGACGCTGATGACCGCCTGGAGGACGCTCCCCGCGACATGTCCGAAGAGCACCGAACCGCGGTGGATGGCCATGGTGCGGAAGCGGGCCATGATGCCCTCGGTCATGTCGCCCGAGACGGACACCGCGGTGCCGACCATGGTGGAGCCGATGGTCATCAGCAGGATGCCGGGGACGAGGTAGGCGATGTAGGCGGAGCGGTCCCCGCCGCCGATGCCCGCGCTCATGGTGTCGCCGAAGATGTAGACGAAGAGCAGCAGCAGCATCACCGGGGTGAGCAGCAGGTTCAGGGTCATGGACGGGTAGCGCCGGGCATGCAGCAGATTGCGCCGCAGCATCGTGGACGAGTCGCGTACGGCGAGGGAGAGGGAGCTCATCGGACGGCCTCCTTGGGCTGGTCGGGGATGTCGGCGCTGCTGGTCAGGGCGAAGAAGACGTCGTCGAGGTCGGGGGTGTGCACGGTCAGCTCGTCCGCCTCGACGCCGGCCGAGTCCAGCCGGTCGAGGACGGAGCGCAGAGCGCGCTGGCTGCCGTCGCTGGGGATCTGCAGGGACAGCGCCTCGTCGTCGCCCGTGACGTCGCGCAGGGCGGAGACGGCGCTGCGGTACGCGGCCGGGTCGGTGAAGCGGAGCCGGACGTGTCCGCCGGGGACGAGCCGCTTCAGCTCGTCGGCGCTCCCCTCGGCGGCGATCGTGCCGTTGTGCAGTACGCCGATACGGTCGGCGAGTTCGTCGGCCTCCTCCAGGTACTGGGTGGTGAGGAGGACGGTGACGCCGTCGGAGACGAGTTCGCGGATGATGCCCCACATGGTGTGACGGCTGCGGGGGTCGAGGCCGGTGGTCGGCTCGTCGAGGAAGATGATCCTCGGGCCGCCGACCAGGGTCATGGCGATGTCCAGGCGCCGCTTCATGCCGCCGGAGTAGGTGGAGGTGGGCTTCTTCGCGGCCTCGGCCAGGTCGAAGCGCTCCAGCAGTTCGGCGGTGGTGCGCCGCCCCTCGCTCCGGGAGAGGTGGTGCAGGTCCGCCATGAGGAGCATGTTCTCCTCGCCGGTGATCAGGCCGTCGACGGCGGAGAACTGTCCGGTGACGCCGATCGCGGCGCGCACCGCCTGGGGGTCGGTGGCCAGGTCGTGGCCGCCGACGCGGATGTCGCCGGTGCCCGGTCCTGCGGTGATGAGGGTGGAGAGGATCTTCACGGCGGTGGTCTTGCCGGCGCCGTTCGGGCCGAGCAGTGCGTAGATCGTCCCCGCGGGGACGGCCAGGTCGACCCCGTCGAGCACGGTCTTGTCGCCGTAGGACTTGCGCAGTCCGTACGCCGCGATGGCCAGGTCGGTCATGAGGGACTCCTTCAGAGGCTGCGGGCGGCGATGTCGCCGTAGGCGGTGGTCGCGTGGATGGTGAGTCCGGCGTCGGCTCCCTCGGTGTTGCGGAGCGTGTTGTGGATCCGGCCGTAGCCGGTGCCGGCGTCGAGGGAGGCGGAGACCCCGCGGGCGGCTCCGACCGCGATCTCGCCGTGGTCGGTGCGCAGTTCGACCGTGCCGTGGACGGCCTCGGTGACGCGGATGTCGCCCTTGCTGGTGCGGATCTCACCGGGGCCGCCCAGACGGCCGACCGAGATGTCGCCCGCCTGGAGGCTCAGGCGGGCACGCGCCGTCTCGTCGAGCTTGACCGAGCCCCGCGCGCTGTCGAGGGTGACGTCGCCGAGCCGGCCCACGCCCCGGAACTCGGCGTCGGCGGTCCGTGCCTCGACGTGGGAGCCTGCGGGCAGCTGGACGGTCACCTCGACGTATCCGGAGGGCCCGAGGATCCGGTTCGCCGCCTCCGGGGCGTCGATCCGCAGGACCCCGTCGCCGTAGACGACCTCGGTCCGCTGCGCCGCCTTCACGTCGCGGTTCTTCGCGGCGTCCGCGGGCCTGATCTCGACCGTGGTGTCGGCCCGGTCCGCGGCGATGAACCGGATGCGTCCGGCGGGGATGCCGAGGACGGCCGAGACGGGGGCCGGAGTGTCGAACGTATGCATCGTGCGCTCCTTCGATCCGTGTTTCTGATGATGGAAACGCTACGTTGCATTCACTGTTCGGGCAACGAGGTTGTTGCACTGCAGGCCCGTAACCGCAGGCAGTTGAGGGTATTTCATTGCAATGGGATCGAGCCTAATGCAACGCGTTCATCGCAGTTCGTTGCAATGGGATGTGAGTGAACGCTATGCTGGGGGCTCCACGGGCGACGAAGGAGAGATCGCGATGCCGGGAGGCAGACTCACCCAGCAGGAACGCCGGCAGATCGCGCTGGGGCTGGCCGACGGCCTCGCGTACGCGGAGATCGCCAGGGGCCTGGACCGTCCGACCTCGACGGTCACCCGCGAGGTGATGCGCAACGGCGGGCCCACCGCCTACCGCGCCGACCTCGCCCACCGTGCCACCGGACACCGCGCCACCCGGCGCGGGCAGGCGTCCACGGAGGCGCCCTCGCGGGGCGACGGGCGCGACGACGGTGCCGTGCGCGAGTTCGAGGAGGTGTTCACCACCGCCCTCGTCCAGTCGGGCATGCCCAGGATGATGTCCCGCGTGCTGGCCTGCCTCACCATCACCGACGCGGGCAGCCTCACCGCGTCCGAACTGGTGCAGCGGCTCCAGGTCAGCCCGGCTTCCGTGTCCAAGGCCATCTCGTACCTGGAGAGCCAGGCGTTCGTCCGCCGGGAGCGGGACGAACGGCGCCGCGACCTGTACGTCGTCGACGACGACGTCTGGTACCAGTCGATGATCGCCAGCGCCCGCGCCACCGACCGGATCATCGAGACCGTGCAGCAGGGCGTCGGCGTCCTCGGCCCCGGAACCCCCGCCGCCACGCGCCTGGAGGGCGTCGCCCGGTTCCTCGACTTCGTCTCCGAGAACATCACCCGTGCGGCGGACCAGGCCCGCGACGTCCTCCACACGAAGGCGGGAACGCCGCACGGAAAGGCTCCGGATCCGTCGGGGACGGAGCCGGAGCCTTCCGGGTGAGGCGGGGCCGCGGAGATGTGCCGCGGGATCAGTACATGAGGGCGTTGTCCATCTCGGACTGCCAGTACGTGACGGTCAGGGTGCTGTCGACGTACACGTCCTTGCCCAGCGGGACGTCCACCATCCCGCCGGCCGCCCCGGAGTTCCTGTCCTGGAAGCCGACGGCCAGGTCCTGGGTGGAGTAGCCGCCCGTGCCGCTGCCGTCGGCCGACGAGGTCGTCACGCCGGCGTAGGCGGACTCACCGGGGGAGATGGTGACGACGGCCTGCGGCTTGCTGTCCTCGACGACCGGGGGGGCTGACTGCGCCTCACCGAACTTCAGGAACGGGTAGTAGAAGGCGTTGCACGCCTTCGAGCCGGTGTTGGTCACGGTGAGCAGCATGTGGTTGACGGGGCGCTGGACGCTCGTGATCGTCAACTTGGTGTTCGCGCCGGTGCACGTCGGCAGGGACCCGCTGCCGGTGTCACTGTCCTGCGGCTTCTTCGCCGCCGGGGTCCGGGTGGCGGAACCGGACTCCTTGGCGGTTTCCGAACCGGAACCGGAGGCGGACGTGCCCGAGCCGTCCGTCTTCGTGCTGTCCGAGGCGGGGGCCGCCGAGGTGCCGGCGGCGGGCTTCTGCGGCGCGGAGCCGGCGGCGTTGTCGGCCGCGGCCGTGTCGCCTCCCTGGCAGGCCGTCAGGGCGAGGGTGGCGACCAGGGCGGCGCCGCCGAGGACGGAGGTGCGGGCGGCGCGGCGGAAGTGGAGGTTACGCATGAGAGGTTCTCCCCGTTCGGTGTGTCTGGTGCCCGGGGCGCCGTTTGGCGCCCTGACGTGCGGGCGGGTCTACTGGTCGGTGACGCGTGATCAGATGCTCTGCAGGAGTGCGATGACGACTGCGACGCAGCCGATCAGCACCACTGCGGCGACTGCGTCGGTCAGGCTGAGCGCGGGTCGGGTACGCATGACGGCTCCCGGGACGGACGAGGGTGGGATGTGCGGGTCGTGGGGAACGCCGCGGTGTGTCCACATCTTGTCCAGGCCCGGATTTCCGTCGCAACGGCTGGCGGGGCATGCGGGACACTGGAACGTTCGCACGTACTCTGACCTGCGCGAACATCACGTCCCTGGAACGCGTTCCGGGAACGGACAGAAGGGGAAACGGTCCAGGTGGGCACAGAGATCCAGGAGTTCGCGGCGCAGCTCAGGGAGCTGAAGGGGCGGTCCGGGCTCAGTTACGGAGCGCTCGCCCAGAAGCTGCACATGAGCACCTCGACGGTGCACCGGTACTGCAACGGTGACGCGGTCCCGCACGAGTACGCCCCCGTCGAACGCTTCGCGCGGGTCTGCCGCGCCTCCGCCGACGAGCTGGTGGCGCTGCACCGGAAGTGGATCCTCGCCGACGAGGCGAAGCGCCGGGGTGCGCGGAAGCCGGAGGCGGGCGGGGCCGCCGAGCGACCCGCGGCGCCGGACACGCTTCCGGAGAGGGCCGAGGCGGAGGCAGAAGCGGAAGCGGAGCCACGCCCCGAACCGGAACCGGAACCTACACCGGAACAGGCGTCCGGCCCGGCACCGGCACCGGAACAGAACCTGGCACCCGGACCAGCACCCGCACCGGGGCTTGCAGCGGCACCGGCACCGGCAGCGGGAACGGTGCCCGAGGACGTGACGCCGCAGGAGCCGGGCCCCGGCGCCGTACCCGCTCCGCGCCGGCGGGCCTCCAGGAAGCTGCGCGTCCTGCTCACCGCGGTGGCGGTCGTGGCCCTCACCGTCCCACTGGCCCTCACCGTCCACAGCCTCGGGCGCGACGAGGCCACCGACGACGGACGGGCGGACACGGCGCACAGCTACGTGCCGGTCGTCCCCACCGGCAGGGGGAGCGGGAGCGCCCTGCCGAGCAGCAGCGCCAGTCCGTCGCCGACGCCCGACCGGACGGCCTCCTCGCCCACCGCGAGGAGCAGCGCCACCCCCTCACCGTCCTCGCGCGCGCCGCAGAGCAGTGGCGTACCGGTGCACGCCACCATCAGCTCGTACAACTGGGAGGAACCCTGCGGGCAGTACTACCTCCTGGACGAGAAGCCCGACGACGTCCCGCCGAACCCCCCGCCCCAGGACCGCCGTAGCTGGGCGCGGGCCCTCGGGGGCGTGGACGGCGGCGACATGAAGCTCGCACTCACGCTCCAGGGGACGTCCGACGAGGCGGTCGTGCTGAACGCCCTGCACGTACGGGTGCTGGGGCGCAACGCGGCGCTCCCCTGGAACGCGTACTCGATGGGGAACGGCTGCGGGGGAGGCATCACCCCGCAGAGCTTCGACATCGACCTGGACGACAGCCGGCCGCGTTCGAAGCCCGTCGCCGGGGAGGACGCCGGTGTGGTCGTGCCCGCGAAGGACTTCCCGTACCGGGTGAGCTCCACCGACGTCGAGGTGTTCCACATCGACGCGCATGTGGAGGGGCACGACGTGACCTGGTACCTGGAGCTGGAGTGGACGAGCGGCGGCCGGAGCGGGACCCTGCGCATCGACGACCGGGGCGAGCCGTTCCGTACGAGCAGTCTCAAGACGCGGCCGAGCTTCATCTACCGCCCCGACACCGCCCAGTGGGTGCCGGAGGAGGAGTGACGGAGGCCGCTCCGGCTCAGCGGCGCAGGGCGGTCTCGCGCCCCATGCGGGACAGCTTCTCGGGGTTGCGCACGGCGTAGAGCCCGGTGATCAGGCCGTCGTCGATGCGCACCGCCATGACGCTGTCGAGCGCCCCGTCGAGCCGGAGGGCCAGCGCCGGGGCGGCGTTGACGTGCACCGGGCCCATCGACAGCTCGGTGACCCTGGCCAGCCCGCCGACCAGCAGCCGGGCCACCTTGTCCGCGCCCACGACCGGCCTGAGGATGGCCTGCTTCACCCCGCCGCCGTCGCCCAGGAGGACGACATCCGGCGCGAGGATGTCGACCAGGCCCTGCAGATCGCCCGTCTCGACCGCCCGTCGGAACGCGTCGAGCGCCTCCCGGGTCTCGGACGGGGGCACCGTCCCGCGTGGCCGGCGTGCCGCGACATGGTCCCGCGCGCGGTGCGCGATCTGGCGGACCGCGGCCGGGCTCTTGCCCACGGCGTCCGCGATCTCGTCGTACCCGAAGGCGAACACCTCGCGCAGCACGAACACCGCCCGTTCGCTCGGTGTCAGCGTCTCCATCACCAGCAGCATCGCCATCGAGACGCTGTCGGCCAGCTCCACGTCCTCGGCCACGTCGGGCGAGGTGAGCAGCGGCTCGGGCAGCCAGGTGCCGACGTACGACTCCTTGCGGCGGCCGAGCGTCCGCAGCCGGGTCAGTGCCTGGCGTGTGGTGATCCGGACGAGGTACGCGCGCCGGTCCCGCACCGTCCCCAGGTCGACGCCCGCCCAGCGCAGCCAGGTCTCCTGGAGGACGTCCTCCGCGTCGACGGCCGAGCCGAGCATCTCGTAGGCGACGGTGAACAGCAGGTTGCGGTGGGCGACGAACGCCTCGGTGGCGGGGTCCGCACCGGTCCGCCCCGCCGTGTCCTGCGCGTCCTGCGCATGCTGCGGGTCCTGCGGGTCCTGCGCGTGCTCCGTGTGCTCGTGTCCGCTGTTCACCCGGCTGCTCCTGCCTGTTCGCGCTCGACGGTTCACGGGCACAGGACGCCGGCCGCCCCCGTTCTGTGACATGCCGGGGCGGTGGCGCAGGTCACAGTCCCGTCTGTCACACGTGGCGGCCCGCCGGGGTCTTGTGTCCGTCCAGTGCACCACCCCGAGAGAGGACGACGTCATGGACGCACGGTTCAACCTGTTCGAGAACGGGATCGGCTCCCGATTCGCCAAGCGGTTCGCGGGCGCCGGCCTGGTCGTCCAGCAGTCGCCACTGCCGAAGTCGACGCAGGAGCTGGTGTCGCTGCGCGCCAGCCAGATCAACGGCTGCGGTCACTGCATCGACATGCACGTCAAGGAGGCCGCGGCCGCCGGGGAGACCGCGGTCCGGCTCCACCTGGTCGCCGCCTGGCGGGAGTCCACCGTCTTCACCGAGGAGGAGCGGGCCGCGCTGGCCTTCGCCGAGGAGGGCACGCGGCTCGCCGACGCCCACCAGGGCGTCTCCGACGAGACCTGGGACCAGGTGCGCAAGCACTACGACGACGACCAGCTTGCCGCGCTGATCTCCCTGGTCGCCCTGATCAACGCCGCCAACCGGCTCGCCGTGATCACCCACCAGAAGGGGGGTTCCTACGAGGCCGGCATGTTCGCCGCTGCGTTCGACTGACCGGCTGACCGACCGGCCGGCTGCGGACCGACCGGCCGCAGGAACGCGCACGGGCCCGGCCGGGATCATCCGATCCCCGCCGGGCCCGTGCGGCAGCCGAGAGGTTAGAGGCGCTCGGGCGTCCTGATGCCGAGGAGCTTCATGCCCTGGTGCAGGGTGCGGGCGGTGAGCTCGACCAGGAAGAGCCGGTTCTCGACGACCTCCGGGGCGTTCTCGTCGCTCAGCACCTGGCACTGGTCGTAGAACGTGGTGAGGTGCGAGGCCAGCTGGTAGAGGTACGCGGCCAGCTTGTGCGGCTCGTATCCCTCGGCCACCTCGGCCAGGACCTCGCCGAACTGGTCCAGGTGCAGACCCAGCGCACGCTCCGCCGGGGCCAGCTCCAGCTCCGGGTGCGCGGCGGGCCTGGCGTCGCCCGCCTTGCGCAGGATGGAGCGGATCCGGGCGTAGGCGTACTGGAGGTACACCGACGTGTCGCCGTTCAGCGACACCATCTGGTCCAGGTCGAACTTGTAGTCCCGTACGGCGGAGGTCGACAGGTCCGCGTACTTCACGGCGCCCACGCCGACGTACCGGCCGTTCTCGACGATCTCCTCCTCGGACAGGCCCACCTTCCCGGCCTTCTCCCGGACCACGGCCGTGGCCCGCTCGACGGCCTCGTCCAGCAGGTCCTCCAGCCGGACCGTGACGCCCTCACGGGTCTTGAACGGCTTGCCGTCCTTGCCGAGGACCGTGCCGAAGGCGAGCTGGTGGGCCTTGACGTCCTCGTTCAGCCAGCCGGCGCGGCGGGCCGTCTCGAAGACCATCTTGAAGTGCAGGGACTGCCGGGCGTCCACCACGTACAGCAGGGAGTCGGCCTTGAGGCCCTGGACCCGGTCCCGGATCGCGGAGAGGTCGGTCGCCGCGTAGCCGTAGCCGCCGTTGGTCTTCTTGACGATCAGCGGGACCGGGTTGCCGTCCGGGCCCTTCACGTCGTCGAAGAACACGCACAGCGCGCCCTCGGAGCGGACGGCGACGCCCGTCTCCTCCAGGATCCGGCAGGTCTCCTCCAGCATGTCGTTGTAGCCGGACTCGCCGACGATGTCCGGGTCGTCGATCTTCATGTCGAGCTTGTCGAAGACGGAGTAGAAGTAGATCTTCGACTCGTCGACGAACCGCTGCCAGTGCGCCAGCGTCTCCGGGTCCCCGGCCTGGAGCGCGACCACCCGGTCACGGGACCGGGCCTTGAACTCCTCGTCGGAGTCGAAGAGGACCCGCGACGCCTTGTAGACCCGGTTCAGCGACGACATCGCCGCCTCGCCGTCCGTCTCGTCGCCCTCGTGCTTCAGCTCGTCCGGGTGCTCGAAGAGGTACTGGATGAGCATGCCGAACTGGGTGCCCCAGTCGCCGATGTGGTGGCGCCGGACGACGTTCTCGCCGGTGAACTCCAGGATCTGGACCATCGCGTCGCCGATGACCGCCGACCGCAGGTGGCCGACGTGCATCTCCTTGGCCACGTTCGGCTGGGCGTAGTCGATCACGGTGGTGCCCGGGTCGGCCTTCAGCGGGACGCCGAGCCGGTCGCCGTCGGCGGCGCGCGCGGCGAGCGTCCGGACGATCGCCCCGTCGGTCAGCGTGATGTTGAGGAAGCCGGGGCCCGAGACCTTGATGTCCTTGATCAGCTCACCCGCAGGAAGGGCGTCCGTGACCTTCGTCGCCAGCTCGCGCGGGTTGCCCTTGAGCTTCTTGGCGAGCGCGAGGATCCCGTTGGCCTGGAAGTCGGCCCGGTCGCTTCGGCGCAGCAGCGGGTCCGCGGTGCCGGCCTCCGGCAGAGCTGCCGTCAGGGCGTCCGCCAGCTGCTGCTGGAGCGTGGAAGCGAGGGAAGGGACCGAGGCCATGAGCCGGCTGCCGTTTCGGTAGAGGACAAAGGATCACTCCAGTATCCCACGGGGTGTAAAGCCGTTTTCGCGCTGCGGGTGGTACCTGGGAGAATGGGAGCGCCCCTCATGGGGGTCGCCCCTACGAGTCCTACACGAGAGAAGGACGTGCCGACCGTGGCTTCGAGTCAGAGCAGCACCGAGACCGACTGGGTCTCCCGCTTCGCGGACGATGTCATCGCCGAATCGGAGCGACGTGCGCCTGGCAAACCGGTCGTCGTCGCCTCCGGCCTCTCCCCGTCGGGCCCGATCCACCTGGGCAACCTCCGCGAGGTCATGACCCCGCACCTGGTCGCCGACGAGATCCGCCGCCGCGGATACACCGTGCGCCACCTGATCTCGTGGGACGACTACGACCGCTACCGCAAGGTGCCGAACGGCGTCGAGGGCGTCGACGACTCCTGGCAGGCGCACATCGGCAAGCCGCTGACCTCGGTGCCCGCCCCGGCCGGGTCGGCCTACCCGAACTGGGCCGAGCACTTCAAGGCCGCCATGACCCAGGCCCTGGACGAGCTCGGCGTCGAGTACGACGGCATCAGCCAGACCGAGCAGTACCTCGCGGGCACCTACCGCGAGCAGATCCTGCACGCCATGAAGCACCGCGCGGACATCGACGCCGTCCTGGACCGCTACCGCACCAAGAAGGACGGCGCGGCGGGCGCGAAGGGCAAGAAGCCGCAGCAGAAGAAGGTCGACGAGGCCGAGCTGGAGGCCGCCGAGGGCTCCGGCGCGGCGGACGAGGACGACGGCAGCTCGAACACCGCGGGCTACTTCCCGTACAAGCCCTACTGCGGCAACTGCGAGAAGGACCTCACCGTCGTCACGGCGTACGACGACGACACGACCGAGCTGAACTACACCTGCTCGGCGTGCGGCTTCGCCGAGACGGTCCGGCTCAACGAGTTCAACCGCGGCAAGCTGGTCTGGAAGGTCGACTGGCCGATGCGCTGGGCCTACGAGGGCGTGATCTTCGAGCCCAGCGGCGTGGACCACTCCTCGCCGGGCTCCTCCTTCGTCGTCGGCGGCCAGATCGTGCGCGAGGTCTTCGACGGCGTCCAGCCGATCGGCCCGATGTACGCGTTCGTCGGGATCTCCGGCATGGCGAAGATGTCCTCCAGCAAGGGCGGCGTGCCGACCCCGGCCGACGCGCTGAAGATCATGGAGGCGCCGCTGCTGCGCTGGCTGTACGCGCGCCGCAAGCCGAACCAGTCCTTCAAGATCGCCTTCGACCAGGAGATCCAGCGGCTGTACGACGAGTGGGACTCGCTGGCCCGCAAGGTGGCCGACGGCACGGTGCTGCCCGCCGACGCCGCCGCCTACGCCCGGGCCGTCGGCACGGCCGCCGGGGAGCTCCCGAGCACCCCGCGCCCGCTGCCGTACCGCACGCTTGCCTCGGTCGCCGACATCACCGCCGGTGCGGAGGACCAGACGCTGCGCATCCTCAGCGAGCTCGACCCGGAGAACCCGCTGACCTCGCTCGACGAGGCGCGGCCCCGGCTCGACCGCGCGGAGAACTGGATCACCACCCAGGTGCCGGCCGAGGCCCGCACCATCGTCCGCGGCGAGCCCGACAAGGAGCTGCTCGGCTCCCTGGACGAGCAGGGCCGTGAGTCGCTGCGCCTGCTGCTGGAAGGGCTCGACTCGCACTGGTCGCTGGACGGGCTGACCACGCTGGTCTACGGCGTGCCGAAGGTGCTGGAGGGACTGGAGCCGGACGCCAAGCCGACGCCCGAGCTGAAGGTCGCCCAGCGCTCCTTCTTCGCCCTGCTGTACCAGCTGCTCGTCGGCCGGGACACCGGGCCGCGTCTGCCCACGCTGCTGCTCGCGGTCGGGGCGGACCGGGTGCGGACGCTGCTCGGCGCGTAGCACCGGGACGGCATGAGGACGGGCGGGCCGCTCAGCGGCCCGCCCGTTCCTCTGTCCGCCCGCCGTCACGCGATGTGGTTGGCGGCCTCGTCCATGTTGAAGCGCTGCTTGAAGCCGGGCAGCATCCGGCGGAGCAGAGCGGCACTGCGCGGGTGGCGGACGTTGTGGCCGTCCGAGAGGTGGATGTCGAGCACCTCGGCGCTCGGGTAGTCCTGGTGCTGGTGCGTGTACGCGGTGAACACCTCGTACGCGATCTCGCTGAACTCGATCTCGTCCTCGGCCCATTCGGCCGGGTCGGCCTCCTGGCCGGCGTCCTGCTCCGGCTGCTGCGGCTCCCCGGCCTCCGGTTCGGCCGAGCGGGGGTGCGGGAACGCGCCGATCGTGCCGACGTTGCCGAGCGGGCGGGTCCGGCCGGGGCCCGAGGGGATCATCACCGGGGTGGGGTCCATGCCCTCGTCGTATCCGGGGTCGTAGGCACCCTCGTACGCCTCGTCCAGCACCTTCGGGGCGGCGAACCACGGGCTGTCGTGCGAGCCGGGGTCCTCCTGGGGGTACTGCTGCTGGGCCTGCTGGTGCTGCTCCTCGTGCTGGTCGTACGTGTCGTACGGGACGGGCTGTTCCTGCGGCTGCTGCTGCGGGGCGTACGGGAGTTGGGGGTGCTGCTGCTCGGTCTCCGCGACCGCCGGGGCGGGCGGCAGCAGGGCCGGTTCGGTGCCCGCGGCGGCGAGGCCGGCCGGGGCGGTCTCGGCGAGCGGGACGCCGTACTTCGCGAGGCGCAGCGGCATCATCGACTCGACGGGGGCCTTGCGGCGCCAGTTGCGGCCGAACCGGGCCTGGAGGCGAGCCTGGTAGATCAGCCGGTCCTGTTCGAGCTTGATGACCTGCTCGTAACTGCGCAGCTCCCACAGCTTCATCCGGCGCCACAGCTTGAACGTGGGGACGGGGGAGAGCAGCCAGCGGGTGAGGCGGACGCCCTCCATGTGCTTGTCGGCGGTGATGTCCGCGATCCGGCCCACCGCGTGCCGTGCGGCCTCGACGGCGACGACGAACAGGATGGGGATCACGGCGTGCATGCCGGTGCCCAGCGGATCGGGCCAGGCGGCGGCGCCGTTGAAGGCGATCGTCGCCGCGGTCAGCAGCCAGGCGGTCTGACGCAGGAGCGGGAAGGGTATGCGCATCCACGTCAGCAGGAGGTCCAGCGCGAGCAGGACGCAGATGCCCGCGTCGATGCCGATCGGGAAGACGACCGAGAACTCGCCGAAGCCCTTCTCCTCCGCGAGTTCGCGGACGGCGGCGTACGAGCCGGCGAAACCGATCGCGGCGATGAGCACGGCGCCGGCGACGACGACCCCGATGAGTACGCGGTGTGTGCGTGTCAGCTGCATTGCGGCCACCCGCGATCCCCTCCCGACATTCGACGAACCGGCTCCACTTCGGCATCCGGCGCGGGCACAGCCTGGCACATGCCGGCCGGGCCCGTTGCGTGGGGAGGGGCCGAAGCCCGGTGCTCACGACGGCACCGGGCTTCGGTAAAGGGCCCTGGGGCAGGGGAGTTGGCCCTCCTGCCGGGCTCAGGTCACGACTTGGCCGAGGCCGAGGCCGAGGCGGAGGGGGAGGCCGAGGACGCGTCCGAGTCGCCGGCGTCGGCGCCGACTGCGGCGACGGCCTCCTTGGCGGCCTTCTGGGCGTCCTTGAGGATGTCGGCGGCGGAGGGCGTCTTGGCGCCCGCGAACCCGGCGCCGTTGTAGGTGACGCTGACGACGACGTTCCCCGTACGGGCCACGATCGTCGCGTACTCGAAGTCTTCCTTCGACTTGGTGAGGCCGTACGTGACGGCCGTGGCCTGCTCACCGAGGGCGGCGACGGGCTTGGCCGCGGGCTTCTCCGCGCCCTCGGTCGCCTGCGCCTTGGAGACCTGCTTGGTGTACTCGTCCGTCGCGCGCTTGGCGCCGCTGCCCAGGGACTGGTCCGAGTCGAAGCGGGTGAAGCCGACGTCGAGCCAGCGGTACTGCGAGCCCTTGACGCCGTTGTCGTCCAGGCCGTTCCAGGAGCAGCCGCCGCGGCTCGTGGTGTCGCTGGACTTGCCCGGGGTGCCGCCCTTGGTCTTGGTCTTGGGGACCAGGTCCTCGATCGTCTTCCTGGCGATCGACGTGCAGGCGTCGGGCAGCTCGGTGAACTTCGCGGGCTCGACCTCCGGCTCCGACTTCTGCGCGCTCGGCGAGGTCGAGGAGTCCGAGGCCTTCGCGTCGCCGGAGTCCGACGAGCAGCCGGCGACGACGAGCATCACCGGGACGGCGGCGCAGGCGAGTATGCGGGAGAGTCGCGGGGCTGATCGGTGCATGGTTCCTTCACTCGGACGGCACGGCGGTCTCGGTCGTGCGGGTGGTCGGGCGGTTCGTCGGGCGGTACGTCGGTCCGTACGCAGTTCGGGGGCCACGGTACGACGGACGGCGACCGGATGCCGCCTCCGGCCGGAGGCCCGAAGCCGTTCGGGGAGCTCCGGCCCGGGGCGGCCGGAGCCCGGTCAGTCGCTGAGGGCCTCGTCCAGTTTCCGCGCCAGGGCCTGGGCCTTCTCCTGCAGTTCCCTGCTGTCGGGAACCTCGGTCACCCGGGCCGGCTGCTCGGTGTACTGGACGGTCACGATGACGTTCGATGTGCGGAATACCACGCTCACGGTGCGGTGCTGTGCGGTGGAACCTGCCCGGGTGAGCGCATCGTCCAGGAATGCGGCATCCCCGAGCCCGTCCAGCAGCCGCGGCCTGAGGTCCTCGTCGGGGTCGGTGCCGGAGGGGCTGCCGGACGGATCGGCGGAGGGCGAGGCGGAGGATATGCCGCTCGGCGACCCGGACGGGGTGCCGCTGCCCGACGCCGACGCGGAGGCCGACCCGCTCGGGGTCTCGCTGGGGGTGACACCGGACGACGTGGGAAGGGCGGCGGCGTCCTCCTTCTTCGCGTACACCTCCCGGGCGCGGTCGTCGTCGCTCACCGCGGGGTCGTACGACACGACGCGCTCGAAGTCGATGGAGAGGTTCCGGGAGGCGTCCGGGGCGTCCGACTTCCAGCGGCATCCGACCTTGCGGTCGGTGTCGTAGGTGACGGTGGCCGTGCCCTCGTACACCTTGTCCTGCTGCTCCTGGGGCAGGTCGGCGGCGCCCGGCAGCAGGTCCTTGAGTGTGGAGCGCGGTACGGCGCTGCACGATTCGGGCAGCGTCCGGTACTTCCCGGGAGGCGCGGCCGAGACCGTCGGGCTGCCGGGCTTGCTGTCGGCGGCGGGGTCGTCGGCGTCGGAGCCGGCGCTGCAGCCGGCGACGAGCGCCACGAGAAGCGCGACGCCGGGTACGTACGCCATGTGTCGCACGGTCCCAGGCTCCCTTCGGTACGAAAACGGGTTGCCGCTCGATGGCGGCCGATGGACACAATGTGTATCGCACGCGCCGCTGTGAATGCCGGTCGGCCGACCTGTATGCCGACCTCGGCACCGGTTTTGCGCTTTCAGTCCTTTTCGGGGGAATCGAGGAGTTATGTCGTATGTAGAGGTGCCGGGTGCGCAGGTTCCCATCCGCATGTGGGCGGATCCGGCGTCGGTCGAGGACGTCGCGATGCAGCAGCTGCGGAACGTGTCCACGCTGCCCTGGATCAAGGGGCTCGCGGTCATGCCGGACGTCCACTTCGGCAAGGGCGCGACGGTCGGCTCGGTGATCGCGATGCACGGCGCGGTCTGCCCGGCCGCGGTGGGCGTGGACATCGGCTGCGGGATGTCGGCAGTGAAGACGTCGCTGACGGCCAACGACCTGCCGGGGGACCTCTCGCGGCTGCGGTCGAAGATCGAGCAGGCGATCCCGGTGGGCCGGGGCATGCACGAGGACACCGTCGACCCGGGCAGGCTCCACGGCTTCCCGACCAGTGGCTGGGACGACTTCTGGTCGCGGTTCGACGGGATCGCCGAAGCGGTCAAGTTCCGTCAGGAGCGCGCCACGAAGCAGATGGGAACGCTCGGATCGGGAAACCACTTCATCGAGTTCTGTCTCGACGAGGCCGGATCGTTGTGGCTGATGCTGCACTCCGGCTCCCGGAACATCGGCAAGGAGCTTGCCGACTTCCACATCGGGCAGGCCCAGAAGCTCCCGCACAACCAGGGCCTCGTCGACCGTGACCTGGCGGTCTTCGTCGCCGACACCCCGCAGATGGCGGCGTACCGCAACGACCTGTTCTGGGCGCAGGAGTACGCCAAGTACAACCGCTCGATCATGATGGGCCTCTTCCAGGACGTGGTCCGGAAGGAGTTCAAGAAGGCCAGGGTCACGTTCGAGCCGGTCATCTCCTGCCACCACAACTACGTGGCGGAGGAGCGGTACGACGGCATGGACCTGCTGGTCACCCGGAAGGGCGCGATCCGTGCGGGTTCGGGGGAGTTCGGGATCATCCCGGGCTCCATGGGGACCGGCTCGTACATCGTGAAGGGCCTCGGGAACGCGAAGTCGTTCAACTCCGCCTCGCACGGGGCCGGCCGCCGGATGAGCAGGAACGCGGCCAAGCGGAAGTTCTCCACGCAGGACCTGGAGGACCAGACGCGGGGCGTGGAGTGCCGTAAGGACTCCGGTGTGGTGGACGAGATCCCGGCGGCGTACAAGCCGATCGAGCAGGTCATCGACCAGCAGCGGGACCTCGTCGAGGTCGTCGCGAAGCTCAAGCAGGTCGTGTGCGTGAAGGGCTGAGACGGGGCCGGCCGTGGGCCGGCCCCGTGCCGCGCTTCCGGCCGGGGGGCCGGGGAGCGACTCAGGTGGTGCGATGGACCTTGGAGTTGGAGGCCTGGGCGCGGGGGCGGACCACCAGCAGGTCGATGTTGACGTGGCTCGGGCGGGTCACGGCCCAGGTGATCGTGTCGGCTACGTCGTCGGCGGTGAGCGGGGCGTCGACGCCCGCGTAGACCTTGGCGGCCTTCTCCGTGTCGCCGCGGAAGCGGGTGGTGGCGAACTCCTCGGTCTTCACCATGCCGGGCGCGACCTCGATCACCCGGACCGGGGTGCCGACGATCTCCAGCCGGAGGGTCTCCGCCAGCACGTGCTCGCCGTGCTTGGCCGCGACGTAGCCGCCACCGCCCTCGTACGTGGAGAGGCCGGCCGTCGAGGAGAGGATCACCACGGTGCCGTCGCCGCTCGCGGTGAGCGCGGGGAGCAGGGCCTGGGTGACGTTGAGGGTGCCGATGACGTTGGTCTCGTACATCTGGCGCCAGTCGTCGGGGTCGCCCGTGGCCACCGGGTCGGCGCCCAGTGCCCCTCCGGCGTTGTTGACCAGCACGGCCAGGGACCGGAACGCGGTGGCGAACTCGTCGACCGCCGCGCGGTCGGTGACGTCCAGGGCGTACGCCGTCGCCTGGTGGCCCGCCTCGGTGAGCTCGGCGGCCAGGGCCTCGATGCGGTCCTTGCGGCGCGCGGTGAGCACCACGCGGTGTCCGGCGGCGGCCAGCTGCCTGGCGGTCGCGGCACCGATGCCGCTGCTCGCGCCGGTGATGACGGCGATGGGGGTGGCGGCCATGCGAACTCCTCGGGCAGCTGATCGGTACGGGGCCCAGGATAGGACGGGGCTCCGGGTGCCGGTTCAGGGGCCGGGGGCGTGCCTGTTCCGTGGCTGCGAGGGGCGCGTGATCAGCTTCCGTGGCTGCGGACGGCGTGTGCGCGGTCAGCTCAGTGGTTGCGGGGGGCGTACATGATCAGCGCCATGCCCGCCAGGCAGATCAGCGCGCCGGTCACGTCCCAGCGGTCCGGGCGGTAGCCGTCGGCGACCATGCCCCAGACGATCGAACCGGCCACGAACACCCCGCCGTACGCCGCGAGGATGCGGCCGAAGTCGCCGTCCGGCTGGAGCGTGGCCACGAAGCCGTACGCGCCGAGGGCGATGACGCCCGCCCCGATCCAGATCCAGCCGCGGTGCTCGCGCACGCCCTGCCAGACGAGCCAGGCACCGCCGATCTCGAAGAGGGCGGCCACGACGAAGAGGGCGACGGAACGGGCGACGAGCATGGGAGCAGGGTGTCACGCCCGGGCGGGCGGCTGCCGGCCGGCTCCGCCGGGGCGCCGGTGGACGGCGCGGGTGGGCCGTGCGGGTGGGGAAGCGCGGCGAACCGGTCCGTACGCAGGGGTGATTGGCGGATCATCGGTATGTTCGCCGGATGCGAGTGACGAGTGCAGCAGTGCTGAGGGTGCCCGCCCTTATGGCGATGGTGGCGGCTGTGGTGCTGGGCCCGGGGCTGTCCGCCGTGGCCGAGCCCGCACCGCGAAGGATCGCGCCGGAGGCGGACGTGTCGCATCACGGCCGCGTCTCCCTCCAGGACGAGCGGCTCGGGGTCCAGCTGCGGACCGGGAACCGGGGACCGTCACCCCTCGCCGACGCGACCGTGCGGCTGCGCTTCTCCGTCCCGCTCGCGGCCGGGCAGCGGCTGCCCCAGGGGTGTCTGCGCGCCGACAGCCGGACGGTGCTCTGCGGCACCGGTCCGCTCCGGGTGGCCGGCGCGGCGAGGCGCACGGCCCTCGGGCTGCGTCTCACGGGCCGGCCGGAGGAGGTCGTGGTGCGGGTGGACACCGTGTGGAACGGCGGTGCGAGCGACCGGAACCGGCGCAACGACACGCATGAGGTGCTGGCCCTGTCCACGGGGGACGCGTACGCCTTCTGAGCCCGACCGGGCTCCCCCCCGGGGGGTCTCGCTCAGGCCGTCGGCGTCCGGCCCCCCGTCCCGCCGAACTCGCGTACGGCGTCCGCGACGATGGCCTCCAGGTGCGCGTGGTGCGCGCCCCGCCAGTACACCCGGCCGCAGGCGGTGCACTGGGCGAACACGTCGTAGGACGCCTGCGTGCCCTGCTCCAGCCGGGCGCTCACCGCGTCCTTGTCCGCCTCCGTGAGCTCCCCGTTGCATGCGGTGCAGCGGGTCCACGGGGCCAGGACGGGGGCGAAGCGGCCCAGGACGTCGCGGAGCTGCTCCTCGGGCCGGTCGCTGTAGACGTACGCCCCCGCCCAGATCTCCCTGCGCCGGAGCAGCCCCCGGTCGCGGGAGAGCATGACGCGCCGCTGCTCGGCCGAGAGGGCGGCGAGCGCCGGGTCGCCGATGTCCTCGCTCTCGTACGCGGCGTCCACGCCCAGGAGCCTCAACCGGCGGGCGAGCGTCCCCAGATGGACGTCGAGCAGGAAGCGCAGCGGCGCGCCCGGGACCTGCTGGGGGCGCCGGACCGCCCGCACCTCGACCAGTTCGCCCGCGCCGGGGATGTGGGACACGGGCACGGGGCGGCCGTCGACGAGGAGCTGCCCGGCCTCGGTGAGCGGGACGCCGAGCGACTCCACGACATGCCCGAGGGTCGACGAGCCGTCGGTGGTGACGGCGGTGCGTCCGCGGCGGCGGTCGTGGGCGACGAAGAGCCGCAGTTCCGGGGCCACTTCGAGGGTGATCTCAGGTCCGTTCACCCGGTCAGGATGCCACTGCGCGCGGCGGGGCGGCGAGAGGTTTCCGTCGGCGGGCCGGTGCGGCGTCAGCGCTGCGCGAAGGCCGTCGGCGGGACCCCCACCGTGGCCGCGAAGTCCCTGGCCAGGTGCGCCTGGTCGCTGTAGCCGAGGTCGGCGGCCAGCGCCGCCCAGTCGGGTTCCGGGTCCGTCCCGGCGCGCTGCAGCGCCTCGTGGATGCGGTGGCGCAGGATGACCCACTTCGGCCCGACCCCGACACAGGTGGAGAAGAGCCGCTGGAGCGAGCGGACGGACAGTCCTCCGGCGCGGGCGAGGGCGTCGACCCGCAGCAGCGAGCGGTCGGTGCGGACGAGCTCGGCGAGCTCCGTCGCGCGTTCGGCCTGTGGGTCCGGCGGAGGGAGGAGGGGCAGCAGGAAGGCGTCGAGCGCGGCGACCCGGGCGTCCTCGTCGGGCGGATCGAGCACCGCCCGCGCTGCGGTGGAGGCGCGGGGCAGATCCTCCGGGACGGCCAGCACCTCGTCCGCGGGGACCCTGCGCCCGGTCCACTCCGACACGGGCCGGTCAGGGGCGAACGGCCGGAAGGCACCCGGCCGGAACTTCACGCCGCAGACCCGCCCCCTGCCCTCCAGCCGCCGGCTGAACAGGCCCTGCACGATGCCGTACACCTCGGCGGACCGCTCCGGCTCCGCCCCGCCGCCCGGCTCCGTCCGCTGGAAGACCAGATGGACGCTCGGGTGCGGCACCACGTGCGAGGTGTACGGCTCGGAGAGGTCCCAGTCGATCAGCCAGTAGTGCTCCAGATGAGGACGGAGCGCGGGGGCGGGATCGCGCAGACGCAGATGTACGTGGGTGAACAGTTCGGGGGCGTCGACGATGCCCCGCGTCTCCCGTCGGGGTCCGGCCATGGGGGGATCCTAGGGCGCCTGCCTGCCGCGCTGTCGCGTTTCTTCAAGACGCCCTGCCGTGTCCTGGCGCATGGTCGGAGACATGAAGACGATCAGTGAACTCCTCGAGGAAGCGGCCGGGCGGGCGGTTCCCGTCGTGCGGGGCATCGACGACGACCGGCTGGGCGACGCCACCCCGTGCACCGAGTACGACGTACGGGCCCTGCTGAACCACCTCTTCCTCGTCATCGACAACTTCCGGGTCCTGGCGGCCAAGGGGACCCCCGACTTCAGCGGGACCGACGACGTCGTCACGGGGGACTGGCGCGGCCGGTTCGAGGACGCGACGGCGCTGCTGGTGAAGGCCTGGGCCGAGCCCGGTGCGGAGGAGGGGGTGACCGGCGGCATGTCGATGCCGGCGAGGACGGTGGGGCTCATGGTGCTGGGCGACCTGACCGTGCACGCCTGGGACCTGGCCCGGGCGACGGGCCAGGACTTCGAGCCGGACGGGGACGTCCTGGCGGAGCTGGAGCCGGGGCTGGCGGCGATGGCCCCGCAGGCGCGGGAGATGAAGGTGTTCGGCGAGCCGTTCCCGGTGCCCGCCGGGGCTACGGCCTTCGAGCGGGTGCTGGCCGTGACGGGCCGGGACCCCGGCTGGGGTCCGTCACGCGGCTGACGGCGGGGGAGGGCGCGGCCGGGTGCGGGGCGGCCGGGTCGGCGTAGAGCCCGCCGAGCGCGGCGTACGCGCTGTCGACGACGGACTCGGCCAGGGCCACGGCGTCATGCGCCGCGAGACGGGCCGCCCGGCGGGTGTACGGGGGCGGCGGGCGCCGGCGCTGCCGCCGGCAGTCGCAGACGGCGTACACCCCGCTCGCGATGACCACGGCCGGGACGGACAGGGCCAGCAGCAGGTCGTCCATGCGGGGCCTCCTCGGGATCGTGCTCCTTGCATCGGCAGACCTCGCGGCCGGGCTGGAGATCATTCTTCGGCCAATGAATGGCCGAAGGGCGCCCCTGCCGCGCCCCTGACAGGGGCGGGGGACTCGGCAGGGGCCACGCGCCCGCGCGCTCCGGCCGTACGTCGTCCGGCGGCCTGCTGCGGTCCGGCCGTACGTCGTCCGGCGGGCCCGCTCCGGTCCGGGCGTAGAGTTGTCCGGCGCCGGTCGCCGGGGCCGACGATGCCTCCGCCGCGATCAGGCATCCTCCGCACATCCCGGCCCGCCGGGCGTGCCCGAGCAACGACAGGTCACGCCTCCCTTGCGCTCATCCGTACTCTCCCCGGCCGCCCGGCTGCGCGGTCACCGGCCCGTCTGGCTGTCCCCGAAGGTCTTCCGTACGGAGGCCCTGGCCGGTCTGGTCGTCGGGCTGGCGCTGATCCCCGAGGCGATCTCGTTCTCGATCATCGCCGGGGTCGACCCGGCGGTCGGTCTGTTCGCCGCCTTCACGATGGCCGTCGTCATCTCCGTCGTCGGCGGCAGGCCCGCGATGATCTCCGCGGCGACCGGCGCGGTCGCGCTCGTCATCGCCCCGCTGAACAGGGAGCACGGGTTCGGCTACCTGATCGCCGGGGTCATCCTGGGCGGGGTCTTCCAGGTCGTCCTGGGCGCGCTCGGTGTCGCCAGGCTGATGCGGTTCGTGCCCCGCAGCGTGATGGTCGGCTTCGTGAACGCGCTGGCGATCCTGGTCTTCATGGGCCAGGTCCCCGAACTGAGCGACGTTCCCTGGCCGGTGTATCCGCTGGTCGTCGGCGGTCTGGTCCTGATGGTGCTCTTCCCGAGGATCACCAGGGCGGTGCCGGCCCCGCTGGTCTCCATCGTCATCCTGACGTCGGTCACCGTCGCCGCCGGCATCGCCGTACCGACGGTCGGTGACAAGGGCGCGCTGCCGTCGTCGCTGCCTGTGCCCGGCCTGCCGGACGTGCCCTTCACCCTGGACACGCTGACCACCGTCGCCCCCTACGCGCTGGCCATGGCGCTGGTCGGCCTGATGGAGTCGCTGATGACGGCGAAGCTGGTCGACGAGATCACCGACACCCACTCCAGCAAGACCCGTGAGTCGGTCGGCCAGGGCATCGCCAACATCGTGACCGGCTTCCTGGGCGGCATGGGCGGCTGCGCCATGATCGGCCAGACCATGATCAACGTGAAGGTGTCCGGCGCCCGCACCCGGCTGTCCACGTTCCTCGCCGGCGTCTTCCTCATGGTGCTGTGCATCGCGTTCGGGCCGCTCGTCTCCCGGATCCCGATGGCGGCCCTCGTCGCCGTGATGGTCATGGTGTGCTTCGCCACCTTCGACTGGCACTCCGTCGCCCCGGGCACCCTCAAGCGGATGCCCGCCGGGGAGATCGCGGTCATGGTGATCACGGTGGTCTGTGTGGTCGCCACCGAGAACCTGGCCGTCGGCGTGGTCGTCGGCTCGGTCACCGCCATGGTCATCTTCGCCAGGAGGGTCGCCCACCTGGCCGACGTCACCTCCGTCACCGACCCGGACGGCGGCCGGGTCGTCTACTCCGTCTTCGGCGCGCTCTTCTTCGCCTCGTCCAACGACCTCGTCGGCCGGTTCGACTACGCCGCCGATCCGCCGCTGGTCGTCATCGACCTGGCCGAGGCGCACATCTGGGACGCCTCGGCGGTCGCCACGCTGGACGCCATCACCACGAAGTACGAACAGCGCGGGAAGAGCGTGGAGATCACCGGCCTCGACGAGCGGAGCGCCGACCTCCACGGCTCCCTCAGCGGCCGGCTCGCCGGGAGCGGCTGAGCCTGCGCGGACGCGGGGACGTGCCGAGGGTGCTCGTGCGGGCAGGCCCCCGAGGGTTGTGTGCCTCGTGTGAAGCTCCTCGGTACGGACGGTGTGCGCGCCGCTCCGTGCCCCCTCCCGCGCAGGAGGGCGGGTTGCCATGAGCTCCTGTGCTGGGCAATGGTTGCCGCTGGGAAAGTGAATGTCATCCAGCGGGAAGGTGGTGCGGCTCGCCGAGGGCGGGTCCCCCCTCATGGCACCTCTGAAGGAAACCATCGACACGAGAACGCAGCAGGATCCAGCATCCGGGGCCGGCCTCTGGGGTCAGGCCCCGTACGCCGTGCTCGTCGTCGACACGGCCGGAACGGTCGTCGACCTCAACCCCGCCGCCGAGGCGCTCCTCGGCGGCGCGCTCCGGGGCGCCCCCCTGACGGAGACGGGCCCGGCCTGGCTGGCACGTGCCCATCAGGAGGCGGCCGGCCCCGCCCGTCCCACGGACGTCGACGACGATCCGGCCGGCCCGCGCCGCGCCGCCTTCCAGGGGCGGATCGGTGCGCGGAGCTTCGAGGCGCAGCCGGCCCCCGGCCGCGACGGCGGCACGGTGTGGTGGCTGGCCGATGTCACCGACCGGCAGCTCGCCGAGGACGAACTGGCCGCTGAGCGTACGCGCACCACCTTCCTGGCCGAGGCGTCGAACGTGCTCCTGGCCTCCCTGAACACCGACCGCTGCATGCGCGTCACCGCCCAGCTCGCCTCCCGGCACCTCGCCGAGGCCGCCGTCGTCATCGGGCCCGCCGTGGGCCGGAAGCTGCCCCTGGCGTACGCGGTCGAGGGCCGGGCAGCGGTGTGCGGCACGGTGACGGCGGACCCGGAGGAGGTGCCCGGTCTGAGCGAGGCGCTCCAGGGCTTCCCGCCCGTACCCTCCCGGTGGATCGATCCCGCCTCACTGCCCGCGTGGCTTCTGCCGGAGGACTTCACCGGCACCGTCGGGTCGGCCGTCGTCACCCCTCTGCCGGGCCACGGGGTCCCGGCCGGTGTCCTGGTCCTGCTGCGCGGCACGGGAGCCGCCGGGTTCGACGAGAGCGAAGAGGTCTTCGCCCGGCTGTTCGCCTCCCGGGCCGGCGCCGCCCTGTCCGCCGCGCGGCTGTACGCGGAACAGAGCGACATCACCCGGACCTTGATGCGGGACCTGCTGCCTCCCGAGCTGAACCGGGTGCACGGCGTCGAGTTCGCCGGTGGCTACCGGCCCTCCGCCGACCGGGACCGGGTGGGCGGCGACTTCTACGACGTACACCCCGGCAGCACGCCCGACGACGCGTCACTGGCCGTCCTCGGCGACGTGTGCGGAAAGGGGCTGGACGCGGCCGTGCTCACCGGCAAGATCCGCAACACGCTCCAGGCGCTCACGCCGATGGCCGGCGACCACGAGCAGATGCTGCGCCTGCTCAACGGGGCGCTCCTCAACTCGCACCACACCCGCTTCGCGACCCTGGTGCTGGCATCGGTCCGGCGCGAGGAGAACCGGGTGCGTCTGCGCCTGACGTCGGCGGGCCACCCCGCCCCCCTGGTGATCCGCAACGACGGCCGCGTCGAGGAGATCGAGACCCGGGGGACGCTGGTCGGGGCCCTGCCCCACATCGAGGCCGGCACCGTGGAGACCGACCTCCTGCCCGGCGAGACGTGTCTCCTCTACACCGACGGGGTGACCGAGGCGCGCGGCGGGCCCCTGGGCGACGAGCTCTTCGGGGAGGAGCGGCTGATGCGGGCCCTGGCGGAGTGCGGAGGCATGCCGGGCGCGGCCGTGGTCGAGCGTGTCCAGGTGCTCGCCTCCCAGTGGCTGCACGACGGCCGGCACGACGACATGGCGCTCGTCGCCATCACGGCCCCGCTGACCACCCATCTCAGTGCGGTGGACGGCCACACCCGGGGCAGGTACACGGCATGAGCACACACACGCTTGCCGCGCCCGGGATGCGCGGCCTCCAGGACCGGTTGTGGTCGGCGGTGACCGACCGGGACGAACACGCCGCCGCCTCGGTGGTCCTCACCGCCCTGGACGACGGGGTCGACGCGGAGAGCGTGCTCCTGGACGTCATCGCGCCCGTACAGGCGAGGGTCGGCACCGAATGGGCCGCCAACCGCCTGAGCGTGGCGCAGGAGCACGCGGCGAGCGCCATCGCCGAACGGGTCATCGCCGCACTCGCCCACCACCCTGCCGTGCGCACCGCTCCGCGGCTGGGCCGGGTCACCGTGGCCTGTGTGGACCAGGAGTGGCACGTGCTGCCGGCCCGTCTGCTGGCCGAGGTCCTCACGCTGCGCGGATGGCGGGTCGACTTCCTCGGGGCGCAGGTGCCCACGCCCCATCTCATCGGACACCTGCACAGCAACGGCGCGGACGTGGTGGCGCTGTCCTCCTCGATCCCCACCAGGCTGCCCACCGCGCACGCGGCGATCACCGCCTGCCAGGCCGTCGGGGTGCCCGTGCTGGCGGGCGGGGCGGCGTTCGGCCCCGACGGACGGCACGCACGCCGGCTGGGCGCCGACGCCTGGGAACCCGACGCGCGTTCCGCGGCACGCCGTATCGCGGACGGCATCGCGGTCCCGGCCGCCGGCAGGCAGCAGATCGACGATCTGCCGCACCTCGGGGACCAGGAGTACACCCTCGTCGTACGCAGCAGGCCGCAGCTGGTGCGGGAGGTGCTGGCCCAGCTGGAGACACGCTTCCCGGCGTCGGCCGCCTACACGGAGGAGCAGCGCGAGCACACGGCGCAGGACATCGCCCATGTCGTGGACTACCTGGGCGTGGCCCTCTACATGGACGACGACGAGCTCTTCACCGACTTCCTGGCGTGGACCGCGGGAATCCTGGAGGCCCGGCGGGTCCCGGCGGCCTCCTTGAGACCGGTCCTGGACGTCCTGGGCGCGGAGCTCAAGGACTTTCCCCGGACCACCCGGCTGCTCGGCCGGGCACGCACCGTCCTGGACGCCTTCCCGGCGACCGCCGGCCCGACCACCGGAGCCTTCGGATGACCGAACGTCCCCGTCCGCCGTTCACCGTGGGGGTCGAGGCCGGCCCGGACGCCGTACGGCTGCGTCTCGCCGGTGACCTGGACTTCGACACGAGCGATCTGCTCGTGGAACGGGCGCAGGCCTGCCTCGCCGCCGATCCCGGCCCGCGGGACCTCGTCCTCGACTGCTCCGGGCTGCGGCTGTGCGACTCGATGGGTGTGGCCGGCCTCCTGCAGATCCACCGCGGTACGACGTCGCGCGGTGTGGCGCTGCACCTGGAGAACCCGCCCGCCTTCCTCCGCAGGATCCTGGACATCACCGGGACGGCGCGGCTCTTCGTCCTCGACGGGGCCGGCCGGCGGACCGAGCAGGAGGAGGGCACGCCGCCCGCTCCTTCCGGCTGACGGCTGCGGAGCGCCCGCCCCTCCGTCCGGCGCCGTGGCGCCGCTCAGGCGAGGGGGATCAGCGCGGCGATGTGCTTGCCGTCGGGGAGGTACGTGACGGACACCCGCTTCGCCAGGCGGCGCACCAGCAGCCAGCCGTAGCCGCCGACCGTGACCACGGCCGGATCGCGTTCCGCCGTGACCGGTGGCCGGGTGCTGGCGTCGCTGACGGTGAGGAGGAGGCCTTCGGCGGTGATCTCCGTGGTGAATCCGGTGAGCCCGCCGCCGTGCCTGACGGCGTTGGTGACCAGCTCCGACGTCACCAGCAGCGCGTCGCCCACCACGACCTCGGCCGGCTCTTCCCCGCGCCCTCCGCAAAACCGCTCCCGCAGGACCCGGACGACGGCGTCGCGAGCGGCGGCCGCGTTCCGCGGCACGCCGGGGGTACGGCCCCTGCGCACCGGCTTCTCCGGAGCGTACGAGCCGACGGCCTCATCCGGCCCCCGGGCCGGACGCCTGCCGTCCTCCAGAACTTCTCGTTCGCCGTTCACCCTCTTACGCCTGCCCGGACGGCCTCCGGCCACACCCCGGACGCCTCGGCCGGAAGAAGGGGACAGGCATCGCGGACGGCCGTTCTCAGGGCCACACGAGGCAGTACGCCTGGTGCCCGGCGTCGTGCAGCCGGTGGGAGAAGTCCTGCCACTCGTGGAGCAGCTGGTAGACGTTGAACGCGTCGCGCGGGCCGCCGCGGTCGGGGACCGTGGACCAGATGAAGGCCGCCGCGCCGACCGATTCCTCGCCGACGTCCCGCAGCGGGTCGACCACCGTCATCGGGAGCTTGACCACCGCGTAGTCGGGGTGGAGCACGACGAGCTCCAGCGGGGGGACCTTGTTCAGGGGTATGCCCTGTATGCCGGTGAGGACCATGGCCGCCACCGTCTCGGGCTTGATCTTGCTGAACATGCCGCCCATGCCCAGCTCGTCGCCACCGAGCTCCTCGGGGCGCATGGAGATGGGCACGCGTGCGGCGGTGGCCCCGTCGGGGGCACCGAAGTACTTGTAGGTCACCCCCACCCGTCCACTGCTCCTGCTCCCCGAACCGTCGACGCCGCCCGCCTGGGCCTCCCGCACGCGCTCGGCCTCGCGCTCGGCCTTACGCCGGTGCCGCCCTCGCCGGGCAGGCTCGGGCCCCAGGCCGTCGGTCCCTTCGCCCACTCCGCCACCGCGATGCATATCTCATCCACCCGACTACTTCTTAGGAGACACAGCCCCGCCGCGCAACCCGATCATCGT
Organism: Streptomyces silvae; assembly: GCF_016745505.1. Lineage (GTDB taxonomy): Bacteria > Actinomycetota > Actinomycetes > Streptomycetales > Streptomycetaceae > Streptomyces > Streptomyces silvae. Next base: position 25,557 of record NZ_JAERUC010000099.1, on the reverse strand, counting down.
CAGTGACCTCCCCCACGGGCGTGCGGTGAAACACCTGTCCGCAAGACCGTCGACGCCTCTGACACCATGGCATGTGTGAGCTTTCCCTATGACGACTCAGTTTCGCAGACTCGAGGAGACTGACGCCCTTTCGTTGTACGAGCCTCATACGGGGAGAGCGCGCTCCCTGCTCACCGGCGGCCGATAAATCCGGTCAGGCCGCCGAACTCCGAATCGCAGATCAGGACCAAAGTGGCGTATTCATACCAAGCCCCAGTTTCGCAGTCCCTGTTCGACCGGGCGTCCGTCGTGACCCCCGGCGGCGTGAACTCCCCCGTGCGCGCCTTCCGGGCCGTGGGCGGTACGCCCCGGTTCATGGTGTCCGGTACGGGTCCGTACCTCACCGACGCCGACGGCCGTGAGTACGTCGATCTCGTGTGTTCGTGGGGGCCGATGATCCTCGGCCACGCGCACCCCGAGGTCACCGCGGCCGTCCAGGAGGCGGTGGCCCGGGGGACCTCCTTCGGTACGCCGGGTGAGGGCGAGGTCGCGCTCGCCGAGGAGATCGTGGCCCGGATCGAGCCGGTGGAGCAGGTGCGGCTGGTGTCGTCCGGCACCGAGGCGACCATGTCCGCGATCCGGCTCGCCCGTGGATTCACCGGGCGCGCCAAGGTCGTGAAGTTCGCCGGGTGCTACCACGGCCACGTCGACGCGCTGCTGGCCGCGGCCGGCTCCGGGGTCGCCACCTTCGGTCTGCCCGACACGCCCGGTGTGACCGGCGCCCAGGCCGGCGACACGATCGTGCTGCCGTACAACGACCTGGAGGCCGTGCGCGCCGCGTTCGCCGCGCAGCCCGGGGAGATCGCCTGTGTGATCACCGAGGCGTCGCCGGGCAACATGGGCGTCGTCCCGCCGTCGGACGGCTTCAACGCCGGGCTGAAGGAGATCTGCGCGGCCAACGGCGCGCTGTACATCTCCGACGAGGTGATGACCGGCTTCCGTACGTCCAAGGCGGGCTGGTACGGCATCGACGGGGTGCGGCCCGACCTGATGACCTTCGGCAAGGTCATGGGCGGCGGCTTCCCGGCCGCGGCCTTCGGAGGCCGCGCCGACGTGATGGCGCACCTGGCCCCCGCCGGCCCGGTCTACCAGGCGGGCACCCTCTCCGGTAACCCGGTCGCCACCGCCGCGGGCCTCGCCCAGCTGCGACTGCTGGACGACGCGGCGTACGCGAAGATCGACGCGGTCTCCGCGGAGCTGCGCTCCCTGGTCGGCGAGGTGTTCACCAAGGAGGGCGTCGCGCACACGGTGTCGGCGGCGAGCAACATGTTCTCCGTCTTCTTCACCGACGAGCCCGTCCGCGACTACGAGGACGCGAAGAAGCAGGAAGCTTTCCGCTTCACCGCGTTCTTCCACTCGATGCTGGAGCAGGGCGTGTACCTGCCGCCGTCCGCCTTCGAGTCCTGGTTCGTCTCCACCTCCCACGACGAGCGGGCGATCGAGCGGATCGCCGCCGCGCTGCCCGCCGCCGCCCGTGCCGCATCGGAGGCCACCGCATGAGCGGGAACAGTGCGAAGGACATCACCGTCGTCCACCTGATGCGCCACGGTGAGGTGCACAACCCGGACGGCGTGCTCTACGGACGCCGCGCCGGCTACAGCCTCTCCGACCTGGGCCGCCGGATGGCCGACCGGGTCGCCGAGCACCTGGAGAAGCGCGACATCACGTACGTCGTGGCCTCCCCGCTGGAGCGCGCCCAGGAGACCGCCACGCCGATCGCCAAGTCGCACAGCGTGGACCTGGCCACCGACGGTCGGCTCATCGAGGCCGCCAACGTCTTCGAGGGCAAGACCTTCGGGGTCGGCGACGGCGCGCTGCGCAAGCCCGAGAACTGGAAGCACCTGACCAACCCCTTCAAGCCGTCCTGGGGTGAGCCGTACATCGAGCAGGTCGTACGGATGATGGGCGCCCTGGACGCGGCGCGCGACGCCGCCCGGGGCCACGAGGCGGTCTGCGTCAGCCACCAGCTGCCGATCTGGATCGTGCGGAGCTTCGTGGAGCGGCGCCGGCTGTGGCACGACCCGCGCAAGCGGCAGTGCACCCTGGCCTCGCTGACGACCTTCACGTACCAGGGCGACGAGATCGTGTCCGTCGGGTACACCGAGCCGGCCCGGGACCTGGTGCCGGCGCACCTCCTCGCGGGGGCGAAGCCGGTCAAGGGGAAGTCCAAGGCATTCGGGGCGTAGACGTCTCCGCGCCCCGGGCCGCACGTCGTTCTGGTGGGCCGCGTGCAGCACCTGTAAGGGTGTGTTCACGTAACAACTTTTGTGATTATCGGTGGAACCGTCGTGTTGGTTTCCTCATCTAAGCCATCGCCAGTTTGTATGGCCTTGAGGTAATACGACCGCAGATGGGGACGCTATGCGTGAAATCAACCGAAGGGGCCTGCTCGGGGCCGGTATCGGAGCCGCAGCCGCACTGTCGATGACCGGCTGCGGCTCCCTCGGCTCTTCGGACAGTGGCAAGCCGGATCCCGAGAAGGGCGCCAAGGGCGGCAAAGGGACGCACGGGAATGGCGGGGGCCCTCCCAAGAAACAGGTCAGGCTGATCGGTGACGGCTCCACGGCCGACACCGGAAAGCAGCCGAATCAGCCCGCCGCTCCCGTTCCGCTCGAACCCGGCCAGACGCCGCCGCAGTTCGTGATCTTCTCGTGGGACGGGGCGGGCGAGGTCGGCAACGGGCTCTTCCCGCGCTTTCTCGAACTCGCCCAGGAACACGACGCGGCGATGACCTTCTTCCTCTCCGGGCTCTATGTGCTGCCCGAGTCGAAGAAGTCCCTCTACCGCCCGCCCAACAACCCCCGGGGCGCCTCCGACATCGGCTATCTCTCCGACGACCACGTCAAGCAGACCCTGAAGTACGTCCGTCAGGCCTGGCTGGACGGGCACGAGATCGGCACGCATTTCAACGGCCATTTCTGCGGCGGTTCCGGATCGGTCGGCAACTGGACGCCCGCGCAATGGCAGAGCGAGATCGACCAGGCCGTGTCGTTCGTCACCGAATGGCGGACCAACAGCGGATGGGACGATCTCGAACCGCTGCCGTTCGACTACCGGAAGGAACTGGTCGGGGGTCGTACGCCCTGTCTGCTCGGCCAGGACAATCTCCTGCCCACCGCGAAGCAGCTGGGCTGGCGTTATGACGCGAGCTCGCCGGGCGGCACCCAGATGTGGCCCGAGAAGCGCCAGGGCGTCTGGGACCTTCCGCTCCAGGGCATTCCGTTCCCCGGCCACACCTTCGAAGTCCTCTCCATGGACTACAACATCCTCGCCAACCAGTCGAAGAATTCGACCAACGGCATGCCCTCGCGCTATCCGGGGTGGCGTACCCAGGCCACCGACGCGTATATCGCCGGATTCGACCGTGCCTACGAGACGAACCGCGCGCCGTTCTATATCGGCAACCACTTCGAGGAGTGGAACGGCGGCATCTACATGGACGCCGTCGAGGAAGCGCTCAAGCACATCGCGGGGAAGCCGGATGTGCGCCTCGTCTCCTTCCGGCAGTTCGTCGACTGGCTCGACGTACAGGACCCGGCGGTGCTCACGAAGCTCCGTTCGCTCCAGGTGGGACAGGCTCCCGAGGGCGGCTGGAACGCCTTCTTTAAACAGGCCTGACAAGGGGCTTTACGGGCACCGAGGGGGGTGCCCAAGATCTCCGGAACTGCCATGCGAAACTTTTCACATGAGCTCTGGCCGTGCACCCCGACGCCGCTCCGCCCTGCTGGCCGCCACCGCCGTGGCCGGTGTCCTGATCCTGTCCGCGTGCAGTGGCGGCACCAAGGCCGGCGGCGGCGGCAACACGAACTTCGTCACCGGCAGCGGAGGGATCTCCACCGTCGCCAAGGCTGACCGCACGGATGCTCCGAAGCTCGACGGCACCACCCTGGACGGCAAGGACCTCGCCGTCGCCGACTACAAGGGCAAGGTCGTCGTCCTGAACTTCTGGGGCTCCTGGTGCGGCCCCTGCCGCGCCGAGGCCAAGCACTTCGAGAAGGTGGCGAAGGCGACCGAGGCCGAGGGCGTCCAGTTCGTCGGCGTCAACACCCGGGACCCCCAGAAGTCCCTCGCGCTCAGCTTCGAGAAGGACTTCGGGGTCACCTACCCGAGCATCTACGACCCGACCGGCAAGCTGCTCCTGCGCTTCCCGAAGGGCACGCTGAACCCCCAGGCCATCCCGTCGACCGTGGTCATCGACCGGGACGGGAAGCTCGCCGCCCGCTCGCTCGCCGCGCTCGACGCGGAGAAGCTGCGGAAGATGATCGACCCCCTGGTCGCGGACAAGTGACTCCGGTGCTCGACCTGGCCGCGGTCACCGGCGGAAACGAGACGGTCTTCAGCGGGGCGCTCATAGTGGCGCTGCCCATCGCCCTGCTGGGCGGTCTCGTCTCCTTCTTCTCGCCGTGCGTCCTGCCGCTGGTGCCCGGCTACCTCAGCTACGTCACCGGCGTCAGCGGCGCCGACCTGGCCGAGCGGCGGCGCGGCAGAACCGTCGCCGGGGCCTCCCTCTTCGTGCTCGGCTTCACCGTCGTGTTCGTCTCCGGGGGCGCGCTCTTCGGCTTCTTCGGCCAGACGCTCCAGGAGTACAGCGGGACGCTCTCCAAGGTCCTCGGCGTCCTGATGATCCTCATGGGGATCTTCTTCATGGGCCTCATGCCCTGGATGACGCAGCGCGAGTTCCGGATCCACAAGCGTCCGGTGACCGGCCTGGTGGGAGCGCCCCTGCTCGGCGCCCTCTTCGGGATCGGCTGGACGCCGTGCCTCGGCCCGACGCTCGCCTCCGTCAACGCGCTCGCCTTCGAGCAGGCCACGGCCGGCCGGGGGGCGGTGCTGTCCGTCGCGTACTGTCTCGGACTCGGTGTCCCCTTCGTCCTGGCGGCCATCGCCTTCCGCCGGGCGCTCGGCGCGTTCGGCTGGGTCAAGCGCCACTACGCATGGGTCATGCGCATCGGCGGCGGCATGATGATCGTGACCGGAGTACTCCTGCTGACGGGCGCGTGGGACGCGCTCATCCAGGAGATGCAGGCCTGGTCAAACGGCTTCACTGTGGGGATCTGAGTCCATGAGCAACACGAACACCACGGACGAGCGCGACCTCGGCCGGGCCGGGGAACAGCTCTCCACCGCCCCGCGCGAGGAGTCCGCGTCCGCCGTGCCGGCGATGGGAGTCATCGCCTGGGCCCGCTGGTTCTGGCGGCAGCTCACCTCGATGCGGGTCGCGCTGATCCTGCTCTTCCTGCTGTCGCTCGGCGCGATCCCCGGCTCCCTGATCCCGCAGAACAGCGTGGACGAACTGAAGGTGCAGACCTTCAAGGAAGCCCACACCACGGTCACGCCGATCTACGAGAAGCTGCAGTTCTTCGACGTCTACAGCTCGGTGTGGTTCTCCGCGATCTACATCCTGCTGTTCGTCTCGCTGATCGGCTGCATCGTCCCGCGTACCGGGCAGTTCATCGGCCAGCTGCGCGGCCGGCCGCCCGGCGCCCCGAAGCAGCTGACCCGGCTGCCCGCGTACACCACCTGGCGCACCGACGCCGAGCCCGAGCAGGTCCGTGAGGCCGCGCTCGCCCTCCTGCGCAACCGGCGCTTCCGCTCGCACACGGCCGGTGACGCGGTGGCCGCCGAGAAGGGCTATCTGCGCGAGACCGGGAACCTCCTGTTCCACATCGCGCTGATCGTCATGCTCGTCGCGTTCGCCGGCGGGCAGCTCTTCAAGTCCGAGGGCGGCAAGCTCGTGGTCGAGGGCGACGGGTTCGCCAACACGATCACCCAGTACGACGACTTCAAGTCCGGCTCGCTCTTCGACAACGACGACCTCACCCCGTTCAGCTTCGACCTGAAGGACTTCGTCGGCACGTACGAGCGCAGCGGCCCCCAGCGCGGCACGCCCCGTACCTACGAGGCCAGGGTCACGTACGCCGAGGGCGCCGACGGGGAGGAGAAGCAGAAGGTCATCGAGGTCAACAAGCCGCTCGTCGTCGACGGTACGAAGGTCTACCTCAACGCCCACGGCTACGCCCCGGTGATCTCGGTCAAGGACGGCAGCGGCAAGGAGGTCTACAAGAGCTCCGTGCCCCTGCTGCCCATCGACAACAACGTCACCTCGACCGGCGCCATCAAGGTGATGGACGGCTACAAGGACAAGAACGGCGTGAAGACCCAGCTGGGCTTCCAGGCCTTCTTCGTCCCGACGTTCGCCGGTGACGGCCAGGGCACGATGTTCTCCCAGTACCCCGGCCTCGACTACCCGGTCCTCGCGCTCAACGGCTACTACGGCAGCCTGGGTGTCGACTCCGGCCTGCCGCAGAACGTGTACCAGCTCGACACGTCCAAGATGAAGGAATTCAAGGACAGCAACGGGGACAAGCTGAAGAAGCGGCTGCGCCCCGGCGAGACCATGAAGCTCCCCGACGGCGCGGGCTCCGTCACCTTCGAGGGCGTCGAGGAATGGGCCAGCTTCCAGATCTCCCGCCAGCCCGCCAGCGGCTGGGCGCTCACCGGGGCCGTCGCCGCCATCCTCGGGCTCGCCGGTTCGCTCTTCATCCAGCGCCGCCGGGTGTGGGTGCGGGCCGTACGGGGAGCGGACGGCGTCACCGTCGTCGAGATGGCGGGCCTGGGGCGGAGCGAGTCCGCGAAGCTGCCCGAGGAACTGGGTGATCTCGCGGTCGCGCTCAACGCCGTGGCACCCACCGCGCCCGATCCCGGATCCGGGACCGAACCACCTTCCGAAGAACCTGCCGAAGGGGCTGAGAAGTGAATCTCGCCGCCGCAACCAACGAGAACCTGGCACATACCAGCAATGTGCTGATCTATTCGTCGATGGCCGTCTACACCCTGGCCTTCTTCGCGCACATCGCCGAGTGGGTCTTCGGCAGCCGCAGCAAGGTCGGCCGCACGGCCGCCGCGCTGAAGCAGGACACGGCGTCCGCGGGTTCCACGGTGAAGGTGCAGGTCGCGCAGCAGGGCGGCACCGCCGTGCTGGACCGCCCCAGGATCGTCACGCGCTCCGCCACCGGGACCCGTGACGTCCCGGACGGTCCCGGGGCGGCGGGCGGCACCTTCAAGGGCGACCTGTGGGGCCGTATCGCCGTCTCCCTGACCGTCGTCGCCTTCGCCGTCGAGGCGAGCGGGGTCGTCGCACGCGCCCTGTCGGTGCAGCGGGCCCCCTGGGGCAACATGTACGAGTTCTCGATCACCTTCTCCACGGTGGCCGTCGGCGCGTACCTCATCCTGCTGGCCCTGCGGAAGAACGTCCGCTGGATCGGTCTGCTGCTGGTCACCACGGTCCTGCTGGACCTCGGCATCGCCACGACCACGCTGTACACCGACAGCGACCAGCTGGTGCCCGCGCTCCACTCCTACTGGCTGTGGATCCACGTCTCCACCGCCATCATCTGCGGCGCCGTCTTCTACCTCGGCGCCGTCGGCACGCTGCTCTACCTGTTCCGCGACAACTACGAGAACAAGATCGCGAACGGCGGCACGCCCGGGAAGTTCGCCTCGTCCGTCCTGGAGCGGCTGCCGGCCGCCAAGACCCTGGACACCTTCTCGTACCGCATCAACGCGGCCGTCTTCCCGCTCTGGACGTTCACGATCATCGCGGGCGCGATCTGGGCGGGCGACGCCTGGGGCCGCTACTGGGGCTGGGACCCCAAGGAGGTCTGGTCCTTCATCACCTGGGTCGCGTACGCCGCCTACCTGCACGCCCGCGCGACGGCCGGCTGGAAGGGCCGCAAGGCCGCCTACCTGGCCCTCGTGGCCTTCGGCTGCTGGCTGTTCAACTACTACGGCGTGAACATCTTCGTCACCGGCAAGCACTCCTACGCCGGGGTCTGACCGGTACGCACGCGTACGACGGGAGGGCGCGACCGCATCGGTCGCGCCCTCCCGTCGTCCGTACGGTCAGCCCAGCGGGGTGTCCAGGACCGCCTTGCGGTGGCTGAACGTCTCCAGGGAGTACCGGCCGTGGTAGTTGCCCATCCCGCTCTCGCCGACCCCGCCGAACGGCAGGTCGGAGACGGTCAGATGGGCCAGCGGCAGGCCCATCCCGACCCCGCCGGACGAGGTCTCGGCCAGCAGCCGTTCCCGTACGCCGGGGGACTCCGTGAACGCGTACAGGGCCAGGGGCTTGTCCCGGTCGTTGATGAACCCGATGGCCTCGTCGAGACCGTCCACGGTGAGGACCGGCAGCACCGGGCCGAAGATCTCCTCCTGCATCACGGGGGAGTCCGGGGCGACGTCGGCCAGCACGGTCGGGGCGATGTACTTCGTGTCCCGGTCGTGGGCGCCGCCCGTCACCGTCCGGCCGGAGTCCAGGAGGCCCACCAGCCGGTCGAAGTGGCGCTCGTTGACGATCCGGCCGTACTCCGGCGACTGCGAGGCGTCCGTACCGAACTGCTCCTCGACCGCCGCGGCGAGCGCGTCCGTGAGGGCGGGCGCGGTCTCCGGGTCGGTCAGGACGTAGTCGGGTGCCACGCACGTCTGGCCCGTGTTGAGGAACTTCCCGGACACCAGCCGGGCCGCGACCGTCTTCAGATCCGTGTCACGGTCGACGAACGCGGGCGACTTGCCGCCCAGTTCGAGCGTCACCGGGGTGAGGTGCTTCGCCGCGGCTGCCATCACGATGCGGCCGACCGTGCCGTTGCCGGTGTAGAAGATGTGGTCGAAGCGCTCGGCGAGCAGCGCGGTGGTCTCCGGGACCCCGCCCTCCACCACGGTGAGCGCGTCGCCGTCCAGGTACTCCGGCAGCAGCCGGGCCAGCGCGGCGGAGGTGGCGGGCGCCAGCTCGCTGGGCTTCGCGACGACGGTGTTGCCCGCCGCCAGCGCCCCGGCGACGGGGGCGAGCAGCAGCTGCACCGGGTAGTTCCAGGGCGCGATGACCAGGACGACGCCCAGAGGGTCCTGGACGGTGTGGGCGGTCGCCCCGGCGAGGACGGCCGGTACGGGGGCGGGTTCGGGCTCCAGCCAGCCGGCCAGCCGCTCCAGGGTGTGGTCGATCTCGCGGACCGTGAAGTCGATCTCGGTCCGGTAGGCCTCCTTGCGGCTCTTGCCGAGGTCGGCGTGGAGGGCCTCGGCCAGTGCGTCGCCGCGCTCGGTGAGCATCGCGCGCAGCCGCGTCAGCTGGTCCGTGCGCCAGGACAGGTCCCTGGTCCGGCCGGTGCGGAAGGCGGCGCGGAGCCGGGCGACGACCTCGGCCGGGGTCTCCCGCGCGGTCCCGGCGGCGCTCACAGGGCGGCCACGATCTCGCGGGCCAGCTGCTCGGAGGAGGCCGGGTTCTGGCCGGTGTGCAGGGTGCGGTCGTGCACGGTGTGCACCGCCCAGGGGTCGGCGGCGGTGTAGTCGGCGCCGAGCTCGACGAGGCGGTTCTCCAGCAGCCAGGGCGCCTTGGCGGCCAGCCCGGCCTGCGTCTCCTCGGCGTTGCTGAAGCCGGTCATGCGGTACCCGGCGAACGGCCAGCTGCCGTCCTCGCGGCGGGCGGCCAGCAGGGCGGCGGGGGCGTGGCAGAGCACGGCGACGTGGGTGCCGGAGTCCAGGGCCGTGGTCAGCAGCCGCCCGGACGCCTCGTCGACGGCCAGGTCCTCCATGGGGCCGTGGCCACCGGGGTAGAAGACGACGTCGTACGAGGTGGGGACCACGTCCTCCAGCCGGGCGGGGATGCGGAGCGTCTCGTCGATGGCGGCGAGGTAGGAGGCCACGGCGTCGGCCTGCTCCTGGCCCCCGTTGCTCTCGGCGGTGAGGCTGACGCTGTCCACGGTGGGGGCGACCCCGCCGGGGGTGGCGACGGTGATGTCGAAGCCCGCCTGCGTGAAGACGCGGTGCGGGGCGGCCAGTTCCTCGGCCCAGAAGCCGGTGGGGTGGGTGGTGCCGTCGTTGAGGGTCCAGTGGTCGGCACCGCTGAGGACGAAGAGTACGGAGGGCATGGGGGGTGCTCCCTACGAGACGCGAGACGTAAGACGCGTGGAACGTGAAGCTTGATATGCTCAAGCAATACCCTTCATGTAACGGGTCAAAGTTGAGCATGTCAAATGAATGCGGGTGCGTGGCGGACAGGGTCCGGGCCTCCGGACCGCGCGTACCGATCGAAGGATGACCGACCATGACGACGGAACCGGCACCCCGCGCCGTCCCTACTCCGGACGAACTGCTGGAACCCCTCGCAGTCGTCGTCCGTGGTCACCACGACGACCTCACCGCCGTCGCGGGCCGCCACGGTCTCAGTACGTCGCAGGCCCGGGCGCTGATCGCCCTCAATGAACCCATGCCCATGAGCGCGCTCGCCAGTCATCTGGTGTGCGACGCGTCCAACGCGACCGGGCTCATCGGCCGTATGGAGATCCGTGGCCTGGTGACCCGCACCCCGGCGCCCGGCGACCGCCGCTCCAAGGTGGCCTCCCGCACGGCGGAGGGCACCGAGCTGGCGCACCGGATCCGTGCCGAGATGCGTGTGGTGCACGGCGCGCTGGAGGCCCTCACCCCCGAGGAGCGCACCGCTCTGCTGCCCCTGCTCGAACGGCTGGGGCGCCTGCTGTCCTCATGAGCTCATGAGCTCATCGGCCCGTCAGGCGGCGGGTGGCGTCGGGTCCTCGGGGCCGGAGCCGCTCTCCCGGCGCTTCAGCTCCTCCTCGCGGCGGCGCAGATCGGCCTCCCGCTCGGCGAGGCGCGCCTCGGCGTCCGCCCGGTCGGCGTCCTGCGTGCTGCCGGCCGTCCTGCCGGCATTCTTCTTGTCGCCGTCCTTCAGCGAGTTCAGGAAGTCCGGGTTGTCGTCGGGCGCCACCCAGGTGCTCCGGCGGCCGCGGGCCCACTCCGAGGGAGCGCCGCCGCCGGGGGCGTGGCGCACCTTGCCCGCGGCCAGCCAGACGATCGGACCGACGATCCAGAACAGCAGGATGATGAAGACCCAGGCGATCTTCGGCAGGTGCTTCGCCTCGTCCTCCGGGGTGTTCAGGCAGTCGATGAACGCGAAGATCGTCAGCGCCAGCGGCAGGATGTAGATCAGGGCCCTGAGCATCGTGGAGATCCCCCGAGGTGAGGTGACGGGGCGCACGGACCGCCCCCGGTGATGGGCCCAGGGTAGCCGGTGTCCGATACTTGACCGTATGGCTTACGACGATCTTCGCTCCCTGCTCCGGGCTCTGGAGCGCGAGGGCGATCTCAAGCGCATCAAGGCCGAGGTCGACCCGTATCTGGAGGTCGGCGAGATCGTCGACCGGGTGAACAAGGCGGGCGGCCCCGCGCTGCTCTTCGAGAACGTCAAGGGGGCGTCCATGCCCCTGGCCATGAATGTCTTCGGGACCGACCGGCGGCTGCTCAAGGCACTCGGGCTGAAGTCCTACGCCGAGATCAGCGACAAGATCGGCGGCCTCCTCAAGCCGGAGCTGCCGCAGGGCTTCGTCGGGATCCGGGAGGCGTTCGGGAAGCTCGGCGCGATGACCCACCTGCCGCCGAAGAAGGTGAAGTCCGACAGCGCCCCCGTCCAGGAGGTCGTCCTGACCGGCGACGACGTGGACCTGGACCAGCTGCCCGCGCTCTTCACCTGGCCCGAGGACGGCGGCTCCTTCTTCAACCTCGGCCTCACCCACACCAAGGACCCCGAGACGGGGATCCGCAACCTCGGTCTCTACCGGCTGCAGCGCCACGACAAGCGCACCATCGGGATGCACTGGCAGATCCACAAGGACAGCCGCAACCACTACCAGGTGGCCGCCAGGCGCGGCGAGAAGCTGCCCGTCGCCATCGCGTTCGGGGCGCCGCCGGCGGTCACGTACGCCTCCACTGCGCCGCTGCCCGGGGACATCGACGAGTACCTCTTCGCCGGCTTCCTCCAGGGCAAGCGGATCGAGATGGTCGACTGCAAGACCGTCCCGCTCCAGGTCCCGGCGCAGGCCGAGGTCGTCATCGAGGGGTGGCTGGAGCCGGGCGAGATGCTGCCCGAGGGGCCCTTCGGCGACCACACCGGCTTCTACACCCCCCAGGAGCCCTTCCCCGCGCTGAAGATCGACTGTGTGACGATGCGGAAGCGTCCGCTGCTCCAGTCGATCGTCGTGGGCCGGCCGCCCACCGAGGACGGTCCGCTGGGGCGGGCCACCGAGCGGTTCTTCCTCCCCCTGCTCAAGATCATCATTCCGGACATCGTGGACTACCACCTGCCGGAGGCGGGCGGTTTCCACAACTGTGCGATCGTGTCGATCGACAAGAAGTACCCCAAGCACGCCCAGAAGGTGATGAGTGCCGTCTGGGGCGCGCACATGATGTCGCTGACCAAGCTGATCGTCGTCGTGGACGCCGACTGCGATGTCCACGACCTCCACGAGGTGGCCTGGCGCGCGCTCGGCAACACCGACTACGCCCGGGACCTGCTGCTCACCGAGGGCCCGGTCGATCATCTCGACCATGCCTCCTACCAGCAGTTCTGGGGCGGCAAGGCGGGGATCGACGCGACCCGGAAGCTGCCCGAGGAGGGGTACACCCGGGACGGGGGCTGGCCGGCCATGGTCGAGTCCGACCCGGATACGGCGGCGAAGGTCGACCGCCGCTGGAAGGAGTACGGCCTGTGAGCGCCTCCGCCGCCGCGGTGCCCCAGCCCCGCAGCAAGCCCCGCGCGTTCCTGCGGCTGGTGATGATCGAGCACTCGGTCTTCGCGCTGCCCTTCGCCTACATCGCCGCGCTGACCGCGATGTTCCAGCTGGACGGCACGTTCCACTGGGGCACGCTGCTGCTCGTCACCGTCGCGATGGTCGGGCTGCGTACGTTCGCGATGGCCGCCAACCGGATCATCGACCGCGAGATCGACGCCCGTAATCCGCGCACGGAGGGCCGGGAGCTGGTGACCGGCGCGGTCACGGTGAGGTCCGCCTGGACCGGCGCGCTCGTGGCCCTCGTGTTCTTCCTGGGCGCCGCCGCGCTGCTGAACCCCCTCTGCCTGGCCCTGGCGCCCGTGGCCGTCGTGCCGATGGTCGTCTATCCGTACGGCAAGCGGTTCACGAACTTCCCGCACGCGATCCTGGGTCTCGCCCAGGCCATCGGCCCGATCGGCGCCTGGCTGGCGGTGACCGGGAGCTGGTCGTGGGACGCGGTGATCCTGGGGCTGGCCGTCGGCATCTGGATCGGCGGTTTCGACCTGATCTTCGCCTGCCAGGACGTGCGGGCCGACCGGGCCCACGGAGTGCTCTCCTTCCCCGCGCGGTTCGGGATCCCGGCCGCGCTGTGGGGGGCCAGGGTCTGCCACGTCGTGACGACCGGGCTGCTGGTGTGGTTCGGCCTGGCGACGCACGCGGAGATCTTCTACTGGATCGGCATGGTGATCGTCGCCGTCGCCTTCGTGTACGAGCACCGGGTCGTGCGGCCGCACGACCTGTCCCGGCTGAACCGGGCCTTCTTCTCGGTCAACGGCTTCATCGGGATAGCGCTCTTCGCCTGCGCGCTGCTCGACCTGCTGGTGCGGGGCCTCACACCGTGACGTAGCCCGGCCCTTGCGGGCGGCGGGGGCGGCGGAAGAAGAACGCCGCCGCCACCCCGCCGATGAGGCCGAAGAGATGGCCCTGCCAGCTGATGCCGGAGTCCGTCGGCAGCACGCCCCAGAGCAGCGAGCCGTAGACCGCGGCGATGAGCACGCCGACGACGATGTCCAGCGGACGCCGGTCGACGAAGCCGCGGACCAGCAGATAGCCGAAGAGGCCGAAGACCACACCGGACGCGCCGAGCGTCACCGTGTGCGGCGGCGCGGTGAGCCAGACGCCGAGCCCGGATGTCACGATCACCACGAGGACCACGGCGGCGAACCTGCGTATCCCGCCGAGCGCGGCGATGAAGCCGAGGACCAGCAGCGGGACGCTGTTGGACGCCACGTGCTCCCAGCCGCTGTGCAGGAACGCCGAGGGCACGATGTCGGTCAGCTCGGCGGGCTCGCGGGGGCTGACGCCGTAGGTGTCGAGGGCGTTGCCCGTCGCCATGTCGATGCCTTCGAGCAGCCACAGGAGCGCGACCCAGCCGAGCATGACCGCGCCGGCCGTGACGGCCCGTGCGGTGGCGGTCGTCCGTGTGCCTGTCATGGTCACCCCCTGTCCATGGCTGTTCCCTCATCCGTTGCAACGTCCGGAGCCCCTGGCTCAGTTCCTGGAGCGGGGTGCCGGATAGGCTCGGCGGTGTGACAGCCAGGACTTCGATGACTCAGCAGGAACGCAGGCCTTGGATTGTCGGGGTGTCGGGCGCATCGGGCACGCCCTTCGCGGCGTCGGTGCTGCGCGGACTGCTGGCCGCCGGGGAGAGCGTCGATCTGGTGGTCAGCCGCGCCTCGCGGCTGACGCTCCTGGACGAGACGGGCATCGCGTTCCGCGACGCCCACTGGCAGGAGGACCTGCGGAGCTGGCTGGCGCGGGGAGCGGACGGGAAGCCCGACACCTTCCGGCCGGACATCGCCGGCGTACGCCACTGGGCGGCGGGCGACCTGGCGGCCGGGCCGTCCTCGGGGTCGTACCCGGCGAAGGGGATGCTGATCGTCCCGGCGTCGACGGCGTGTGTGGCCGGGGTGGCGCTGGGGCTCTCGAAGGACCTGCTCCAGCGGGCCGCGAGCGTGACGCTCAAGGAGCGGCGGAAGCTGGTCGTCGCCGTGCGCGAGACGCCGCTCAGCGGTCAGACGCTGAAGCAGATGGTCGCGCTCGACGAGGCGGGCGCCGTGGTGCTGCCCGCCTCTCCGGCGTTCTACGCGGGGGCGACGCACATCCAGGACCTGGTGGACTTCGTCGCCGGGCGGGTGCTGGACGCGGCGGGGGTGCCGCACCAGCTGTACCGCCGGTGGGAGGGGGAGCTCGGTGGCGCCTCCCAGAGCTGAACCGGTGGGGTCAGCGCTTCTTCCTGCCGATGCGCGGGGCGCGGGCACGGTCGACGCGGTGGGCGGCGGCGGGCTGATGGGCACGCGAGCGGTTGGCCAGGTCCTGCAGCTCGCGCATCCGGGCGTAGGCCATCTCGATCGAGTACACGGTGTCGTTCACTCCTGAAGATTCGAAAGCATTTCTTGGATGATGAGAAAGATTTACAGGGTCTGACCCTGTTGTGCCTTGGATTCTACACGTAAACTCGCGGTACTGCTGAACAATGGAAGGTTTCAGTCACATGGACGCGGTGGACAGGCAGCTCATCCAGGCCCTCAGAGAGAACGGCAGGGCCTCGTATGCCGAGCTGGGACGGCTCGTAGGGCTCTCCGGGCCCAGCGTCACCGACCGCATCAACCGGCTGGAAAGCGCCGGTGTCATCACCGGCTACCGCGCGACCGTCGACGCGGCGTCGCTGGGGCTCGGCGTCACCGCGCTGATCGGCATCTCCCTCTCCGACGCCGCCGACCACGAGGACGTGGCGCACCGGCTGAAGGACCTCGCCGAGATCGAGGACTGCTGGTTCATCGCGGGCGACGACTCGTTCATGCTCAAGGTCCGGGTCGGCGACGTGGACGGGCTGGAGAAGACCATCAGGCGGCTCAGCGGCACCCGGGGCGTCTCCCGGACCCGTACGACCGTCGTGCTCTCCACCAAGTGGGAGAACCGGGTGGGGGAACTTCCCGAGGAAGTCTGACGCGGAGCGGCAGTGGGGGTGGCCGCGCCCGGAGGGCGGGGGAGTACCGTGGGCTGCCGGAACGACTGCACAGAGACATGTGAGGGGCACTGGTGGACGCGGGACTCAAGCGCGAGCTGGAGGAGAAGGTCCGGGCCGGCGAGCGGCTGACCCGCGAGGACGGGATCGCGCTCTACGAGTCCGACGACCTGGCGTGGCTCGGTGGGCTGGCCCACGAGGTGCGTACGAGGAAGAACGGCGACGTCGTCCACTTCAACGTGAACCGTCACCTCAACATGACCAACGTGTGCACCGCGTCCTGCGCGTACTGCTCGTTCCAGCGCAAGCCGGGCGAGAAGGACGCGTACACGATGCGCATCGAGGAGGCCGTCCGTCTCGCGAAGGCGATGCAGGGCGAGAACCTCACCGAGCTGCACATCGTCAACGGGCTGCACCCCACCCTGCCGTGGCGCTACTACCCGCGCTCGCTCAGCGCGCTCAAGGAAGCCCTGCCGGAGGTGGCGCTCAAGGCGTTCACCGCGACGGAGATCCACCACTTCGAGACGATCTCCGGGCTCTCCGCCTCCGAGATCCTCGACGAGCTGATCGACGCCGGTCTGGAGTCGCTGACCGGCGGCGGCGCGGAGATCTTCGACTGGGAGGTCCGCCAGCACATCGTCGACCACAACACCCACTGGGAGGACTGGTCGCGCATCCACCGTCTCGCGCACGAGAAGGGTCTCAAGACCCCGGCGACGATGCTGTACGGGCACATCGAGGAGCCCCGTCACCGCGTCGACCACGTGCTGCGGCTGCGGGAGATGCAGGACGAGACCGGCGGCTTCCAGGTCTTCATCCCGCTGCGCTACCAGCACGACTTCGTGGACATGAAGGACGGTAAGGTCCGCAACACCCTCCAGGCGCGTACGTCGATGGCGACCGGTGCCGAGGCGCTCAAGACCTTCGCGGTCTCGCGGCTGCTCTTCGACAACGTCCCGCACGTCAAGGTCTTCTGGGTGATGCACGGCGTGCAGACCGCTCAGCTCGCGCTCCAGCACGGCGCCGACGACATGGACGGCTCGGTCGTCGAGTACAAGATCACGCACGACGCCGACGACTACGGCACCCCGAACAAGCTCGGCCGTGAGGACCTGCTGGACCTCATCCGCGACGCCGGATTCCGGCCCGTGGAGCGCAACACCCGCTACGAGATCCTGCGCGAGTACCCCGGCCCGGAGGCCGATCGCCGCGAGACGCCGCAGCCCATGCGGGTCTGAGGCCGCACGCCCGCCCGACGCCCCGCACCGGCAGCGGGTGCCCCGGGTGTCCCGCTGTCCGAAAGCCCCGGCCTGCCGTCCCCCGGCCGGGGCTTTCTCGCGTGGTGGACGCGGCTTGAAGCACCCATCCCGTAATAGTTAATCTGCGTTTATGGCACTTACATTCGAGGTGGATCCCGCTTTCGACCGCGAGCTGCGGGACGGCATCACCGCGCTCTGGGTCGACGTCAGCAACGCCGGAGGGGCCGTCGGCTTCGTGCCGCCCGTCACCGGTGACGAGGTCAGGCCCGAGCTGGTCAAGCACCTCGCCGGGATGGCCGAGGGTCGCACCCACCTGGTGGTCGGGCGCGACGAGGACGGCGCCGTGACCGCCACCGCCTTCCTCACCCACAACACCCACCGGCTCATGCGGCACTGGATCGGCGTCTACACGGTGATGGTCCACCCCCGCCACCAGGGCAAGGGGTGCGGGCGCGCGCTGATGGCGGCCACCGCCGACGCCGCCCTGGGACTCGACGGCATCGACGCCATCCGGCTCACCTGCCGCGGTGGCACCGGGGCCGACCGCTTCTACGCCTCCTGCGGATACAAGGAGGTGGGCCGGGTGCCGAACGCCATCCGGGTCGACGAGGGTGACTACCGCGACGACGTGATCATGCTGCTCCCGCTCTTCCGCCCGTGACGCCGGGACCGGGGGGTGGGGGACGGGGTGACGAGGAGGGCCGGCGGGCCCGCCGGGGCAACCCTGCGAACTGATCGAATTCGGGGCATGCTTCACTGGTCGGGCAGGACTCAGACTGCACGACCGCAGGAACGTCGGACGTAGAGAGAAGGCCAGCCGTGTCCGCTGCCAAGCCGAGCGCAACGATCCGGTACACCGCCATGCGCCTGCTGATTTTCGTCGGCTGCTTCTTCGTCGCCGGCGTGGCCGTCCACTTCGGCGTGCTGCCCTCCGGCGTCGGCGGCTCGAACGTCGTCTGGGTCATCCTCCTCGGCCTGGTGCTCTCCGCGCCGCTCAGCTACATCCTGCTGCGCAAGCAGCGTGACGAGATGTCCGAGCAGATCATGACGAAGGTCGACCGGACCAAGGCCAGGCTCGAGGCGAACCGCACCCGCGAGGACAGCGTCGCCGGGTAAGCGCCGCGTAAGGTTCCTCACACCCGCACCCCTGACAGACGAAGCCCCGGACCGGAGCAGCCGCTCCCGTACCGGGGTTTTCGCGTGCCCGTGCGAGTGCCGTCCATAAATGATCAAGAAGCGTACCTTTGAGGTTCTCAAAGTTGCAGTGTTAACGTATTCGACATGTTGACCGCAGTGCGCATCCGTCACGCCCCGGGCGTCCCGCTCGTGGCGCGCCTGCATGTCGATCTCTGCCGCTGTATGTCCGCGGTCTGTTGCCGCAACGTCTGAACCGGCACCATGCAGCGGCGCCGCCCCTGACGCGGGCGCCGCACCCCCGTCCCCCTGTTCGACCGCACGACCGTACGTCTGTCCCCGTACGTCCCGATGCGTCCCATCTGGAGTGTGTCCGTGTCCGCGAATTCCGCGCCCGCCGCAGAGACCGAAGCCGGTAAGCCGTCCGGTTCCGGCTTCCGCCTGCCCAGCATCCCCTTCTGGGTGCAGATAGTCGCCGGTCTCGTCCTCGGTGTCCTGCTCGGCTGGATCACCCGCAGCTACGAGATCGCCTGGCTCTACACCACGCTCGACAAGGTCGGCCACCTCTTCGTCCAGCTGCTGAAGCTGGCCGTCGCGCCCCTCGTCTTCTTCGCGATCCTGGTGTCCATCACCAACCTGCGCAAGGTCAACAACGCCGCCAGGCTGGCCACCCGCACCCTGCTCTGGTTCATGATCACCTCGCTGATCGCGGTCGCCATCGGCCTCGCGATCGGCCTGATCACCAACCCGGGCGCCGGCACCGGCCTCACCCCGAAGGACGGCGCCAAGCCCGAGCACGCGGGCTCCTGGCTCGACTTCCTCACCGGCATCATCCCGGAGAACGTCATCACGCCGTTCACCGAGCTGAACGTCCTGCAGATCGTCTTCATGGCGGCCGTCGCCGGTATCGCCGCGCTCAAGCTCGGCGAGAAGGCCCAGCCGATCCTCACGCTCAGCGAGTCCATCCTGGAGCTCCTCCAGAAGGCCCTGTGGTGGGTCATCCGCCTCGCCCCGATCGGCACCGTCGGCCTCATCGGCTACGCCATCGCGGACTACGGCTGGGACCTGATCGGCAAGTACGCCACCTTCACCGCCGACGTCTACATCGGCTGCGCCCTGGTGATGTTCGGCGTCTACCCGCTGCTGCTCGCCACGGTCGCCAAGGTCAGCCCGCTGCAGTTCTTCAAGGGCGCCTGGCCCGCGATCCAGCTCGCCTTCGTCTCCCGCTCCTCGGTCGGCACCATGCCGGTCACCCAGCGGGTCACCGAGCGACTCGGCGTCCCGAAGGAGTACGCCTCCTTCGCCGTCCCGTTCGGCGCCACGACCAAGATGGACGGCTGCGCCGCGATCTACCCGGCGCTGGCCGCGATCTTCATCGCGCAGATCTTCGACGTCCAGCTGGGCATCGGTGACTACATCCTGATCGCGTTCGTCTCGGTCATCGGCTCGGCGGCCACCGCCGGCCTCACCGGCGCCACGGTCATGCTGACCCTCACCCTGTCGACGCTGGGCCTCCCGCTGGAGGGCGTGGGCCTGCTCCTCGCCATCGACCCGATCCTGGACATGATGCGCACCGCCACGAACGTGGCGGGCCAGGCGCTGGTCCCGGTGATCGTCTCGGCCCGCGAGAAGATCCTCGACCACGACGCGTACAACTCGGCGTCGGCCTCCCCGGTCGAGGAGCCCGAGGTGCACGACGCGGAGCCGAAGGGCGTCCCCGTCACGGTGTGACACCCACGCACGCACAGGAGCGCCCCCGGACCCCCGTGTCCGGGGGCGCTCCTGTGCGCGGGGTGGTCGGGGGACCCGGTCAGGGGTGCTGGAAGACGACCTCCGGGTTGCCGGCGGTGGGGCCGTCCAGCAGGCGCTGGTGGCGGCCGCGCAGGTGCTGGTCGAGGAAGGCGGTGACGTAGTCACGGGTGATGCGGACCTGACGGCCGGTGGAGAGCGTGACCGTGGGGTCCAGCGTCACGCCCATCCGGTCCTCCAGGACGGGTATGTCCGTGAAGCTGGAGTGGCCGGAGCCCTCGACGCCCAGCCAGCGCTTCCAGCCGTCCAGGTGCTGCCAGCCCTCGTCCCAGGACTCGTCGCCGCCTGGGGTGTGGACGGACGTGGTGCCCAGCATCAGGAAGGGGCGCGCGCCGAGGCCTGACGCGGGGACGCGCTCCTGGAACGTGCCGTCCATGTTGATCCCCGCGTCGAAGCGCGGGTCGGCGCGCATCGCGGAGGCGGCCGCGCTGCCCCCGATGGAGTGGCCGGCCACGGCGACCCGCTCCGGGTCGATCATGCGGGCGTTCTTCCAGGCGGGCCGGTGGCCGGTCAGCCGGTCCAGCACGAAGGAGAGGTCCGCGGCCCGTCCGGTGGAGACGAGCCGGCTCAGCTCCTGCCGGACCTCGTCGGAGGGCGCGGCCTCGATCCTGTCGCAGGCCGCGCAGGTCAGGACCCGGCCGTCGGGGAGCTCGGTCCCGGCGGACTCGTAGGCGTGGTCGACGCTCGCCACCACGTAACCGCGGCTCGCCAGCTCCTCCGCGAGCGAGGTCATCGTCGCCCGCGGGTTGCCGAAGCCGGGGGAGAGCAGCACCAGGGGGAAGCGCCCCCGGGCCGGCCGTGCCCCCGTGCGGGCATGGGTGCCGAGCGAGCTGACCAGGGCGGGGGCGTCGTCCGGCAGCCCGGGGCCCGCGAGCACGGCCTCGGCCTCCCGTGTGGTCATGTAGGGAGCGGTCGCGCCGGGCCGTCCCGGGCGGGCGGGGTGGTACAGGGACACCATCAGCTCGCGGTCCCCGGCCTCCGGCACCCAGGGGTCGGCGCGGCTGTGGTCGGTGAGGTGCAGGACCTCGGTGCCGACGGCGTACGGGCCGGTCGGGCGGGGCAGCTGGGTCGTGGCGGCGGCGGGCGCGGCCTGGGAGGGCGCGGAGCCGGGTAAGGCCTGGGCCGTGGCGACGGGCGTGACCGCCAGGAGCATCGCCGACAGGGCGATGACGGCCGTCCGTCCGTGGAGTCTGATCGTCATGTCAGGGACGCTAGGCGGCGGAAGGGGGCAGAGGCATCGGACCCTGGGGTGATTTCGGGGGAGACCGGAGGCGTAGGTGATCCGCCCCTGGGTGGATGGACGGGACGGACGGTACGGACGACTACCGGCCATCGTGGCCCGGCCCCACCCTTCCTTACGACGGCCGGCGGGGCCGCGCCGTACCCTTACCGAGGAGTAGCGCAGAGGGGGTGGGAGGGATGTCCGACGTGAGTGCAGTGAAGAGCAAACGCATGCCGCGCGCGGTGCGTGAGCAGCAGATGATGGACGCGGCCGTGCGGACCTTCGGGCAGCGCGGTTACCGGGCCGCCTCGATGGACGAGATCGCGGAACTGGCCGGTGTGTCCAAGCCCTTGGTCTATCTGTACCTGAATTCCAAGGAGGAGCTCTTCACCGCGTGCATCCGCCGGGAGTCGAAGGCGCTGGTGGAAGCCGTGCAGGCGGCGGTGGAGCCGGGCATGCCGGCCGACCGGCAACTGTGGGCGGGGCTCCGTGGGTTCTTCACGCACACCGCGGAGAACCCGGACGGCTGGGCGGTGCTGCACCAGCAGGCGAGCTCGCACGGGGAGCCGTTCGTCAGTGAGGTCGGGGCGCTGCGTGAGGAGATCGTTGCGTTCGTGACGGGTCTGATCGGTGCGGCGGCGCGTGAGGCGCACAGCGATCCCGCGCTGCCCGACCGGGATGTGGCGGGGCTCGCGCAGGCGCTGGTGGGGGCGGCGGAGGCGCTCGCCGGCTGGGCGAACGTCACTCCCGGCGTCTCGGCCAAGGAGGCCGCCTCCACCCTGATGAACTTCTCGTGGGCGGGCCTGGAGAACCTGATGCACGGGCGCGGCTGGCAGTCCCGGGAGGACTGAGCCGCGGCCCCGCTCAGCCCTCCCGGGTCATGCTGCCGGTGAGGTGGACGCGGCTGTGGCCGCGCACCTGGAAGGCGGCGCCCTCGGCGGCGTACGTGACGGTGGACGGCAGCAGCACGGGCGCCTTGAAGTCGGCCCGTACGGACCGGATCCGCCCCGGCCCGCCGGCATCCGTCCCGCTGCCGGCCTCCGCCAGGCAGCGGGCGACGGTCCACATGCCGTGCGCGATGTGACGGGGGAAGCCGAAGAGCCGTGCCGTCACGGGGTGGAGATGGATGGGGTTGCGGTCGCCCGACGCGGCCCCGTACCGCCGGCCGAGGTCGGCCGGCAGCCGCCACTCGGTCACGGCGGGCAGCTCCTCGGCCTGGGGAGACGCGGAGCCGGGCGCGTCCTGGGCGCGCTCCCCGGCCGGAGGAGGCAGGGAGCCGGGCGCTTCCTGGGTGCGGGTCGTGTGGCGGGACAGATAGCCGCTGCGTGACTCCCATACGAGCTCTCCCGCCAGCCGCGCCTCGGTCACCACGGTGACCTCCGTGCCGCGCCGGTGGGGCGTCAGTTCCTCGGCGTACACGGTGAGTTCGAGCGCGTCCGCCGGGTGCAGCTCGCGGTGTCCGGTGATCTCGATCCAGGTGTGGACCAGGCCCAGCACCGGCAGGGGGAAGTCGCGGCCCGTCATCAGCCGCATGGCCAGGGGGAAGCCCAGGACGTGCGGGTAGGTGAGCGGCAGGGTGTCCGGTCCGGTGAAGCCGCAGATCTCGTTGTACGCGGCGAGGGGGCCGGGGGCGACGCGGGCGGCCGGGAGCGTCTCCCGGGTGGCCGGCAGGGTGGCGCCGGGGCGTCCGGCGTGCTTGAACGGTGAGGTGACGGCTCCGCGGACGAGGGACAGGCTCAGACCGGTCATCGGTCACGCCCCCAGCAGGCTCTGGCCGCAGACCCGCACGACCTGGCCGTTGACCGCGCCGGACGCGGGCTGGGCGAACCAGGCGGTGGTCTCGGCGACGTCGACCGGAAGACCGCCCTGGGACAGGGAGTTCATCCGTCGGCCGGCCTCCCGGATGAAGAGCGGCACGGCGGCCGTCATCTTCGTCTCGATGAAGCCGGGCGCCACGGCGTTGACGGTGATGCCGTGCTCGGCGGCGGCACGCGGGGCCAGGGAGCGGACCAGGCCGATGATGCCCGCCTTGCTGGCCGCGTAGTTGGTCTGGCCGTTGTTGCCCGCGATCCCGGCGATGGACGCGGTGGCGACGATCCGGCCGCCGCGGCGCAGGGTGCCGGACTTGATGAGGGCGTCCGTGGTGCGCAGGACGCTGTCGAGGTTGACGTCGATGACCGAGGCCCAGCGGTCGGCGGGCATGTTGGCGAGCCGGCGGTCCCGGGTGATGCCCGCGTTGTGGACGAGGATGTCGAGGCCGTCGGGGACGGCCTCGGCGATCAGGTCGGCGGCGTCCGGTGCGGTGATGTCCAGCGGCAGGGCGGTGGCCCCGAGGCGGTCGGCGGTGCGGGTCAGCTCCTCCTCGGCCTGCGGGACGTCCAGGCAGATGACCCGGGCGCCGTCCCTGGCGAGGACGGAGGCGACCGCTGCGCCGATGCCCCGGGCCGAGCCGGTGACCAGGGCGGTGCGCCCGGTGAGCGGCGCCGCCCAGTCGGCGACCTCGCCCGGTGCGTCGGTGGTGAGTTCGACGACCTGGCCGCTGATGTAGGCGGAGCGCGGGGAGAGCAGGAAGCGGAGGGTGGACTCCGCCGAGGCGGCGTCCGTCCCGGGGGCCAGGCGCAGCAGCTGCGCGGTGGCGCCCCGGCCGATCTCCTTGCCGAGCGAGCGTACGAACCCTTCGAGGGCCTGCTGGGCGGCCGCCTGGTGGTGGTCGTCGGGGGACGGCGTGGTGCCGAGGACGACGATGCGGCCGCCGCCGGCCAGCGACCGCACGACGGGGTGGAGCGCCGCGTGTACGTCGGCGAGCCCGGCGGCCGTGGTGACGCCGGTGGCGTCCAGGACGACGGCGGCCGGGCGTTCCGCCCGGTCGGTGACCTTCAGGCCGGTCGTGGCGAGTACCGGGCCGAGGGTGTCCGCGTGCGCGGAGCTGCCCGCGGTGAGGTGGAGCAACGGCCCGTCGAGGGACGGGGTTTCGAGCGTCCAGCGGCGCAGGGGCGCGGGCTGGGGCAGGCCGAGCCTGCGGGTCAGGAAGCGGCCGGATGCCGTGCCGGTGAAGTGCAGATAGCGGTCGGCCATTGTCTGGACTCCTGCTCGGTCGTAGATTTACTCCTGAGTAAGGTTACTCAAGGGTCAGGAGTTGTCGAGATGAGCTGGTCGAGTTGATTCCCCTCGCACTTCCGCAGCCGCGCCGTGTCGCGGTCATCGGTGGCAGTCGTATTCCGTTCGCACGCTCCGACGGCCCGTACGCGCGGGCGTCGAACCAGGACATGCTGACCGCCGCGCTGGACGGGCTCGTCGAGCGCTTCGGCCTGCGGGGGCGGCAGGTCGGCGAGTTCGTCGCCGGAGCGGTCCTCAAGCACAGCCGGGACTTCAACCTGGCGCGTGAGGTCGTCCTGGGCTCCGCACTGGACCCGCGCACCCCCGCGTACGACATCCAGCAGGCGTGCGGCACCGGTCTCCAGGCCGTCATCGCCGCGGCCAACAAGATCGCGCTCGGCGCCGTCGACTCGGCGGTCGCGGGTGGCGCGGACACCACGAGCGACGCGCCCCTCGGGGTCAACGACCGGCTGCGCAGGATCCTGCTGGAGGCGCGCCGCGCCAGGTCGACGGGGGCCCGGCTGAAGGCCCTGGCCGCCGTCCGCCCCGGGCACCTCGTCCCGGACATCCCGCGCAACGCCGAGCCCCGCACCGGGCTTTCGATGGGCGAGCACGCGGCGGTCACCGCCCGTAAGTGGGGAGTGGCCCGTGAGGACCAGGACCTGCTGGCCGCCACCAGCCACCAGCGGCTCGCCGCGGCGTACGACCGGGGCTTCCTGGACGACCTCGTCGTCCCGTACCTCGGTCTGGACCGGGACCAGAACCTGCGCCCCGGCTCGACGGTGGAGAAACTCGCCACGCTGAAGCCGGTGTTCGGCGCGGACCACCCCGACGCGACGATGACCGCGGGCAATTCGACGCCGCTCACCGACGGCGCGGCCACCGTGCTGCTGGCGAGCGAGGAGTGGGCCGAGGCCCACGGCCTGGAGCCGCTGGCCTACCTGTCGCTGTACGAGACGGCCGCCGTGGACTACGTGAACGGCGAGGACGGGCTGCTGATGGCGCCCGCGTACGCCGTGCCGCGCATGCTGGAGCGCGCCGGGCTGACCATCGGGGACTTCGACCTTTTCGAGATCCACGAGGCCTTCGCCTCCCAGGTGCTCGCCACCCTGGCGTCCTGGGAGAAGCAGGGGCTCGCACCCGTCGACAGGGACCGGCTGAATGTGGTCGGATCGTCCCTCGCCACCGGTCATCCCTTCGCCGCGACGGGCGCCCGGATCGTGGCGACCCTGGCCAAGCTCCTCGCGGAGCGGGACGCGCCGGGCCGGGGCCTGATCTCGGTCTGCGCCGCGGGCGGCCAGGGCGTCACCGCCATCCTCGAACGCCCCTGACCACCAACGGAATCCGCCCGGCCGGCTCGGGCCGCACCCGCGGCCCGACCCGCGCCCGCCGCACCGCTGTACGTGAACGACCCGC
>NZ_JAERUC010000098.1 GCF_016745505.1 Streptomyces silvae | reverse complement strand
ACCCGTCAGCTAACCCGGTAGGCGAGAAGGAAGGAAAGGATCAGCCCCTCCATGGCGTTCATCCGTGCCACCGGGAAGCACCGTGCCCCGAGCCGCCTGACGCGCAAGAGCGCCAAGGTCGCCGGCGTCGCCGCCCTGGCCACCACCGGCGTACTGGGTGCCACCGCCTCCCCGGCCCTCGCCGCGGACTCCGAGGCCGTCACCGCCACCGGTCTGACCCAGACCGTCGCCCTCGACACCACCCTCGCCGCCCAGATCGAGGCCCAGGCGAAGGCCCAGAAGCACCAGGCCGACGTCGCCGCGAAGGCCGCGGCCGAAGCGAAGGCCAAGGCCAAGGCGAAGGCCGAGGCCAAGCGCAAGGCGGAGGCCCGCGCCAAGGAGGTCCGCGAGGAGAAGGCGCGCGCCGCCCGCGCCGCCGAGCGCGCCCGGCTGAACGCCTTCCACCTCCCGGTCGCCGGCTCGCACGTGACCACCGGCTACAAGTCCGGCGGCGCGCTCTGGTCCTCCGGCAGCCACTCCGGCGTGGACTTCCAGGCCGCGTCCGGCACCTCCGTCGTCGCGGTCGGCGCCGGCACGGTCGTCGAGGCCGGCTGGGGCGGCGCGTACGGCAACAACATCGTGCTCCGGATGAAGGACGGCACGTACACCCAGTACGGCCACCTCTCCTCGATCGGTGTCTCCGTCGGCCAGAGCGTCGGCTCCGGCGAGCAGATAGGCCTGTCCGGCTCGACCGGCAACTCCACCGGTCCGCACCTCCACTTCGAGGCCCGGACCACCCCCGAGTACGGCTCGGACATGGACCCCGTCGCCTACCTCCGCGCCCACGGCGTCCAGGTCTGACCCCACGCCGCACCGCGCTCTCCGACGAAGGCCCCGGCATCCGCCGGGGCCTTCGCCATGTCCCGGGAAGGGCGCCCGCCGAAGCCCCCGCGGAAGTGCTCCCTGGCCAAAAGATATCCATGGATTCCACCCCGCCATCGGAAATTCCGGCCGGTTGCAATAGAGTCACAGAACAGGCGTCGATCGGCCGCGTTTCGCGGGGATTAAGGCGGAGGTTCGGACATGCGCATTCCCGCGCATTCGGTATGCACGGCAATCCGTGACGACATCGTCTCCGGTGTCTTCGAGCGCGGCAGCCGCCTCACCGAAGAGGTGCTCGCGCGTCGCTACGGCGTCTCACGCGTCCCCGTGCGGGAGGCGCTGCGCACCCTGGAGTCCGAGGGGTTCGTCGTCACCCGCCGGCACGCCGGTGCCTGTGTCGCCGAGCCCACGGAGCAGGAGGCCGCCGACCTCCTGGAGATCCGCATGCTCCTGGAGCCCCTCGGGGCCGCCCGCGCGGCCCAGCGGCGTACCGAGGCGCACCTCAAGGTGCTCCGCGGCCTGGTCAGACTGGGCCAGGAGCGCGTGCGCAGGGGCGAGGGGGAGGATCTGCGCTCCCTGGGCGGCTGGTTCCACGAGACGCTGGCACAGGCCTCGGGCAGCCCCGCGCTGATCGCGCTGCTCACCCAGCTCCGGCACAAGATCGCCTGGATGTACGCCGTCGAGCAGCCGGTCCGCCCCGCGGACTCCTGGGCCGAGCACGGCGCCCTCGTCGACGCCGTGGCGCGCCGCGATCCGGAGCGGGCCAGGGCGCTCGCCACCCAGCACGCCGAGCGGGCCACCGCCGCCCACCGGCTGCGGCGCCCGCCGGGCCAGCCGGCCGGAGCGCCCCGGGTGAGGACTTCGCAACACCCCGTAAACATCGCGGGAGTCCGTCATTAACAATTGCGCCGTATACAAAGAGGGCCGTTATCGGACGGCTTTCTTTATGCTGCCCTGAAACGGCTTTTACGGGCTCCTGTCACTCCGTAAGGGAACAGAAAAAGCCGCGGCTCCCGGTCGGGGGTGCCGCGGCTTTTCCGCAGAAAAAATTCCGGTTCGAAGTGGCCGGAATCAGACGGTCTCCGGAAGCTCCTCGAGCCCCTCGGCGACCAGCTTCGCCAGACGGTCCAGGGCGGCCTCGGCGTTGTCCGCCTCGGACGCGAGCACGATCTCCTCGCCGCCCTGGGCGCCCAGGCCGAGCACCGCGAGCATGGACGCGGCGTTGACGGGGTTGCCGTCCGCCTTGGCGATCGTCACGGGGACGCCGGAGGCCGTGGCGGCACGGACGAAGATGGAAGCGGGGCGGGCGTGCAGGCCCTCGGCCCAACCGACGTTGACGCGGCGCTCAGCCATGGTTCTGCCCTTCACGTATCAATGGGTTGTCTAGACCAGTCTCTCATGCAGTGCGGTATCGCTGTGCCCGGCATCGCCGCCGGCCGTCCACCGCCCGCCGGCACCCTCAGCGTGCCCTTGCCGCGACCCGTCCGCGACCGGTGCCGAGGCCTCCGCGCAGGCCTCCCGTACCGGCCCCCGCCCGGGTTCGGCCCGGGTTCGGGCCGAACGAAAAGCCCGAGCCGTAGGCTTTGCCCATGGAGCCCACTCCGGAGCAGAGTCCGCATCACGCGTACCCCGACCACTGGGAGGCCGACGTGGTGCTCCGTGACGGTGGCACCGCGCGGATCAGGCCCATCACCACGGATGACGCCGAGCGGCTGGTCAGCTTCTACGAGCAGGTGTCCGACGAATCGAAGTACTACCGCTTCTTCGCCCCGTATCCGCGTCTCTCCGCCCGTGACGTCCACCGCTTCACCCATCACGACTACGTCGACCGGGTGGGACTGGCGGTGACGATCGGCGGCGAGTTCATCGCCACCGTCCGCTACGACCGGATCGACGGGCAGGGCCGGCCCGCCTCCGCCCCCGCGGACGAGGCCGAGGTCGCCTTCCTCGTGCAGGACGCCCACCAGGGCCGCGGAGTGGCCTCGGCCCTCCTCGAACACATCGCGGCGGTGGCCAGGGAGCGGGGGATCCGGCGCTTCGCCGCCGAGGTGCTGCCCGCCAACAACAAGATGATCAAGGTGTTCCGGGACGCCGGATTCACCCAGCAGCGCAGCTTCGAGGACGGCTCCGTCCACCTCACCCTCGACCTGGAGCCCACGGCCGAGTCCCTGGCCGTCCAGCGCGCCCGGGAACAGCGGGCCGAAGCGCGCTCCGTCCAGCGGCTGCTGGCCCCCGGGTCCGTCGCGGTCATCGGCGTCGGCCGGGCGCCGGGCGGCGTCGGCCGGTCGGTGCTGCGCAACCTCCTGGGCTCGGGTTTCACGGGGCGCGCGTACGCCGTGAACACGTCCTTCGACGCCGGTACGGGCACGGTCGAAGGGGTGCCCGCGCACCGCTCCGTGAGCGAGATCGGTGAGCAGGTCGACCTCGCGGTCGTCGCCGTCCCGGCCGACCGGGTGCCGGCGGTCGTCGCCGACTGCGGCGAGAGCGGGGTCCAGGGCCTCGTCGTCCTCTCCGCCGGTTACGCCGAGCGAGGCGCCGAAGGCCGGGAACGGCAGCGGGAGCTGGTCCGCCAGGCACGCTCGTACGGGATGCGGATCATCGGCCCGAACGCCTTCGGCATCATCAACACCGCCCCCGAGGTCCGCCTCAACGCCTCCCTCGCCCCCGAGTCGCCCAAGGCCGGGCGCATCGGGCTCTTCACCCAGTCCGGGGCCATCGGGATCGCCGTTCTGGCGGGCCTCCACCGCAGGAGCGCGGGGCTCTCCGCCTTCATCTCCGCCGGCAACCGGGCCGACGTCTCCGGCAACGACTTCCTGCAGTACTGGTACGAGGACCCGGGCACCGACGTCGCCCTGCTGTACCTCGAATCACTGGGCAATCCGCGCAAGTTCACCCGGCTCGCCCGCCGGACGGCCGCCGTGAAGCCGGTGGTCGTGGTGAAGGGCGCCCGGCACAGCGGGACCAACCCGCCGGGCCACGCCGTGCCCGTCAGCCGCATCCCCGACGCGACGGTCTCCGCGCTGATGCGCCAGGCGGGCGTGATCCGCGTCGACACGGTGACCGAGATGGTCGACGTCGGCGTGCTCCTCGCGGGACAGCCCCTGCCGGACGGTCCCCGGGTGGCGATCCTGGGCAACTCGGAGTCGCTCGGCCTCCTCACCTACGACGCCTGCCTGGCGGAAGGGCTGCGCCCGCGCCCGCCCCGCGACCTCACCACCGTGGCCAGCCCCCAGGACTTCCGGAACGCGCTGGCGGAGGCGCTCGCGGACCGGACGTGCGACGCCGTGATCGTGACCGCGATCCCCTGGGTGGGGGAGGACGGCGAGGCGGAGACCGGCGACGGCGAGGTCCTGGCCGCCGCGCTGCGGGAGGCGGCGGCCACCGGTCCCGCCAAGCCGGTGGCGGTGGTGCACGTGGAGATGGGCGGCCTGGCGCAGGCGCTCGCCGCCGCGACGAGCACGGCCGCCCCGCCCGCACACCGGCCGTCCGGCCCGGGGGCGCAGGCTCCCTCCGCCGCGCCCGGCACCCGGGGCGGATCCGCGCCCGGCACCCCCACGCCGTCCGCGTCCGACGGGCGGGCAGGCGCCCCGGGCGACCTCGCCCCCTCCACCACGCGAGCCCCCGGCCACCCCGCCCCCTCCACCCCGCGAGCCCCCGGCCACCCCGCGGCCTCTCCCGGCCGGGCCCCCGCCGCCGAAGGCGCGCCGAGCCCCGGCCGGGCCCCCGTCTCCGAAGCCGCGCCGAGCCCCGGCCGGCCCGCTCCCGACGCCGGGCGGATCCCCGCCTACCCCGCGGCCGAGCGCGCCGTCCGCGCGCTCGCCGAGGCGGTGAAGTACGCCCAGTGGCGGCGCCAGGCCGCCACCCCGGGCAAGGTGCCCGAATTCCTGGACGACACCATCGACGAGCACGGCACCGCCGCGCTGATCGGCAGGCTGCTCGGCCCGGACCCCGACCCGCGCGGCCGGCCGCTCACCCACGACGAGGCCTGCGAACTGCTGGCCGGCTACGGCATCGCCGTACGTCCGGCGCTCCCGGCCCCCGATCCGGAGGGCGCCGTCGCCGCCGCCGGGCAGCTCGGCTACCCGGTGGCCCTCAAGACCACCGCGCCCCACCTCCGGCACCGCGCCGACCTCGGCGGGGTCCGGCTCGACCTCGCGGGCGAGAACGCCCTGCGCCGCGCGTACGACGAACTGACCGACCTGCTCGGCACCCCCGCCGAACTCCGCCCCGTCGTCCAGGCCATGGCGCCCAGGGGCGTCGACACCGTCGTCAGGGCGTCCATCGACGCGGCCGCCGGAGCCGTCCTCTCCTTCGGCCTGGCCGGCGCGCCGTCCGAGCTGCTCGGCGACACGGCCCACCGTCTCGTGCCCGCCACCGACCGGGACGCCGCCGAGCTGATCCGCTCCATCAAGGCGGCCCCGGTGCTGTTCGGCTGGCGCGGCTCGGCGCCGGCGGACACCGCGGCGCTCGAAGAGCTCCTCCTGCGGGTGTCCCGGCTGGTCGACGACCACCCCGAGGTGGTCTCGGCCGCCCTGGAACCCGTCGTCGTCGCCACGCACGGCCTGACGGTGCTCGGAGCGAGCGTCCGGCTCGCCCCGCCGCCCGCCCGCAGCGATCTGGGTCCCCGCCGGCTCCCCAGCTACTGACCCCGGCGGACCCGCGCACAGCGTCCCCGGCAGTCACCGGCCCCCCGTAGGATGGTTCCCATGGCAAAGACCGGTACGACGACCCAGGGGCTGCGCGCGGCGATCGAGCGCAGCGGCTACTACCCGGCCCTCGTGGCCGAGGCGGTGGAGGCCGCCGTCGGCGGGGAGCCGGTCGCTTCGTACCTGGTGCACCAGGAGACCACCTTCGACTCCAACGAGGTCCGGCGCCATGTCACGGTCCTCGTCCTGACGGACACCCGCTTCATCGTCAGCCACACCGACGAGCAGGCGGCCGACACCAGCTCCCCGACCCCGTACGCCACGACGTCCACCGAGTCGGTCAAGCTCGACCGGATCTCGTCCGTCGTGGTCAGCCGGGTCGTCGCCAACCCCGAGAAGTACGTGCCGGGCACCCTGCCCCGCGAGGTCGTCCTGACGATCGGCTGGGGCGCGGTCTCCCGCATCGACCTGGAGCCCGCGGCCTGCGGCGACCCCAACTGCGAGGCCGACCACGGCTACACCGGCAGCTCCACCGCCGACGACCTGAGCCTCCGCGTCAGCGAGGCCGGGGACGGCCCGGACACCGTGCGCCAGACCCTCGCCTTCGCCCAGTCGCTCTCCGAGGCCACGGCCGTGACCGGGACGACCACCCGCTGATGGTCCAGCCCGCCTGGCAGGACCCCGTTCTGCTCGCTCCCGAAGCCGCGCCCGTGCCCGAGTACGGCACCGGTTCGCTCGCCGATCTGCTGCCGACGCTCGTCGCGGGGCAGGGCGTCCCCGGCTTCGAGGCGGCGATCCCCGAGCTCACCCCCGCCGACCGGAACTGCGTCTTCCTGATCGACGGACTCGGCTGGGAGCAGATCAAGGCCCACCCGGACGAGGCGCCCTTCCTGCACTCGCTGCTCCCCACCTCGCGCGGCGGCACCGGCCGGCCGATCACCTCGGGCTTCCCGGCGACCACGGCGACCTCGCTCGCCTCCGTCGGCACGGGCCTGCCGCCCGGCGAGCACGGGCTTCCCGGCTACACGGTGCGCAACCCGGGCACGGGCGCGCTCATGAACCAGCTCCGCTGGAAGCCGTGGACCGACCTCAAGGCCTGGCAGCCGTACCCGACGGTGTTCGCGCTCGCCGACGCCGCCGGAGTCCGCACGGCCCAGGTCTCCGCCCCCGGCTTCGAGCAGACCCCCCTCACCAAGGTCGCGCTCAGCGGCGGTTCCTTCCTCGGCCGGCTCACCGGCGAGGACCGGATGGACCTCGCGGCCGAGCGGCTCGCCGCGGGGGACAGGTCGCTCGTCTACACGTACTACAGCGAGGTCGACGGCCAGGGACACCGCTTCGGCGTCGACTCCGACGCCTGGCGGGGCCAGCTGATGTACGTCGACGGGCTCGCCCGGCGCCTCGCCGAGCAGCTGCCGCCCCGCACCGCGCTCTACATCACCGCCGACCACGGCATGATCGACATCCCCTTCGACGAACAGTCCCGCATCGACTTCGACGAGGACTGGGAGCTGGGCGCCGGCGTCGCCCTGCTGGGCGGCGAGGGCCGGGCCCGCCATGTGTACGCGGTCCCCGGCGCCCAGGCGGACGTCCTGACCGTCTGGCGCGAGGTGCTCGGCGAGCAGTTCTGGGTGGCGAGCCGTGACGAGGCGATCGCGGCGGGCTGGTTCGGCCCCCGGATCGACGAGCGGGTGTACGGCAGGATCGGGGACGTGGTGGCGGCCGCCCACGACGACGTGGTGATCACCGCCTCGGCCAAGGAGCCGCACGAGTCCGCGATGGTGGGGATGCACGGATCGCTGACCCCCGTCGAACAGCTGGTCCCGCTCCTCGAAGTACGCTCGTAGCCGACGTTCTCCCGCTCCCTCCGCACCCTTCCGAAAGGCCGCACTCTCTCATGCCCGAGCTCGTGTTCTTCTCCGGGACGATGGATTGCGGAAAGAGCACCCTGGCTCTCCAGATCGGCCACAACAGGTCGGCGCGCGGTCTGCAGGGTGTGATCTTCACCCGGGACGACCGGGCGGGGGAAGGCAAGCTGTCCTCGCGGCTGGGGCTGGTGACGGAGGCCGTCGAGGCGGACGAGGGGATGGACCTGTACGCCTACCTGGTCGCTCAGCTGACCAAGGGCGGCAGGGTGGACTACGTCATCGTGGACGAAGCACAGTTCCTGGCCCCGGACCAGATCGATCAACTGGCCCGCGTCGTGGACGACTTGGACATGGATGTCTTCGCCTTCGGCATCACGACGGACTTCCGTACGCGACTGTTCCCCGGTTCGCAGCGACTGATCGAGCTGGCCGACCGGATCGAGCAGCTCCAGGTCGAGGCCCTCTGCTGGTGCGGAGCCCGTGCCACGCACAACGCGCGGACCATAGACGGTGAGATGGTCGTCGAGGGGGCACAGGTCGTGGTCGGTGACGTGAACCGGCCGATGGGCGAGATCGGCTACGAGGTGCTCTGCCGCCGTCACCACCGGCGCCGGATGACCGCCGCGTCCGCTCGTACGGGCGCCCTGTCCCCGGACGTCCTGCCCGTGTCCTCCGCCTGACGCCCGGCGCATCTCGGCCGTGTCGTCCACCTGACGCCCGGCGCATCCCGGCCGCACGCCGGACCCGCCCCGCGCTGAGGCAGTATGGGCGCAGGAGGGCGTCGCCCTCATCGTGAAGTCCTCCCCGCCCGACGGCACTTGTGCCATGGGCCCGCGGTTGCGCTTCTGCCGGATGAGAAAGGTGCGACGGTTGGCTGAGGAGACGGCGGTCCCGGTCGCGTCGCCCTGGACGGTGCTGTCCGGCCGGTACGGACGCGCCGTCGCCCGGGCCTGCGACCTGGGTATCCCGCTGGTGGTCCTGGTGGCGGCGGGGTGCTACGACGCCGAGTACGACCTGCTCCTGGGCGGGCTGATGGCGCTGTGCCTGCTGGCCCGCCGGACGGTTCCCCAGCACGGTGATGGCGGTCGTCCTGGCGCTGGGCGTCGTCCAGTTCGTCCTGTACGAACTGCCCGACCTCCCACTGGTGTCGGCGCCGGCCTCGTACGACGTGGCCGTGCTCTTCGCCATGATGTCGGTCAGCCGCGGAACGGAAGCCGAGTTCGTCCCGGGCCAAGGTGTCCGGGGTGCGGGGCGCGACCGGGCTCTCCGGGGCGGCCGGAGAGCCGCTTCAGGATGTCGTCCTGGGTGACTTCGTGACTTCGCCGCCTTCGAAGAAGCGACACGTCTGAGGGTGAAGGCTATGCGCCGCTGCTGGACCGTGGGAACACGCCCGGGCAGATCGACGACCGGCGCCTACTCCTGACTTGCTATCAGATAAGCGGGCTGGGCGCGCAGTTCGAGCTTGCTCCTCTTCGACTGGTGGTGGGCGTCGTGGTTGCCCTGGTCCATGAGGGCGGCCCGCAGTCGTGCTTCTCGGTGGCCACCTTGATCTCGTCGTCCCCGCTCCACCAGGAAGCCGCGCAGCTTGACCCTGGCTGTCGGTGCGGCCGAGGTACTGGACGGTGCCGTCGGCGTTCCACCGGGCCAGGCCACCGGTGCGGTAGAGGCGGGAGTGGAGCGGCTCGGTGGGGGACGGATCCCTCCCGCTGGTGCGAGGGGCGAATTCCGGGCGCGTCATCCCTGGGGGAACCCGCTGCCACACGTGGCGGAGCAGCGCATGCGTGCGGGTCGCCGACAGGTCCGCCGACGGGGCAACTCCCGTTCGTGCGAACAGTTGTAGCCATCTTCTGTCGTGAACATCCCGTCAGGGCGCCGTCCGTCGACGGACGGCCGACGCGGTCACGGCGCCCGGAAATCGTTCACAGAGCTGCAACGGGCGTGACAAGAGCCGGACGGTCAGACGCCGGCCGGGCGCACGATCGTGAACACCGCACCCTCCGGGTCCGCGACCATGGCCAGCCTGCCGCTGGAGGCGGCGTCCTGCGGCGGCTGCAGCACATGCCCGCCGAGCTCCACGACGCGTGCCGCCGCCTCGTCGGTGTCGGCAACCTGGAAGTACGTCATCCAGTGCGGACCCCGGTCGCGCGGCAGGGCGTGTCCCACCCCGTGCAGGGCGGCCACCGGGCGGCCCTCGATGTGCAGCGTCTGATAGTCGAAGTCGGCCGAGACGACCGCCTCGGTCCTGAATCCGAACACCGCCTGGTAGAACTTGGCGACCGACGCGGTCTCCCGGGTCACCAGCTCGTTCCACACGGGGGTGCCGGGGGTGCCCACGAGGGCGGTGCCGAGGTGCTCGGCCGCCTGCCAGACCCCGAAGACCGCGCCGCTCGGGTCGGACGCGAGCAGCAGGCGTCCCGCGTTCCCCGCGTCGAGGGGCCCGACGGCCACGGTCCCGCCGCAGGAGCGGATCGCCTCGGCCGTGGCGTCCGCATCCTCCGTCGCGAGATAGGTCGTCCAGGCGATCGGCAGGTGCCGGCCGGGCGGCACCTGCCCGATGCCCGCGACCTCCTTGCCGTGCAGCAGCGCGCGGACGTACGGCCCCAGTTGTTCGGGCCCGGGCTGGAACTCCCAGCCGAAGAGCCGGCTGTAGAACTCCTGGGTCGCGGTCAGGCCGTGCACGATCAGACTCACCCAGCACGGCGCTCCAGGCGTGCGCCGGGTGGCAGCCTCGGTCATCTTCTTCTCTCTCCTCGCACCATCGGGGTGGCTGTACGGGGAAACGGAGTCCGCACGGTGTCCAGCGGTACGGATACGGGTGCGTACGCTCCGTGCAGATGCTCGCACCACTGAGCCTCC
Source organism: Streptomyces silvae (assembly GCF_016745505.1). Classification (GTDB taxonomy): domain Bacteria; phylum Actinomycetota; class Actinomycetes; order Streptomycetales; family Streptomycetaceae; genus Streptomyces; species Streptomyces silvae. The sequence goes on along the minus strand of NZ_JAERUC010000098.1, from coordinate 31,971 downwards.
GAGGCACCCCGGCCGCGCCGCGTTTTCCGGCTTCCGATCGGGCCGAAGACCGTTTTGGTGTGGTACATCCAATTCGGTGCTACGTCACCGGGGGCGGCCGCCCCTGCGCGAAGATGGCACGCATGAAGCCCATCATCACCGCATCCGAATACATGAGCGAGTCGGCGGGGCCCCGTCCGCCGGTGCTCCTGGACATCCGCTGGCAGCTCGGCGGGCCGAACGGCCGCGCCGCCTACGAGACCGGGCACCTCCCCGGGGCGGTCTACGTCGACCTCGACTCCGAGCTCGCGGGCCCGGCGGGCAGCGGCGGCCGTCACCCCCTGCCGGACCCGGAGGCCTTCGGTGCCGTCATGAGGCGGGCCGGGGTCGGCCAGGACACCCCTGTGGTGGTCCACGACGGCGGTCAGGGCTGGGCGGCCGCCCGCGCGTGGTGGCTGCTGCGCTGGGCGGGGCACTCCGACGTCCGCGTACTGGACGGCGGTCTCGCCGCCTGGGACGGGCCGCTGACCACCGACATCCCGGAGCCGGCCGAGGGCGACTTCCGGCCGCGGCCGGGGGCGCTCGGCCTCCTCGACGCGGACGGCGCCGCGAAGCTGGCCCGCTCCGGCCTGCTGCTCGACGCGCGGGCCGGTGAGCGCTACCGGGGAGAGGTCGAGCCCGTCGACCGGGTCGGCGGCCACATCCCCGGAGCGGTGTCCGCCCCGACCACGGAGAACGTCGGCGAGGACGGACGCTTCCTGCCCGCCGACGTGCTCGCCTCCCGCTTCTCCGCGCTGGGCGCCGACCGCGACACCCAGGTCGGCGTCTACTGCGGGTCCGGCGTCTCGGGGGCTCACGAGGTACTGGCGCTGGAGCTCGCCGGGTACCCGGCCGCCCTGTACGCCGGGTCCTGGTCGGAGTGGTCCTCGGACGAGGCCCGCCCCGTCGCCACGGGACCGGATCCCCTCTGACGCGCACGGCCTCCGGACGGAGCGAGGGCCCGTACGCGGCTGCGTACGGGCCCTCCTCATGCCGCGGACATCCCGTCCGGACCTCAGTCCTGCTTCTTCCGGCGTGTGCCGAAGACGATCTCGTCCCAGCTCGGCACCGCCGCCCGGCGGCCCGGCCGTACGCCGTCCGCCTCGGCCTGGCGGTCGGTCGTCCCGGTCAGCCGGTCACGGTGGCCGGCCACCGCACGGGGCATCAGCACATCGGCGTAGGCGGAACCCGCCCCCGCGGACGCCGCCGCTGCCGGGGGCTCGTCGGCCTCGGGCTCCTGCTGCGCCGCCGGTTCGAGCGCGGGCGGTTCGGGCTGCGAGGGCCGCTCCGGGACCACCATGTCGCCACGGAAGCTCGGCACCGCCTCCAGGAGGCTCGTCAGCGAATCACGCTCGCTCGCGGACACGCCGCCGACGCGCTCCTCCGGCTCCGGCGCGGGCGGAGCGGGACGCTCGATCTGCCGGTCCAGCGCGCGGTCCAGCGGCCGGTCGCGCGGCAGCCGTGCGATCCGGGGCACGAACGGGAAGCTCGGCTCCGGCGCCGCGACGTCGTCGGTCTCGCCGATCAGCGAGCGCGCCTCCTCGTCCACGGCCTGGACGAGCCGCCGGGGCGGGTCGTACGTCCAGCTCGCGGAGTGCGGCTCGCCCGCGACGCGGTAGACCAGGAGGACCTCCCAGGTGCCGTCGTCCCGGCGCCAGGAGTCCCACTGGACGGTCTCCCGGTCGGCTCCGCGCAGCAGCAGCCGCTCCTGCACCGCCTCGCCGAGCTGGGGTCCGGTGTTCTCGCCGGGACGGCGCACAGGAGTCTTCCGGGCGCGCTCGGCCATGAACGCGCGCTCCGCGAGCACGGGGCCCTCGAAGCGGCGTACCCGGTCCACCGGGATGCCGGCGAACTGGGCGACCTCCTCCGCGGAGGCGCCGGCCCTTATGCGCGCCTGGATGTCGCGCGGGCGGAGATGACTCTCCACCTCGATCTCGATCTGGCCGAGCCGGGCGCGGTCATTGCGCACGGCGGCACGCAGCCGCTCATCGATCGGAAGCGTGTACTCCGTGCTGTCCGCAGCTTTGAGCACCAGTCGTGTGCCGTCGTTTGAGACGGCCACGACACGCAGTTCGGGCATGGGAACCTCCCGGGTGGTGCCTGCCGACGTCACGTGCGTCGCTGCTTCCGCTAGTCGAGTGTGACCTGCCCGGGTTCAGCCTGCCACAACCTTGCCAAGTTACCCGGCGTGTCGGGCCTTGGCCCTGGAACGCCACGATGGCACGGTTACCTGTTTGCGACGCGGAGCGACCGGATGGTCACTCCATGCAGCAGGCGCCCGTGCGATGCCGCGGCGCCGCCGGTTCGGGAGCCGCCCTTCGGCCCCCTCCCGTAGGTTCCGGATACCCGTGTGGGAGTCCGGCCCCAGGGCTCGCCACAGTACTCCATTCGGGCCACCTGGGTGGACCGGCACGCCGCCGAAGTTCTCACCGGGTACGGGAGTTGGGTTACCCCGTTGTCTGCGGTATGCCCTCAATGGGTGTGCTGCTTCACAAAATCTCCAGAATCGGAACTATCTGATTCGCTCATATGTCCTTTCCTGGTGCAAGGTGGGGTAGTTGTCGAGCAGGGGCTGATCATGGTTCAGAAGCCGCAGAGTGATGCGGAACGGAAGGAAAGGCGCATAGATCTGAGCCTCCCGCAGGTCGCCGGCAGTGCCGTCGCGGCGGTCGCGGCGGCGGTGATGGCCTCACAGCTCGGTGTGTACGGGACCATCGCCGGCGCGGGCGTGATGAGCGTGGTGGCCACCTGCGGTGGCTCGGTCTTCCAGCACTTCTTCCGTCGCACCGGGGAGCAGATCCGGGAAGTCACGGTCCAGGTGAAGCATCCTGCGGGCCGTCAGGTGACGGTGCGCACCAGGGAGCCGGCCACCCCTCCGGCGCACCCGGAGGACGACGCGACCCGGGTGCTGCGCACCGTGGACGCGGACGCCACCCGGGTCCTTCGTACGGATGACCCCGACGCGACGCGTGCGGTGCGCGCGGTGGACCCCGAGGCGACACGTGCCCTGCGCGCGGCGGACCCCGGCGCCGACCGTACGACGGTGCTGCGGCAGGTCCGGCCGGGCGGGACGGGCGCCGTCGGGGCGGTCACGGACGACTCGTACTCCGACGCCCGTACGCACGGCACCCGCGTCCGGGGCTGGAAGCGTTCGGCCCTCGCGGCCACCGGGGTCTTCGTCCTGTCGATGGCCGGTATCACCGTGTACGAGATGGCCTCCGGCCATGACCTGGGGGGCAACGGCGGGACGACCATCGGTTCCGTCGTGAGCGGGGAACGCCACGGCGGGACGACCTCACCCTCGCCCTCGTCCTCGGACGGAACGGACCAGGAGGACGACGGCGGCCAGGGCGACCGGGGCGACGACGGGAACGTGCCCGGCAGCGGGAGCAGCACCTCACCCGGAACCGGCACGGAGGACGGCGGGAGCACGCGGCCCGACCCCTCGGGCGGGGACGGCACGGGCACCGGTCCCACGCCCATGCCGTCGGCGTCCGGCGGGACCACGAATCCTGAGGCCACCGACCCGGCCGCGCCGGATGACGGCGCCACCACCCCGGCCGCACCGGACCCGACCGGCGCCGACGAGGCCCCGGCCCCGCAGGGCGGAGCCGCGGCCGGCACGGACACGGACCGCTGAACCGCCCCGGGCTCAGTCCCCGAGCACGCGGCGCAGGTAGTCGTTGGCGAACAGCCGGTCCGGGTCGAGCCGGTCGCGCACGGCGGTGAACTCGCCGAAGCGGGGGTAGCTCCCGGACAGGTAGCCGGCGTCACGGGTGTGGATCTTGCCCCAGTGCGGTCGGCCGTCGTAGCCCGTCATGATCCGCTCGACGGCCGTGAAGTACGCCTGGTACGGCGTGCCCCGGTACAGATGCACCGCGATGTAGGCGCTTTCCCGGCCCGAGGCCGTGGAGAGCGCTATGTCGTCCGCGGGCGCCGTGCGGACCTCCACCGGGAAGCTGATCCGCAGCGGCGAACGCTCCACCATCGCCTTGAGCTCACGCAGGGCGTCGACCGCCGCCTCGCGCGGTACGGCGTACTCCATCTCGACGAAGCGCACCCGCCGCGGGCTGGTGAACACCTTGTACGGGATGTCGGTGTACGTACGGGCCGACAGGGCGCGGCTGGAGATCCTGGCGAGCGAGGGGATGGCGGCGGGGACCGCGCGGCCCACCGAACAGGCGACCTGGAAGATCCCGTTGGAGAGGAGCTCGTCCTCGATCCAGCCGCTCACCCGCCCGGGAGGGGCGGCCGGGCCGGCGCTCCTGTTGTTGCGCTTGGTGTTGCAGTTGCCGGTGTGCGGGAACCAGTAGAACTCGAAGTGCTCGTTCTCGGTGACCAGCTGATCGAAGTCGGCGGTGACCCGGTCGAAGGTCATCGGCTCCTCGCGGGCCGTCAGCAGGAAGACGGGCTCGATCGCGAACGTGACCGCGGTGACCACACCGAGCGCCCCCAGTCCGATCCGCGCCGCCGCGAAGACGTCGGGGTGCTCGTCGGCCGAGCAGCTCAGGACCGTGCCGTCCGCCGTGACCAGCTCCAGCGCGCGGATCTGCGCGGAGACCGACGCCGAGTCGCGGCCGGTGCCGTGGGTGCCCGTGGAGGTGGCCCCGGCGACCGTCTGCTCCATGATGTCGCCCATGTTGGTCAGGGAGAGCCCCTCGCGGGCGAGCGCGGCGTTCAGGCGCTTCAGCGGGGTGCCGGCCTCGACCGTCACGGTCATCGCCTCGCGGTCGATGGCGCGGATGCCGGTGAGCAGGTCCGGGCGTATGAGGACCCCGTCGGTGGCCGCAGCCGCGGTGAACGAGTGCCCGGTGCCGACCGGCTTGACCTTCAGACCGTCCTCGGAGGCCATGCGGAGCACCTCGGCGAGCTCGTCGACGGAGGCGGGGAACTCCACGCGGGCGGGCCGGGCGGTGACGTTGCCCGCCCAGTTACGCCACGTGTTCGTCGTCCGTGCGTAGGTGTCGGTCATCTTCCCCGCGCCCTCCCGTAGCAACTTCCGCGGTCACCGGCTCCGCGAGCCGGCGGTACCCCAGGAACGCCACCGCGGCCGCGAGCGCTCCCGCCACGACGGGCACCGCGTACCCCGCCCCCGCCCCGGAGGCGTCGACCACCCAGCCTGCGGCGGAGGAGCCGAGCGCCACTCCGACCGCGAGCCCGGTGCTGGTCCAGGTCATGCCCTCGGTCAGCTGTGTGCGCGGTACGTGCTGTTCGACGAGGGCCATGGTGGTGACCATCGTCGGTGCGATGGCGAGGCCCGCGACAAAGAGCGCCACGGCCAGGAACGGCAGGCTCCCGGCCAGTTGGAGGGGGATCATACTCACGGCCATGGCGCACACCCCCACCAGCCACCGGGTGGACGGCTTCCCCCGCAGGTGCACCAGGCCGAAGACGGCTCCGGCGAGGCAGGACCCCAGGGCGTAGACCGCGAGCACGAGGCTGGCTGCCGCCTTGTGCCCGCGCTCCTCGGCGAAGGCCACGGTCACCACGTCGACCGCGCCGAAGATCGCCCCGGTGGCGACGAAGGCCGTCACCAGCACCTGGAGTCCCGGGGAGCGCAGGGCGGAGCCGCCCGTGTGGTGCTCCTTCGGGTGCGGTGCCGGCTCGGTGGCCCGCTGGGACGTCAGCCAGAAGACACCGGTCACCAGGAACACCCCGGCGACCAGGGGCCCGGCCTCCGGGAACCAGGCGGTGGACAGACCGATGGAGACGATGGGCCCGAAGATGAAGCACACCTCGTCGACGATCGACTCCCAGGAGTACGCGGTGTGCAACTGGCGCCCGGAGCCCCGGTAGATCGCCGCCCACCGGGCCCGGACCATCGACCCCATGCTGGGCACGCAGCCCGCGCCGGCCGCGAAGACGAACAGGGTCCAGTCCGGCAGCCGCTGCTGGGCGCAGACCAGGAGCCCCGCGACCGCCGCCGCGGCGACCAGGGTGACCGGGCGCAGCACGCGCCGCTGTCCGTACCGGTCGACCATCCGGGAGACCTGCGGACCCATCACGGCCGCCGCCATGGCGAGCGTCGCGGAGAGCGCACCCGCGAGCCCGTAGCGGCCGGTCATCTGGGAGACCATCGTCACCACGCCGATGCCCATCATGGCCAGCGGCATCCGGCCGAAGAATCCCGCCGCAGAGAACCCCAGGGTTCCGGGGGCGGCGAAGATGGCGCGGTAGGGGCTGGGCAAGGAGGGCTCCGGGACGCGTGACAGGTGTATGGATGGCCGATACAGCTTACGGGCGCCGCTGACCCGCCGGTGGCGGTTGCCGCACTGTCGGAGGCGGGTGGCAGGATCGGGGGCATGTCCGATCTGCGTGGTCCCGCTCCCTACGACGCCCTGCTGCTGCTCTCCTTCGGTGGTCCCGAAGGCCCTGACGACGTGGTCCCGTTCCTGGCGAACGTGACGCGCGGCCGGGGCATCCCCGAGGAGCGGCTCAAGGAAGTCGGCAAGCACTACTTCCTCTTCGGCGGCGTGAGCCCGATCAACGCCCAGAACAGGGCGCTGCTGGACGCACTGCGCAAGGACTTCGCGGACCACGGCCTCGAACTCCCGGTGTACTGGGGCAACCGCAACTGGGCCCCGTACCTCACCGACACCCTCCGCGAGATGATCACGGACGGCCACCGGCGGATCGCCGTGCTGGCCACCAGCGCCTACGCCTCGTACTCCGGCTGCCGTCAGTACCGCGAGAATCTCGCCGAGTCGCTGTCCGCGCTGGAGGCGGAGGGGCTCCCGGTGCCCCGGGTGGACAAGCTCCGGCACTACTTCAACCACCCCGGTTTCGTACGGCCCATGGTGGACGGCGTGCTGGCGTCGCTGGCCGACCTCCCCGAGGACGTCAGGGCGGGGGCGCACCTGGCGTTCACCACGCACTCCATCCCGACCGCGGCGGCGGACACCTCCGGGCCGGTGGAGACCCACGGCGACGGCGGCTCCTACGTGGCCGAGCACCTGGACGTCGCCCGGCTGATCACCGAGGCCGTCCGCGAGGAGACCGGCGTCGACCACCCGTGGCAGCTCGTCTACCAGTCCCGCAGCGGCGCCCCGCACATCCCGTGGCTGGAGCCCGACATCTGCGACCACCTGGAGTCGCTCCACGCCGACGGCGTCCCCGCGGTCGTGATGGCCCCCATCGGCTTCGTCTCGGACCACATGGAGGTCCTGTACGACCTCGACACGGAGGCCACCGCGAAGGCCGCCGAGCTCGGACTGCCCGTGCGCCGCTCGGCGACGGTCGGCGCGGACCCGCGGTTCGCCGCCGCCGTGCGCGACCTCCTCCTGGAGCGCGCCGCAGTCGAGCAGGAACGCCCGGTCACGCCCTGCGCCCTGGGATCGCTGGGTCCCTCCCACGACCTCTGTCCGGTCGGCTGCTGCCCGGCCAGGGCGCTCAAGCCGGCCGCCGCGGGCGCCGACAGCCCGTTCTAGCCGCCGCCCGCCCGCTTCTCAGCCCCGCGCCGGGGGCCACGCCAGGTGCCCCGGCCCCGCGAACCACCCCTGGAGCGTTGTGACCGACCCCCTCCTGTCCGAACTGCTCGACCTCGCCCTGGAGGCCGCCCGCAGGGCCGGCGCGCTCCTGCGGGACGGCCGCCCCGCCGACCTCGGGGTGGCCGCGACGAAGTCCAGCCCGATCGACGTCGTCACGGAGATGGACATCCGGGCGGAGAAGCTGATCACCGGCTACCTCTCCGAGCACCGCCCCGCCGACGGCTTCCTCGGCGAGGAGGGCGCCAGCGCCGAGGGCAGCAGCGGCATCCGCTGGGTCATCGACCCGCTCGACGGCACGGTGAACTACCTCTACGGCCTCCCGACCTGGTCCGTCTCCATCGCCGCCGAGCGCGACGGCGAACGGGTCGTCGGCGTGGTCGAGGCCCCGATGCGGCGCGAGACGTTCCACGCGGTGCTCGGCCGCGGGGCGTACGGGAACGGCGAGGCGCTGCACTGCCGCCCCACCGCCCCCCTCGACCAGTCCCTGGTGGCGACCGGCTTCAACTACGTCACCGAGGTCCGCACGCACCAGGCCGCCGTGGCCCAGCAGCTGATCCCACGGCTGCGGGACATCAGGCGCGGCGGATCGGCCGCCATCGAGCTCTGCGACGTGGCGGCGGGCCGGCTCGACGGCTACTACGAGCGCGGACTGCACCCCTGGGACGTCGCGGCCGGCGATCTGATCGCCCGGGAGGCGGGAGCCCTCACCGGGGGGCGCCCCGGCCGGCCCGCGGACGGCGACCTCACGGTCGCGGCGACCCCCGGCGTCTTCGAGCCGCTCCAGGCGCTCCTCGAGGAACTGGGAGCCTGGCACGACTGACGTCTGACCTCCTGAGGCCGTCCAGCCGCCCGGGAGGGCCACCGGAACGCGGAGAGGGCCCCAGGAGACCGTGATGGCTCCCGGGGCCCTCTCGTGGCGGCTCAGACGCTTGTGGCGCCGATTTCCACGCCGTGCTCGGCGGCGAGGCGGTGCAGGTCGTCCAGCTCTCCCTGCTCGACATCCGCGAGGAAGTCGTCGCCCGTCTCGCGAGCCCTCGTGAGGTCGGACTCGGTGGTCTTGATTCGTTGCAGCAGACCTGCGGTGAAAGCGTCCATGAAGCGCCCCCTCGTCGTGGGTCGGTGGCACGGGGGTGTGCCCGGTGGTCCTCCGGTCCGTGGGCCGGAGTGCGGGTGATCACGCAGTCCCTCTGGATGCAGGACGGGCTGTGGTACGCCACATGCAGGGCGTGATCGCGGGTGTGAGAGCGTCCTCCCCGCCGCCGCCCGGCGAGAAACCTCAACTGGCCCGGAAATCCGATCAATTCCCTGAAGCAGCGGACCGGGCCGCGTCGTCTTACCGCCGGTTTATGCGCGTTACGGGCAGGATGGACGCGCACAGTCGGTGCCGCTGACGTGCGGCGAGCGGCCGGAACGAGGGCCGCTCGCGGGTTTTTCGGAAGATCTAGGGAAGGACTGCGCCGTGCGCGTACTCGTCGTCGAGGACGAGCAACTGCTCGCCGATGCGGTGGCCACCGGGCTGCGCCGGGAGGCCATGGCCGTCGACGTCGTCTACGACGGGGCGGCCGCCCTGGAACGCGTCGGGGTGAACGACTACGACGTCGTCGTGCTGGACCGGGACCTCCCGGTGGTGCACGGCGACGACGTCTGCCGCAAGATCGTCGAGCTCGGCATGCCCACCCGGGTCCTCATGCTCACCGCCTCCGGTGACGTCAGCGACCGGGTGGAGGGCCTGGAGCTCGGCGCGGACGACTACCTGCCCAAGCCCTTCGCCTTCAGCGAGCTGACGGCGCGGGTGCGCGCCCTGGGGCGCCGCACCACGGTCGCGCTGCCGCCCGTGCTGGAGCGGGCCGGCATCAAGCTGGACCCCAACCGCCGCGAGGTGTTCCGGGACGATGACGAGATCCAGCTCGCCCCGAAGGAGTTCGCGGTCCTGGAGGTCCTGATGCGCAGCGAGGGCGCCGTCGTCTCGGCCGAGCAGCTGCTGGAGAAGGCGTGGGACGAGAACACCGACCCGTTCACCAACGTGGTGCGGGTGACGGTCATGACCCTCCGGCGCAAGCTCGGCGAGCCACCCGTCATCGTCACCGTCCCCGGCTCCGGATACCGGATCTGAGGGCGTGGTGGCAGCTTCCCCGGCGCCCATGAAGGCGCCCCCCAAGCCGACCTGGGAACCCAAGGCCCAGGAGTCCCCGTACCCCTGGCTGCGGCCGACCATCCGGATACGGCTCACGCTGCTGTACGGCGGCATGTTCCTGATCGCGGGCATCCTCCTGCTCTCGATCATCTACATGCTCGCGGCACAGGCGCTGCACGATGCGGGCGGGCCGGCCTTCCAGGTCTCCGGTACGAACGTCCAGATCTCCAGCGACACCTGTCCGCAGCTCGGCTCGGCGCAGAACAACGGCCAGCTCAACGAGGCGATCAAGAACTGCACCGCGGCCCAGCGCCAGCACGCCCTCGACTCCCTGCTGAACAGGGCCCTGCTGGCCCTCGTCGGCCTCAGCATCATCGCCTTCGCCTTCGGTTACGCCATGGCGGGCCGCGTCCTGTCGCCCCTGGGCCGGATCACCCGTACCGCCCGCCGGGTGGCCGGGACGGACCTGTCCCGGCGGATCGAGCTGGACGGCCCGGACGACGAGCTGAAGGAGCTCGCGGACACCTTCGACGAGATGCTGGACCGCCTGGAGCGCGCCTTCACCGCCCAGCAGCGCTTCGTGGGGAACGCCTCGCACGAGCTGCGTACGCCCCTCGCGATCAACCGCACGCTCCTGGAGGTCCATCTCTCCGATCCGGAGGCATCGCCGGAGCTCCATCAGCTGGGCAAGACGCTCCTGGCCACGAACGAGCGCAGCGAGCAGCTGGTCGAGGGACTGCTGCTGCTCGCCCGCAGCGACAACCAGATCATCGAGCGCAAGCCCGTGGACCTGGGCGAGGTCGCCGACCGCGCCATCGACCAGACCCGGGGCGAAGCGGCGGCGAAGGGGGTCGAGATCCGCGGGGAGCGGGCCCAGGCCGTCGTGCAGGGCAACGGCGTGCTCCTGGAGAGGATCGCGCTGAACCTCGTGCAGAACGGCGTGCGCTACAACGTGCCGGAGGACGGCTGGGTGGAGGTCACCACCGAGCTCCAGCACGGACAGGCACTCCTGACCGTCTCGAACACCGGTCCCGTGGTGCCCGCCTACGAGATCGACAACCTCTTCGAGCCGTTCCGACGGCTGCGCACCGAGCGGACGGGCAGCGACAAGGGCGTCGGGCTCGGCCTGTCGATCGCGCGGTCCGTCGCGAGGGCGCACGGAGGCCGTATCATCGCGGAGCCCCGCGAAGGCGGTGGTCTCGTGATGCGCGTCACCCTTCCGGTCTGAGAAGCTTCACGGTGTGAAGCCGCATTGGATCGCTCTGTTCGCTTTGGGCGGAATTTTCGAACCCTGTTTCCGTTCTGTCCCTGTGTGATCGATCACAGGAGCGATTTCCGGTCCCTCTACTCTCCGTGATCACAACTCTGCCCGAAAGCCTGGAAACGTCCGGGTTTCCGGGGGGCGATATCACGGGAAGTACACGGGGTGGCGCCCGTGAACTGCAGCAATCGGACCGTGTACGGTCCCCATCGCCACCCAAGCTGATCGCTCGCGAGAGATCCGGTTGGGTGTCGATTGAGTAACAGACCTTGATGTGAGGCAAAATCTCCGCCTCAGGTCGGGCACAAGTCCGGCCTCTCACGCGTTACGTGCGCTGAGACACCGCAGACACCCATGAGGGGGAGAGCGACATGGCAACGGATTACGACACCCCACGCAAGACCGACGACGACGTGGACCAGGACAGCCTCGAAGAGCTCAAGGCTCGTCGGAGCGACAAGACGGCATCCGCCGTCGACGTGGACGAGTTCGACGCGGCAGAGGGACTTGAGCTGCCCGGCGCAGACCTGTCCAACGAAGAGCTGGCCGTGCGGGTTCTGCCCAAGCAGGCCGATGAGTTCACCTGCATGAGCTGCTTCCTCGTGCACCACCGGAGCCAGCTGGCGCGGGAGAAGAACGGCCAGCCGATCTGCCGCGACTGCGACTGAGGCCGACGGCCGTGGCAGGCGACACACCGTTCCGGAAGCGGCGCTTGCGGCGCACGAAGTCGTCGGAGGCACATCAGGGCGGCGCAGGCCCGGCAGAGGGCGAGAGCCCCACTGCCGAGCACCAGGCCGCCCTGCCTGCCTCTCCCGGCACACCTGACGACGAGCGGGGCCGTCCGGCCTCGCTCGAAGCGGTAAGGGCGGCTGATCCGTCAGCCGGGGCCGGGCAGGACGGCCCGGCCGAGTCCGCGAAGGGCTCCGGCCGCCTGTACACACTGAAACGAGGCGTACGCAGAAGCCGGGAGAGCGCAACGGCGGCGGTCGGCATGGTCGCCGACCGCATCATCGACATCGCTCCCCGTGTCCCGGTACGGGATCTCGCCACCCTGCGCAGGCAGTTCCCGGGGATCGGCCCGGAGGAGCTTGCCGACAAGCTCGTCGCGGGCGCCTGCAACGCCACCGCGACCGTGGGGGCCGGCATCGGGGCGGCGGCGATGATGCCCGTACCCCCCGCCATGCTCGCCGAGCTGGCGGCGGAGATCACCGGAGTGGCCACCGTCGAGATGAAGCTCGTCGCCGAACTCCACGAGGTCTACGGCCTGCGCCCGCCGGGCAATCTCGCCCAGCGCAGCACCGCGTATCTGACGTCCTGGACCGAGGAGCGCGGCATCGACGTCTCACGCCCCACCACGCTCAACGCGGCGCTGGGCGGGCAGATGAAGCGCGAGCTGCGTCAGCAGATCATGAAGCGCACCGTGCGCGACCTGCCGAATCTCATCCCGTTCATGATCGGCGCCGCCGTCGGCGCGCTCATGAACAGGCGCGACACCAGGAAGCTCGCCGACCGGGTCAGGAACGACCTGCGGCGCCAGCAGGTCCCCTGGGACCGCCTTCCGGAGCTTCCCCCGCTCGAACAGCCCGCGCAGCCCGCCGAGGAGCTGCCGAAGGGCCTGGACGACCGCGGCCGCTGACCCCCGAGGCCGCCGTCCTACGGAGTCGGTACGGGCGCGAGAGCCGCCACCAGAGCCTGCGGCTCCCGGGTCGACAGATAGACGTACGGCGTCGGATCGGCCGGATCCGTGACCTTCACCCGCACCGCCGTCGGGATGTAGCTGCGCAGCAGCATGAACGCGCGGGGATCCGCCTTGTACGAGCGCCAGGCGCGCGCCTCCTCCGCGTCCAGCACCTCGGCGTCACCGAGCGCCTCCAGAGGGATCCGGGCATCGCCCGCGACCAGGGCGCCCGCCACGACCCGGATGCGCGCGGAGCCGTACGAGCTCACGCCCACGCACGCCGCGGCCGTACCGGCGACCAGGCCGCCGAGCATCGGCAGTGCGCCGAGCGGCAGGAACATCAGCGCGCAGGCGACGCCGATCCCGAAGGCGATGAGCCACCACGTACGGGGTGCGGTGAGACGTTCCTCGAAGGGAGGTGCGGAAGGCTGCATGAAAGCAAGCTTGGCACGGCGCGACCCGTGACAGGCAGCGCGGGTAAGGTCTGCGGCTGTGAGTGGAACATCTGCACGTCTGACACCCCCCGCCGACGCGGTGAAGCCCGTCCGCCATCCCGACGCTCCCGCGCCCGGTGAGCTTCTCGGTTCCCACTACGAACACTGTTTCGGCTGTGGTGGCGGACAGCCGCACGGACTGCATCTCCAGGCGACGGCCGGCGAGGGCGTCAGCGTCACCGCCGAATTCACAGTGAAGCCCGCCCACCAGGGCGCTCCGGGGCTGGCGCACGGCGGCGTCCTGGCCACGGCGATGGACGAGACGCTCGGCGCGCTGAGCTGGATGCTGCGGGTCATCGCGGTGACCGGACGGCTGGAGACCGACTACGTCCTCCCGGTGCCGGTGGACACGGTCCTCTTCCTGGAGGCCGAGGTCACCGCCGTGCACGGCCGGAAGATCTACTGCCGCGCGACGGGCCGGACCGGTGGCCCCGAGGGGCCCGTCGCGGTCCGTGCGGAAGCCCTCTTCATCGAGGTCAAGGTGGAGCACTTCATCGACAACGGACGGCCGGAGGAGATCCAGGCCGCGATGTCCGACCCGAACCAGATCAGGCGTGCCCGCGCCTTCGAGGTGAACCCCTGATGCGCCACCCCGTCGACGTACTCATCCGCAGGATCGACCCGGACGTGCCGATTCCCGGCTACGGACATCCGGGCGACGCCGGCGCGGATCTGGTCACCACCGAGGCCGCCGAACTCGCCCCGGGTGAGCGTGCGGTCCTCCCCACCGGGGTGTCGATCGCGCTCCCCGACGGCTACGCGGCCTTCGTGCACCCCCGTTCCGGCCTCGCGGCCCGCTGCGGACTGGCCCTCGTGAACGCCCCGGGGACGGTCGATGCCGGGTACCGTGGAGAGATCAAGGTCATCGTGGTCAATCTCGACCCACGCGAGACCGTGAAGTTCGAACGGTTCGACCGGATTGCCCAACTGGTCGTCCAGCAGGTCGAGAAGGTGCGCTTCCACGAGGTGACGGAACTCCCCGGCTCGGCGCGGGCCGAGGGGGGCTTCGGATCCACCGGCGGTCACGCCGCAGTGGACGGTGTCACGGGCGGTAACAGCCAGGGTGGGAACAGCTACGCTTCGGTCGTATCCGACCGGGAAGGACATTGACGTGTTCGGACGTCGCAAGAACAGTGGTTCCGCCAAAGACACGGCGGACGAAGCGCGCGAGGCCGAGCAGGTCGCCGACGAGCTCGACGACAACGGGGCCGAGAGCGGTTCGCGCCGCACGAATCTTCCGCCGGCGCCCCGCCCGGACGGGCCGTGGGACATCTCCGAGGTCTCCCAGCCCGGCGAGGGCCGTGTCGACCTGGGCGGCATCTTCGTCCCCGGGGTCGAGGGCATGGAGCTCCGGGTGGAGGTCGCCGGTGACGCGATCGTCGCCGCCACCGTCGTGCTGCGTGACAGCGCGGTCCAGCTGCAGGCCTTCGCCGCTCCCAAGAGGGAGGGCATCTGGGGCGAGGTCCGCGAGGAGATCGCCTCCGGCATCACCCAGCAGGGCGGGATCATCGACGAGGTCGAGGGCCCGCTGGGATGGGAGCTGCGCGCGCAGGTCCCCGTACAGCTTCCGGACGGGAAGAACGGCGTACAACTGGTGCGCTTCGTCGGTGTCGACGGCCCGCGCTGGTTCCTGCGCGGCGTGATCTCCGGCCAGGGCGCGGTCCAGCCGGACGCCGCCGGGCTGCTGGAGACGATCTTCCGGGACACCGTCGTCGTGCGCGGCGAGGGCCCGATGGCCCCGCGTGACCCGATCGTCCTCAAGCTCCCCAACGACGCCCAGATGGTGCCCGAGGGCGTGCAGCAGGAGGACCAGGAGAGCTCGAAGTTCTCCGGCGGCATGGGACAGCTCCAGCGCGGCCCGGAGATCACCGAGGTGCGCTGACCCCACTCGTACGAGGCCGGTGGGCCGCCCCCTGCGCGGGGTGCGGCCCACCGGCTTCTGCGTGGGCCCGTCAGGGGCGCGTATCGGGGGCGTACGGGCGGCGTCAAAGGGCGGCCCCGGGGCGTAGGGAAGCCGTCAACGCGGGCGGCGGGGGCCGGGAGCGGGGGTTTGCTCAGGGGGTCCCCGAAACCGACTCACCCAGGAGCACACGATGGCCGACCTGGCCTTCGTCCTCACCACGATCGCGGTGTTCGCGCTGGTGGCCCTCGTCGCCCGGGGGGTGACCAAGCTGTGACCGCCGAGAACATCGCCGGCCTCGTCGTGGCCGTCGCCCTGCTGGGCTACCTCGTCCTCGCCCTCCTCCGCCCGGAGAGGTTCTGAGCGCCGACATGAGCCCCGTCCTCGCCGGTGCCCTCCAGATGCTCGCGCTCGTCGCGGCACTGGCACTGGCCCACCGTCCGCTCGGCGACCACATGGCCCGGGTCTACTCATCGACGCGGCACCTGCGGATCGAGAAGTGGATCTACCGGGCCATCGGCGCCGACCCCGCCACCGAGATGCGGTGGCCCGCCTATCTGCGCGGCGTCCTCGCGTTCTCCGCGGTCGGCGTCCTCTTCCTCTACCTCCTCCAGCGGCTCCAGGGCTCGCTGCCCGGTTCGCTCGGCTTCGCCTCGATCGACCCCGACCAGGCGTTCAACACGGCGGCCTCCTTCGTCGCCAACACCAACTGGCAGTCCTACTACGGCGAGCAGGCCATGGGCCACGTCGTGCAGACCGGCGGCCTCGCGGTGCAGAACTTCGTCTCCGCGGCAGTCGGCATGGCCGTCGCCGTGGCGCTCGTACGGGGCTTCGCCCGGTCCCGCACGGGCGAGCTGGGCAACTTCTGGTCCGACCTGGTGCGCGGCACCGTGCGCGTCCTGCTGCCCATATCCGTCGTGGGCGCGCTCGTCCTGGTCGCCACCGGTGTCATCCAGAACTTCTCCGGCATCCACGAGGTCGGACAGTTCGGCGGCGGCACCCAGCAGTGGAACGGCGGCGCGGTCGCCTCCCAGGAGGCCGTCAAGGTGCTGGGCACCAACGGCGGCGGCTACTTCAACGCCAACTCCGCCCACCCGTTCGAGAATCCCGACGGGCTGTCGAACCTCTTCGAGGTCTTCCTGATCCTGCTCATCCCCTCCGCGATGACCAGGACGTTCGGTCGGATGGTGGGCTCCCTGAAGCAGGGGTACGCGATCCTCGCGACGATGGCCACGATCTGGCTGGGCTTCACCGCCCTGATGATGTGGACCGAATTCAGTCACCACGGGCCCGCCTTCGACCTGGCGGGCGGGGCGACGGAGGGCAAGGAGACCCGCTTCGGCATCGCCGGCTCGTCGATCTTCGCGGTGGCCACCACCCTGACGTCCACGGGCGCGGTGAACTCCTTCCACTCCTCGTACACGGGCCTCGGCGGCGGCATCACCCTGCTCGGCATGCAGCTCGGCGAGATCGCCCCCGGCGGGGTCGGCTCCGGCCTCTACGGCATGCTGATCATGGCGGTCGTCGCCGTGTTCCTCGCGGGGCTGATGGTGGGCCGTACGCCCGAGTACCTGGGCAAGAAGATCGGCACCCGGGAGATCAAGCTCGCGGCCTGCTACATCCTGATCACCCCGGCCCTGGTGCTCGGCTTCACCGCCGCGGCGATGGCCCTGCCCACCCCGGGCGACTCCATGACCAACACCGGGGCGCACGGCTTCTCCGAGATCCTCTACGCCTACACCTCGGGCGCGAACAACAACGGCTCCGCCTTCGCCGGCCTGAACGCGGACACCCAGTGGTTCAACACCACCCTCGGCATCGTGATGCTGCTGGGCCGGTTCCTGCCGATGGTGTTCGTCCTCGCACTGGCGGGATCGCTGGCCCGGCAGAGCCCCGTCCCCGCGACCGCCGGGACCCTCGGCACGCAGAAGCCGCTCTTCAGCGGGCTGCTGCTCGCCACCGTCATGATCGTCACCGGTCTGACCTACTTCCCGGCCCTCGCCCTGGGGCCGCTGGCCGAAGGGCTGGCGTCATGAACGCCCCGCCGAGGTCCGTGCAGTCCCCGAAGCGAGAGGACCCGATGTCCGCCGTCACCCACACACCCCGCCGCTCCCAGGACGCGCCCACCGGCCGCCCCGCCGGCGGTCTGTTCGATCCCGCACAGCTGGTCAGGTCCCTCCCCGACGCGCTGCGCAAGCTCGATCCCCGGATCATGGTCAAGTCCCCGGTGATGTTCGTGGTGCTGGTCGGGTCCGTGCTCACCACGGTCCTGGCCGCTCTGGACCCGACGGACGGGTTCGGCTGGGCGATCACCGCCTGGCTGTGGCTGACCACCCTCTTCGCCAACCTCGCCGAGGCGGTGGCCGAGGGGCGCGGCAAGGCCCAGGCGGACACCCTGCGCAAGGCGCGGACCGGCACCGTCGCCCGCCGCGTCGTCGGCCCGGACGAGGAACGCGTGCCCGGCACCGAACTGCGCGTCGGTGACCTGGTGGTCTGCGAGGCCGGTGACCTCGTCCCGGGCGACGGTGACGTCGTCGAGGGCGTGGCGAGCGTCGACGAATCGGCGATCACCGGGGAATCCGCGCCGGTGATCCGGGAATCGGGCGGCGACCGCAGCGCCGTCACCGGTGGCACGAAGGTGCTCTCGGACCGGATCGTCGTCAGGATCACCACGAGGCCGGGCGAGACGTTCATCGACCGGATGATCGGCCTGGTGGAGGGGGCCGCCCGGCAGAAGACGCCCAACGAGATCGCGCTCAACATCCTGCTGGCGTCCCTCACCGTCGTCTTCCTGCTCGCGGTCGTGACCCTCCAGCCGTTCGCGGCCTACGCGGGCCGGCAGCAGTCGATGACCGTACTGACCGCCCTGCTGGTCTGCCTCATTCCGACGACGATCGGCGCCCTGCTCTCCGCGATCGGCATCGCCGGCATGGACCGGCTGGTGCAGCGCAACGTGCTCGCCATGTCGGGCCGGGCCGTCGAGGCGGCGGGGGACGTCTCCACGCTGCTGCTCGACAAGACGGGCACCATCACCGTGGGCAGCCGGCAGGCCGCCGAGTTCCTGCCCGTCAAGGGCGTCACCGAGGCCGAGCTGGCCGCCGCCGCCCGGCTCTCGTCGCTGGCCGACGAGACGCCCGAGGGCCGCTCGGTCGTGGCGCTGGCCGAGGAGCTCCACGGTCCGCGCGTACGCGACGAGGGAGAGCTCTCCGGCGCCACATGGGTGGAGTTCACCGCGCAGACCCGGATGTCCGGTGTGGACCTCCCCGGCCGACGGGTGCGCAAGGGCGCCGCGGGGTCCGTCCTCGCCTGGGTCACCGGGCAGGGCGGCGCCGTTCCCGCCGACGCAGGCGTGCTGACCGGTCTGATCGCCGAGGCGGGCGGCACACCCCTGCTGGTGGCCGTCCAGGACGGCACGGGCGCCCGGGTCCTCGGGGTGATCCACCTCAAGGACGTCGTCAAGCCCGGGATGCGCGAGCGGTTCGCGGAGCTGCGGCGCATGGGCATCCGTACGGTCATGATCACCGGGGACAACCCGCTGACCGCGAAGGCCATCGCCGACGAGGCGGGGGTCGACGACTTCCTCGCCGAGGCGACGCCCGAGGACAAGATGGCACTCATCAGGCGGGAGCAGGCCGGCGGCAGGCTCGTCGCCATGACCGGGGACGGCACCAACGACGCCCCCGCCCTCGCCCAGGCGGACGTCGGGGTCGCCATGAACACCGGCACCTCGGCCGCCAAGGAGGCCGGGAACATGGTGGACCTGGACTCCGACCCCACCAAGCTCATCGAGATCGTCGCCATCGGCAAACAGCTGCTGATCACCCGGGGCGCCCTCACCACGTTCTCGATCGCCAACGACGTCGCGAAGTACTTCGCGATCATCCCCGCGATGTTCGCCGTCGTGTATCCGGGCCTGGACAAGCTCAACATCATGGACCTGTCCTCGCCCCGGACCGCGATCCTCTCGGCGGTGATCTTCAACGCGCTGATCATCGTCGCGCTGGTCCCGCTCGCGCTGCGAGGGGTGCGCTACCGGCCGGCCGGCGCCGACCGGATGCTCCGGCGCAACCTCACCGTCTACGGGGTCGGCGGACTCGTCGCCCCGTTCATCGGGATCAAGCTCATCGACCTGGTCCTCTCCCTCGTCCCCGGACTGCGCTGAAACCGGAGCGTGCACACACCCATGAACACTTCCGCGGGCACCACCGCCCGCCTCCTCGGAGCGGGGCTCCGCGCCCTGCTCGTCCTCACCGCCCTGTGCGGCGTGCTCTACCCGCTCGCCGTCACCGGCGTCGCCCAGGCGGTCCTCCCCGGCAAGGCCAACGGTTCCGAGGTCACCGTCGACGGCGAGGTCGTCGGCTCACGCCTCATCGGCCAGCGCTACGACCTCCCGGCTAAGGAGGGCCAGGAGACCCCGGAGCCGGACCTCACCCGGTTCCAGCCGCGGCCCTCGAACGGCCTCGGCACCAACAGCGTCAACACCCGATACGCCCTGATCCTCTCCGGAGCGACCAACCGGGCCGGGGACGACGAGGAGCTGATCCGCCGGGTCACCGACGCCAAGGCGGCCGTCGTCGCGGACAACTCCGTACCCGGTCACCCGGTGGACCCCGCCGACGTGCCGCCCGACGCCGTCACCTCCTCCGGCTCCGGCCTCGACCCCGACATCTCACCGGCGTACGCCGCACTCCAGGTCCGCCGCGTCGCCGAGCGCAACGGACTGCCGGTCCAGGAGGTCGCGGAGCTGGTCCGGGACCACACCGAAGGCCGGATCCTCGGCTTCGTGGGGGAGCCCCGGGTCAACGTCCTGGCCCTCAACACCGCGCTGAGGGAGCTGGTGGAGGAGGACGCGGCACCCTGATCCCTCCCGGGCCGGCACCCTGGTCCCTCCCGGGCCGGTGCCCGCCGCGACCGGCGGGTACCGGCCCGGATCCTCCGCCCCTGGGGGCATTGCCCCACCGGCCCCGGCATGCACATACTGGCCGCGGCCGAGGAGCGGTACGCGCGGCAGCGCACGTACGGAGCGGTACGCGCGGCGCGTACGCACGGGGGAGAGCGATGACACAGCACACCGGTGGGCAGAGCGGCACGGCCCTGGCCGACAGCCCCCTCGACGGGCCCATGATCCGGGTCGAGGACCTGCACCGCTCGTACGGCACCGGGGCGGCGGCCGTGCACGCCCTGCGCGGGGTGTCCTTCGAGGTCCCGCGCGGCGAGCTCGTCGCGCTCAAGGGCCGCTCCGGCTCCGGCAAGACCACCCTGCTCAACCTCGTCGGCGGGCTCGACGCACCGGACAGCGGCCGGATCACCGTCGGCGGCACCGAGCTCTCCGGACTCGGTGAGGACGGGCTGCTGGAGCTGCGCAGGGACCGGATCGGCTTCATCTTCCAGTCCTTCGGCCTCATCCCGATCCTGACCGCGGCGGAGAACGTCGGCGTACCCATGCGCCTGCGCAGGACCGACCCGCACGAGCGCGAGGAGCGGGTGGCGCTGCTGCTCGCCCTGGTCGGCCTCGGTGACCACGCCCAGCAGCGCCCTGGGGAGCTCTCCGGCGGCCAGCAGCAGCGCGTCGCCATCGCCCGCGCCCTCGCCAACCGGCCCGCCCTCCTGATCGCCGACGAGCCCACCGGGCAGCTCGACGCGGAGACGGGGCTCGCGGTCATGCAGCTGCTGCGCGCCGTCGTACGCAGCGAGGGCGTCACCGTGCTGGTCGCCACCCACGACCCCCAGCTGCTCGGTTTCGCCGACCGGGTGCTGGAACTCAGCGACGGGCACATCGTCGAACACGGCTGAGCGGAACACGGCTGAGCGGGCGCGGGCCACCTGAACCGCCCTGGCCACCCGCGTCAGAATCCCGTCAATACGGACCCCGCGGACACCACCCAGGGCCGTTCCCCGCACCTCGCCGGGGTAGCTTCGACCAGGACCGCCGCATCGGCGACGGCCGCCCGGAAGAAGACAATGGGGCCATGGCACGCGGCAAGCTACGGATCTACCTGGGTGCGGCACCCGGCGTCGGCAAGACCTACGCGATGCTGTCCGAGGCCCACCGACGGGTGGAGCGGGGCACGGACTGCGTCGTCGCGTTCGTCGAGCACCACGACCGGCCGCGCACCGAGGCGTTCCTGCACGGCCTGGAGCAGATACGCCGTCGCGACATCGAGTACCGCTCGCGCGTCTTCGCCGAGATGGACGTCGACGCCGTCCTGGAGAGGGCGCCGGCCGTCGCACTCGTCGACGAGCTCGCCCACACCAATGTGCCCGGCTCCCGCAACGCCAAGCGCTGGCAGGACGTCGAGGAACTCCTCAAGGCCGGCATCGACGTGGTCTCCACGGTCAACATCCAGCACCTGGAGTCCCTCGGCGACGTCGTGGAGTCGATCACCGGGGTGCGCCAGCAGGAGACCATCCCCGACGAGGTCGCCCGGCGCGCCGACCAGATCGAGCTTGTCGACATGTCGCCCCAGGCGCTGCGCAGGCGCATGGCCCACGGCAACATCTACCAGTCCGACAAGGTCGACGCGGCCCTCTCCAACTACTTCCGCCCCGGCAACCTGACCGCCCTGCGCGAGCTGGCCCTCCTCTGGGTCGCCGACCGGGTCGACGAGTACCTCCAGCAGTACCGCGGCGAGCACGACATCAGCGCCCCCTGGCAGGCCCGCGAACGCATCGTCGTCGGACTGACCGGCGGACCCGAGGGCCGTACGCTCATCCGCCGGGCGTCCCGGATGGCCGCCAAGGGGTCCGGCAGCGAGATCCTCGCGGTGTACATCGCCCGCAGCGACGGGCTGACCTCCGCCTCGCCCAAGGAGCTCGCCGTCCAGCGCACCCTCGTGGAGGACCTCGGGGGCACCTTCCACCACGTCATCGGCGACGACATACCCTCCGCGCTCCTGGCGTTCGCCCGGGGCGTCAACGCCACCCAGATCGTCCTCGGCTCCAGCCGCCGCAAGACCTGGCAGTACATCTACGGCCCCGGGGTGGGCGCCACCGTCGCCCGGGAGTCCGGCCCCGACCTGGACGTGCACATCGTCACGCACGAAGAGGTCGCCAAGGGGCGCGGGCTGCCCATCGCGCGCGGGGCCCGGCTCAGCCGCACCCGGATCATCTCGGGGTGGCTGGCCGGCGTCGGCGGACCGGCGCTCCTCACCCTGCTCCTGCACGGCATGGAGAACGGGCCGGGGCTCGCCAACGACGTCCTGCTCTTCCTCTTCCTGACCGTCACCGCCGCACTCCTCGGAGGGCTGGCCCCCGCGCTGGCCTCCGCGGCGGCGGGCTCCTTCTTCCTGAACTACTGGTTCACGCCGCCCACCCACACCCTGACCGTCCAGGACCCCGAGAACTTCGTCGCCATCGTGATCTTCTTCGCGGTCGCGGTGGCGGTCGCCTCCGTGGTCGACCTGGCGGCCCGGCGCACCCATCAGGCGGCCCGGCTGCGCGCCGAGTCGGAGATCCTCTCCACCCTCGCCGGCAGCGTCCTGCGGGGCGAGACCGCCCTGGACGCCCTGCTGGGCCGGGTCCGCGAGACCTTCGGCATGGAGTCCGTCGCCCTCCTGGAGCGCCAGAGCGACGTCGAGCCCTGGACCTGCGCCGGATCCGTCGGCCCGGCCCCGGTGGCCCGGCCCGACGACGCGGACGTGGACATGCCCGTCGGCGACCACATGGCGCTGGCCCTCTCCGGCCGGGTGCTCCCCGCCGAGGACCGCCGGGTCCTCGGCGCCTTCGCCGCGCAGGCCGCCGTGGTGCTCGACCGGCAGCGCCTGGTGGGGGAGGCGGAGGCGGCCCGGCGGCTGGCCGAGGGCAACCGGATCAGGACCGCGCTGCTCGCCGCCGTCAGCCATGACCTGCGTACCCCTCTGGCCGCCATCAAGGCCGCGGTGAGCTCCCTGCGCTCCGACGACGTGTCCTGGTCCGACGCCGACGAGGCGGAGCTCCTCGCGGCCATCGAGGACGGCGCCGACCGCCTGGACCACCTGGTCGGCAATCTGCTCGACATGTCACGCCTGCAGACCGGGACCGTCACCCCGCTGATCCGCGAGATCGACCTCGACGAGGTCGTCCCGATGGCCCTCGGCGGCGTACCGGAGGGCAGTGTCGACCTGGACATCCCCGAGACGCTGCCCATGGTCGCCGTGGACCCGGGGCTGCTGGAGCGCGCCGTCGCCAACATCGTCGAGAACGCCGTCAAGTACAGCCCCGGCCGGGAGCGCGTCACCGTCGCCGCCAGCGCCCTGGGCGAACGCGTCGAGCTACGCGTGGCCGACCGCGGCCGGGGAGTCCCCGACGAGGGCAAGGAACGCATATTCGAGCCGTTCCAGCGGTACGGTGACGCGCCGCGCGGCGCCGGGGTCGGGCTCGGACTCGCCGTCGCCCGCGGCTTCGTGGAGTCCATGGGCGGCACGCTGGACGCCGAGGACACCCCCGGCGGCGGCCTCACCATGGTCCTCCGGCTCACCGCCGCCCCGGGACAGGTACGGGCCGGCCCCGTGCCGCCCGCACAGGTGACCCCATGAGATCCCCGAGGCGCACAGCCGCCCCGTACACGTACTCCGGAAAGGCAGGCCCGCGATGACCCGGGTGCTCGTGGTCGACGACGAGCCGCAGATCGTGCGCGCCCTCGTGATCAACCTGAAGGCGCGCAGATACGAGGTGGACGCGGCACCCGACGGGGCGACCGCCCTGCAGCTCGCGGCGGCACGCCATCCCGACGTCGTCGTCCTCGACCTCGGACTGCCGGACATGGACGGCGTCGAGGTGATCCGAGGACTGCGGGGCTGGACCCGGGTGCCGATCCTGGTGCTCTCCGCCCGCCACACCTCCGACGAGAAGGTCGAGGCCCTGGACGCCGGAGCCGACGACTACGTCACCAAGCCGTTCGGCATGGACGAACTCCTGGCCCGGCTGCGCGCCGCCGTACGCCGGGCGGAACCGGTCGGCCAGGACGCCGGCGACGACCTGGTGACCGTCGAGACCGAGGGGTTCACCGTCGACCTGGCGGCGAAGAAGGTGCACCGCGAGGGCCGTGACGTACGGCTCACGCCCACCGAGTGGCACCTCCTGGAGGTCCTCGTGCGCAACGCGGGGCGGCTCGTCAGCCAGAAGCAGCTGCTCCAGGAGGTCTGGGGCCCCTCGTACGGCACCGAGACCAACTATCTGCGGGTCTACATGGCCCAGCTGCGCCGCAAGCTGGAGGCGGATCCCTCGCACCCCAGGCACTTCGTGACCGAGCCCGGCATGGGCTACCGCTTCGAGCGGGGGCATCCCCTTCCCGAGTGATCGCGGACCTCCGTTGGTCACTCGTTCGGGTGGCGTCCGTCCGGGCCCGCCCCTACCACAGGAGACCGGTACCCTTCGGGTATGAGCGCTGTTTCCCGATCCGAGAAGTCAGGCAGGACGCCGTCCGGCCGCTTCCGCCGCATGCTCGACCGGCTGTCCAGCTCCCAGGAGGACCTCGAGTCCGAGGAGCTGCAGGAGGACACGCAGGCGTCGGGCTGCACGCGCATCTCGGAGTGCTCGGACCGCCAGATCGTCAAGGTCACTGGTACCTTGCGGACCGTCACCCTGCGGCCGCGCGCCGGAGTGCCCGCCCTGGAGGCGGAGCTCTTCGACGGCACCGCGCCGCTCGACGTGGTCTGGCTGGGCCGGCGTTCCATCGTCGGCATCGAGCCGGGCCGCAAGCTCATCGCGTCGGGCCGCGTAGCCATGAGTCACGGGCGCCGGGTGCTGTTCAACCCCAAATACGAACTCCGACCGCTCGGCAAGGAGTAGCCGGTGACGTCTCTCGACAAGCCGACGTCCGAAACGGACCAGCCCCACCGCACCGACCAGCAGGACGCCGACGCGAAGGCGGTCACGGAAGCCGCGCTCTTCGAGGCCTTCGGCGGCGTGCGCGGCATGGTGGAGACAGTCCTGCCCGGGCTGCTCTTCGTCACGATCTTCACCATCAACAAGGACCTGACGGCCTCGGCGTTCGCCGCGCTGGCCGTCTCCGTGGTCCTCGTCGTCGTACGGCTCCTCCGCAAGGACACCGTCAAGCACGCCTTCAGCGGCGTCTTCGGCGTGGCCTTCGGTGTGCTCTTCGCGAAGATGACGGGCAACGCCAAGGACTTCTACCTGCCGGGCATGATCTACACGCTCGGACTGGCCCTCGCGTACCTCGTCACGACCCTCGCAGGTCTGCCGCTGATCGGCCTCATCCTGGGCCCGGTCTTCAAGGAGAACCTCTCCTGGCGCACCAGGAACCCCGGCCGGAAGAAGGCGTACGCCAAGGCCAGCTACGCCTGGGGACTGATCCTGCTCGCCAAGTGCGCGATCCTCTTCCCGCTGTACTGGTGGGCCGACACCGCCCAGCTCGGCTGGGTGCTGGTCGCGCTCAAGATCCCGCCTTTCCTGCTCGCGGTGTATCTGACCTGGGTCTTCCTCGCCAAGGCGCCGCCGCCCATCGACGTGTTCGCCGAGATGGAGGCGGAGGAGGAGGCCGAGAAGGCCCGCAAGGCGGAGGCCGAGCAGAGCGCGCGGGCCGCGGAGGCCCGCCCCTACGACCTCTGAGCCGCACACTGCGGCAGCATGCGTGAGGGGCCCCGGACCGTGCCACGGTCCGGGGCCCCTCACGTGCGTACGGCTGCTCAGTCCTCGGCCGCGGCCGGCTCCCGGCGGACCGACAGCAGGTCCTCCAGCTGCTCCTCGCGCGCCTGGGCGGCCACGAACAGCAGCTCGTCACCGGCTTCCAGGGTCTCCTCGGGGCTGGGCGTCAGCACCCGCGTGCCCCGGATGATCGTGACGAGCGAGGTGTCCTCGGGCCAGTCCACGTCGCTGACCCGGATACCGGCCAGGGCGGACTCCGGGGGCAGCGTCAGCTCGACCAGGTTGGCGTCGCCGTGGCTGAAGCGCAGCAGCCGGACCAGATCACCGACGCTCACCGCCTCCTCGACCAGCGCCGACATCAGACGCGGGGTGGAGACCGCGACGTCGACACCCCAGGACTCGTTGAACAGCCACTCGTTCTTCGGGTTGTTCACCCGGGCCACGACCCTCGGCACGCCGTACTCGGTCTTCGCGAGCAGCGAGACGACCAGGTTGACCTTGTCGTCACCCGTCGAGGCGATCACGACGTTGCACCGCTGGAGCGCCGCCTCGTCGAGCGACGTGATCTCACAGGCGTCCGCGAGGAGCCACTCGGCCATCGGGACGCGCTCCACCGAGATGGCGGTCGGCGCCTTGTCGATCAACAGCACCTCGTGCCCGTTCTCCAGGAGCTCGGCCGCGATGGAACGGCCCACCGCACCGGCCCCGGCAATCGCGACGCGCATCAGTGACCGCCCTCCTCGGGACCTTCGGCAAAGGCCTCCTCGACCTTCGCGATCTCGTCCGTACGCATCATCACGTGGACCAGGTCGCCCTCCTGCAGAACCGTCTGCGACGTGGGCAGTATGGCCTCACCCAACCGGGTGAGGAAGGCCACGCGGACGCCCGTCTCCTCCTGCAGTGTGCTGATCTTGTGCCCGATCCAGGACGGCGTGGTGTGCACCTCGGCGAGCTGCACACCGCCGCTCGGGTCGCGCCACAGCGGCTCCGCGCCCGAAGGCAGCAGCCGCCGCAGCATCTGGTCCGCCGTCCAGCGGACGGTCGCGACGGTGGGGATGCCCAGCCGCTGGTAGACCTCCGCACGCCGCGGGTCGTAGATGCGCGCCGCGACGTTCTCGATGCCGAACATCTCGCGGGCCACCCGGGCGGCGATGATGTTGGAGTTGTCGCCGCTGCTGACCGCCGCGAACGCGCCGGCCTCCTCGATCCCCGCCTCACGCAAGGTGTCCTGGTCGAAACCGACCCCGCTGACACGACGGCCGCCGAAGCCGGAACCGAGACGACGGAACGCCGTGGGGTCCTGGTCGATCACGGCGACCGTGTGCCCCTGCTGCTCCAGGGTCTGCGCGAGAGCGGCTCCGACGCGCCCGCAGCCCATGATGACGATGTGCACCTCGCGCCTACCTCGCCGTCCTGGTCGTCCGGATGACCTGCGAAAACACCCTGCTCACACTTCTCTCTCAGCTTGCGGGGCAGACAATGGGGCAACCGCCTCCGGCGTCGCCCGTGGATGAGCTTATGCGGCGACGTCCGTGCCGCCTCAACCGAGTGTGCGTACGCCGCGGGCCGATGAGCAAAAGCGGGACCGGCCGGAGCTCCGGGGAGCCGCTGAACCGCAAGGATTTCGTTAAGGATTCCATGGACTTTTGCGGTGAGGGCGGGTAATTATGAAGGTTTTCGGGGTTCCGAGGGGGTGGTGCCTCGGCGGCGTGTCCCGGCAGCGCTTACGATCCTCACCGTGTCCAAACTGACCGACGTGCCCAAACGGATCCTGATCGGCCGGGCGCTGCGCAGCGACAAGCTGGGGGAGACGCTCCTCCCCAAGCGCATCGCCCTCCCCGTCTTCGCATCCGACCCCCTGTCCTCCGTTGCGTACGCACCCGGGGAAGTCCTCCTCGTGCTGTCCATCGCGGGCGTGTCGGCGTACCACTTCAGCCCCTGGATCGCGGTCGCGGTCGTGGTCCTGATGTTCACCGTCGTCGCCTCGTACCGGCAGAACGTGCGTGCCTACCCGAGCGGGGGCGGGGACTACGAGGTCGCCACCACCAACCTCGGGCCCAAGGCCGGCCTGACCGTGGCCAGCGCCCTGCTCGTCGACTACGTCCTCACCGTGGCCGTGTCGATCTCCTCGGGCGTCGAGAACCTCGGCTCCGCGATCCCCTTCGTCGTCGAGCACAAGACGGCCTGCGCCGTCGGCGCCATCGTGCTGCTGACGCTGATGAACCTGCGCGGCGTCAAGGAGTCGGGCAAGCTCTTCGCCATCCCGACCTACCTGTTCGTGGCCGGCGTCTTCGCGATGATCCTCTGGGGGGCGTTCCGGGGGCTCGCCCTCGGGGACACCATGCACGCGCCCACCTCGGACTACGAGATCAAGCCCGAGCACCAGGGGCTGGCGGGCTTCGCGCTCGTCTTCCTGCTGCTGCGCGCCTTCTCCTCCGGCTGTGCGGCCCTCACGGGTGTCGAGGCGATCAGCAACGGGGTCCCCGCCTTCCGCAAGCCGAAGAGCAAGAACGCGGCGACCACTCTCGCGGCGATGGGCCTGCTCGCCGTCACGATGTTCTGCGGCATCATCGGCCTCGCCATGGCCACCGACGTGAAGATGGCGGAGAACCCGGCGAAGGACCTGATCCACAACGGCTCCCCGGTCGGCGCGGGCTTCACCCAGGACCCGGTCATCTCCCAGGTCGCCGCGGCGGTCTTCGGCGACGGGACGTTCTTCTTCGTCCTGCTGGCGGCGGCCACCGCCCTGGTGCTCTTCCTGGCCGCGAACACCGCGTACAACGGCTTCCCGCTGCTCGGCTCGATCCTCGCCCAGGACCGGTACCTGCCGCGCCAGCTCCACACCCGCGGCGACCGGCTGGCCTTCTCCAACGGCATCGTGCTGCTCGCCGGCGCCGCGATCCTGCTGGTCTGGATCTACGGAGCGGACTCGACCCGGCTCATCCAGCTCTACATCGTCGGCGTCTTCGTCTCCTTCACGCTCAGCCAGACCGGCATGGTGCGGCACTGGAACCGGCATCTGCGTACGGAGAAGAACCCGGCGGTGCGCCGGCACATGATCCGCTCCCGGGCCATCAACGCCTTCGGCGCGTTCTTCACCGGCCTGGTCCTGGTCGTCGTCCTGGCCACCAAGTTCAGCCACGGTGCCTGGGTCGCCCTGCTCGGC
The DNA here is from genome assembly GCF_016745505.1 of Streptomyces silvae. Taxonomy (GTDB): domain Bacteria; phylum Actinomycetota; class Actinomycetes; order Streptomycetales; family Streptomycetaceae; genus Streptomyces; species Streptomyces silvae. The sequence goes on along the minus strand of NZ_JAERUC010000098.1, from coordinate 3,249 downwards.
ATGGTGATCTTCTTCGGCACGATGACCGCGATCCGTAAGCACTACGACCGGGTGGCCGAGGAGATCGCGGCGTCCGACGGCCCCTCCGACGACACCATGAGGCCCTCGCGGGTCCACTCGATCGTCCTGGTCTCCAAGCTGCACCGGCCCACGCTGCGCGCACTCGCGTACGCCAAGCTGGTGCGCTCGGACCAGCTGGAGGCCCTGTCCATCAGCGTCGACCCGGACGAGACCAAGGCCCTCAGGACGGACTGGGAGCGGCGGGGCATCGACATCCCGCTGAAGATCCTCGACTCGCCGTACCGCGAGGTGACCCGGCCGGTCATCGACTACGTCAAGGGCCTGCGCAAGGACCGGCCGCGCGATGTGATCAGCGTCTACATCCCGGAGTACGTCGTCGGCCACTGGTACGAGCACCTGCTGCACAACCAGAGCGCGCTGCGGCTCAAGGGCCGGCTCCTCTTCACCCCGGGGGTGATGGTGACCTCCGTGCCGTACCAGCTGGAGTCCTCCGAGGCCGCGAAGGTGCGGGCCAGGAGGCGGGCGAACTGGCACGCGCCGGGAACGGTGCGCCGCGGGCCCGTGGAGCGGCGGAACAAGGACGCGGGCCGCAGGGGCTGACTCGGGGCTCCTCCTGTGGTAAGTGTCCGGCTTCCGCCCACGTAGACTGGTGGGCTGGCAGCCACCCGGCCGCAACCCTTCTCTCTTTCCCTCTTTTCCTGATCTCTGGAGCCACCCCCTCATGCAGAACGAATCCACGTTGTCGCAGACCGGGGAGTCTCTGATCGGCCGGGAGTACGAGGTCGAGGTCGGACCCGTCGCCCACGGCGGCCACTGCATCGCCCGTACGTCCGAGGGCCAGGTGCTGTTCGTGCGCCACACCCTCCCCGGCGAGAAGGTCGTCGCCCGGGTCACCGAGGGCGAGAGCGACTCACGCTTCCTGCGCGCCGACGCGGTCACCGTCATCGAGGCGTCCAAGGACCGGGTCCCGGCCCCCTGCCCGTACGCCGGCCCCGGCAAGTGCGGCGGCTGCGACTGGCAGCACGCGAAGCCGGGCGCCCAGCGCCGCCTCAAGGGCGAAGTGATCGCCGAGCAGCTCCACCGCCTCGCGGGCCTCACGCCCGAGGAGGCCGGCTGGGACGGCACGGTCATGCCGGCCGAGGGCGACAAGCTCCCGCCGGGCCAGGTCCCGGCCTGGCGCACCCGCGTCCAGTACGCCGTCGACGAGGACGGCCGGGTCGGGCTGCGGAAGCACCGCTCGCACGACATCGAGATCATCGACGAGTGCCTGATCGCCGCCCCCGGCGTCTCCGAGCTCGGCATCGAGAAGCAGGACTGGCCGCAGATGGCCGCGGTGGAGGCCATCTCCGCCACCGGCTCCCACGACCGCCAGGTCATCCTGACCCCGCGCGAGGGCGGCCGGCTCCCGCTCGTCGAGCTGGACAAGCCCGTCTCCGTACTGCGCGTGGAGGAGAAGGACGGCGGCGTCCACCGCGTCCACGGCCGCGCCTTCGTCCGCGAGCGCGCCGACGACCGTACGTACCGCGTCGGCTCGGGCGGCTTCTGGCAGGTCCACCCGCAGGCCGCCGACACGCTGGTCCGCGCGGTCATGCAGGGGCTGCTGCCCCGCAAGAACGACACGGCGCTGGACCTCTACTGCGGCGTGGGCCTGTTCGCCGGCGCCATCGGCCAGCGCATCGGTGAGAAGGGCGCGGTGCTGGGCATCGAGTCCGGCAAGCGCGCGGTCGAGGACGCCCGGCACAACCTGAAGGACCTGGACCGTGTCCGCATCGAGCACGGCAAGGTCGACCAGGTCCTGCCGCGCACGGGCATCACCGAGTGCGACCTGATCGTCCTGGACCCGCCGCGCGCGGGCGCCGGCAAGGCGACGGTCAAACACCTCTCGGGCCTGGGCGCCCGCAAGATCGCGTACGTGGCCTGCGACCCGGCGGCTCTCGCGCGGGACCTCGCGTACTTCAAGGAGGGCGGCTACAAGGTGAGGACGCTGCGGGCGTTCGACCTGTTCCCGATGACGTCGCATGTGGAGTGTGTTGCGATCCTCGAACCTGCGGGCAAGAGCTCCTGACCTGCGCTTTTGATGTCCGGGTGGGTTGCCCGACCTGTTTCCCTCCGTGCAGCGGTTCGAGCGGACAGATCGATCTCTGAGAGCTCCCTGACCTGCGAATTCGTGAGCGACGCGCTTGCAACGGGGAGGCCTCAAGTGGCTCTCGCGGGATTTTTGACGCTCGGATGACGCTCGTGATGGAAGTCTTTGGGCCTCCGCGGTAGCGATGCGCACGGCTGCTTGGTCCCACGCTCCGCTGAGCCGAGCGTGGCCCGACCGCGCCACTTGATACCGGCCTGGTATCACCTCTGTATGGCGATGACACTTCGACTCCCCGAGGACCTTGACGCGAAGCTCACCGAGCGGGCACGTCGGGAGGGCCGCAGTAAGCAGGAACTTGCCATCGAGGCCATCCGTAACGCCCAGGACCGGGCCGAGCTGAAGGTCGATGACGTCCTCGCCGAGCTGGTGGACAGCGATGCGGAGATCCTGGACTACCTGAAGTGACGGACCTGCGCCACATCCAGATCGACGAGATTCTGGCCATCGCCGGCACGGTCAACGGCACCGAGCACAGCGTGCGTGACATGGGTCTCCTGGTGTCGGCGATCGAGCGGCCCCGGACGAATGTGTTCGGGGCCGAGCTGTATCCCACGCTGCACGAGAAGGCTGCGGCACTGCTGCACTCCGTCGCCCGCAACCACGCGCTGATCGACGGCGACAAGCGCACCGCCTGGCTCGCCATGCGTGTCTTCCTGCGGTTCAACGGCGTCAGCGTGAGTACTGTCCCGCCGCCCGTTTCCGTGGCCGGCCCGTTCGTCGAGCAAGTCGCGCAGGACAACGTCGATGTACCGGCGATCGCCAAGCGCCTTGCGACCTGGTTCCCCGTTTCCTGACGTTCGACGAGGCAAGAGCGCCTCATGTGGAGTACGTGGCGATTCTGGAGTTTGCTGCAAAGGGGATCTGACCTGCGGTTTTCGTGGGTTGCTCGGGTCCAGCCGGGCGTGCCCCAGACACCGGGTCCTGCCCGGATCAGGAACCTGTGGTGGGCCGTGACTTCGATATCCCGAAGCACGGCGGTAGCGCCCGCCAGGCGCAGCCGCCGACCAGCACGTAGATGATCGCTGCGAACAGCGTCTCATCGGGCGTGTCCTGCGTCCCGCCGCCCTGCGGCCGCACCTTCG
>NZ_JAERUC010000097.1 GCF_016745505.1 Streptomyces silvae | reverse complement strand
CAGGTTCAGGTTGCGGTGCTTGAGCGGGGACAGGCGGGCGATGTCCTCGTCCCGGATCTCATGGCCTTCGGCTCGGAGCTGGGTGACGGCGGCGTCGAGGTACGTCGTGGTCCAGAGCACGATGGCGTTGAGGACCAGGCCGAGCGCGCCGAGCTGGTCCTCCATGCCGTCGCGGTATGCCTGGTGGATGGTGCCGCGCTTGCCGTGGCACACGTCCCTCGCCAGCTTGTGGCGGGACTCCTGCATGGTGAGCTGCCTGTTCATCTGCCTGCGGTAGGTGTCGTCGACCGGGTCGACCACGCGCAGCAGGTGCTCGGTCTTGGCGATCCGCCCGTACTCCGCGAACGCCGCCCCGAGCGGGGTGGGGCGGCCGTCGCGGCCGAACATGCGCAGCAGGTCGTAGGCGCGGACCTGGTTGGTGACCAGGGAACCGGCGACCTTCAGCATGTCCGGCCAGTGGGTGATCACCTTGTTCAGGTTCACGCGGTTGCGGGCCAGGTCCTCCACCGCGCCGTAGGTGCCGGTCTCGACGCCGGGCATCGTGGCCCGCCAGAACCGCTGGTCGTCCAGGTCGCGGAAGCGGGGGCTGAAGTTGTAGCCGAGGATCTTGAACAGGCCGAACACCATGTCGGAGTATGAGGCGTTATCGGTTGCCACCATCTCCGGCTTCACCCCGCCGTCCAGGTTCAGCAGGGCGTCCAGGATGTGCAGAGAGTCGCGCGGGGTGCCGGGCACGACCATCTGCCCGATGCCCGCGACCTGGTCGTTGACGGCGTTGAGCCAGGTGATGCCGCGCTTGAACCCGAAGTACTTCGGCGAGGGGGCGGCGTTGATGGTGCGCACCGGCACCTGGAAGCGCAGCCCGTCTACCGAAGCGAGCAGCCCGTCGCCCCAGTAGCGCACGATCGGGATGCCGGCCTGGGCGGCGATCAGAGCTGCGTTCGCCGCGGCGATGGTGTCGGCGCGCAGGTAGTACTGGTCGACGTGCACGAGCCGGGCCCGGGTCAGGGCCTCGTAGCCGGGGTTGACGACCGGAGCCAAGCCGATGTTGCACGCCTCGGACACCAGCAGCGCGACCACGGAGGTGGGCAGGTCCTTCATCCGGGTCGTGCCGTCGCCGAGGTGCACGAAGGCGTCGAGGAATCCGGTCCAGGCGTTCACCTCGAACAGCAGGTCCGGCAGGTCGATCTTCGGGAGCATCTTCTCGACCCGCTGGCGCAGCCAGGTCAGGGACTTCGGCTCGCCGAGAGCGCCGAGCTTGTCGACGTTCAGCTTCACCCGTCCGTCGTCCTGTACCTCGATGGAGACCTTCGCCGCCGGCCCCGCTTCCTCCAGGCGTTCGGCGAGCTGCTTCCATCCGGCGTCCAGGCCCCGCACCAGCTCCGCCAGGTGCTCGGTGACGGGCATGTCCAGGCTCAGGGCCGCCAGGACGTCCTCCTCGACCGCGTCCCAGTCCGGCCCGTCCAGCAGGCGGGCCCGCGGGTTGGACCAGCGGTGCGAGGGCGAGGCGAACACGTCGCGGTTGTTCAGGGCCCGGTGCAGCTGCTCCAGCACGCACACCACGTACGCGTCCCGGTCCACCGCGCCCTGCGGCAGGTCGGGGTTGGCGTATACCGCCTTGCGCCACGCTGGCGGCACGAGCTTGTCGTCCACCTCGCGCGGCAGCAGCGGCTTGATGCCGGTCTTCCGCCGCGCCAGCGCCGGAAGACCCCGCATCCCGGCCAGGACCCGCTTCCCGGCGCTCGCCGCGTCCAGCGCCTTCGACTCGCCCAGCAACGCGAGGAACGGACGCACCGTCGCGTACCGGTTCGCGAGCGCGGCCCGCATGGCGACCTCGGCCGAGTTCTCGTCGTCGGGCACCAGGGTCACCACGGTGGCCGCCGCGCTCATCACGACGGCGCGCGGCGCGACCTCCTCCACGGCTGCCCACAGCGCGGCCACGTCTAGGTCCGCCTCGTGCTCCTCGACCAGCTCCAGCTCCTCGAACAGCACCTTCGCCGCCCGCGCGAGCACCCGTGACGCCTTCTCCAGCTGCGGCAGCGTCGACAGCCGCTCCTTCTCCGTCTTGCGCTTCGCCGTGTTCAGCAGCCTCGTTGCCATCAGGACCTGGAACAGGTCCAGGGCCTCGTCGATCGCCTTCGCCTCCAGATGCCGCATCACCGCGGTGAGCATCGCCGTGCGCTTCGGCTCCTGCGCCCGCTCCAGCAGCGGCGCCTTCGACCCCAGCGCGTACCGGGCCAGCGCCGCCATCCGGTTCGGCGGGATCTGCGACAGCCTCAACCGGCCGAGCCGGTACGCGCCGATCTCGTCCACCCGCTCCAGCGCACGGGCGAACGCCGTGCCCGTCGTCCGCGTCGGCGGCCGGCGCAGCCGCTCCAGCTCCGAGAACCGCGAGCCCTCCGGCGTCTTCAGCGTCGCCACCAGATCCCCGGGCAGCGCCGGGTCCGCGCGGCGGGCGGCGCCCGCGACCGTGGCGTGCAGCCGCTTGTCCGCAACCTTCCGCACCTCCGATGGCCGAGCCAGCACCGACACCCCGGGCAGCAGCACCCGATGACGGCGCAGCCAGCCCACCGCGTGGTCGAACAGCGCCTTCGGGCCCTCGGCGTGTGTCCACGCCCGCCCGTGCAGGAACGTGCGGAACCGCCGGGACCACTCGGCGTCGTCGTAGGGGTGGTAGCCGTAGGCGTCCCGGATCTCCCACGCGTGGTCGTACAGCGTCTGGCGCCGCTCCGTGTACCGCTTGACCACGGACGGGTCCTCGATGCCGAGCTGCACGGCCAGGTGCTCGACCACCGGCCACGGCACCGCGAGCGGGTCCTCCAGGAACAGACCGACGTACCGAACCGTGCACATCTGGAGCGCAAAGCCGAGCCGGTGATGCTCCGTCCGCCGCAGGGCGATCAGGTCCCGGTCCACGTCGTCCAGGAAGAAGAACCGCTCCAGCTCGGGCCTCGTCGGCTCCTCGGCGAACGTCCCGTACGCCTCGGCCTGCTCGTCGCTCGTGACGGCCCTCAACGAGAAGATCACCGAGACCGACAAGCTCATCGCGGGCCCGGTTTCGCGAGACCCGGGCTATGTGGCTGCCCAGTCGCACCAGGACGTGCCATCGGTGCAGCCGGCGCCGGGGGCGTCAGCCCGCGTTCTCGTCGACCGCGTACGTCTGCGTACCCATCCGCACATTGGCCTGGGCCTTGCGGTAGGCGCGCCGGCTGGGCACGTCCGCCTTGCTGTTCTGCTCGTCGCGGCGGGCGGTCAACGCCGCGAGCGCCTCGCGCGCCTCGGCGTGGGGCCAGTCAGGTAGATCGATCTCCCGGTGCTGCCGGGCAGCCGTCTGGATCTCCAGGTAGGCATTGGCGGAGGCGGCCGCCTGTCCGGCGCGCTGGGGCGCGTTGACCGTGGTGAGCACGGCGCCCAGTCCGGCGGAGAGCAGGGCCAGGATGCCTGCGGCAGTGGCTCCGGAGGACTCCACCAGTGCCGTGGTCCCGGCGACCGCTGCCAGCAGCGTGGCGGGCACGCCCAGGGCCCAGTGCAGGGCCCGCCAGCGCTTCGCTTCCTCGAACTGGGTCTGGGCACTGTAGGTGGCGCTCTCCTCCAGCCGCCGGAATTCGGCGTGGATCGCACGTCGACGAGCGTCGGCGCCGATTCCCGCCGTCACGGCCTCGTCCGCTCCCATGCCTGGTGGAAGCGCTGGTGTATCTGCGGTAGCCACCCGTACACGGTAGCCGTCCTGGTCACTTGGACGGGTCTGAATGGTCGACTCAGGAAGGGAGTTGGGCTTCGTACGCGGCCAGGGCGGCGTGGGCCGGGTGGCGCGGGGGGAGCTCGTCGATGATGGTGTGCCAGTGGGACGGGCCGATGTGCTCATTTGCGTGCAGGGACGCCAGGAGTTCTCGGTGGGGCACTCGGTCGAGGAAACGCAGCGCGACGGGTGGTGCGTCCAGCCCCACCTCGAACTGTCCTTCCGGGGCAGGCATCGCGAGGAAGCCGTACAGCCCCTCGTCGGTCCTGTCGAGCATCATCCAGTACCGCACCTGGGATCCGACCTGCGCTGTGACACCGATCAGGGTCACAGTGACCGGGTGGCACAGCGGGCCGTCGTCGGCCGTGGTTCTCACGGGTGAGTCCGTGGTGGGGGAGATCTCCAGCTCGACGACCACTGCCCCGCCCGGGGTCACGGCCACATCCGCGGTCACCAGTCCCTGTTCCAGGAGGGCGCCCGTCTCCTGCGGTGCGCCCGAGGAGGCGCGCAGGACGAAGTCCGAGTCGAGGCGCGCGGTCAGTGTGAGGTCGAGATGTGCCGTAGGGGCAGGGCCGGTGAGCCGGGCCGCCGCGAGGCGGGCGCTGTGGCGCAGTGCCTGATCGGTGCCCAGCCTGTCGGCCAGTACGGACAGGGCGGAGCGGGTGGAGGCGGGGAGCCTGGCCGGCTCCACGGCCAGCAGGCCGGTCAACAGCGCGGCGGCCTCCCGCGAGAACCACGGACCGGCTCGGCCGACGAGCAGTCCGTTGCGCAGCACGGACAACGGACCCGCCAGTGAGAGGGCGGCGGGGGTGAACCAGTGCCGTAGTTGCTCCTCGGCAGGTGCTCGGCCGATGCTGCCCCCGGGGGGCCGACCTGCGTCATCTGCGGGAACCGGTGGTGTGCCGCCAGGCGTCAGCAGCGCGGCAGCCGTGCGGGCGGCGGACTCCACCCGTTCCCACGGCAGGCAGTGGAACAGTTCTGCGGGGGCCGCGGTCTCCCTGCCGATCCGGAAAAGCAGGAAGTACCGCAGCTCGAGACTCTCCCGGCGCAGCTGTGCCACCGTCCCGGGGGCGGCGGGAAGACCGGCCCACCGCACCTCGAGCTCCGCGACGAGATCGGCCCCGTCGGCCGAGACGGCGACCGGTCTGCCGACATCGTCCAGTTCGATCACGACCGAACGATCCGGCGCACGCAGCGCGAGCACACGACAAGGCTGTCCGTCCCGGTCGATGATGACGCTCGTCCGCACCCACGCGACGGTGCGGAAGCGGACCATGTCCCTCGCATCGGCCCGCTCGTCACCGTCGTTGATCACTCCCAGGGTGGGGTGTGCGCCGGGCGATCGGGGCTCCAGAACGGCGATCCAGCTGCTCAGTGGACGGTGTACGGCCACGGTGTCCTCCTGCTGGGCGACGGAGTTCATCCTCCGCCCCCGGTCAGCCGGTCGACCAGCGCTGCGGCTGCCGTTCCGTACCCACGGACCACCTCAGTCAGGTGGGGGGAGGGCGTGGCCGGCAGGCAGGTATCGGCGACGGCGTGCACACGGCGCCACGCGGCCTCGCCGCGCTCGTCCAGCTGCGCGGTGAGATTCTCGGGCAGGGCAGTGGCCCAGTCCCGCAGGGCCGTATCGTTCGGACCACGCGCACCGCCCCGGCCACCGCCGGCCGACGCCCATCGCAGCCGGAACTTCAGGCCCCTCAGCAGCACGGCCGCGCAGGTCTCCGGGTCGTCCGGGGCTCCTGCAGGAACGAGAACCCGTATACCGTCTCGGTACGCAAGGTCCCTCAAAGCCTGCTCCAGCGGGTCCAGCACGACGTGGTGCACCGGGTCGTAGAGGAGCGTGTTGACGGTGAGATCGCGCTGTCGGGCGTCCTGGCGGAGGTCCGTCCCTGTTGCCGGAACGCGCAGACCGCCAATGCCCAGTCCGCGGTACTCCAGCGTATGGCCCTGTCGCTGCGGGGGCAGGACCGAGCAGACCAGGGTGTCCGGGCTGAAGAGCCGCGGGTGCTCGGCGCTGACACCGTCCTCGTCGTCCAGCACGCGGTCGGCCACGTCCCAGAAACTGCCGGCGGGTGCTGTTCCCGTGACATCCAGGTCGCCTACCTCGTCCGGCCGGGATCCGGCCAGAAGGTCCCTGGGGGCGCCGCCGGCCAGCCAGAAGCCGTGTCCTGCGCCGGTGAGCCGTTCGATCAGTACAGCGAGGTAGCGGGGGGCGTCCGGCCCGTACACGAGTTCGTCGAAGGCAGCGGTCAGACCGGGGGCCAGTTCGTCGGCGGGATGGACGTGTCCGGGCTCCAACTGACGGTACGGGTGGGGCCCGACGCGTCGCACCGGCAAGCTGCCGGACCCGGTTGCGCCGTCCGGGCACGGCAGCGGTCCTGTGTGTCCGTCGCCTTCGAGCAGCAGCAGATCGTCCGCGGCGCTCGGCAGACGGCCCGCCGCGCCGTGTACCGCAGTGGCGAACCCGAGCACCTTCTTGCCGTCCAGCAGATCTCCGGTCATGACGGGAGCGTCGGCAGCCGCCAGATCGCCGCCCTGGGCGGCAGCCCTGCGGCACGACGCCGGGACGGGCGGGCCGTAGCCTCCTGCGGAGGCGGTCATCCTGCTGCCAGTCCGGTCCATCGGGCCGCTCCGTTCCTCTCGACGGCGATGGTCAACGGCACGGCCCCGGCCGGTGCGGGAGTGTACGTGGACCCGCCGAAGTCCATGTCGCGGCCGGCTTTCAGACCGAGAAGTGCCACGTCCCGCAGGTGCTGCGGAGTGCAGGTGGCGTCCTGGCCCGGCTCGTCCACGCAGAACGACAGTCCGGGGTAGAGCATCCCTTGCGGGCCGTTGCGTCCCGGATGCATGCGGATCGCCTTGAGAATGTCCGCCGGTGCCTCCTCGCGACGAACCCACTCCAGTACATCTTCCCGGCAGGAATCACAGAGCCGGACGAGCGCGTCGACATCGCCGTGGTCCGCGGCGTCCTCGATCCGGCGGGCGAGTTCGAGCACGGGGCCTGGCAACGGTTTGCCGTGGTCGTCGGTCGTGACCACGGTCGCGGCCGACGGCTGAGCCACCGCCGCCGGAGCCTTCGCCGCGGCGCTCTCCGCAGGTGTGAACAGGAACGAGGAGACCCCCTCCGCCAGCTCGTGTTCCCGGCCGGCGGAGGTGAGGCCGAGGGTGCCGGTGCGGGCCTGGGTGGCATCCACCGCGTCTTTGCCGCCGCGCAGCCGCGCTGTGCGCCCGTCGGCGCCGAGGGCGATGCCGAGCAGGCCGTTGCCGAGGAACGTCCACTTCCCGTCCCTGACGTAGTAGGAGACCGCTCGCCCCGGATACGGGGCCTGGCAGCTCTCGAGGCCGGCGTAGGTGACGGTCACACCCTTGCCGGCCCAGGCGGCGGAGGTGATCGCCCTCTGGTCGCCGATCAGGGCCTGCCGGAATGCGGAGTCGCCCGGCAGCAGGCGTTGCGGCCGGGCGGCAGCGCCGGTGTGACTGAACAGTGTGGAGGTCGTCCAGCAGGCGCCGCCGCTGTCCGAGTTGGCCCAGGCGACGGCCTTGCCGTCCGGCGCCCGCCAGGCCTGGGCGAGGGTGGAAGGGCTTTTCGCCGGCAGGAGCGGACGGATCCTCCCCTGACGGTCGACGGCGTCCAGCGTGCCTTGGCCACGGAAGACGCCGGGTCCCTCGGGGAGCGGCGTGAACACGGTGACGTCGTCGGAGCCACCTGTGGCGAGTTGGGCGTACGGCCCCTTGCTGCGCGTCAGGGGCAGGCGCTGCGGGGCGCCCGCTGTGGAGAAGGTCAGCAATGCACTGCCGTCGCTCGCGAGGCTGACGGCGTCCCCTCCGAGGAAACCGATCCCATGGCAGGGACACGGATGGGAAACCTTCTTCCCGGTGGTGACGTCGAGTACGTGCAATCGTCCGGTGGTGCCGCCATCCGCCGGGTCGGTCCAGGCAAGGCGCCGGCCGTCGGGGGACCAGGCGAGCTCGGTCGGCACCTGTCGTCCCGTGCCGGCGGCCTTCCAGACGAGGCCGGTGGCGTCAGCCAACATCACCGTCCGGCGTTGCGGCTGGACGAAGGCGAGCACAGGCCGCCCCCGGTCGCCTGCCTTGGAGGCGCTCGCCCCGGCGGGGCCTGGCGCGGGCCCGCCGTCGGAGCCGGTCGAGCATGCGGAGACCGCGACGGCGAGCAGGAGGAGGGTGGTCAGAGAGCGGACTGCTGCGATACGCGGCAAAGGGCGCATGGTTCGGTCACTTCTCCTCGGCGCACAGGTCGATGTATGGATGGCGGTCGCCGATGTGTTCGTCCCACTCCTCGATGCTGAGCCCCTCGCCGCCGGTCCATCGGCAGATGCTGCGGTTCCAGTCGATGCCGCCCACCCTCCACAGATTCAGCGGGCCGGCGGCGTTGTCGGTCCGGAACGACCGGGTGACGGCGCCGAGCGTCCGGTCGTCCGGCGACCAGGACAGTTTGATGACGTCCCCGTCCCCGGTCCGGGGCAGGGCGGGCATGGCTTGGAGCCCGGTGGCGGTGTCATGGACGAGGACCTGGTCGGCGAACCCGGTGGCTGTACGGCTGCCGTCCGGGGAGAGCGCCACCGCCGTCGCCGAGGTGGTTCCACCGGGCAGCCGCAGCGGGGAGCCGGTCTTCCGAAGTCCGGAGTCCAGATAGCGCACGGTGTTCCCCCGGACGAGCAGCGCGATGCGTGAGCCGTCGTGGCTCCAGTCGAAGCGGTAGACGCCCCGCGCGGGCGATGTCCGGACGATGCCGGGATCCGGTTCGGTCAGGTCGATCTCGACGAGTCGCGCACCGGCTTCCCCCGGTCGTTCCAGGGCGACAGCCCGGGTGCCGTGCACCTCCAAGCCGATGCCCGCCGCGAGCGTCACCGTCTCAAGCTGCTTCCATGTCCGGGTGGACCACATCGTGACCGGACCGGTGACGTGCCGTGCGATCAGCAGGTCCGCTTCCGGCACGAACCGCACCGCGGTGACGACGCGTTCGGCCGGAGGGAGGTCGCTCTCGTCGATGCCGGACGGCCTGAGACTACGTAGCCAGGTGCCGTCCCTGCGCCATACGAAGACTGTGCCCCGCCCCTCGTACTGCCCTGAGGCGGCGACGTACGCGGAGCTCATGTCCACGTCGTTGACGTAGGAGCCTTGGGACCGATAGTCCGTGACATGCGGCCAGTCGGACGTGTCGGCGCCGGACGTACCGTCCTGAGTCTGCGGCTGGACCGTGTACAGCCCATCGGACGTGCTTTCCGAGAAGGACGTGAGCAGAAGCTGGCCGTCCGTACCGAATGCCGCTGCACTGGAAGCCGGCGCTGTGGCGCGGCCGAGCGGTCCGGAGCCGTATCCGAGGACATTGACGCGCCCGCCGCGGCCTGCCGCCACCACCGTGAAACCGGCTCCTACCGCAGCCGCGTTCGCAGGGCCGCCGCGAGGCCGTTCCAGTCCGCGGCTGCTCGCGGCGTCGTTGCCCGTCCCGAGCGGCACAAGGACGGTTCCGGCATCCGAGGCGATCACCACGCTTCCGCTGTGCTCCACCATGGCATGGGGCGTGTCCGCCAGTCCTCCGACGGGGAAGCTGAGTTGCCGGCGCCGGGCGCGGTCCCAGGCTTGGACACCGCCGGAGGTGGCCAGCACGATGAGCTCGTCGTTCGCCCCGATCCGGGAGGCGGTGCCCTGGACGTCGCCTTCCTCGATCTCCACGGCGGCCTTGTGACGGTCGAGACCGACCGAGAGCACACGGTTGTTCGTCAGCAGGAGAACCACCCGCTCCTCCGGAGGTTCGCGGTCGGGACGTGCGCCGGGGCTGAGGGAGACGGCCGCGTCCACCACGACACGGCGGCCGCCCGGCATACCCAGATTCCCCATCGCGTCCAGGCGCCGACAGTCGGTCTCTGCCCGGGTCGTGGTGTCGTACTGCGTCATCGTCCCGTCATCCCGCACCTCGACGAGGCGGACTCCGCTCTGGGTGAAGGCGGTGGCCACCGGCCGGCTGTCCGATCCGGCACACGTGGGGGCATCGAGCGGGCCCAGAGGCACGGGGACGTCGTCCAGCGCCTCATACAGTCGGACGGACATGCGGTCACGGGCGGCGAGCAGACCGCTGGCGTCGTTGAGAACAAGCCCCCCGACCTGCCCGGAGACCTTCCCCAGCGCTTTGCCGCTGCGCAGGTCCCAGGACTTGACGTACGGGTCGTCCCCGGTGGTGTACACCCGGCCGTGTTCGTCGTCCACGGCGACGCTGTCCACCTCTACGGGACTCGCCTGCCACGAGAGTCGGACCCCTGTGTTCGTCTCCAGCACGTCCCGCATCGCCTGCACGGCCCGGGGAGTGTCCGGTCGGACCCGGTTGCCGGCGAGACCGAGCAGACCTGCCAGGCGGGGATCGGTCTGCCGGAGGGACAGGGCCTCCGCGGCGAGATCGGCCGCGAGGGCCTTGTTCGCTTCCTCGTCGCCCGCCTTCGACTTCACGTAGGCCACGCCGCCGAGCACCGTCGCGACCACCGTGACCAGGGCGAGGAGGATCCGGCCCCAGCGCAGCAGGCCCGGGCCGTCGACGGTGCTGGCCATTTTGGCCGCTTCCCGGACGGTGGAGGCGTCGAGCAGGCGGGCGGACACATCGCCCTGCCACGCATCCTGCGCCGCTTTCCTGTCCATCGTCGGGACGACCACGTTCTGACCGTTGTCCGCCGCCCTCAGCTTGCGGTCGTAGCCGTCGACTCCGTCGAGCTTGCCGGCCGGTGTCCCGTCGAGTGCTCCGACCAGCGCGGTGCGTGGGTTGAGCCGCCTTACCCTGGGCAGTCGGGACCGTCTCCCCGCCTGCCGTTTCGCCTCCCCGATGAGCACGGCGAAGGCACAGCCCAGCGAGCGGTCGGCCACCATTCCCACGACGCCGTCCGGGCTGGTGAGAGACCACAGCAACGTCCCGCCGACGTCACCCCCGGCCGCGGTCCAGGCATCACGGAGAGAACCCCTGAAATCGGAGTCGCCACGGAATCCCGACATCGTTCTCGGGTCCGGCACCAGCGCTGACGGCCCCTCGGGCAGGACGGACACCGAGAGAGTCGCCCGAGCACCTTCGCTGACGCTGTTGAACAAGACGTTCACCTCGGCTGTTCGCCGAGGCTCAGGCAGGGCGCCGTCCAGCGTCAGCGACGACAGCAGCACGGACAGAGCGAGATCCCGTTCGTCTGTCGCCAGCTCCGCCAGAAGCCTGCGTATTCGGGCCGCGTGCCCGGGGGCGGCGCGGTCGAGCAGGGCGGTGTATGCCTCGCCCGAGCCCTCAGCCGTGCTCGCGAATGGGAGGTGCGCCTGGCAGTGCCGCAGCCACAGGAGGCCGGTGCGTAACTGCTCCGCGGCGCACTCGGCGTCGTCCACCAGCGCGAGAGCCATGGCGGCGGACGCCCTCAGGGCCTGGGCAGCGGCCGGTTCGTCCTTGGGAAAGGGACCCACACCCTCCAACGCGCGGACGCACGTGGCCGTAGCCGCCCTGGGGGCCAGGAGCTCGTGCACCTGGGTCTGCTGGTCACGCAGCTTTCGCAGCACGCCGATGTCCTCGGCGGCTACGCATGTCCGGACGAAGGCGAGAGCCGGCTGTTCGGGATCGAGAAGCGCGCGCCGAGCGGCCTTCCGCTCGGCAAGCGGCAGCCGCGACCGTAGTAACGCACCGACATCCACCATCGCCGACGTCTCGTCTGCCACCAATGCCCCCTCGCGCGCGGAAGGCTGCATGTGTGTCTGCTGCCGAACCCGTCGGGACATGATGTCAGCAGGACATGCGGATTATCAGAAAGACGGTGATATCCGGATGATGGGCGACCCACACGTGGCCTTCACCGCGGGGCGCTGTCGGGGGAGAAGCGCCCCGCGGTGAGAGGGCCCGAGGGGGCGCCCTCTCACGCGTGGGCCTGTGTACCTGGGCGCCGGTGCGGTGGTCGCGGTGAGCCAACCCCGGTTCGACTGCTCCCCGAGGACGCGCTCGCTTCCGGCACACCGTTCACATGAGCTGCGACGCGAACCGGGGCGACACCGCTCGATTTTTCTGACGTGAGACTCCAGCGGAACACCCAATGCCGGGTGGGGGCGTTGCAGGCCAGGAGCGATGTAGCTGAACCCACTGCCAGCTGTCATCGGCTCCAGCCCGCCCAGAACTGCAGAGTCGCCCGGAATCCTCGCCGGGGCCCGCTCCGTGGAGCGGTCTTGTCGCGCTACGACACCATCACAGGGCGCCGGCCGACCAGGCAAGCTGCTGACGGACTTCCCCGCGGGCGCCGACCAACGCCGAGATAACAGCAAGAAGCATGAGCCCATCCCTGGCGGGCCAGGCGCCCGTTCCGAGGAGCAGGGTGGGGCGTGATGACCGTACCGGACCGGGATGTTGCGATTCGGTTCGACACGGACCTCTACGAAAGCTGCAGCAGAAGGGGAAGGAGGTTTAGCGTAGCTTCTTGCTGTTATCCAGAACATTGGAATCAGGATCCGTACGCTGGGGCGCATGCCCCCCAACCGCACCCGCACGGCTGACGCCTCCACCGCGATCGGCCACTTCCTCGAAGCGCTCGAAGCCCGCGGGTACGCGTACGAGACTCGACGGCTGCGCGCCCACTTCCTCAACGAGTACCTGGAGCACGCGCTCGGCGAGCAGCAGACCACAGCGCTCCCCGTCGGCGAGCTCATGGACCTCACCCGCGCCGAAGCGTGGCTCGCGGCTGCGGCCACCGGCCGGACCCGCAGCCGCAACACGCTCACCGGCCCGGCCGCCGCGGCGGCCGGCAACACCCAGCGCACCCGCATCCAGACCTGGAACTCCTTCGCCGAACACCTCAGCCTTCCCCTGCGCCTGGAGATGCCCCCGGCCGACCACGGCGACTGGCTCGACCCCGAGGAGTCCCAGAAGCTGCTGCGTACCCTCGCAGTGAAGCGCCCCGTCGGCTCCAACGCCGCAACCGCGATCCGCACCGCCGCAGTGGCCGCCCTCGTCGCCGCGACCGGACGCTCCGTCCCCGACCTCCACCGTCTGGACGTCACCGACGTCGGCCTCGAGCACCGGCCCTTCCCCCAGATCCGCCTGGACACCGGCCCCCACCCGCTCGACAAGAACACCGCCGACATCCTGCGCCGCTGGCTCAAGGTCCGCGCCGGCATCACCCAGCAGCTCGAAGGCACCGACCCCGGCTACCTCTGGATCCCCACCAAGCCCGGCCGCCCCCGCGGCGACGAGGAACCGCCCAAGCCCGGACTGACCCGGGCCGCCGTACGCACTCTGCACTCCGCCCACCGCAACCTCGTCCTGCAGGTCTTCGGCGCACCGCTGCGCCCCGGCGCGCTGCTGCTGTCCCGCCCGTGACGGAGCGGCTCACTGTTCGACAGGCCACGGCCCGGACCCGGTCGGGGTGTCGTTAACGAGCGGCGAACCAAGTGACAAGTAACCCGCCGGTAGCTTTCAGGGCTTCGCCGCAGCGGTCTTCTTCGGCTGGCGGGGCACGGTCTTGGTCTTGTCGAGGTGTCCGTAGACCGTGGAGCGGGGGACGTTGAACATGTCGGCAATCTGCTGGACGGTCTTCTCGCGAGCGTCGTAGAGCTGCTGGGCCAGTTCGGCCTGGTCCGGAGTCAGCTTGGGGCGGCGCCCGCCGACCCGGCCGCGCGCCCGCGCGGAGGCGAGCCCGTCGTTGGTGTTCGCCACGATCAACTCGGCTACCTCATCGCCCGCTCGGGCATCCTCGACGACCGCACGGCCGACCCGGCGGACTGAAACCGGCCCTCCTCCCCCGTACAACCATCCGCGGATCTCCCCTGTCTTGCCCGTGAAGAAGACGCTCATCGCCTCCGCCGCCGCACTCGGCGCGCTCGCCGCCGTCACCGGCCCGGCCGCGGCCCCCGCCGCGGCCGCCTCCGACGCCCTGTGGCTCTGGTCCGACCCGTACGAGATCACCCTCGCGGGCCCGTCCGAGGACGGCTCCCCCGCACCGTCGCAGTCGCTGACCGTGCAGATCAGCCACGACAACACGACGACCACCGTCCCGGCAGGCACGCTCACCGTCGACGCCTCCGGAGTCGCCTCGTTCGCCGAGGTCACCTGGCCCGCGAACTGCCGCCCGGAGAACGAGACCAGCGCCGTCTGCACCACCCCCGAACTCCCCGGCGGCGCCAACGCCCCCGCCGCGCGGATCGGCCTGACCACCAAGCCGGGCGCCACCGACGGCAACGACGGCTACGTCCGCTACACCGCCCAGGCCGGCGGCATGAACGCCTACCCGGGCGAGACCTACGTCGCCGTCAACGACGGCCCCGCGCTCGGCCTCACCCAGGCCGAGTACCGCAGCGGCATGGCACCCGACCAGCCCTTCGACTCCTCCGTCGTCCTCGGCAACCAGGGCAACCGCACCGCCGACCGCACCCTGCTCACCGTCTTCACCTCCCGCGGCATCCGCCTCGGCATGTCCGTCCCCTCCAACTGCGAGTCCACGAACGCCGTCACCGGCCGTACGTTCCTCTGCGTCCTGGACGAGCGGACGACCCCCGGCTCGTACCACTCCCTCCCGCTGAAGTTCCGCACCAAGGACATGGCCCTCTTCGACCGCGTCGACTATTCGGCGCAGCCCTACTCCGAGCAGGCGCTCGCCGAGGCCCGCGCCGGCCGCGCCTTCACCCCGGGGGCCGGCCCGGAGCTGAACCTCACCCAGGCCGCCGCCCCCTCCGACGAGCTCCAGCCGTACCGCAGCTTCACGGTGAAGACCGTCAACCAGGCCGACTACCGGCTGACCGCCTCCACCGTCTCCGGCGCGGCCGGTGACACCGTCCCCGCCGCCGTCACCGTCCACAACGCGGGCCCCGCCTGGGTCGCCTCCCTCGGCGCGGGCGAACCCGCCGCGACCGTCGACATCGGCATCCCCGCCGGCACCTCGGTCGCCTCCGCCCCCGACGCCTGCTGGTCCCAGTCCGAGACCCGCTACCGCTGCAACACCCCCATCTACCTCACCGAATCCGGCAAGCCCGCCACCCACACCTTCCCCTTCACCCTCCACATCGACGAGGTCATCCCGAACGCCACCGCCCGCGCCGCCATCTACAACGACGCCTACGAACCCGCCGTCCGCACCTTCGACCCCGACCTGACGAACAACACGGCCACCCTCACCGTCAACCCCTCGACGAACTGACGCACGCCCCCTCCGGCTGCCCGGCACGACCCCTGCGCCGGCCCAGTACGAGCCGGGCAGCCGACCCCCACACCGCCCCGGTGACCACACCCGCACCAACACGTGGGCGACTGGCCCGCCCAGAGGGCGGAACGGGCGGCACGGGCGGGCCAAAGCGCCGAGCGCCCGACGCCGCCCACCCCCGCCCCCACACCCCATCTCTGGCAGATAGTCCGGAACAAAACAGTTCGACGAAGCACCGGGCGTCCATGCTCAGTCACAAGTCCTCCCGGTCGCGAATGCGGGCTCATCCTCGGAATCGCTCCCACAGCAGAACCGAGCAGCTGATCACGTTCCGCAACTCGACCTGCAGAATGCGCCCCTGGCACAGTGTCCGGCGAACTCATCTCGCAATCACCCACCTATAATTTCCCTTGTACGTGGCTGCTTCGCTGGGAGGGCTCATGGGGAACGAGGGGGACAGGCGTCCGCTGCTCCTGCTCGATGTGGACGGTCCTCTGAATCCGTACGCTGCCGGACCGCAGAGGCGGCCGGCGGGGTACAGTACCCACCGCATGCGACCGACCGGGTGGGAGAACCCGTGGGACGAGCCCCTGCGGGTCTGGCTCAACCATGACCACGGCGCTGACCTCTTGGCGTTGCCCTACGAGCTCGTATGGGCGACGACGTGGAAGAGCGAGGCGAACGACTGGATCGGTCCGCACCTCGGCTTACCCACGCTTCCCTTCGTCGACTGGCCCGTCATGACGCCGCAGCAGAATGGCCGACTGCACTGGAATACACGGGCGTTGGTCGCGTACGCCAAGGGGCGCCCCTTCGCCTGGGTGGACGATGAGCTGGGCCCGGAAGACCGGGAGTGGGTCCGTAAGAACCACTGTGCTCCGGCGCTTCTGCATCGGGTGGACCCGCGCCTGGGCCTCCTGCCGGACGACTTCGGCGCACTGGCGAAGTGGGCAGCAGACCAGGAGCAGGTGACAGCGTGATGGAGCACGAGGCCGGCGCGGAGGTGGTGGACGCGGAGCTGGTGGAGGAGGGCCACCTCCCCGCTCCGATCCAGCCGCGTCCGGCGGCCCGCCCGGTGGTCGACCGGCACACCATCCTCTATCCCGGCCAGGGGCTCCCCACCGAGGCCGACCAGCCCACGTACACCGAGCGGGACCTGTACGTCTCCGAGCAGACCGCCGAGCGCCTGGAGAACCAGTCCGCGCCGAGGAACACCAGCGCCAACTACCAGTCCCAGCGCAACAAGTTCGCCGCCTGGTGCTCCGAGGAAGACCGTGTCGCCCGGCCGTGCACCACCGCCACCTACGTCGAGTACGTCGCCCACCTCATCGAGCTGGGGCGCTCCCCGAACGCCATCAACGCCGCCATGTCCGCGATCCGCACCTGGATGCCCGAGGACCAGAAGCCCGGCACGAAGCAGGCCCGGGGCATGCTGAACGAGTACAGGAAGACATGGGCGAAGCGCACCGCGGTGCGGAAGGCGCCGCCGATCACGGACGAGCTCCTGCGGGCCATGGTCGCCACGTGCGATCTGCGGACCATCGCGGGGCGTCGCGACCGGTGCATGCTGCTCCTCGGCCGGGGCGCCCTCAACCGCAGGATCGAGCTCGCCGATCTGTCGATCGCCGACGTCGCGGTCGACGACGACTTCGTCACCCTGCACATCCGGTCCTCCAAGACCGACCAGGAGGCCAAGGGCGAGCACACCGACATCCCCGCCGAGGACGACCCGCTCCTGGACCCCGTCGCAGCCGTACGGGACTGGCTCACCGCCCTCCACCACCTCGGCGTCCGCGAAGGCGCGTTCTTCCGGGCCCTGACCTCCCGCGGCACCCTCCAGAACCGGGCCGTCGCGAAGGAACGCGGGGACTACGTCAGCGGGGACGCCATCAACGACTGGGTCCGCAGCCGCGCCCACAAGGCCGGCGCCAGGAACTGGCAGCAGATCACCGCCCACGGGCTACGCCGCGGCGGGGCCCAGGTCATCGCGGAGGCCGGCGGGGACCCGACGAAGCAGGGCAGGTGGAAACCGGGCTCTGCCGTCGTGAAGCGGGAGTACCTGGACCGCGCGCAGTCCAGAGCGGAGAATCCGTGGCTCAAGGTGCAGGCGAAGCGGCGTGGGGAGCCGGCGTGAGGCCCGCATCTGTCAAGGGAAACGGGGGTGCGTCGGGTCGGTGAGCCAGGAAGCATGGCGGGGTGGCTGATCTGCTGTGGGATGACGTGAAGTGCTTCTTCGACCCTGACTTGATGGGGTCGTTGCCGGATGTTCGTGTCCCGGATGCCTCGGTGGAGCACTGGCAGGCGGACCTCGATCTTGTCGTGGAAATGGGCTGGAAGTGCCAGTACTCCGAGGGAGAGTCGGTGCTTTCGGTGCCCAGGGCAGAGGCCGTGCTGTCCCGACCGGCGGATGCCGAGTGCCCCGATCTGCGGGTCTGGCCGGTTGCCGGTGTGCTGGCGATTTTCCGGTTCTATGCCGATGACGAGATCGACTTCGACGTCGACCTGCGGGAGTTGCAGGGCCAGGAGCGACTGGATGTGTTCTGCGGCTTCCTCCGGGAGATCGGGCGGCGGTTGGGCAAGCCGGTGCTGATGGACCCGGAGGGCAACTATGGCCACCCGGTGCTCGGCTTCGATATCGAGGCCGAGCGAGTCGTCCTCTCGCAGACCAGCAGGTCAGGTGACTACGGCCGTCGGCCGAGATTCGTAGAAGGTGCCGTCGCGGAGCATCGCAAACAGGACGTCGGCCCGGTAGCTTTATCGAGCAGAAGCGGCGCCTGGTCGAGATGCGCGAGGAACGGGAGCTGGCCGGGACGCGGGCATGGAATCGGCGCCCGTACGGCGGCCACACCGACCAGGAGGTGACCAAGCTCATCGCGACCGGGCCCGTCGGCGCCCGGCGCGAGGACCGGGCCGCGGCCGCCGCCGAGGAATCCGAGAAGGCGCTGCTCCAGGAGATCGCCGAGACGGAGGCCGCCGACACCAGCCTGGGCCAGATCGAGGTGGCGCCATCTACGTGCTGCTGGACCAGGCGGACGAGCACCTGGCCGCCGCCCGGATTGAGCAGGCCCGGGAGCAGGCTGCCGCCGAGGTCGCCGCGACCGCCGACGAACACCTTCGGGTCCTCGGAGCCGCTGACGGCAAGAGCCGCTTCGCGCTGCGCATGGCGGGCACCTCCCGCAAGGAGCACACCCAGCTGACGAAGCAGGCAGAGGCGGACCGGGCAGCCGCGTGGCGCGAGGGTGCCGACGCCCGGGTCGCCGCCCGGCAGGCCGCCGCGGACGCGTGGAAGGTCCTGCGGGACAGCCCGCACGTCAGGGTCCTCGGTGCCGCCGAGCGCCAGGCCCTGGACGCGCCGGATCTGCAACAGCACCGGGTCGCCCGTACGGAGCGGGGTGTAGAGCAGTGCCCGGAAGCCGTCGAACTTGGGCTGGGCCGCCATCCGGCCGGGGCCGAGTGGTGGGAGGGTCGCGCGGGCCTGCGCGAGCATCGGCTCCACAGGCGGCCTCAGGGCCACACTGGGCTCCCTCCAGGTCGGTCTGGTGCCTGGTGTCAGGAGTCGGGGTGCGCGTCCGTCTGGAGTCTCCACGCAGCCCCGGAGCAGCCCTCCGGGAGAGGCGGGAAGCGGTGCCCCTTCACGTCGGTACTCCAGTGGTGGCCCGCGCCGCAGTCGCACTCGTAGATCCCGCTCTCCGGCACGATCTCGCCCGGATGCCACGTCTGGTTCTCGCTCATCTTCCCTGTGTACGACGCCCCGCCGCAGGCCGCGACTCCGGGAGGCGCCCGGCACTGGAACTGGCCAGGCCTCGTACGCCACCGAGGCCGAAACGCAGCACCCAGAAGTGGTCGGTCATAGGGTGAGTGGTTGGCACGGCCTGCTGGCCGAGCGTCGAAATGGACTGCGTGAGGTGGGGGAAGAGGGCGAGCCCATTCGGGACGCCCTCTTCTCGCGTGCGTGGCTATCACCCACGCCAAAGAGGAATGCGAGCATCGCCAGCGCAACACCGCCTGCGGCCAGAGCCTCTATCGGGTTGCCGTTCGTGGTGGTGCCCGCGGTGGGCTGCTGGTTGTTCGTACGGCGATAGACGAAGCAGGCGAGCGCGAAGATCAGTGCGTTCACCGGAGAGATGTACAGGTTCACCGAGGCCCTTAGGTCCACGGGGCCCTGATAGCAGGGGCCCCTTGCGAGAGGTACGAACCTCTTCGGTGGGGGTATTACTCACGTGTCAACTGCGACGTTTCGACGTCATGACGTCATCCGAAGAGGTTTTTTTAAAACCTCCCGGGCCGCTGGGCTCCAGGATCCTGCGGTCCGCGCTGTGCACGGGTCCGAGAACTGCTCGGAGAACCGAGCGTAGCGGACTCGGGCGCCTCGTTGACCCGCCCTGACTTTCGTGTTGTTACGGGGCGACTTCGTACTCCACCACGGTGTCCGGGCAGTCGCCGGCGAGCTTCTCCAGCGCGGTCTGCTCCTTCGTGTCGATGGTGAGCTTCCAGCGGAGCTTGGTGGCGACCCAGTCGGAGGCGTAGGTGCACTGGGCTGCCGCGGTCGGCGGGAGCCACTGGGCGGGATCCTTGTCGCTCTTGGACCGGTTCGACTTGGCGGTCACCGCGACCAGGCTCCGCTCGCTGCCGAGGTCGTTGGCGTACTGCTCACGGCGGTCCGCGGTCCACTCAGAGGCCCCGGAGTCCCACGCCTCGGCCAGGGGGACCATGTGGTCGATGTCCAGCTTCTTGGCGTCGCTGACCTCCACCTCGTCGTAGAACGAGGACCAGGACCCGCCGGTGATCGCGCACCGGTCTCCTTGCTCGGGCTTCGTGACGGCTTCGGCCAGGAGCACCTCGCGGCGGGTGTCGCAGCCGTCGCCGTCCTCGTCGATCCAGTGGTGGAAGGAGTCGCGCTCGTACCCGGTCCGGCTCTCCTCCCCGAGGGGAAGCAGCGCGACCGCGTCGCTGAGCGGGGTCCCGCTGCCGCCGGCAGGGGCGCCAGGCACGGCCGCCCCTGTGGCGGACGCTGTAGGACTGGCGGGCTTGTCGTCGGGGTCGGTGGTCGCGGCGGGGTTGCACGCGGTGAGGCAGACGGCGAGCAGGGTGGTGCTGATCAGGGCATGGCGCGGCGTGATCACGACGAGGAACTCCGGCTGGTCAGAGGACTGAAACAGCCTCATCGTCCCAGAGCGCTACCCACGGTGACAGGGGGTCAGGTGTTCACGTGGTAGTCCTCGTGAGGGCGGACCGCTGCTCACCCGGCCCCAATCTGGGTGTCAAGGCGCCGTCGCCCCGGGCTCACCACGACAGGTCAGCGGGACCGGTTGCGCAGATTGCGCATGGGGGCAGCGGCGCCTTGACTGCGTAGGGAGCTGGGAGCAGACCGTCGGCTCAGCTCAGCAGTCCGGTGTCCGGCCAGCAGATCTCGCACGGCTGGATGTCCGGCTCGGCCAACGCGACCATCGCGTCCTCACGGCTGATGTACCCGGCATCCGTCGGGTACAGGGTGCAGTTCCCACGGTGCAGCAGGGCCGTGGCGTTGGAGCGCTGCGGCTGGATCTTCCACCGCTGCGCGGCATACGCGGCCGCGCGCCGCCGGCGCTCCTGCTCATCCTGGACCTGGAGCTCCCGGATCCGCTTCCTCACCTGCCGCAGCTGGAACTCCAGCCACTCGGCCACAGCCTGGTTCTTCTCCAGCGGGGTCGGCTCCCGGTGGTCCGGCTCGGACACGGCTACGCCTCGGCCGGCTCGTGGGCGTGCTTCAGCGCCATGCGGGCCGCGACCAGGTCCCCGACTTCGAGGCTTCCCTAGAACCGGTGCGTCGTCACAGCTCTCGACAGATCCAGCAGCTCGGACCGGAACCGGGCGATCTCGGCCTGCTGCTCCTCGGTGTAGCCGGGGCTCTCGCCCTTCCGCGACCGGTACTCGGAGTGCAGCTGCTTGGGGCCCTCCCACCCGGGCATCGGCTCGGCCGACCACGGCAGATTCCTGGCGTACTCCTCGTACGCGGCACGGGTCTCCAGGAGAGCGAGCTGAGCGTCGCGGAGGTCCTGAGGGAAGGCGAAAGCGGGGGCAGTCCTCGGCACCCTACAATGCTACGCGTGTTCGAATATCGGATGCGAACGGCACGCCGCCCCGTGCGCGGGTGCACTCGAATGCGACCGAGCCGCCAGCGCGCCTGGCGTGCCGGGACCGGCGTGGAGTCGCACCCTGGAGAGGTGAGCGCGCCGATAGTCATCCACCGCCCCTCCCCGACCGGCGGCCGGCGGGTCACCATCCGCGGGCAGATCGCCGGACTCGCCTACGAGGATCACGACGTCGTGGAGTTCCTGCGGCGGGCCGGGCTGCCGGACGCGGAGCAGCTGCTGGACCAGCCGGAGTGGGTGGAGTGGCGGGGCGGGCGCGCGCACACGTACGCGGCTGCGTAGCCGCAGGCTACGACGCGAAGACGCCCCGTCCCCGGCAGCTCCAATGCCGGGGACGGGGCGTTTCGCTGGTCTCAGGCGGCCCAGCAGATCGAGGAGACGTTGCTGTACGCGTCGTACTCGGATCCGAGGTCCTCGATGATGTCGCCCCAGACGGCATCGAGTTCGTCGACGTCGTCGTTCATCCAGGCGTCGACGGCGCGGTCCCAGACGCCGCGCACGGTGATGCTGCGGCTGGACAGGTCCCGCTGGTGCCTGCTCTCTACGCGGGACTGGTCCACCGGTTTGATCTCGCGGTCAGCGCTCAGCCAGCCAGCCGCTTAGCGCCGACCCGCTGCGGCTCCTGGAGGTACCCCCAACCGCTTCCGGGCGTCGCAGCACCAACCCCCCGCCCCAGCGCGGCGCCTGTCTGACTACAGCACGACGGCGCCCGTCCCAGATCCACCAGGGGCGGGCGCCGTCGTCGTGCGTACGGTCCTCAGCGCTTGATCGTCACGCACGGCATCCGGTCGTGGCCCTTGAACTCCAAGCACACCTTCGAGCGATGCGGGAAACTCTTGTCGATCTTCCACGCCGTGTACTCGAACCGGTGGCCGCCGGCCTCTTTGGAGTCGGTGTACTTCCACCCCCGCACCATCCGGACCCAGCTACCACCCTGCCAGAGGCTGACCCGGGCCTGCGCACCGGCCTCCCAGGCCGTCAGGGTCGCCCGGACCTCCCGCACCCTGAGACCTTCCCCGATGACGCCGATACCGACCGGCCCGTCGTCAGCGGTTCCACTGGCGCGCGCGGGCGCCTGTCCCAGACACCCCAGAGCCATCACAGATACCGCAAAGCACATGATCTTTCGCATGCCCTACCCAACGTCACCCACCCCATCAGGGCACCGGAGAGGCCGAGGTCTCACCCGTGAGAGCGACCAGCCCGCACGCATCGGCCGGCATGCCGGACCGGCGATCGCTCCTCGCCACCTCACCGTGCCCGTAACCGGCCCCCCGACCCCTCGTTACCTAGATCAAGGCGATGCAGATCTACCCCCGTGGCCTGCTCGCTCTCCGAACGCCCCGCACGTGTCACTGCGGGGCGTTCGACGTTACCCCCTTTCACCCTCACCCTCCCGGGCCGCGCGATGCGCCCGCCCTGGCCCTGGAGGTCCTCACTCGCTCTTCTGGAACGGCCGAGAGGGTGAGGCCGCCGGCGTTCCGAGTGTCGCGGGATCACGGGGCGGTGGTTATGGGGGACAACACGAGCACGGCAGGCCAGTAGGGCCGCCGCGCAAGGGTCCGCCCCACTGACCTGCCACAGATCCGGGGGGTGGCCGCCAGGACCCGTAGACCACTAGACAACAATTGCCGCATGACAGCTGATGAACCCACCCTTCCCCGGCGGCCCTCGACGCTGCCTGTCGTCGCCCCTACCGGCGAGCTCGACATGGAATCCATCAACCCTCTGGCGGTTGAGATCGAGACCGCCCTCGCCCAGCACGACAGCATCGTCCTGGACGCCAGCGGCATCACCTTCGGCGACTCCATGTTCCTCAGGCTGGTCCTGAGCACCCACAGCGAGGCCGACCTACGCATCGCTGCCCCCTCCCCCGCCGTCATCCGGCTCTTCGGCGTCGTCGGCGCTGACACCGTCCTGCGGATCTTCCCCACCGTCGAGGACGCGCTCGCCACGTAGCACCGGCAGGGCTGTGATCGGGAGTTCCGTGAAGATCAGGGGCCCGGCCGCCACCCTGTTCCCGCCGGGCCCCCGCTTGGGTCTGGCAGTCTGAGCGGATGACTGCTGAGCACACACGGCCCCGGATCTACTGCGGGGGTGGCTACGACGGCACCGCTCCTTACGCCGCTCATCCGGGTCAGGAGTACGTGGCGCTGGACGGCGGGCCGCTGGGCGGGCAGCTCCTGGACGGCACCGGCCTCACAGCCGAGGAACGCACGGCCGGCGCCTACCTGATCACCCCGCCCGACGCATACGGTCCGGGCGGGCGGACCTCGTACGCACCCACCTTCAGCCGTCCCGCCGGCCCATGGGTCTGGGAGGGCAACACACCCTGACCGCCCGCCCCTCAGGACGAGGGCCAGCCTCGCTCAGAACCTCTTCGAACGCAGTGGACGTCTACTTCCCGGCATCAGCTACGACTTCGTACGCGAGCGGCTGGTTGCCGCAGGTCTCAGCAAGGGTGGTGAGGGCTTCGGCTTCGGGCTGGTCGACGGTCAGGCCCCAGCGCAACTTGGTGGCGACCCAGTCGGCTGCGTACGTACAGCGGGCGTCGGCGAGCGGCGGGAGCCAGGTGGCGGGGTCCTGGTCGGCCTTGCTGCGGTTGGTCTTCGCGGTGACGGCAACCAGGGAACGCTCGGCGTCCAGGTCATTGGCGTAGGCCTCACGTCGGGCCGGCGTCCACTGCGAGGCACCGGAGTCCCATGCCTCGGCGAGGGGGACCATGTGGTCGATGTCCAGGCCGCCGGGCGCGGTGAGGGTGAGCCCGTCGTAGTACGAGTACCACTCCCCCGCCGTCACCTTGCAGCCGGCTTCGACGGTGGGCGCGATCCGCGATTCGGCGATCAGGACCTCCATGCGGGTGTTGCAGGAGTCCTTGTCGGCGTCGACCCAGTGCTTGAACGACGAGCGCTGGTAACCGGTGCGGGACTCGGCGGCGAGCGGAAGCGCCTGGACGCCGTCGGCAAGCGTGGTGATCTCGGCAGCCTGGGCCGGGGCGGCAGCGAGCAATGGCACGAGGGTGAGGGCAGCGGTGGCGAGGCCCCGCGCAATATTGGTGATCATGGTGCTCTTGTACCGGCAATGCGCCTGTGCAGGACGGCCGGAAGACCGTGACCTCACCCTGGTGGCTGGTAAGTCATACTGCCCCCGGCATCAGCATCCTTTCGTCGCCACGGCCGGGTGGCCCCCTGGGGCGTGGGCGAGCGTTTCTCGCTCAGCGACACGGTCCGCGACGGGCAGTGGTGCCCCGTCGGTCTGCAGTGCCCAGCTCCGTTGCAGAGCTGGGCAGTGGTTCACCGTCAGAAGCACCGACTGCGGTGGCCATGCGCGCGTACGCCTCGTTGAGTAGGTGGGGTGTTTCGGGCGGTGCGTCGGGCTCCATGGTCAGGCGCTGAATGGTGAGGGTCTGTCCGGTGCGGGCAAGGTCTGCGCGGGCGATGAGCTGGTCGTGGGCCAGAAGGGGGCAGACGTAGTAGCCGTGGATGCGCTGGTGGGCGGCTTTGTATGCCTCCAGGGCGTGGATGAAGCCGAAGAGGCGCTGGGTGCGGAGCCGGTTCCAGATCAGGTTGTCGAAGGGGCTGAGGAACACGGCTTGCTCTCCGGGCGGGCCGGTCCCGATGAGGGCGTCAGGGTGAACCCAGGTGGGCTTGGACCAGCCAGGGACGGCGGCGGGGCGGAGCGGCGTGTGCGGGATGTGCTGGGTAGCGGTGCGGGTAGGGATGCGGAGGTAGTCGGCGAGGTCGCTGGCGGTGGCGATGCCTAGAGCACGCCCGGCGTGGGTGAGCAGGGCGGTGAGGCAGTCGTCGTCGGTCTGCCTGTCGGTGTGCAGATGGGCGGGGAGGTGCCGTTCGGGGAGGTCGATGATCCGCTGCCAGCTTGGGGTTCGGCGGACGCAGATGAGGTCGCCGGCCCACAGCATGAACTCGACTGCTTGTTTGACCGGCGCCCATGACCAGCCACCGCTTGCCTTCTCGCCGGCCGGGCGCAGTTCGCGCTGGGTGAGGGGGCCGTGCTCGCGGATCAGGTGGAGGATGCGGTCGCGTTCGGCGGGCGGGGGGTATTCGGGTCGGCGGCGCGATGCGCGGCGGCGGAAGGCCCAGAGGGGCCAGTCGTTGAGCGGGACCAGGGCGTGGGCATGGGCGGGGTACTCGAAAGCCACTGGTGGGGGTGCGATGTGCAGGTCGGCATCGACCGCGGCCGTGGTGGTGTGGGGAAGGCGGCTGGTGAAGGTGAGCTGGTGGGCCCGGGCCAGGGCGTTGATGGAGTCGAGCTGGACGATACGTAGCCGGTCGAGTACGCCCTCCACAGTCGGCTGCGGGAGACGGGGGTGGATGCCGCTCGCGGCGATGGCCAGGCGCCGTGCCTCGGCAGGCGAAAGGTCGATGGCGGCTGGCGTTGGTGGGTTCATGCGCCGGCCCGTACGTCGCCGGCCTGCGCCGCGGGCGTGACGGCTTCGGTGGCGGGTGGTGGTCCGGTGGGTGTGGCGGGGGTGGGCAGGAGTGCGGCGGTCAGTAGGCCGAAGGCGGCGCAGCCGGTGAGGACGGTGAGCGCGGTGGTGAAGTGCTGTTGGGCGGCGAGGGCGCCGATGACGGTGGCGGTGATGCCGTTGGAGACGTCGGTGCTGGCGCCGATCCAGGTGTTGGCCTCGGTGCGGACGTCGTCGGTGGCGTGCGCGTCGACCAGGAGGAAGGCGCTGATGAACAGCGGGGTGACGAAGAGGCCGGACAGGAGCAGGAGGGCGCCCAGAGCCCAGGGGGGCCGGGCGAGGAGAAGGAAGCAGCCGGGGAGGGCGAACCCTGCGGTCAGCAACCGGTAGAGGGTCCACAGGGGGATGCGGTGGGTGGGGAGGACGGCGTAGAGGAGGCCGCCGATGACGCCGCCGGCGGATGTCGCTGCGAGCAGAGGGCCGATGAGGGCCGTGGCGTGCTCGTGCTGGCTGTAGGCGGGCACGTAGATGCCCATCCCGCCGAAGAGGCAGCCCATGACGAGCAGCGGAAGCATGATCATCAGGATGCGGGGCTGGGCGAGTGGCCCCAGCCACCGGTGCGCACGCTCTGCCGTCCCGGTTCGCACCGGTGCGGCAGGGGCCTTGGTGAGGGTGAGCCCGTAGGCGCGGGCAGCGGTCAGGTAGAGGGCGATTACCAGCACGAGCGTGGCGGCCGCGGTCTGGTAGGCGGTGACGGGGCCGAGGAAGGCGATCAGGGCTCCGGCGGTGAGCGGGGCGGCGACGAAGCCGGCTTCCTCCAGGATGCTGTCGGCCGAGTGCACGGCTTTCAGGTCCTGCGGGCTGGTGACCAGGCGGCGCCAGGAGGAACGCAGCGCCGCGTTCAGCGGCGGGCTGCTCATGTTCGCTGCGAGGACGAGAAGGAGGGTGGTCCACCAAGGCCAGCGGGCGGCGACGCTGATGGCTGCCGTCGCGGTCAGGATCATGGCGCAGGCGCCCATGACCGGGAGTGCGTGCCGGTGTCCGGCCCGGTCCAGGAGGCGGCCGCGCAGCGGAACCATGAGGGCCAGGACGAGGGTGGTGCTGCCGCCGACCAAGGCGGCGCGGGCGTAGCCGTAGCGGTCCGCCAGCGCGAGGAGCAGAGCGATGGGCAGGGCCGCGGCGGTGGTGCGGGCGGTGAAGGCGAGAGCGAGGAGCGGGCCGACGGGCCGGCGCCCGAGCACAGCGAGGGTCTTGGTCATCAGGCTCCCGTCCCTGTCGCTTCGTTCGTGCCGGTGGTGGCTTCTGGCCCGGGCTCGGTTTCCGGTTCAGGGCCGGTGGTGTGGGTGGCGGTGGCGCGCAGAGTGTCGGCGTGGAGCAGGACCAGGCGGGCGACGACTTGGCCGCGGTGCAGGGTGACGGGGCGTGTGGGGCGCACGGCGATACTCATCCCGCCCCGGGACGTCATGGCGTTCACGGTCTTCGCGGCGATCACGCCCAGCGGTACTTCAAGGCCGTCCAGCGGCAGCGGCATGACCATGAGGAACGTGTGCTCCGGGACGCGGGCGGACCAGCCCAGCCTCCATTCCACCGTGCCGTGGCCGTTGGGGACGAACATGCCTTCCCAGCCGCCTTCTTGGCCGCGGTAGTCGCCCAGGTGCAGCCAGTCGGTGTCCCTGGTCGCCAGCCAGTCCTCGCCGCGCTGCCACAGGCCTGCCCGGCCCAGCCGGTGGCCGACTTTCTGGATGTTCTCCTCGGCGGGAACGGCGACACCCAGGTCGTCCAGGGGGTTCATCGTGACCGAGATAGGCGAGTGGATGCTCCATCCCAGCTCCTGGCCCAGAACCCACGGCGGGCAGTCGGCGGGAAGGCGCGGGACGCGCAGGTAGCGAAACGACTGCGCGTAGGCGTCGCGCTCCTCGCGCGCCTTGGCCCGGTCGACCCGGCTCTTGTCCGGCACCACCGCCCACGGCTGGAGCGAACGGAACATCACATCGGCCACGAGGCTCTGCTTTCGTACGAGGGCAGGAAAACGAGAGGGGCACATGCACGTGCATGTGCAGGTGGACTGAACGGGCGAAAAGGGGGCCGGGGACCGCGAGGGCGGTCTCCGGCCCCCGAGCGGGGATCAGGCCTGGATGTCCGCGCGCTCCAGACGGCGCTGACGCTCATCCGCGGGCAGGCTGTCGAGGTCGAACAGCACCACCGAGCACGGCCCGTACCCGACGAAGATCTCCTCGTACTCGAAGTTGCCCTCGTCCCGGTCCAGCGGCGCCGACTTCAGGTCGACCATCGTCAAGGAGTTCGGGGCGTGGTTGGGGTGGCCGGCCACCATCATGTTGGCCCGGGCGAAGTTCGTGATGTAGACCGTCTCGTCTGCCGGGTCGACCACGAGACCCCGCGGCCCCGAGCCGACCGGAATGCTCCGCGTCACCTCCAGGCTCTCCACATCGACGACCACGATGCTGTTGGTGTTCTCCACCGTCAGCAGCGCGAAGCGTCCGTCGTCGGTGAAGGCCACCGCCCGCCCGCCGTGCGAGCCGACCGGGATGTGCACCGTCTCGTCGGTCTCGACGCTGATGACCGTGAGGTAGTCCGCCTGCGTGTTGGCCACGAACACGCGACGCCCCGACGGGTCGATGGCCAGGCTGTAGGGGTGCGCCTCGCGGTCGACGAGGATACGGGCCAGCTCGGTGACCTGTTCCGGGTTTCCGCCGGCGCCGGAGAGCGCGCTGATGTCGAGCTTGCTGACGTAGCCCTCCCCCCACACGCAGACGTAGGCGACTTGGCCGTCGGCGGTGATGCCCATGTGGCGCGGGTCGCGGCCGGTCGGGATCTGGAGGAGCTCCACGTTCAGCTCGAGGTCCACGACCGACACCGAGTTCGAGCCCGAGTTGGACACGAGCAGGTAGCGTTCGCCCGGCACGATGCCCATGCCGCGCGGCCCGTGTCCGACCTCGATGCGCCGTACTTCCTTGAGCGTGACCGCGTCGATCTCGGAGAGGGTGTTCTGGCTCGTGTTGCACACGAAGCCGCGGCCGTCCTTGGTGAACTTCACCCCGCCGCGCGGGGCGTTGCCGACGGGGATCTGCGTGACGGTCCGGTGCTCGCCCGGGCCGGTCTTGGCCACGACCGAGACGACCCCGTCGTCGGTGTCCGTCGAGAACAGCTGGATGTTCCGCATGGTGCTCCCTTTTTTGGGGTTTATTTCCTGGCAGGCAGAAAGCTCGGCGAGAGTTTTTCAGTCAAGGGCGTAGTTCAGATTCCAGGCGATCGAGATGCGCGTCGATTCTTCATGGAAAGCGGGAACGGAATGCCGCAGCCAACCTGGGAAGATAACCAGTTCACCCGGCCTGCAGGTAACCCGGGTGCGGTGACTGTCGCCGGCCAGTGAAATACCGGAATCGAAATAGTCCACATTCGGCCTGGGGTCCAGAAAAGTGAGCTCGCACAGGTTGGGTGCTGCCACGTAATACACCGCCGAAAGGGCCGTGTTGGGGTGGAAGTGGGGCTCGTGCCGGTCCCCGGAGCGGTACACCGAGGCCCAGCTGCGGCTGGCCGCCACCCGAACCTGCCGGCCCCCGCCGTGCCCCTCGCCCTCCAGGCCGGCGGACCGCTCGAACGCCTCGGACAACGACAAGCCCGTCAATGACTCCACAAACCGGCCCGCCGCCGCGCACACCCAGCGGGTCAGCCTCACAGCCGGCTCACCGCCCCACTGGGTCAACTCGCCCGCTGTCTCCGTTTTGTACCCGAAGTCCTTGGACAGCGCCCCCGTTCGCTCCAGGATCCTCTCCGCCAGAGGGACACCCACTTCGCTCGCATGCGGAAACGAAATCCGAGCCACCGGAGTGGAAAACATCTGGGAAATTGTCGCCTTGGCGGAATTTCCGGCAGACTGCTCAGCATTCAGCTCTGCCGCGTCCCGAACAGGCATTAAATAACCCCCCTTAGCTCAGGCGGGCCCGATCTGGGGCGGGCACGCTCTGGAGAACGGCAACAGTCTGTTCCCGCCCTCGCCTCCGTGGCAAGCTATTCGATCCTGCTCAAAAACGGCGCACAACCCTAGCCTCCTGTCGGCCGTTCACGCGCCCCGAAAAGAGAATCCAAAGAAAGAAAATAAACCCCCCGGCGCGTCCTCCTTGGAGTGAAAACGAATGCGTCTCCGCATCAGCGATCACCCCTATCCCAGCAGCCACACCGAGCCAGTCGTGTCGCCTTCGGGCACGCGCGCGGGTTCGTTCAGGTGCAGGGCTCGGCGCCCCCGCCTCCGCTGAGCAAAACCTCGCCCGGCACAGCGAGGGAGTGGTGCACGCTTCCCCCGCTGCGCCGAGTCGTGATCAGTCCCGAACTCCTCAGGACTGCCGTGTGGTGGGAGATGGTGGCCGCGGACACCCCGATGCCCTCGGCGAGCTCGTTGGTTGTGCTGTCCGGCTGGTGGGCCACTATCAGCAGCACTGCCGCACGCGTGGGCCCCAGAAGAGCGGACAGCGCCCGGCGTCCGGGCTGCCTGCCGGACGGAGGCTGCGAGCCGGGAGGGGTGGGGCCGGCCATGAAGTTCCGCCTTTCCGTCAGCGCGGGGGGAGACACGCAGGCGCGGGCCAGGCGCCGGAATCGGAATCTGTGCAGCGGACCACCGTGAGGCTTCTTGGGGCGCTGCCCACCCGGACACTCTCGAACTGCGGCACGCCGTCCTCGTTGGACAGGTCGACACCGTCGAGATGAATCACCGCCAGGCCGCCCGTCAGGGGAAGGGGGCAGTACACGGTTCGGTCATCCGGATCGACCACGATTCCCCGGGGGCGGGGCCCCACCGGGATCAGCCGGGTCACCGACCACTCCATGAGGTCCACCACCGCGATCGCCCCGAGCCGTTCCAGCGTCACGAGCGCGAACCCGCCCTCGAGTTCCACCGCCCCGCTCGCGCCGCCCGGCCCGGGCAGGGCGACTTCGGCCATCACGTGGCCCGAGGCGAGATCGATCACCGGCAACCGGTCTGTTGTGCGGCACAACACCAGCGCCGGCCCGGAACTCGTCGGCAGAAGCGCGCGGGGCTGAGCGTGCGGGCCGAGCGAGGTGCGCCAGGCCACGGACACGGCGTCCGGGCGGCCGGGCCGAAGAGACGTCAGGTCGAGGGCACAGACCGATCCCGCTCCCTGTTCGCATACATACGCCGCCTGGCTGCCCGATGCCATCACGACCTCACGCGGTTCGCGCCCCACCGCCACCCGGCCTGCTTCCACGGCCCCTCTGATGTCGACGACGGAGACCGAGTCGGCGCCCGCGTTGCACACCAGCAGGTATTCGCTCTTGGGTACGAGAGCAAGGCTGCTGGGAGCCCAGCCGACCTTGATTCCGTTCAGCGTTCGGTGTCGGGTCAGATCGATAACGCCTACCGAGTCCGACACACTCGACGTGACGAAGACTTGCCCGTTGCTGCCCGCCACCACCGAGACCGGACCAGTGCTGCAACGGATCTCACCGGCTCCCTGGTAGGAGGAAGGCCCGTACTTCCGTACAAGCGCAAGGCGGCTCCCGGGCGGGTCCACCGCGCACAGCAGGACCGCCACCACACCACACCCTCCCCGCCAGCGCCTGGCCCCGGCCGCCGGTGCCAGGCTGAACCAACAGCACAGGCAGGGCATACCACCGAAAACCATGTACCAGTCATGTAAAAGGTGAACTGTCTTGATTCAATAGATATATGACTGATCCTGCGGTCCCGTATTAGGAGGCAATAGCCCGGTATAGGCTGCCTACTCCACCCAGCCGACGGCCCCCAGGAAGCCACCATGCCCCCCACCGAACCCACCTTGCCGCCCCCAGCGGGAACCCTGCACCACGTCGAAATCTGGGTCCCCGACCTCCCACGCGCCACCACCGAATGGGGCTGGCTCCTCGAAAGCCTCGGCTACACCCTCCACCAGACCTGGAACAACGGACGCAGCTGGCGCCTGGACCACACCTACCTCGTCTTCGAACAGTCACCAGCACTCACCCACCACCAACACGACCGCTGCGCACCCGGCCTCAACCACCTTGCCTTCCACGTCCCGACCGCCGACGAAGTCGAAACCCTCACCGAGAAGGCACTCAGCACCGGCTGGAGCCTCCTCTTCCCTGACCGGCACCCTCACGCCGGCGGCACCCACCAGCACGCCGCGTACCTCGAGAACACTGATCACTTCGAGATCGAACTTGTCGCCACCC
>NZ_JAERUC010000096.1 GCF_016745505.1 Streptomyces silvae | reverse complement strand
CGAGGGCGCCGGTTTCACGTGAAACCGGCGCCCTCGGTCCATGCCGGCAGCCGGTCAGTCGTCGCCGTCCTTGTCGTGCTCCTTGTCCGCCAGGACGATCACGCACACCGCCACCGCGAGCAGCAGCGGCACATCGGCGTCCTCCCGCACGATGTCGACGCCGTAGGTGTCGCGGACGGTCAGCCAGCGCCGGGAGATCTGGGCGAGCAGCTCACCGTCGTAGTCGATGGCGAACTCGCGGTCCAGGATCTTGCCGCTGACGTCCAGCTCGGTGCCGTCCACCAGGGCCACCCGGTAGTGGTTGCGCAGCAGCGAGAGCCGCTTCCGTTTGATCTTGGCGAGCTCCTCGCCGTTCCGCTCGATGATCATCGTGTCGCGCAGGCTGATCAGCTTCTGGCGGATCTCCACCAGCACCCGGCCGTCGGTGTCCTTCAGCTCGAAGGTGTCGCGGAGCCGCATGGCCTTGCCGTCGACGAGGAAGAGCTTCCGCCCGTCCGCATCCTCGATCCAGTAGTCGTCGCCGACGCCGAACAGTCGCTCACGTACGAGAAGTCTCATGGATCACAGGTTCCCCGACGCCCCGCCGGAATGCGCGCAGGCCACGGTGCTGTTGACTGGTGGCATGACAGCACGTGCACGTGTCCGCGCCCCCGAACTGATCGGCGAGGGCGGCTGGCTCAATACAGGCGACCGGCAGTACACCCTTGCTGACCTGCGGGGACGCATTGTCATCCTGGATTTCTGGACCTTCTGCTGCGTGAACTGTCTGCACGTGCTCGACGAGCTGCGCGAGCTGGAGGAGAAGCACCGCGACACCGTGGTGATCATCGGCGTCCACTCCCCGAAGTTCGTGCACGAGGCGGAGCACCAGGCCGTGGTCGACGCCGTCGAGCGCTACGAGGTGCACCACCCCGTCCTCGACGACCCCGAGCTCGCCACCTGGAAGCAGTACGCCGTCCGCGCCTGGCCGACACTCGTCGTCGTGGACCCCGAGGGTTACGTCGTCGCACAGCACGCCGGCGAGGGCCACGCCCACGCCATCGAGAAGCTGGTCGAGGAGCTGGAGGCCGAGCACGCCGCCAAGGGCACCCTGCGCCGGGGCGACGGTCCCTACGTCGCTCCGGAGCCGGTCGCCACGCACCTCCGCTTCCCCGGCAAGGCACTGGTCCTCCCCGACGGCGGGTTCCTGGTCTCGGACACCACGCGTCACCGCCTGGTCGAGCTGGACGCCGACGGCGAGACCGTACGGGGCCACTTCGGCACCGGGGACCGCGGGTTCGCGGACGGCGGGCGCGACGAGGCCCGGTTCAGCGAACCGCAGGGCCTCGCGGTCCTGCCCGACGGCCGGATCGCCGTCGCGGACACCGTCAACCACGCGATCAGGGCCCTCGACCTCGCGACGGGCGTGACGACCACGCTGGCCGGCACGGGCCGCCAGTGGTGGCAGGGCTCCGCCACCAGCGGTCCGGCCACCGAGGTGGACCTGTCGTCGCCGTGGGACATCGCCTGGTTCGAGGACCGGCTGTGGATCGCCATGGCCGGGGTGCACCAGCTGTGGACGTACGACCCCGCCGAAGGCACGGTGCGGGTCGCGGCCGGGACGACCAACGAAGGTCTGGTCGACGGGCCCGGGGACGAGGCGTGGTTCGCGCAGCCGTCCGGTCTGGCCGCTGCCGGTGACCGGCTCTGGGTCGCCGACTCCGAGACCTCGGCGCTGCGTTACGTGGACCGGGAGGGTGCCGTCCACACCGCCGTCGGCACCGGCCTCTTCGACTTCGGCCACCGCGACGGACCGGCCGCCCAGGCACTCCTCCAGCACCCCCTGGGCGTCACGGCGCTCCCGGACGGCTCCGTCGCGGTGAGCGACACCTACAACCACGCACTGCGGCGGTACGACCCGGAGAGCGGCGAGGTCACCACGCTGGCCACGGACCTGCGGGAGCCGAGCGACGCGGTGCTGGTCGACGGCGACCTGGTGGTCGTCGAGTCCGCCCGGCACCGGCTGACCCGGCTGCGGCTCCCCGAGGAGGCCGTGCGCGTCGCGGACCGGGCCCACCGCACCCAGCGCGCGGCCACCGAGGTGGCCGCGGGCACGCTCCGGCTCGACGTGGTCTTCCAGGCACCCGCCGGGCAGAAGCTGGACACCCGGTACGGGCCCTCCACCCGGCTGCTGGTCTCCTCGACCCCGCCGGAGCTGCTGGCCGAGGGCTCCGGCCCGGGTACGGACCTGAGCCGTGACCTGGTCCTCGCGGACGGGGTCACCGAGGGCGTCCTGCATGTGTCCGCGATGGCGGCGTCCTGCGACGACGACCCGGCGAACGAGTACCCGGCCTGCCATGTGCACCAGCAGGACTGGGGCGTCCCCGTCAGCGTCACCGCCGCAGGGACGTCCAGGCTGCCGCTGGTGCTCGCCGGGATGGACGAGCAGGGCTGACGGCGGGCCGGCTCATGGCCGCCCGCCTCCTGCCGTGGTGCCGGCTCACCGGTAGCGGCGCTCGTCCTCCGAGACGACGGTGGTGGTGGGCGGCACGACCATGCGGCGGCGCCGCGCGATGCTCACGTAGACGAAGACCCCGACGAGGCCGACGAGCATCATGATCCAGCCGACCAGGTCGACGTTGACGGTGTCCATTTCCCAGTCGGTGGCGAACGCCAGAATCGCTCCGGCACCGATCAGGAGAATGCATCCTCCGAGTCCCATGACTTCTGCCTCCTCGACGGCCCGGTGAATCCGGGCCGGTGTACGGAGCGCGTACCCGGCCCGGTAACAACCATGTCCGCGGAGGCGGTTGGGACGGTGGAGGACGGTGGAAACGGTGCGGGGTCAGCCCGCGAGGAACGCCGTGAGCGAGTTGGCCAGGAGGTACGGGTCGTCGGCGCCGCACAGTTCACGCGCGCTGTGCATGGAGAGGATCGCCACCCCGATGTCGACGGTCCGGATGCCGTGCCGGGCCGCGGTGATCGGGCCGATCGTGGTGCCGCACGGCATCGAGTTGTTGGAGACGAACGTCTGCCACGGCACGCCCGCCTTCTCGCAGGCCGCGGCGTACACGGCCCGGCCGCCGCCGTCGGTCGCGTAGCGCATGTTGACGTTGACCTTGAGGATCGGTC
Organism: Streptomyces silvae; assembly: GCF_016745505.1. Taxonomy (GTDB): domain Bacteria; phylum Actinomycetota; class Actinomycetes; order Streptomycetales; family Streptomycetaceae; genus Streptomyces; species Streptomyces silvae. Next base: position 1,108 of record NZ_JAERUC010000096.1, on the reverse strand, counting down.
CGCCGTTGACCACCGGGTGGTGCGTCGGGTCGTGCCGCTCCGCGTAGTTGGGGTGGACGGCGTGGCCGGTGTCCGAGGAGAGACAGACGCTTCCGGCGAAGGCCCGGGCGCGGTCCTCGTACGAGCCGCCACGGGCGAACACGGAGCGCTCCAGGACCGTGCCGAGCAGCGGGCCGTCCGCGCCGGTGTCGGACTGGGAGCCGTTCTCCTCGTGGTCGAAGGCGGCCAGCACGGGGATGTACGGCAGTTCGGCGTCCGGCTGCGCGGACACGGCGGCCAGCGCGGCCGTCGCGGCGTGGACCGAGAGCAGGTTGTCCATGCGCGGACCGGCGACCAGCTCACGGTCGCGGCCCAGGTAGGCGGGCGCTTCGACGGCGTGCGGCATCAGGTCCCAGCCGGTGACCTCCGCGGGATCGACGCCCGCCGCCTCGGCGACGAAGCGGATGAGGTCGCCCTCCTCGACGTCACCGAGCCCCCAGATCGGCTGCATGTGCTTCTGGCGGTCGAGCTTGAGGCCCTCCGGGTTGGCGGACCGGTCCAGGTGCACGGCCAGCTGGGGGACGCGCAGCAGCGGGCGGTCGATGTTGACCAGCCGGTGCGTGCCGTCGCGCAGGGAGAGGCGGCCGGCGAGACCGAGGTCCCGGTCGAGCCAGGTGTTCAGGAGCGTCCCGCCGTAGACCTCGACGGCGACCTGGCGCCAGCCGTACGCACCGGTGTCGGGCAGCGGCTTGACGCGGAGGTTGGGGGAGTCGGTGTGGGCCCCCACGATCCGGAACGGGGTGTGGGCGCCGGCGCCCTCCGGCACGTACCAGGCCACGATGGCGCCGCCCCGCAGGACGTACTTCCCGCCCAGCGAGCCGTCCCAGGCATCCGTCTCCTCGACCTGCCGGAATCCGGCCTTCTCCAGCCGTGCGGCGGCCGCGGCCACAGCGTGGTACGGGGAGGGTGCGGCCATCAGGAAGGCCATCAGATCGTCGGTGTGCCCGCGGTCGAAGCGGAGGGAAGAGCTCATGTTCCTCACTGTAACGACGGCGGACCGGGACGTTTAACGGTGTACGACGGCGGGCGCGGCCCCGTGTCCGGAAAGTTGTCAGGAACGCCGACGGCG
>NZ_JAERUC010000095.1 GCF_016745505.1 Streptomyces silvae | reverse complement strand
TGCAGTACTCGGCGGCGTACATCGCCAAGATCGAGCAGGGCAAGCGATTCCCTCCCAGGGACTTGCTCGACCGCTCGGAGGAGGTGCTGGGGCCTGCGGCGGCGCGGGTGCTGGCGGCGGCAGCCAGGAGCCTGACGCGGAAGGTGGGGCTGGCGTCCTGGTTCCTGCAGTGGGCGGCCATCGAGGAGGACGCGATTTCGCTGTACTCGTACGAGCCCAGCGTGATTTCAGGGCTGCTGCAACCCGAGCCGTACATCCGGGCGCTCTTCGAGCACCGCCTACCGCCCCTCGCTGAGGAACAGTTCGAGCATCAGGTCACCGCTCGATTGGAGCGGCAGCTTCTGCTCTTGGAGCGGCCGAACACCACGTTCAGCTTCATCGTCGAACAGGCTCTGCTGGAACGCCGCATGGGAGGCAACGAGGTCACACGAGCCCTCTTCGACCACCTGCTCACGGTGGGACGACTGCGGAACGTGGAGATCCAGGCAATGCCGCTGACTCAGGAGGACCACTCAGGCTTCGAAGGCCCTCTCTCCTTGGCTGAGACGGCCGAGAACCAGTGGGTGGGATACATCGAGGCGCACGACAGCAGCATGCTGATCACCGACCCGAAACCCGTAAGCGCGATGCTTCAGCGCTATGGCAAGATGCGCTCGCAGGCTCTGAGCCATCAAGCCACCACGAGTCTGCTGGAGCAGATGCGAGGAGCGCTATGAGCACTACTGAACTTGCCTGGTTCAAGAGCAGCTACAGCGGTGGCGGCGGTGGCAACTGCGTAGAGATCGCTGTTCGCCCCGAGACTGTACTGGTCCGGGACTCGAAGGACGCGCAGGGGCACGTGCTGACCGTTTCTCCACGCGCTTGGTCTGCGTTTGCCGGGCTGGCTGCCAACTCCCGGGTGTGAGTGGACAAAGGGCAGCGACTGCCCGGCCACGCCTGCTGTTCGCGTTCTCCGTACGACGGTTTCGCCCGCACCGGCCCTAGCTGCGGATGTACCCGGCCCACAGGGGGCCGCCGGCTGCCTCCAGGACTTCCTTCACCACGTCCGCGAAGACACCCTCTTCACCAGGACTGCCGGACATCTCTGCGGCAGCGCCTGCCGTGAGCCGTCCGTGCAGTTCGGGGTCGGCCTCAGCGAGTCGTCGTGAGAGCCACTTGCCCCCACCAAGCCAGTGGCCGCTCGTGAGCAAGGCCAACTCCGAAGCACGCTGCAACAGGTCTGCCACCAGGTAGGTCCGCTCCAACGGGTCGATGCAGCCCCGAAGGTCGTCCAAGGTGTCGGTGAGGGCGTACCGCCGGTCTTCCATTTCTGTCGCTGATGCGGGAGGCGGCCCCGCTGCCAGCCGCTCCCGGGACTCTGCTTGCAGGGCAGCTCCAAGCCCCTCCACGTCGGCCAGCAACAAGCCTTCCGCGCACATGGTCAGCAACGGGGACTTGCGAGCAGCCGTCTCGCGCTCAGCGAAGAGGTGCCAGCTGGCCTCCGTCTGGACGAAGAGCTCCACCGGCCATCCTTCATGCACCAGGCTCTCCCGGAAGGGGGCGGGTGGGCCGGTCAGCAGTACGACAATGTCCAGGTCGGAGGTAGGGGTGCGGCGGTGTGTCATCACGCTTCCGGCCAGGAAGGCGGCCTGGGCCTCAGGAAAACGGCTCCGCACGAGCGCTTCGGCGATCCTCACATGTTCCATCGCGACAGTGTGGCCTGCCCAGGAGACCTGGGTACGGAATTCTCCGACCGGTCGTCCAGCGGCTTCGGACCCAGGGCCACTGCGAGGCGGGGGCACCGTGTCCCGCGCCTGCGCCTGCGTCGCTCCTCGGGTGGCCGGCCACCCATCGACCGACCACCCCCGTCGTGCAGTCAGTGCCCCAGTGCTTCACTGAAGAACCCCATGGAGGGATCTTCCGGCGTGCCTATCAGGAGCGCCCGGTCCAGGAGTCCGTTGTTGTGTTCGCAGCTGGTCTCCGGGAGCAAGACGCAGGCGTGGCAGGCCGCCATGTTGATCCCTCCGACACCGCTTCCCTCGGACTCGATGCAGAGGGGATCTGCGGAGCACCAACGCGCCCTGTCGAGGGCGGAGTCCAGTGATTTCTTGAGACGGCTGGGCTCACCCTGCGCCACCAGGCCACCCAGGCTGCCGGCGGAGTCGCTCGTCGCGGTGCAGATGAGAATGCCCGCCATGGTGTCGCTCGCGTACAGCCGCTCCCGCAGAGAGGCAGCCGGGTAGCCCCCGTCGAGGCTCCACTCGTTGATCAGCGCATGCGCCAGGGTGTGGAGCAGAACCATCCGTGGGGATGCGGGTGAATCGGGCACACAGTCCGGGTCCTTGGCGCGATCGCGCATCATGCGAGTGTGGTTGCTCCTGATGCGGTCCGCGCGTGCCGCCACTGCGACGCTCCGGGCCCAGGAGTCCAGCCGTTCCTCGTCGAGCCGGAGGAAGACGCCTTCGCCCTGTACCTCCATCGCGGGCAGCCAGTCCAGCTCCTTCAGGGAGAGCGCGGCTTCGTGGACGTCCGTGCGGGTCTCAGGGGTCTCGACCCGGGAGAAGGCCTTCAGGGCACGGACCTCCCGCAGTCGCTTCACCAGCATCGGACCGGCCACTCCGTAGGGGGTCAGCACGGTCGGTGAGGACAGGGGATGCTCGCAGACGAACTGGTCCTGGCGGCTGGTCTCGCTCTCGGGTTGCCCTGCGATGAGGCGCTCGTACTCCTGCTTCCGGAGCCTGACGAATGCGCTGTCCACGGTGACCTCTTCGTCGGATCCCTTGTCCTCCTGGTTCTCCGTGGCGAGGAGGGCGATCACCTTGGCGGGAGAGAAATCGTAGTTCTTCTCCAGACCGAGCACCTTGAGGTAGACCCGAATCCCGTGCTCGTCACCTGCCTCGTACATCTCCCTCAGGTCGTCCAGCCGGGCTTCGAGCTTGGTGAAGTGCTCGTCGCTGTACGGCGGAATCGACAACGCCGTCCGCACGATGGGCTGCCAGGCGACGGAGGAACCGCGTTGCAAGGTGCGAGGTCGCTCCGAACAGTGGTCGATCGGCGCGTCCTTCAACCAGGGGCGCCTGCCGCTGCAGAAGACCCTCAGGTCCGACAGAGCCGAGCTGCTGAACGCACCTTCCATCGACACCTCAGGAACTCCGCAGGTGCAGGAGATGAGGATCGAACGCAGAGATGCCGTCTTTCCGCTGGTGCGCAGCCGCATCTCCCCGCCGCAGAGGCCGGCCTCGCCCTCCTGCCGATTCTTGCGGTGCGCCCACTTCCAGTAGGGGAAGTCGTCGATGTGGCCCTTTCCGCAGGCCATGACGAAGCGCGAGGGAACGAGATCCTCCTCGCATTCACCGCATTCGTTCTTCCCCGCCGGGGAGTTGAACTTCCGCACGTGCTGGAGGGTTTCGCACTTCGGGCACGAGTGCCACAGAGGGAAGCGGCGGACGTGCACACCGTCCTTGCTCGTGTCGTCCGACGCGGGAGGCAGACGGAACGACTTCACGCCCAGCACCCGGGCCAGCCGGTGCTCGAAGATGGTCGGAGCGTCGCTGATGTTCCAGGAGTCGGTCCCGGCCACCATGAACGATTCGTTGTCCACAGCGACCAGTGACCCGACCCCGTAGGTCGTGATCATCTGGGCACGGCGGACGGAACCACGCCGGGGGTAGCTACGCTCCGGGGCTCCGGTCCGGCGCCGTCGAGCAGGGGGAGGGGTCATCGGGTTGCCTCCATGAACAGGCCGGACTCGGCGTCGACATCACGCAGACTCCACAGCGTTTGCCAGGCATCTTCCTCGGCAGCGACATCGTCGAACCCGCAGAGGAGTGACGGTGTCCGCCGCCCTCGCTTCGGCTCGTAGAGCAGGTCACCGTGGGAGGCGGCCAGATTCGACCACCAGTCGACGAATTCGTCGTAGGCGGCGGCCGTCGCTTCGTACTCGTCCCTGTCGACCTTTTCGACCCGGGCCAACAGTGTCGTCCGGACGACCCGGTCCAGCTCGTCGCGGAACTCGTCGATCCGGCCCGCGCCGTCGTTCGGACGGGCTGCGGGGATCAGGATCCGGGCGAGTGCGACGACGACGGCGTGCAGGCCCCGCTCGCGGGAACGGGAGGAGAACGGGGTCACGCTGGTCGACTCCACCTCGCGGTACAGCGCGGAGTGGAAGTGCTGGAAGCTCTCGTAGTGCGAGCGGTCGCGAGACCTGCTGGAGTTGAGCATCACCGCCACCAGGCCGGGATGGCGACGCCCCACCCGGCTGGTCGCCTGGATGTACTCGGCCGTGGTCTGCGGCTGCCCCATGACGGCCATCAGCCCGAGCCGGTCCACATCGACACCCACCGAGATCATGTTCGTGGCGAGGAGGACGTCCACGACATCGGGGTGCCCCAGCCGCTGCTCGACCTGCTTCAGACGCTTCGGTACCTCGCTGGAGTTGGCGCGGCTCGTCAGCTCGGTCTGCTCCAGGATCTTTCGCCGCACACCGCCGTCACGGCCGGCCAGGTAGCCGAGATACGCGTCGACGTCGTCGTGGACCTGCAGTTCCGCCGCGGCCAACAGCCTGAGGCTGTTGAAGTACCCCACGAGCGTCCAGTAGGCGTCACGGTCCTGATCGCTGCCGGCGCCCTGCGCGGCCCGATGGAGCAGGTCGGCGTAGGTGCGGATGAGCAGCGTGGACTGGCTCGTGCTCGGCGTGAGCAGTCCGACGTACTGCCGACTCGCCTTGCGCTCCTTGGGCGTCTCCACGGCGAACCACGAATCCCTGGCATCGATACCTGCCGGCGGGAACTGGGCTACATCGCGTGCGAACAACTTGTTGCCCTGCTCGGACGCCCTCCGGATCGTCGCCGTCGACGCGATGACCTTGGGCTCGTCGGCGAGCAGGTCCACCGCCGTCTCGTACAGCCCGGTGAGAGTTCCGAGCGGGCCGGAGATGAGGTGGAGCTCGTCCTGGACGATCAGCTCGGGCGGCGGGGTGCCGTCCTCACGATCACGGTTGAACAGCGCGGCTGTCTGCTCGCGCCACGGCATGGCGGCGAACTTGTCGACGGTGGCGATCACCAGCGTCGGACGTGCGTCGTAGACGGCTTCGTCGACCAGGTGGACCGGCAGGCCGTCGCGGAAGTCGCACCACGTGTCGGGGCAGCGGACGTACATCCGCTTCGCGTCTTCGTCGACCTCGTACTGGTTCGCGTCGATGCGGGTGCCGCACCAGGGACACGCGTGCAGTTGAACCGGGTTCTTCTCCTGGAGTTCCTTCTCCTTCCGGAGCTCCACGAGGCTCTCCTCGGCGACCGACAACTTGTTGGGCGTGGCGGACTGGCCCACCCACATGCCGATGGAGATGGTCTCCGTCCCCAGCGTCCGCTCGTCGCCGAGACGGATGCGTTCCATGGCACAGATGAGAGAGGCGGCACGCTCGAACTGCTGCAGGGTGAGCAGCCGCAGGGTGTAGCGCATCAGGACCGTCACGCCCCCGCCCCGCTCCTTGAGCCGCATGCGCCGTAGGAAGGTCGTGAAGGCGATCAGGCCGAGGTACGCCTCGGTCTTGCCACCTCCGGTGGGGAACCAGAGCAGGTCGGCGATCCGACGGTCATCGTGTTGCGGGTCCACGATCCCTTCGACGCAGAGGAGCATGAAGGAGATCTGGAACGGACGCCACCGTCCCACGGCTGTGTCCGGGGCTCCCGTCCGGCCGTTCTTCACCCACTCGCTGCGGCTCCGCTGCTGGGCCATCGCGCGGTTGGCGAGTCGGAACGCCCGCATCGCCTCGGTGTCCGTTCCCAGGACCCGGATGCCTCGACGCATGCGGGCCAGGGCAGTTCTGCAGTGCTCGATCTGCGCCCGCGCGGGAACCTCGTGCTGCGTGCCCCGGAAGGCCTGGGCCTCGGACTCCTTGGCGTCGATCCACTCCGCGTAGCCGGCCATCAGATCGTTGAGAGCTGACAGGACCTCGTTCTCGGGACGGGTCGCCAGACCCTCCATGGTGAGGGCCGAGTCGTCGATGTCCGGATTGGAGTCGGTGAGCAGCACCTCGTGGGCGGGCACGAACTCGCTGCGCACAGTGGTGATCGCCGCGCGGTCGACGTTCGGTGCGCCGACGGGCGGCGGGGTCCAGTCCCAGTCCGCCGAGCACCCGTGGCCCACGGCGAAGGTGGGGGCGTGGCGGTGCAGGAGCCGACTCGTCGCGACTTCCGGATCACGTCCTCCGCGCTCCGAGGGGCGGTCGACGATCCCCGGTACGTCGGATTCGGTGGTGACGGTCAGGCGGGGTTGGTACAGGCAGAAGGCGTCCTGAAGAGCGTACTTGCCCACTCGCTGTGTGTTGATCAACGTGACGGTCACGGTGACCGTTCCGCTCGACGGAGCCACCGGGCGCACGATGACGTCCAGCGTCGCGCCCTCGTGGAGGTCGTCCAACCGACGGCGACGGGGAACGGTCACGTCGACGGCCACGGGGCGGATGGACAGCTCCCGCCGGTGCCACTGCTCCTTCTGCTCGGAAACCGTCCGGGCCTGTGCACGTTCGGCGGCCACCGGGCGCCCTTCGGCGTCGACCGGATCGTAGGCCGCGGCCTCCGTACGGACGATCAGCCGGGGAGCGATCTTCGGGTCCACCGCGAACGTCAGCCCAATGGACGAGGGGCGCCGATCGCCGATCCGGGCCGCGGGGAGATCCTGCACAGGTTCTTCGACGTCCCGACCCCTTCGCATGATCGGGGTGTCGTCGAGGCCTTCGCTCTCGGCCGCGTCCTCCTGGAGGACCCGCTCGGACTCGGAATCCGAGGCCCTGGGGAACAACACCCCGATCGGGTACGTGGTGATCGGCGGATCCTGGGTCAGGATCTCGTCGGCGGAGCCGGGGCCGAGCAGGTCCCTGCGCAGCTGCTCGACGAGACCTTCCCGCAGTGCGTAGTGGGCGGCGTGCATGCTGGTCCCGTCCGTCATCCGGCGATGCCTTCCTGCGTGGTGCGTGCGGCGCGCCTGTAGCGCCCGAGTCCTGACATACGGGGCACCGTCCAGATGCCGTGGTCGCCCAGCCCGGCGCGGGCGCCGGCTGCGGCGCTGCCCGCGACGCTCTCCAGGCAGTCGACCCGGAAGCCGGTGATCTCCACCGGCCAGTTGATGTCCCAGGTCTTGTTGATCTTCAGGGAGGTGTGGAGCTCCCTGCGGAACCGCTCCGAGACGACGGAGACCGGCCGGTCCTGATGGAAGACCGTGTACGGAGGGCTCTGGTCGGCCGCAAGGGGCATCTCGTGCTGGAGCCGGAGCGTCAGGTTGTCACCGGGAAGGACCGACGACGCAAGGTAGTCCTGCACGGCGGTGGCATCGTCGGCGAAGCCGTCCGTGCCGGGCGGGTGCTCCCGACACACGTCCCGACCGCCGGCCACGATGCCGTCGCGGATGTACGACTTCCACCCGCCCAGGTACCAACGTTCGGTCACTTTGTCCCGGCGCACGAGCGCGGTGTCCGGGGCCGCGATACGGAAAAGGTCGTCCCGGGCACGGGTCATGGCGACGTACAGCGAGCGAGCCTCCGCCGCCGGGTCGACGTGACTGTGTTGCTTGCGCAGTTCAGTGGGGGTGATCGGTTCCACCACGATCACTCGATCGAATTCGAGCCCCTTGGCGCGGTGCACGGTGGAGACCACCAGATCCGCGGGCTCCACGGCCGCCAGATCGTCCGGGAAGCGTCCCTCGGCGACCAGACGCCGAACCGCTGCTACGTCCATCAGCCCCCTGGGCGCGCGGGCGGCACCCCGCAGGGACCGCCAGATCCTGGCACGGTCGCCGACGGGTGCGGTCGGACCGGCGGCGAGCAGTTCCTGGAAACGCTCCTCGGCCAACGTGGTGGCGCCGGTTCCCCGCAGCACGTTGCTGACCCAAGCCGGAACAGGCCGGTCCTGCAGTGCGCGCTGCACCCGGTGGGGCACCCCGAGGGAGAAGAGCGCCTCGGACAGCACCAAGGCCTGGCGGTTGTCCCTGCAGAGGATGGCGCAGGTGCCCGGATAGGCCCGAAGCGACTCGACGGTGAAGGGCGCTTCCAGAGGACCGAAATCGGGGCACGCATGCAGGAGGTCGGTCAGCTGTCGGTGGAACTTCTCGCCCGCCGCATCGGATTCGGCAGGCTCCGACGGCAACCTCTTGAGCGCGGTGCCGAGGGCGAGAGCGGTGCGGGCCTCCTCGGTGCGGGCCCGGAAGTTGGTGGTGAGATGCAGCTCGACCAGATCATCCGGGTAGGAGGCCCGGAGCCAGTCGAAGAAGTAGTTCGTCTCCGCGGCCCGGGCGTCCTCGTCCGAGACCTGGAACCCGAAGATGGCCTGGGCACCGTCCCCCACCACCGTGAACCCGCAGTTGTCCTGGAACCGGTCCAGCAGCGTCTCCACCATGTCCCGCCGATCACCCACCAGGTCCTGGACCTCGTCGATCACCACGTGGGCGGGGGATCCCTGTTCGCTCTCCTCGACCGCACCGCGAAGGATGGCCTCGGTCGTCTCCCTGATCCGTTCGTCGAAGCGCAATGCGGCCCAGTCCCGGTCGGGCTGCTCACCGCGCAGAACGGAATAGGCCCAGGAGTCGAACGTCTGCACCCTGACCCGACGGGCCTCCCGGGCGTGCAGAGCGATGCGCTCACGCAGCTCGCGGACCGCCGCGCGCGAGAAGCTGAGCACCAGGATCTCGCCCGCCTCCAGAGCCTCGTCCTCGTGCCCCATCAGAGCATCGAGCCGGCGGACCAAGGTGTGCGTCTTACCCGCGCCCGCGCCGGCGGTCACCAGCAGCCGGGCGTCCCAGGGCTGCTCGACCACGGCCCGCTGTTCCTCGGTCAGGGGCGGGCTGTCGTGGTACGCGTCGGTCACTTGGCCCTCCACAGGTGCTCGAACTGCGTGAAGGCGAGTGCCTTGCCGTAGTTGGTGATGTTGTCGCGGACGTTGAGGATCAGACAGGTCTCCTTGCCCCCGTTGCCGGGACCGCGTAGACCACGACCGATCATCTGTTGGTAGACGTTCGGGCTGTACGTGGGCCGGGCGACGACGACGGCCCGGGTGGCCGGTGCGTCGAACCCCTGCGTCAGGACACCGTAGTTCGTGAGAACGCGAACGCGACCGCGGCGGAAGTCGTCGATGCTCTTCCTGCGTTCGCCCGCGGAGGTGGCCGAGTCCACCGAAGCGGCGGTGATACCTCGGTCCTTGAGCTTCGCGGCGAGGAACTTGGCGTGCGCCACGGACGTGGCGAACACCAGGACGGGCCAGTCGGCAGGCATCTCGCCGATCTCTTCCAGAATCCGCTTGTTGCGGTCGTGGTCGTCGGCGAGGCGCTGCTCGGCCGCCTTCGAGAGCAGGCTCATCCGGTCGGCGCGCTCCTTCTCGTCGTGGCTCAGCTCGATGGTGCCGCCCAGGAGCTCCCGGTGGTCGACCCTGGCCAACATTCCGAGTTCCTGAAGCTCCCCGTAGGCGTCGCCGGACGGAAAGACCCCGTCGTCGAGACGCTGCCCCCCGAAGCGTTGGACGAGGCGCCGGGTCTCCTCGTCGTTCGTGTTGCGGAACGGTGTCGCGGTGAGGCCCAACAGGTGGCGCCGAGTCTCCCTTGCGGTCAGACCGAGTTGTTCGAGGATCTGGGTGTACTGGGGCGAAATGGCGACATGTGCCTCGTCGACGATGACCAGGCTTGCCTGCCGGAGCCAGGCGTATCCCTCGGTGTCGAGGCAGTTGCGGAGCTTCGCGTCCGTCGCGACCACCAGGTGGGGGCGGTCGCCCACCGGTCCGGCCTCGTTGGTGGTCCACAGCCTGCTGATCGTGAGAGGGCTCTCCGCGCCGACCTTCGACCACACGAAGCTCCAGCTCTGGACCGCCTGCTCGCAGAGCTCCTCCGTCTGCGCGATCCAGAGGATCGGACCGTCCAGCGCACCCACGGACTTGACCCAGCGGATCACTGCCTCCGCAGCCACCCGGGTCTTGCCCGCCCCGGTGGGCAGCGACAGCATCCCACGCTGCGGTGCGAACCGGTCGAGCATCGCGAAGACCTTCGCCGCGAGGCGCTCCTGGTAGTCGTGCAGGCGGGGGAACTCGGTGGGACCGGGAACCTCGACCCTCGGCGGGAGCGACGGCGTCCTGGTCCCGGCGAAGGAATCGGGGAAGCCGAAGTCGGCGACGAACTTCACCGCCGGCGAGGAGCCGGTGAAGCTCGACGGCGCATGGCTCGGGTAGGCGGCCAGCAGGTCGCGGGTGTGCATCTGCAGCACGCCGTCACCATGGGCGTTGTACGCCATCCGCGCGATCCGGCGGGCCGACGGCTCGACATCGCCCGACTCCGCCCGCTCGCTCTCCAGGAGGCCGGGCGGCAGTCCGGCCCGCAGCGCGGCTTCGCCGATGAGCAGTTCCAGCTTCTCCTCGATGCTGTCCGCCTCCCGGACCCGACGCAGGGCCGCCTGAAGCTGCTGGTCGGCTTCCTGCCGCTCCTGAGCATCGAGAACCGCCCGGCACCCCGTCTCCTTGAGTCCCCAGCGCAACTCGTGGTCGACCGCCATGAGAGCCGCGAGCCTGTCCACCGGTTCGAGGACGAGGACGGTGTCGCCCTGGAGCGCGCTGCTACGAGGATGGGGCGTCGCCCCCTGGGGGGTTCGGGTCACTTCCTCAAGCTCCGAGCAGCGCTGCAGCTGGTACTTGTTGACCACGTTTCCGATTCGTTGGCGAAGCGTGGGGAACTCGTCGCGCAGGAGTGTCGGCTCGCCGATCCCTACGTGACGCGTCTCCCTGCTGATGACTTCGGCGTAGCGCAACATGCCCCAGGTCTTGACGAGCAGAGCCGCGTCCTCGGGGCTGCCCGCCAGCAGCGCGGGGATCTGCTCCGCTCGCAGCGTGCGGTACTCCGCCTCGGACGCCGCGACAGCGATCTTCTCGTCCTCCTGCGTGGACCAATCCGAGCCGATCCGGCAGCGGGTGAGTTCCCCTTCCGGGAAGTCGACTCCGAGTCGTGTCAGCATCACGTACGTACGGCCCACGAAGGTGTCGTCGTCGCTGGTGCCGAGTTGTTCGAGGAGGCTGACCCACTGCCTGGCGGGGACGTCGTCCACCACGGTCGGCAGGTGCAGCTTGCGGGCCTTCTCCGCGCTGATGTCGGCGACGGGGAGAACATCGGCGTACGCCTGCAGCTGGGGGCCCACCGCATCGGAGACCAGGACGATGCCCTGGGAGGTGGGGACCCGGCCGACTCGGCCGAGCATCCAACGCAGCGGGGAGTGGATGGTCTTGCGCGTGGCCAACTGGGCGCCGAACTGCATGGTCCAGGTGTCGACGACGCTCGCGTCGGGCAGCGCCTTCACGAAGGCGGCTCGGCCCTCGTCCGACAAACGCTCCAGGAGATGCAGCGGCCCGCCGATGGGGGCCCCCTCCAGCTTGAGCCTGTTGAAGGACGGGCGGGCCGCGTTACTGCTCAACGTGCGGCAGTAGCTGTCGTAGATCGCCGTCGAGTACTCGGCGAACCATGCTTCGTCCGCCGAGGGCCGGTGACCGGCGGTGGGTGTCGCTCGCAGCCCGAACTCGTGGAAGACCATCCGGTCGTCCGAGTGGAAGTCCAGGTCCACCGCGACCGAGCCGTCCCGACTGCCGTCGGCAGGCACCACGCCGCCGGGGAGGAGGCAGTCCCGCATGCGGTGGAAGCGCCCGTCCACCGTGCGCACGTGGAGCGTCGCCATCGGGTCGGGGACGCGGCTGATCACCTCGCCGCTCACCTGGCTGCCACCCGCGCTGTGGAACAGTTCCCAGAACCGTGCCCAGTCCTGGGGGCCGTAGCCGGTGAAGCCCTGTTCCAGGACACCGATGAAACGCCCTCGGGAGTCCGCCTCCCGGATGCCGATGGCATTGAGATCGCTGATGAGCGACTCGTCCTCGGAAAGCGCGGAGGCGACGTATGTCGTCCCGTCCCGGAGCCCGTCCTGGACGGCCCGGCGGAAGACCTTGCCCACGACGGCGGGGACCAACCCGCTCTCCTCGGTCAACACGATGCGGGCCGATCGGGCCTCGGCCGCGAAGGGCGAACCTTCGCGGACCATCGCGGCGAAGATGCGGATGGCAACGGCGGATGCCTCAGCCGTACCGTCGGTGACCAGGGCCTCCAACCACTCACGGACGGTCGCCCGCCCTTGTCTCGTCTGCTCCAGGATGTGCCCCACCTTGCCGGGGCGGAACTCCGCGGCCTCCACGGAGGGGTGGACCCAGTTCGACGGGCGACCGGGGTAGCTGTTCCACATCCGGAGCCAGTCGAGCTTGAGAGGCGCCTTCCCCACCGGGGCGGGATGGACGCACAACTCACGGGGCACCCGGAGGACACCGTCCTGGTCGGGAAGCGACGGAAGTTGGGCGGCCAGCTTCCAGATCTGCTCGGTGAGATACCTGTCGGCCCAGTTGAGGGTCTCGGACTCCCTGGTGCGACCGGGCAGCAGAGGAAGGTAGGCACCTGGGTCCTCGGCCGGTGCCAGCTGCGGCAGCGATTCGACGACCAGTCTCGCGGCGACCTGGATGATCTCCTCGTTGAACGGACTGGAGTCGAGGAGGTTCTGCCTGTCCTCGTTCGTCTTCCAGGCTCCGTTGAGGATGCCGGCCAAGGTCATGGGGTACTTGGTGGGGAAGAACGACCAGAATTCTCCTCGCCCCCTGGGGACGGTGAGGACCGTGTCCCCGGTGTACGCGGGGACGGCCCACGAGACGTCGATCGTTCCCCGATCGTGCATCTCGCCCGCGCTTGCCCGTGCCCTCTCGGTGGGACGGTGAGCGTGGCTGAAGACCTTCCAGGTGGCGTGGGATTCGGGCTTACCCGTGCGAGCTTCGTGGATGGTGTGCACGACGTCCTCGTGCTCGACCGTGATCTCCCGTCGGATCTGCGGCATGACCCGACGGTCCTCCAGGACCACCGCGCCCACGTGGTGGGAGAACAATTGGAAGCGCGCCGGGAACTCCCGCTGGGCTTCGTGGCTACCGGCGACCGTATGGATGTCGTGTCCGAGCCGCTCGACCGCTCCTGGCAGGAGCGGGAGTCGCACCACGGTCGTGGCCCAGCTGAGCAGTTCGTCGAGGACGGTATCCGCCGCCCGCTCCTTCGCGACGTCCAACGGGCGAGCCATCCGCAGGACCGGGGCCTCGAAGGCTTCGCCGACCGCGTCGCCGCCGGCCTTCCGGATCTCCTCGTACGACCAGGCCCGGTCGAATCCGAATGCCCCGGAGGTGCTGAAGAATTGAGGAGCATCGGTGACGGCGAGGACCGATTTGACACCGACCCCGAAACGACCGATCTGTCCTCCGCGCTTCTTCGACACGCTCATTCGGAGAATGGTCTCGGCCCCGTCCGCCGTGACCTCCCTGCCCTCGTTCGCGCAGTAGAGGTGCGAGCTCGTGAGAACGACCTGGACCTTCCCGCCCGGAGAGTGCGCGATCTCGTCCGCCGCATTTTGGACGAGCTCGAACAACTGGCGGTCCCCGTAACCGCCTTGAGTGATCCGCCTTTCGCCATTGGCGTGCTCCAGGATCAGCCCCGGATCGACGCGGTACGTCTCCAGTACGCGCGCCGACTGATCGATGATCGTCCGGATGACGGAGCTCTCGCCCGAATTGTCCGTCACATTGGGGTTGTTCAAAGTCTTCCCGTTCCGTGGCCGTGAGCTGAACGCGGGTGGAGCCGGGGCCGGCCGCAGTGGGGGAGATGCGGCCGGCCTGCAGCTCAACGATAGGAGTTCCGAGTCCGACGATGTGCCAGGTCAGTCGAGCTTGAAGATGATGACGACGATTTCGGGGCGCCTACGGTTCCGGCGGCGCTTGCTCCGGACGGAGCCCGCGTTCCTCGGGGGGCGGGTGGCGAGGATGCGGGTGCGGACCGGCGGGCGAGACGTGCGGCGCTGCGGGCCCTCTCCGTCCACCCGACCGGGCTTCGTCCCCGCGGCCGCTTCCTGGTCCGGTTCGATGGGCGCGGAGGCCTTCCGGGCCGCCTGGTCGCGCCGAAGCCGCAGAGCATTGATGTACGAACGCGTCGTTCCGACTGCATCGAGGAACTCGGACCGGAGGTACGGGTCTTCGATGCAGTCGAACTGCTCGACGAGTCCGAACGCGTCGTACGCGTCGTCGGGCTCGGGCGAAGTGGTTTCCATGGCGGTGCCCCCCTGGGCTCTGATGATGCATGCCTGGCGTGACGGAGAGTGGCGCACGTGCAGAAGGGCGGAAGTGCTCGGCTCGACGGGCACGATCGCCAGGAGGAAAGGATTCTTCGGGGACGGTGAAGTCGGTAGCGAATCAGTCGGATGAGATGTGCGAGAAGCGAAGCGCATTCGGTTGACCGAGGCAATAGGTTTCGCATTTTTCTTCGAAAAGAATTCCCTCCCCGGCGTTCTGAAATAATTCATGGCATGCAAAACAAGGCCCCATGAAGAAAGGGCTCGATAGCGCCGGGTGAGGCGTCCCTGCTCTGACGGTACACGGTCGAAAGGAGCCTCCACAAGGCCTATCCGTAGGCGAGGGAGGCCTTTTCGGGGCGCTGTTCCGGCGAGTGTTCAGGGTGAACCTGGAGGGAACGATCCGGAGGGGGTGAATCCGCTTAATTCCGCCCCTTTGGGGCACCCTGGGACATTCGATTCAGGGAAGGGGTAGTAGAAAGAAGGCCGCGAAGGGGGGCTGTCAAAGGCCGTTGTCGGACGGGGTGTCAGTGTCAAACGGGGGGTGTATCGTGCAGGTCATGGCCGAAGCCGTAGCTGAGGAGTGATGAGGTTGGACACCGGCATGGACTTCGGTCCCTGGCTCGCCCGACAGCTGAAGCAGTCAGGCATGAGTCAGGCCGATCTGGCCCAGCGCATCGGGCTCACCCGGGCTGCTGTCTCGGCCTGGATCACGGGCCGCGCGACTCCTCGCGAGGAGACGATCAACAAGATCGCCGAGGCGCTCGGTACGGACCTGGGGACCATCCATACGCGTACCGCCGACACCTTGGCCGGTCTACCGGTCTCCTGGTACCACCGGCCTGGACACGCCGACGGGGGACGCGAGTTCGGGAACGCGGCTGCCTTCGCGTTCGAGGCCGACGTCGAGGTCCTGGCCCGGGAAGCGACCCAGAACAGTCTCGACGAACGGCTGGACCTCTCCCAGCCGGTCCGGGTCCGCTACACCCTGCACGAACTGTCGGGCGAGGCCTTGGCCCGGTTCCGCGACGAGATCCGCTGGGACGACCTGCTTCCCCACTACGAGGCGGCCGCGCAACAGGACCAGAAGGTCGGGCGCATGATCGCGGCCGGCCTGAGCGACATGTACGAGCGGGACCGGCTCGTGCTCCTCCGTATCGACGACTACAACGCCTCAGGCCTGACAGGCGACGACTACGAGACCGGCCGATTCGCCGCGGTCGTGCGCCGCCAGCTTGACAGCCAGAAATCGGTGAGTGGCGCCGGGGGGTCCTACGGGCTGGGGAAGGCGACGCTCTGGGCGACCAGCCGCCTCGGTCTGGTTCTCATGAACTCCACCCTCTCCGAGCCGCACGAAGGACGGACCGAGCGTCGGCTCATCGGCCGCCTCGACCTGCCCTGGCGCAAGGTGGAGGACAGGCCGTGGGCCGGCCCGGCCTGGTTCGGGCGGCCGGACCCGGACGCGGAGAACGGCGATGTGGCCCGCTCGTGGTGGGCCGACGAGGAGAGTACCGAGCGCCTCCACCTCACGAGGGAGAGTGCCGAGCCCGGCACCTCGTTCCTCATCGTCGGCGCGCACGACGTGGCCAGCCTCGTCGAAGGGACCGACGGCGACGCCGATGTCGAGGACGACGACAGCGTGCACCGCATGCACCACCGTCTCAAGGAGGCACTCGGACGCAACTTCTGGGCGGCGATGACCGGAGGCGGGAAGCAGAGACCTCTGCTGGAAGCCTCCGTGAGGACGCTTCGTAACGGGGTGGAGGTCATTCCGGAGGCACGGGTCGACCCTCGGGAAACCCAGCCTTCGAGGACACGGGCCCTGCAGGCCTTCCTGGACGGTACGACCGTCGACAGGATGACGGACTCCGGGCAGGTGGCCATGGCCACTGTCCCGCTGGTGGTGCCGGGGCGTGCCGATCGCGGGAACGGTGGGGAGCACCGGGCCGTCCTGCTGGTCACGGAGGCCGATGACCGCGACCACGGCAAGCCGAACAGGGTGACGACGATGCGGGGCAACCGTATGACGGTCAAGGCCGGTTGGGTTCCCGGCCTTCCGGTCGGGACGAACCCCTTCCAGGCCGTGCTGCTCGTGGGGAGGGCAGCGGGTGACGACGCACCCTTCGCGGATGAGGCCGAGGCCTTCCTGCGCGCTGCCGAACCGCCCGAGCACGACAGGTGGGGGCAGACGGAGGAACTGCGCATGCTGTACTCGCCCTCCGCGTACCGCCGGATCGGCGCGCTCACCAGCCAGGCGAACAAGGCTGTGCGTGACCTGGTCGCGCTGCCGAAGAAGAGTCGTAAGGCCGGCTCGGAACGACTACGCAAGCGTCTTGCCGTGGGGGGACGTAAGACCTCCCGACCGACGCCCGTCGCGGGCCCCCCGACGCTCGAAGAGCTCGACGCCCGGATCGACGACAGCGGTGCGTGGTGTGTCACGGCCGAGATGAAGATTCCCGTCGGTGGCGACTCCTGGCGACCGGCTCCGGTGGCCAAGCTCGACGTGCGCTCCGGACCCCGGCCGGTGCTGGCCTGGTCCGAGCTTGTCGCCGTGCACAACTGCGAAATCGTCGACGGCGCGATCCGCTTCGCACCCGGCTCACGCACCGCGACCTTCCGGGGGACCACCGACGTGTCCACCCATCCGGTACGAGCCCAGTTCAGCGGTCTGGTCGTCGAACTCCGCGCAGACAAGGGGGCTCAGGCATGAGGGCATACCCGTACCGGCGGCTTCCCGGTGTGGTGTCGCTCCGGGTCACCGCCGTCGAGCTGAGGGGACCGGACGACATCAGGGATCCCCTCGACACGAGCGCGTTCTCCGCCGTGGAGCAGGTTGTCGCCCCCGGTGTGTCGGAACGCGACGACTGGGAGTGGCTCCGCATGACGGTCGAGGCGACCGTGCCGGGCCGCGCCACAGCCCCCGACAGTCCCTGGACCGACCTCGCGGTCGTCGTGGTGCTGAGCGAAGGAGCCACCAACACGCGGATCACCACTGCGCTCGCCCCCGGAGCGGAAGGCGGTCGGCAGTGGGTGGGACACCTCGACCTCTGGCGTGCGGACCACCGGGACCGGGCTTCGATGTCCGTGCATGTCGTTGCCACGGTGGACGGTGTGGCGGGCCGTGAGATCGCGGCGTCGACCAAGGACTGGATCGTCGACCTGAAGTCCGAAGCTCCGCTGCGCGATCGGGAACTGGACGTCGTCGAGGTGGGCTTCCGCGAGGGTCCGCAGTGGCTACGCGGCTTCCACGAGGTGCCCTGGGTCGTGGACACGTCCGGTGACCTACCCGTCGTGCACATCAACACCGATTTCGAGGGCGTCTCCGACCTGGTCGGTGGCAACGGCACCTCCGTCGACAACATGGTGCGGGACCTGCTCATCGCCCAGTTGTGCACGGACGTATGGACGGCTGTCTTCCACACAGCCATCGGGGATCTGGAGATCGAGGACGACGGGACCCCGCTGTTCCCTCGCGACTGGCGCGGAGAAGTGCTGCGGGAGATGCTGCCCGACGTCGTGCCGGACCGCCCCGTCGAGGACGCACTGGGAGAGGTGCACAGGCGGCGGACCGGAACATCCGGCTGGACCGACCTCCAACCACGCATCCACTACGCCGCCACACGGAGGGCGGACGTGCCGAAGGCACTGAGCACCACCATCCGTGGTCTGGACAGCATCCATCGGGGGGCCGACGCATGACCGACAAACCGAACTTCCTTCCGGAGCGCCTGGCTCTGCTCGCGGACCTCAACGCGGCGCAGTACCTCACCGACGGGCTGCTCAGCGGCAAGGAGGACGTGCCCGCCATAGCGCTCAACAAGACCACGGAGCCGCTGCCGCACGATGGCGAGAGCCGTGCGGAGCTGGATCCGGTGCGTGCCTTGGTCGAGGACGCGATGTATCAGTTCCGGGACGACAGGCCGACAGCAGCCGACGGTTGGTTGGCACCTCGCCTGCACGCCGCGCTCAGGCTCACCCGGCGGGAGGCGGCCGATCGCAGGTTCTGGAACTACCTGGCCCTCGGGGTGGCGCCGGACTACGTCGTCTGGCGCCACCTCGCGGCCAAGTCGGAGGACGCCCCGCCGAAGGTCGCCGCCCGGCGGTTCCGAGGGCCTGCGTACACCCAGGCCTTCGCGCGACTGTGGTGGGCTGCCGAACTGTTCCGCGACGGCCCCGACTACAGGCCGGTGGTGACCATGTGCGCGAACCAGGACATGTTGAACACCGCGCTCCGGGTCGACGTGATGGACCACAGACCGACCGCCCTGGCGACGGTGCGCCTGATGGAGCGAGGAACCGTCCGCACCGGGCGCGAGGTGAACGCACTGGTGGCGGCCATCAACGCCTCTGCCGCGACACTCATGTACGACGTCGTCGCCCCGGATGCCGCACGGGACGGCAAGCCGCTGCGGGAGTGGATCGAGGCGGCGGAGTCAGCCCCGGCCGTACCGCGCAGGGACCTGCCCGTCGGGCCGTACGAGGAGAAGGCTCCGGAGCAGTCGGTGGACGTGCTCGTCGATCACTTCGCGGAAATCTTCGCGGGAGCCCCCGTGCGGGGGCGGCCGGACGCCGACGAGGGGACCGGCGGCGAGGTCTGAGGCCGGGCCGGCCGCCGGACGGTCGCGGGCGGCGCTGCCTTCGGTCGCCACTCCTTCAACAGCGTGTACCACTTCTCCTGCGGAGGTTCACGGAGCAGCGCCATGCTCAGGATGTGCAGCGACAGACGGGGCGGAATGGCGTTGCCGATCTGCTGCGCCACGTCGGTGGAGCGCCAGGGGTACTCGGCGGGGAAGGACTGGAGCAGACCGGCTTCCTCGGGGGAGAGGCGATCGAGCTCCTCCTCGGGCCTGATCACTATCTCGCCCGAACTGTTCTTCCGCAGGGGGTAGAGACGGTTGCGGCGTACCTTGCCCGTGACCGTCGGGGCCGGCTCCCCTGATTCGCGACGTCCGCGGTTCTTCGGGTCGCCCCCTGATCCGTAGTTGGACACCATCACGAATTCCGTCGTGCGCGTGGCACGAAGTGCGTCCCCCATGGACACCCAGGGCTCGACGTCGTCGCCGGTGTACGAGGTGTCGAACAGTGATCCGTCCCCGCGGTCGTGTGCCGAAGGGAGCCGTTCGGCGCCCTTCCGGTACCGCTGGTGCGTCGCCTTCGGGAAACGGACCTTCCGATGGACGTTCCCCGGGTCGAACTGAGCGATCAGGACCGCCCTGCGCCGTGTCTGCGGGACGCCGAAATCCTCGGTGTGCAGGACATGGGCCTCGGCGGCGTAGCCCGTCCGCCGGAGGATGTCCACGAAGTGCTTCCACACCGGCAGCACGGTGGGCACCTGCTCCAGCACGATCACTTCGTACGGCCTGCGACGCTTGAGCTTCGCCTCCATGATCCAGCGGAGCGGCTGCAGAACGAACCCGGTCCGGTCGTCCGACATCGCGTCGGTCTCGGCCTTGACCTCTTTCCAGGCGACATCGAACGACGCCTCGTCCTCATGGTCCGCCAGCCGTGTGGCCAGGCGCAGCACGTCGTCCAGAGCCTTGTGACCCTTGCGGCTCCCCGCCACGGAGAACGACTGGCAGGGAGGCCCGCCGGTGAGCACGGTCGCCTCGACGACCGAGGGGTCGCACGGACCGAGCGCGGCGACATCCTTCACTTCGGTGGTCAGGAGCCCGGCCGCCGCGCGTGTGGCACGTGTGGCGTCATCCCACTCCACGCCGATGCTCTCGACGCCCTCGTCCTTCATGATCGTGGCGGCGATGTCGAGGCCGCCGGGCCCTGCGAAGAGATCGACGATCGCGAACTTCGCAGGGGGAAGTGAAGGGGGAGAGGGATGGGTCATGGTGTGCAAGTGTAGCCGGCGATCAAGATCACTCCGGCCGATCGTGGCAGGGGCCGCCGCCCGCTCGGGGATCAGCTGTTCAAAGCGGTGGCGACGGCCCGTCCGAGTGCCGTCCCGACCGGAGGGGGAGAGGCGTGCCCGATCTGCCGGTAGCGAGCGGTCTTCTTCCCGGCGAACTGCCACTCCTGAGGGAACGCCTGCAGAAGAGCCGTCTGCTCACCGGTGAGTTTGATCATCCCGGACACGTCGTCGTGCGGTCCCGGAACATCGTCGGCCAACGCTCCGCCGTTGACCCTCATCCGTTCCCACGCCTTCTTCGACCCCGTCGGCCCCAGGTCCGCGCCTCCTCGGTTGTCCGAGCCGCCCACAAGCGTCGGAGCGACGCTCACGGCCTGAGCTGCCCAGGCGTCCGCCCCGGGCCATCCGCGGGCTGCCATGGACCGACGCAATGCCTGTCCCACCGGTACGTGATGCGTGACCGTCGGAACCGGAGGGCTGAACGCTGCGAAGTACTCCTCCTTCAGCGCGACGAGCACCCCCTGTTTGCGATCCTGCGGTACACCGAAGTCGGCGGCGTTGAGGACGAACCAGCGGAACCGGTAGCCGAGATGTTCGAGTTCCTTGCGGATGAACTCCCGGACGTCCTCGAAGTTCGGGGAGTCCACCAGCCCGGGGACGTTCTCGATGAGCAGCGCACGGGGCTGGATGGAGTGCGCGAGCAGTACGGCTGCCTCCAGCAACCGCAGCTCCTCCTCGGTCTCCGCCCTCGCCACCGTCGCGCTGGACTTCACCCGGGGCAGCCCGGCGGAGAGAAGATCCACGTCGTACGTGTGCTGGTGCTCTGCCGGATCGAAATCCAGAAGATCCATCTCCAGGACGTTCCAGGCCGGCCGGTTCAATCGAAGCGTCTCGCAGGCCACCTGCTTCTTGTCGAGCAGCAGCGTGGGTGCGAAACCCGCCGCTTGAAGTCCCAGTGCCAATCCCCCCGCACCCGCGCACACATCGACGAACCGCAGCTTGCTCATAGGCCCCCGCCCTTGTTCCGCGTCCGTCGTCCCTGCTCGACGGCCGCCGCGACCAGCTCCGCGGCACCGTCCGGTGCCTCGTGCTCCCAGAATCGCAGCACCGTCCACCCTGCCGCAGCCAGATGCTCGGTCGTCTCCCGATCTCTGGCCATGTTCCGATCCAGCTTCTCCCGCCACCACTCAGCGTTCGACTTCGGTTGCGTGGCGTGCACGGGGCAGCCGTGCCAGAAGCAGCCGTCGATCATCACGGCGACCTTGGCCCGGGTGAAGGCGATGTCGATGGTGCGCCGGGGCATGTCCGGTACGCGCGCGTTCACCCGGAAGCGATAGCCCGCCGCGTGCAACAGCTTCCGTACCGCGACCTCCGGCTTGGTGTCACGGCGTGCCTGGCGGCTCATCCGGGCGGAAACACCCGGGGACGAAGGTCTGATCTGGCTCATCACCACCAGTCTCCTACGGTCCGCTCGCTCCGCGTCCGACGATCGCGAGGCTTCTCCTGGTCGGGTGGACTGTCCGAAACCGCTGCAGATTTCCCTCGTGGGCGATCGGCGGAGGGTCGCGGAGATCGCGGAACGGGCCGGTGCCAGGTGCCCCTTGGCATTGCGGGTGCTGCGCGACCGGCAGTCCGGACGCTCGGGCGGATGCGACTGAGAAATACAGGGGGTTCGGCACTTCAGGTCTCATCTCCGGTCGGCCCCCGCCACCAGCACCTCCACCCCGTCCAGCACCCGCCCCAACCCGAACTCGAAGAGGGTGTGCAGGTCCAGTTCGAAGCTGCCCTCGTCGAAGAGTGTCGACAGGACCGGGTAGGCCGTCGTCGTCTGGATCGCGTCCATGCGAGGTTCGACCGCCGTCATCCATTCGTCCGCCGTCATCCCGCTGTCCTGCCGGGCCTGGAGCTCCAGTTCCACCGCCATCGCGATGCCCTGGGCGTAGCCCAGCACCGTGAGGTGGATGTGCAGCATCTGTTCCGGGGTGAGGCCGAGGCCGGTCAGGGCGGTCAGGACGCGCTCCGTGTAGCGCATCGCGTTCGGGGAGGCCGTCGGGCGGGTGAGGCCGGCCATCGCGCGGGCCAGCCAGGGGTGTTGTGCGTACTGCTTCCACAGCCAGCGCGCCTCCTGCTCCAGCAGCGGGCGCCAGCCCGTGGGGCGGGGGTCGGGTGGGCCGCTGCCGAACACCGTTTCCGACATCAGCCGGACCAGTTCGCCCTTGCTCGGGACATGGCGGTACAGCGCCATGGTGGAGGTCCCGAACTCCGTCGCGAGGCGCCGCATCGAGAGTGCGGCCAGGCCCTCCGCGTCCGCCAGTGCGATCGCCGTACGGATGACGCGTTCGCGGCTGAGCTGTGGCTGCCTGGCCTGCGGTGTGGCGCGTTCCCGGCCGCTCTCCGCGACCACGGTGCCGATGCCGGGCACCGGGCGCACCAGCCCCTCCTGGTTCAGGGCGCCGAGCGCCTTCGTGGCCGTGGCCATCGCGACGCCCCACTCCTGCGTGATCCGGCGGGTGGAGGGCACCGGGTCGCCCGGGGCGAGCTCGCCCGAGGCGATGCGCCGGCGGATCTCCCCTGCGATACGGAGGTAGGGCGGTTCCGTGGTCATGGGGCCAGCGTACTAGTGCACCTGGGGCCGCCGATCCCGCTTCAGCTGGGTGATCGTGTCGGTGCACTAGGGGAGTGTTTGCGGTGTACGTGGCGGGCCGGTTCCGTATGTCGCATGGAGAAACGCATGGAGAACTCGCCCGGTCCCCGCGCCGGCCGTAAGGAATGGACCGCCCTCGGCGTCCTGATGCTGCCGCTGCTGCTCGTCTCGATGGACGTGTCCGTCCTCTACTTCGCCATCCCGTACATCAGCCAGGACCTGGAGCCCAGCGCCACCCAGCAGCTGTGGATCCTCGACATGTACGGCTTCGTGCTCGCCGGGCTGCTCATCGTCATGGGTGCCCTCGGCGACCGGATCGGCCGGCGCACCCTGGTGCTCGCGGGCGCCGCCGTCTTCGGTGCAGCCTCGGTGGCCGCCGCGTACGCGCACTCCGCCGAGGTGCTCATCGGCGTACGCGCGCTGCTGGGGCTCGGCGGGGCCGCCCTGATGCCCTCGACCCTCGCCCTGATCCGCAACCTCTTCCACGACGCGAAGCAGCGCGCGAAGGCTGTGACTCTCTGGACGGGCGTCATGACCACCGGGATCTCGCTGGGGCCCGTCGTCAGCGGGCTGCTGCTCGAACACTTCTGGTGGGGCTCGGTGTTCCTCATCAACCTGCCCGCCATGGTGCTGCTGCTCGTGCTGGTGCCCTTCCTGGTGCCCGAGACCGCGACCACCGCGCGCGGCCGGTTCGACCTGCTCAGCGCCGCTCTCTCGCTCGGCGCCCTCCTGGCGGTCATCTACGGCATCAAGGAGTGGGCCCGGCACGGGTACGAGCCCCTGCCCGCGCTCTGCGTCGCCGCCGGGCTGCTGCTCGGTGTCGTCTTCGTACGCCGGCAGAGGCGCCTCGACCACCCGATGATCGACCTGGGGCTCGTGGGGCGGCGTGCCTTCGGCGGGCCGGTGCTCGCCAATCTGCTCGCGATGTTCGCCACCGTGGGCATGGCCGTCTTCTTCACGCAGTACCTCCAGTCCGTGCTCGGCCAGAGCCCCCTCACCGCCGCCCTGTGGAGCCTGGTCCCGGCCGCGGGCGTGGCCCTGATGGCGCCGACCGGTGCCGCGCTCGCCCAGCGGACCGACCGTGCGTACGTGATGGGCGGCGGGTTCGCCGTCGCCGCCTGCGGATTCCTGTGGCTGTCCCAGCTGCGCACGGACTCACCCCTGTGGTTCGCCCTCACCGGCGGGGCTGTGTACGCGGGCGGGCTCGTCGCCGCCATGACCCTGGCCAACGAACTCGCCCTGGGCGCGGCCCCACCCGAGCGTGCCGGATCGGCGGCGGCCGTGCTGGAGTCCGGCCAGGAGCTGGGCGGCGCCCTGGGCATGGCGATCCTCGGTTCCATCGGCGCCGCGGTCTACAGCCGGGACATGGCCGACGCCCTGCCCGCCGGGATGCCCCACGCCGACGCCGTACGCGAGACCCTGGGCGGCGCCGCGGCGGTCGCGGCGGGGCTCCCGGACGCGGCGGCGGACGCCGTGCTGTCGGCCGCGCGGGACGCCTTCGTCCATGGGCTGGGCATCGCGGCGGTCGGCGCGGCCGTGGTCATGGCCGGGGCGGGCGCGTTGTCGGTCGGTCTCCTGCGGGGGCTGGGCGGGAGGACGCCGTCCGCTCCACCGCCGTCCGCCCCACCGCCGTCGCCCGCACCGCCGTCGCCCGCACCGCCGTCCGTTCCACCGGCGCCGCCCGCCCCGTCGTCCTCGGCGGACAGCCTGCCGGCGGCCCCGGCCCGCTGATCCATCGGTCCGCCCCGCTCCGGTAGCGGCCCAGGGGGCGGAGGCCGATGCTGGTTGCGTACGTGTCCACGTGTGCGTGGCCCCGTCCGGGCCCCGTGAGGGGGCGAAGGAGCGAAGCTCATGGCTGATGCGCCCCTGATGGTCGTGGACGGCGCCGGTGCGGTCACCGGCTGGAGCCGGGCGGCCGAGCGGCGCTTCGGACTGGCCACCGCCGACGCACTCGGCCTGCCCCTCACGGACGTACTGGCGGGCGACACCGCGCGCACGGACGGTGGTGGCACGGACGACGGGGGCCCGGCAGGCGGGGGCCCCGACGACGGGGACTCCGGCGAGGGCCCCGACGCGCGTACGGGGCTGCGGCTGGAGCCGCTCGGCGGGGCCGGCTGGGCCGTCCGGGAGGCCGACGGTGAAGGCGCCGGGGACCCCATCGACGAGGCGCTGCTGGACGTGCTCTTCACGCAGGAACGCGTACGCATCCACGTACTCGATCCGGACCTCCGCCTCCTGCGGATCAGCGACCCCTCCATGGACCCCGACACGGACGAGACCGCACGGCTGCGCGGCCGGCCCTTCCGCGAGGTGTGCGCCTTCGACGAACCGGAGCGCGTGGAATCCGGCATCCAGGAGGTCCTGCGCACCGGTGTGCCCTGCGTCGAGTGTCTCTACCGGGCCCTCCCGGGCGACGTGGCAGGCGGGCGGCGCACCCTCTCCCTCTCGGCGTTCCGCCTCCAGGAGGGGCACAGGACGCGGCCGGGCGACCACGGTGCCGTCCTCGGAGTCGTCGTCTCCGTGGTCGACGTCACCGAACGGGTCAGGCACCAGGTCCGGGACACGGCGCTCGCCGCCGTCCGCGACAGAGTCGGTCGGACGATGGACATCGAGGCCACCTGCCGGGACGTCGTCGAGGCGGTGGTCCCGGAGTACGCGGACGTGGGCGTCGTCGAGATCGTCGACGCCGTCCTGCGCGGTGAGTCCCCGCAGCCCGGGCCGCTCGGCCGCGACGTACCGCTGCGCCGTGCCGCGTACGGCGGCGGCGACGACCCCGCACACCCCGTCGGCGACGTGCGGGCCGTGCCGCCCGGGACGCCGTTCCAGCGGGCCCTGTCCGACCTGCGGCCCCGCGTCGTCCCGGTCGAGGACGCGCCCTGGGCCGAGGCCGACCCCGCGCGTGCGCACGCCATCCGGGAGAGGGGCGCCCATACGCTCCTGCTGGCACCGCTGACGCTGCGCGGCGCCGTCCTCGGGCTGGTGAGCCTCTACCGCTGCGGCGACTCCGAGCCCTTCACCGAGGCGGACATCCCCGTCGCCTTGGCGATGGCCTCCCGCACCGCCCTCGGCATCGACAACGCCAGCCGTTACGTGCACGAGTACACCGTCGCCAGCGCCCTCCAGCGCCGGCTGCTGCCCCAGACGCCGGCGCCCCAGCCCGCCGTCGAGACCGACCACCTGCTGATTCCCGGCGGCGGAGGGGGCAACTGGTTCGACACGATCGCACTGCCCGGCGCCCGTACCGCCCTCGTCGTGGGGGAGGTCGGCGCCGAAGGCATCCAGGCCGCCACGACCATGGGGCAGCTGCGCACCGTCGTCCAGGCCCTGGCCGCGCTCGACCTGGAGGCGGACGAGCTGCTCGCCCGGCTCTACGACACCGCGGCGCGACTCGCGGAGGAGCGCTCCCAGCTGCCGGAGAGCGACCCGCTGCACCGGGAGCCACTGATGGCGACCTGCACGTACGTCGTGTACGACCCGTTCACCGGCACGTGCACCGCGGCCTCCGCCGGACATCCCGCACCCCTGCTCGTCGCACCGGACGGCACCGTCAGCACGGTCGGCGTGATCCAGGGGCCGCCCCTCGGCTCCGCGGAACGCGGTCCGGTCGCGGCCGTCTCCTTCCCGGTCGAGGAGGGCTGCCTGCTCGCGCTCCACAGCGGGGCGCTGCGGAGCCACGCCGAGTTCCCGGCGGGCCCGCTGCACCAGGCGCTCGCGCACCCGGACCGGCCGCTGCGGGAACTGTGCGACGCGGTGGCCTACGCCCTGCCCGACTCACCCGAGCTGCGGGGGTCGACCCTGCTCCTGGCCCGGACGCACGCGATGCCCGAGGACCGGTACGCCGCCTGGGAGCTGCCGTACGACAGGACGGCGCCGTCCACCGCACGCCGCCTCACGTCACGGACGCTGGCCCGCTGGCACGTGGACGACGACACCGGTGACGCGACCGAACTGATCGTCAGCGAGCTGGTGACGAACGCCGTGCGCTACGGCAGCCCGCCGGTGGAGCTGCGCCTCATCCTCGACCGGGGACTGACCTGCGAGATCCGGGACGGCAGCACCACCGCCCCGTACATGAAGTACGCCGGTGCGGTCGACGAGGGCGGGCGGGGACTCTTCATCATGTCCCAGCTCGCCTCGCTGTGGGGCACCCGGTACGCGCCGGACGGCAAGACCGTCTGGTCGGAGCAGGTGATCCCCCGGGACGAGGGCTGACCACCGGCCCCGGGTCGGAGAAGGACCCGGGCGCCCGTCTACTTGCCCTCGGCGAGCGTGTGCGCGACCAGGGCGTTGGCGTGCCCGTGGCCCATGCCGTGCTCGGTCTTGAGCCAGGAGACGAGCTCCATGTGCTGGGTGAGGGGCGAGGAGCGGACGAGCTCCTTCCACTCCGCGACCGGGCGGCCGTACTTCTTCTCGATCGAGGGGAAGTAGCTCGCGGGGCCCTTCACTGCGTCGGTCATGTCGTCGCGTCCTGTCCTCGGTGGTCCGTCGTGGTCCGTCGTGGTCCGTCGTGGTGAGTCCCACGGGTGATCGTGAGCCTCTCGGTAGCTATGACCGCCGGGGGACGCAAAAGTCATCGGTGAGGGCCCAACTGCCTTCAGAAGGCGCGTAACAAAGGGGTGCCGGGTGTCAACTGCCGTGAAATACTCCTGTGTTCAGTGACCACGCCCTGGCGGGGCGAGGGCGGCGGGGCCGATGGGGGCAGGCATGGCGGACGGGGCGGACACGGGCGTACGGGAGCAGGGGCCGGGGCCGGGGAGGATCGAGTTACGGATCAGCCTCAGCGGGACGCACACCCGGCGTGACGACGTCGAAGCCCTGCACGCCTGGCTGAAGAACGCGCCGGTCCTGGAGGGCGCGCTGAAGCGGGACGAAGTCACCCTGGCCCGCAAGGACTCGCTCACGCAGGCCGAGGCCATGGGCGGGGAGCTGATCCAGGACATCATCCTGGTCGTCTCCGTCGAGGTGGCGCGCTCCGTGACCGAGAACGCGTGGCGGTCCGTGGAGACCTGGCTGCGCAACCGGCGCCGGTTCGCCGATCCCGAGGAGACGCCGCGCGTCACCCTCGACGGGCCGTCCCGGGGGCCGGGCTCCGACCTCAGCCGCGACACCGACGACGACGCGCGCCGGGGCACCGACCCCGGCGACGGCACCGGCGATGGCGTCCGCGGCGACACCGACTCCGGTGACGGCGCGCGCAGCGACACGGACGGAGAGACCCGCGGTGGCCCCGACGCGGGCCCCGGGGCCGGTGGCGGAAACCGAACGCGCGGCGGCGACGAGCCCGGAGAGGTCTAGCGGCCGTGCCGCCGTACGACGCGCGCGGCGAGGAGAACGGCCGTAGGCGGCACAGGGCCGTGCTCATCGGCGTGGAGCACTACACGGGCGCCCGGAACGACCTCCCCGCCGTCGCCACGAACCTCCGCCTCATGCGCGAGGCCCTGACCGCCGAACGCACCGGCGTGCTCGGCCCGGACGACCTCGTCGTGATCCCGGCGGACGGCGCCGACACGAGCAGTGGTCCCAAGGGCCCCGACATGGGCAGCGGTCCCAAGGGCGGTACTCCCAAGGGCCCCGCCCCCGCCCCCGCCGTCGACCCGCTCCGGGTGCGCGCCGCGCTCGCCGCCGCCCGCAGGGACGTGACCGGCCTGCTGGTCGTCTACTTCGCCGGGCACGGCATCGTGCGCCCCGACGGCAGCGACCTCAACCTGATGTTCACCGACTCCCGGGTGACCAGGGACCGGCACCACCCCTTCGTGGACACCCTGTCCTGGCGCGACGACGTGATGCCCGAGCTGCGCAACTCCCGCGCCGACTGGGTCGTGGTCATCCTCGACTGCTGCTTCGCCGGCAACGCGCTCCGCGCCTTCAGTCCTGCCGCGGGGCAGAACTTCGCCCTGCTCACCGCCGCCGAGCCGGGCGTGGAGATCCCGCCGGGCGATCCCCGTACCGGTACGGAGTTCACGGCGGCCCTCCACCGGCTGCTGACCACCGGCGAGGAGGAGCCGGTCACCTTCACCCGGACCGTCGCCGGGATCCGCCGGGCGATGGCGCCGCTCAAGGCGGTCGACGGGCACCCGTGGATCCCGGACGAGCTGCGGCACGGCGACGACGTGGTCCTCGCACACCCGGTGGACGCGGAGCCCCCGCCCCCGACCGGGCTGGCCCTGGAGGACGGTCCGCCGACGGCGGTCACGACGCGGGGGCCGCGCTCGTCCGCGCAGGCCCTCCCGCGCCGGCTCTTCGCCGCCTTGGCCCACCGTCTGACACGTACGACCGCCGTCGCCCTGGCGGGTGTCGTCGCGCTCGCCGCGGCCGGCGCGTGGTACCTCGTGGGGGCGCCCTCCGGCGGTGACTGCGCGTCGCCCCTGGAGCTGCGCGTGCTCACCGACCCCGACCTGAAGTCCACCGTGCAGAAGGCCGCCGACGCCTACCCCAAGCGGGACGGCCACGGCTGCCGGACCGTCGGCATCAATGTGTACGACGCCAAGGCCACCGACGCCGTGGCGGCCCTCCGGTCCTCCTCCCTCTGGCAGGAACCGCCCGCCACCTGCCCCGCGTCCGGCGACTGCCCGCGGCCCCAACGGGACGTCGGCGCACAGCCGGACATCTGGATCCCGGCCGCCGGAAGCGCCTGGCAGCGCGCGACGGCCGGCGGGGCGGGCGGTGGGAACGCCTCGTCCGTGACCGGTTCGGGGAAGCCCGGCGCGGACGCGGGAAGGAGCGTCGTGGACCTCGACCGGCTGGGCTCCGTCGCCTACACCCCGATGGTCCTCGGCGTGCCGGACACCATGGCGCTGGCGCAGTCCCTGCAGACCGACGACCCGCTCGGCACCATCGTCACCGCGCTCGAAGCCGGCCAGCCGGTCGAGATCCTGCGCCCCGACCCCGAGGACACCGAGGGCGCCCTGCTGGCGACCGACGCGCTGTACGCCTCCTCCGGATCAGGGCGCGCCTCCACGGTCGAACAGGGCATGGCACAGGCCCTGCGCCCCATGCCCTCCACCGCGCGGGAACTGATGTGCGTCCTGGCCGACGGGGCGCACAACGACCTGGAGGACCGGGCGGCCGTGCTCGTACCGGAGCAGACCCTGGCGCAGTTCAACCTGTCGGCGGGCGAGCCGGGCCGGCCCGGCTGCGCGTCGGAGGCGCTGGCGCACCGGGTGGCCCACTACCCCTCCGACGTGCCGATGCTGGACCTGCCCTTCGTCCGGGTCACCTGGGCCGGGGCCGACCGGGACGCCGATGCCCGCACGGCGGCCGTCGAGGACTTCTACGAGTGGCTCGCCACGGACCCCGACGCGCAGAAGTGCTTCACCGACGACGGCTTCCGGGGCGTCGGCGAGAAGGGTGGCCCCGCCGCCCCCGCCGAAGACTCGGTGCTGCGGAGCGAGGACAACACGACGGCCGTACGCGAACAGATCCCCGTGACCGGACCGGACGCCGACGCCTCCGCCTCGCTGAGCGACACCCTGAGCCGCTACCGGGGTGCGCTCGGGCCCGGCCGGGTGCTGTATCTCCTCGACAACTCGACGTCGATGGCGGACAAGCGGGTCTGGGACGGCACCGGCGGCGCCAAGGAACTGGTGGCCCGCTCGATGACCTCCCTGGGCGCCGGGGACTCGTACGGGGTGCGGATGGCCGCGGTCGCCGAGGGGAAACCGGCCACGGACCTCGTCCCCTTCGGGCCCAACACCCGGGCCGTCGCGCAGAAAGCCGTGGCCGGTGCGGGGACCGCCGCCTTCGACGCCCGTATCGCGGCGGGACTGGACGCGGCGCTCGGCACGCTGCGCGGAGAGGCCACCGGGGCCGAACAGCCCCGGCTCCTCGTCCTGGTCACCGACGGCGAGGACTTCGAAGCCGTCGCCGAGAAGGAGCAGAAGCGGCTGGTCGCGGAGGCGGGGAAGACCCCCCTCGTCCGGATCGTGACGGTGTCGCTCCAGGACGGCGCGTGCACCCCCGGCCGGTTCGGCGAACGGCTCGCCGGCGCGAGCGGCGGACGGTGCCTGGACCCGGCCGACGACATCGCCGCCGAGCTGGCGGCAGAGGTCGCCAGGACCGGTACGGGAGACGCGGAATGACCCGCACGGGCCGGCGTCCCGGCCGCCGCCGGGCCAGCGCCGCCCTCGCCCTCGGCTGTCTGCTCGCGCTCGTCTCCGCCGCCTGCACGGGAGGGTCCGGGGGCACGCACGGGCCCCAGGACGATCAGGCGGCGGCGGAGGAGGGGCCCATCGTCGTCGCCAGCGGGCTCGACGTCACCGGCTCCGGCAGCGTGCGGCAGCAGCTCATCGAGGAGTGGAACCGCCGGCACGCCGGGTCGAAGGGCCAGCAGGCCAAGCTCGTCGAGCTGCCCGGCGGCGCCGACCAGCAGCGCAGCCAGCTCCTCGGCGCCCTCCAGTCCGGCAGCGCCCGCTACGACGTGGTGAACCTCGACATCACCTGGATCCCGGAGTTCGCCGAGGCAGGGCTCATCCGCCCGCTGCCCGTCGACGAGTCGGGCCCCGCGGCCGACGACGACCGCGACTTCATCCGGCAGGTCCACGCCACCACCGTCTGGAAGGGCCGTTCCTACGCCCGGCCGTTCAACACCGACGTGGGCCTCCTCTACTACCGGCCCGACCTCCTGACGAAGGCCGACATCGACGTCGACAAGCAGCCCAACGCCCACTGGACCTGGGACCAGCTCTACTCCTCCGTGAAGACCCTCGGGCTGAACCCGGTCCGCCACGACGAACGCGCGGGCTGGACGACCCAGTTGAAGCAGTACGAGGGGCTCACGGTCAACACCGTCGAGGCGTTCGCCGACGCCGGGGTCGAACTCACCGACAGCGAGGGGACGTACAGCTCCGACGCCGAGGAGCTGAAGAAGGGGCTCGACGCGCTCCTGGACCGCGTCGACCGGGGCCGTGCCCAGCCCGCCGCCCTGACCTCCGACGAGACGGCGTCCCTCACGGACTTCGCCGAGGGCCGCGCCGTCTTCCTGCGCCACTGGCCTTACGCGTACGGGGCGTTGGGGAGCCTCATGGAGCCGGGCGCCTACTCGGTGAACCGGCTGCCGGGCAAGGCCGTGCTCGGCGGGCAGAACCTCGCCGTCACCGCCGACTCGCCCCGCGCCGAGAACGCCCGCGCGCTCATCACCTTCCTGACCTCACGGGAGAGCGAACGCTGCCTGCTCGACGCGGGCTTCGCGGCGACCAGGGCCTCCGCCTACGGCAGCTCCACCGAGCGCTGCTGGCCCCGCGTCGCCGCCGCGCTCCGGCCCGCCGGTGACGCGCCGAAGGCGGCGGCCCCGGGGGAGGGCGCGCCGAAGGGACAGGGGGCCGAGGCGCGCGCCGCGTACATCCGGACCCTCGGCGCCGCCCTGACCGAAGCGGTGCAGCGGCCGCGCACCCCGTACTACGGCGCGTTCACCCAGGTACTCCAGTCCCACGTCCACGCGCTGCTGGCCGCCGAACGGCCCGACACGGCCGAGGCCGCCGGCGCGCTCGACAAGGCCCTGCGGGACGTGTTCGCGGGCAGGTGACGGCGGAGGTCGCCCCGTGGGGGCAGGTGACGGCCGTACGCCTCCGTCAGCCCGCCCCGTGGCACTCGCGGTACGGGCGGCCCGAACCGCACCAGCACGCCGCGCTGCGCGCCGGGGGCCACGGCACGGCGCGGCCACGGGCCGCCAGCGTCGTGGCGTACTGGGGGAGCAGATCGGGGTCGGACGGGGACGCGGCCTCAGACGCGGCGAACGCCTCGTAGGAGGGGACCGTGCCCGTCACGATGCCGAGATTCGGCGTGCCCGTGGCGTGCAGATCGCGCAACGCCGCCTCCAGACGCGCCAGATGGTCCTGGTGCGAGAGGTACTCCTGGGCCAGATCCGGGTAGGCGGTGAGGAGTTCGCGCAGCTCGTCCTCGGGCCAGTGCAGCACCGCTACGGGGAACGGGCGGGACAACGCGCTGCGGTAGGTGCCCAGTTCGGCGCGGAGCCGGTTGATCTCGGCCTGGAGCTCGCCCGGGTCGGAGGAGCCGAGCGACCACAGGCGCTTCGGGTCGTGCAGCTCGTCGAGGGGGACGGCCGCCGTGTGCAGGGTGTCGGCCAGCTCGTCCCACGCGTCGTGGGCGACGCCCATCAGCCTGCGCACCCGGTGCCGCCCGGTCAGCAGCGACTGGGTGGCGTACGGGACTTCCTCGCCAGGAGCGAGGAGCAGCGTCAGCGCGGTCGAGAAGAAGTCGTGGGCCGCCTCCAGCTCGTCGTGCGCTTCGAGCGTCTCCGCGGCGATCTCCCACGGTGCGGCGTCGAGCGGGCCGGCGGAGCGGATGCCGTCGATGATCGCGCGGGCCTCCGCCTCATGGCCGTACTCCCACAGATTGGCCGCTTTGAGCGCTTTGACCAGGTGCGGGTGGTCGATGGTGGTATCGGGGGAGCCGAGCAGCTCGTCGTAGAGGGTGCTCGCGCGGGCGCGTTCACCGGCGAGCTCCAGGTGGGCCGCGGCCTGGAGGAACAGCGGTTCGTGGTCCTCGGGATACTGCGCCGCGGTGCGCAGCAGGCGCTCGGCTTCGGTGATGTGGTCGGCAGGCGTGTCGGGGCGCATGGCCACACGGTACTGCGGGTCGGGCGAGAGGTGAGAGGGCGCGGACCGCAGCGGTGATGAAGGCCTCAGGGCGCGCGGGAGAACACTCGGCGCGCGCCCGGCCACGGCCGTCCGGGAAGGCTCAGCGCCGCCGCAGGAGCAGGACGGCCACCGTGGCCACGAGCGCCGTCCCGGCCGACAGCAGCACCGCCCCGTCGGCGCCCGCCGGAGTCGTCGCCACCGCGATCGTCACGGCCACACCGGCCGAGGAGCCGAGGTAACGGGCGGTGTTGTTGGCACCGGACCCCATGGCCGCCCGCTCCGGCGGTACGGACTCGACGGCGAGCCGGGGCAGCGCCGCGTTGATCAGACCGCTGCCCGCGCCGGACACGATCAGGGCCGGGATCAGACGCGCCCACACCGAGGGCTCCGAGCCGCCCGTCAGGGCTCCCAGGAACGGCAGCACCGCCACCGCGTGGAGCGCGAAGCCGGCCGCCAGCTGGTGCCGGGCCGTGACCCGGCCGGCCAGCCGCCGCGACTGGAGGGCCACCAGGAACGACGTACCGGACCAGAGCAGGAACAGCCAGGCCGCGTCGAGCGCCGACAGCGACAGCGCGTGCTGGAGCAGGGTCGGCAGATAGCTGAACAGGCCGATCACCGAGAGCCCGGTGAACAGGCCGCCCGCCGTCGCCGCCAGGAAGGCGCGGCTGCGGAACAGCGCCAGGTCGATCAGCGGGGCCGCCGCCCCGCGCTCCACGGCGGCGAACACGGCGGTCAGGGCCACCGCCGCGAGCAGCAGCAGGCCGACCGGGGCGCGCAGCCAGCCGTCCCGCCCGAGCGTCAGGGCCGTCAGCAGCGCGGTCATCGCCAGGCCGAGCACGGCGGCGCCGAGCAGATCGGGGCGGCCGGCGCGCGGGGCGCGGGACTCCGTGAGCGCACGGAAGGCGAAGGCCCCGGTGACGAGGGCGCCGAGCCCCAGGGCGAGATACGTCAGCCGCCAGTCCAGGGAGCCGAGCGAGCCGGCGAGCAGCGGGCCGAGCGCGATCCCGGCGCTCACGAACGCCCCCCACACCCCCATCGCCCTGATCCGCGTATGCCCGACCGGGTACGCGCCGACCAGCAGCCCGAGGCTGGAGGCCAGGATCGCCGCACTCGCGGCGCCCTGGCCGGCCCGGGCGAGGGTGAAGCCGACGGTGCCCGTGGCGAGCGCCCCGAGCGCGGTGGTGACCCCGAGGCCGAGCGTGCCGATCAGGAAGAGCCGGCGACGGCCGAAGTCGTCGGCGAGGCTCCCCGCGACCAGCAGCAGCACCGCGAGCCCGAGCGGCGCCCCGTTGAGCAGCCAGGCCTGGGCGGCGGGCGGGGTGGCGAAGGCGGCGGAGAGGGCGGGGAGCGCCGTCATCGGCGCGGTGTAGTTCATCAGCGCGACGGCGGTGGCCGCGCTCGTGACGGCGAGGGTCGCGCCGGGCCGGTGCGGCGGCCGGACGCGGCCGGTCCTCCGCTCCGGGGCGAGGCGGGTCCGTACGGGCTGCTGGGTCATGACGTCCCTCCGGGACCGGCCCGCCCGGAACGGGGGCAGGGCGGATGCGATGGATGAGTGGGTTCGGTGAATGAACCTACTGAGGTGCGCCACGCTAGCACGCCTAAGTTCATTCATCGAACCTGAGGCGTAAAGTGTTCGTATGGCTCTCGGCAAGGACTACGCGGCACAGCAGTGCTCCATCGCCCGCGCGCTCGAAGTGATCGGGGAGCGCTGGACCCTCCTCGTCGTACGCGACGCCTTCTACGGAGTGCGCCGCTACAACGACTTCCTCGGCCACCTCGGCATCCCGCGCGCCGTCCTCGCCACCCGCCTCCAGGCGCTCACCGAGGCCGGGGTCCTCGCCAAGCGGCGCTACCAGGAATCGCCCCCGCGCGACGAGTACGTCCTCACCGACAGCGGCAAGGCCCTCTGGCCCACCCTGCGCTCCCTCGGCCTCTGGGGCCGCGACCACATCGAGGGCACGCTCCCCATGCGCACCTTCGTCCACGCGGAGTGCGGCACCGAGCTCGGGGCGTTCGGACAGTGCCCGGCCTGCGGAAACATCGGCGTACCGCCCGAGGACGTGGAGATGCGGCCCGGCCCCGGACTCGACCCCGACCCCGAGGACCCCGTCAGCCGTGCGCTGCTCACCCCCCGGCGGCTCCTTCGGCCGCTGGACTCCGATCGTGTATAACGGCTGGAGGACATGACGGAGCGCGAAGCGAAGGGGAGGGACCGATGAACGACGACATGAACCGTGTGCGCCGTGCGGTCGTCCGCCTCCTCCGCCCCGCCGCCCTCCTCGTCCTCTTCCTCACCGAGGTCCTCCTCGCCGAGGGCGGCAGCCTCTCCGCCGCCGTCGCGCTGGCCGCCACCGCGGCCGCCGGCTCGGCGCTCCTCGTCTGCTCCGTCATCAGCGCGCGCTGCGCCGGCCCCGTACCTCGTACGAGAGTGCGCACCGCCATCCGCGACCGCGAGAAGCGCACCGCGTTCCTCCCGCAGCGCGACCCCGACGCCCGGGGACGCACCAGGCCCCGAGCGCCCGGGGCCGCCCTCCTGACGGCCGCGTAGAGGGCGCACCTTCCACGACCTTCCGCGCGGATCGTCCTGCTGAGCACCCGGACCGACCGGTCCCACTCCCCAGCACGACGAGACCCCCGGAGGGCTCATCCATGTCCGCGTTCATGTCCGCTTTCGCGAGCCTGGTCGGCGCGTTCGCCGATCTGCTCCAGCCCCTCTTCCAGGGCGCTTCCACCGCCGCCGCGATCGTCCTGTTCACCGCGCTCGTACGGCTCGCCGTCCACCCCCTCTCACGGGCGGCGGCGCGCGGGCAGAAGGCCCGCACCAAGCTCCAGCCGCAGATCGCCGAACTGCGCAAGAAGCACGCCAAGAACCCCGACCGGATGCAGAAGGCGCTCATGGAGCTCCATGCGAAGGAGAAGGTCTCGCCCCTCTCCGGCTGCCTGCCCAGCCTGCTCCAGATGCCGGCCTTCTTCCTGCTCTACCACCTCTTCTCCAGCCAGGAGATCGGCGGCGACCCCAACTCGCTCCTCGGCCACGAGCTCTTCGGAGCCCCGCTCGGCGAACGCTGGCACAACGCGCTCGCCGACGGCGGGGTCCTCGGCCAGCAGGGGCTGGTCTACCTCGCGCTCTTCGCGATCGTCGCGGCCGTCGCCACCTTCAACTACGGACGCACCAAGCGCCAGTTGGCCGCGAACCCGATGACCCCGGCCACCGGCCCGGACGGACAGCCCGTGCCCGGCATGGGCGCGATGACGAAGGTCATGCCGCTGATGTCCTTCCTGACCCTCGTCTCCGTCGCCTACGTGCCGCTCGCCGCCGCGCTCTACATCATCACCAGCACCACCTGGACCGCCGTCGAGCGTGCCTACCTCTACCGGGAGACGGCCCCCGCCGCCGAGCCCGCCCTGGCCGCCGCCCCGTAGGGCCGCCGGGGAGCCCGGGGCCTTCACCGGCCGTTGAAGGTGACCTTCTTCTTGTCCGCGTCGTACGTGAAGTCGCCGGTGAAGCCCCAGTTCTTCCAGCCGCCGTCACCGTTGTTGGCGATGGTCCCGTCGTCGACGGCGAACACGTCGACGCCGTCCACCACCGCCAGGTGCTCCAGGCCGGACACCCCGGAGAAGGAGAGCTCGTTGAAGGACTTGGCCGTGAAGATGTTCCTGTCGGGGAAACTGCGGCTGTATTCGTCGAGCAGCGAATGCATCAGCTCGGCCTTGTCCTTCGGCACCTTTCCGGAATAGTCGGTGCCGGGATACGGGCCGCCGTCCGTGTATTTCGGTGCCCCGTCGTTGAAATTGACCGATTCCGTGCCGTTGGAGATGGAATCGGCGTCCAGATCGGCGGGCTCCGGCTGCTCGAAGGCCGCCTTCATCCCGTCACGGGTGACATCGCCGTACAGGGCCCAGTTGATGTAACCGCCGTCGCCGTCGTTGCTGAACGTGCCCTTGTCGAAGACGTACACATCGAAGACGGCCCGCCCCGAGGCGATGTCGTCGCCTTCCTCGTCCTCGTGGAATTCGGGGGAATTCAGCCGGTACCTGCCCTCGTGGACGAGGGTCTCCGGCTCGTCGACCCAGTGCGACTTCTGCTCCGAGTGCATCGCGACCACGTTGTAGTCCGGGAAGCAGCGCCGCATGTCGTTCACCAGCATCCGCACCGCCTGGGTGGAGGCGTCCGAGTCCAGGGGCGAGTACGTGTTGTAGTAGCGGCTGCGGTCGGGGAGCTCCGCCCCCTCGATCTGGCAGCCCTCGTCGCCGGGCTTCCAGCCCTCCTTGCGCTTGGGCCGGGGAGGCTCGTTGAACGTGACCGTACGGCGGTCGTCGCTGATGTCGTAATAGCCGTGGAAGCCCCGGTTCTTCCAGCCGAGGTCGGCATCGTCCGCCCAGGTGAACTTCCCGGTCCTGAACGCGTAGACCCGATAGGTCGTGCCGCTGATCTCCACGGTCTCGATCATCGCGGCGCCGTCCATCTGCTGCAGATTTCCCTCGTGCGGCTGGGCGATGACGATGTTGTAGTCGGGAAGGCAGTAGGCCAGGTCGTCGAGCGCCGCCTTGACCCGCTTCTCCTTGTTCTTCTCGTTGTCGATCTTCGTCACGATGAAGTCGACCAGGTAGTCGAACGACCAGTTGATCGCCGCGACGGCGCCGACCCCGGCGAGCTCACCGCGCCCGAGCTGGTCGAGACCGTCCTCCGTCAGGAGCTTCCCCTGGGCGTCCGAGGTCGATACCCGCTCCCGGGGTTCGAAGCACAGGCTGGGGAGCGCGTTCCCGTCATGGCTGTCGGAGGTGCCGGCCGATGCGCCGTCGGAGGCGGTGGCGATGTCGTCCCCACCGGAGTCGGAGTCGGTGGCGGGGTCCGTGTCCGTGGGCTCGCCCTGTTCGCCGTCGGGGGAGGCGCCGCCGGAGGTGCTGACATCGTTGTCATCGACGCATTCGGAGCCGTCACTCCCCTCTCCCATCTTCACCACCCGGCAGATCTGCTGGGAGGTGGAGGTGGCGATGTCGCCGCCGATGCCGACGGCGAGCAGCGCGGTCACCACGAGGGCGACGACCCCCACCACGCCCAGGTGCTCGATCGACACCTGCCCTGCACTGCTACGTACGCCGCGGGCTGTCCGGTCGCTGTGCTTCACGCGTCACCTCGTCGTGGCTCGTCCCGGTCCCGGGCCGTACGTTCGCCGGGATCGCACCATAACGGCGTGACGGGGGCCCACTTCCAGGGTCCGCAGGCCTATACCAGGGCCCAATCGGTGCGGGCCGGTCACGGTCCAGGGTGTGAACAGGGTCTTGCGGAGTGATCGGATGTCTTGGAGGATCGACCGAGCCTTTCGCTGGCCGCAACCCACCGACGGGCTCGATCTCGACCAAGGGGAGATGGACCGTTGAAGCTTCTTCGAGTGGGTACGGCAGGCTCCGAGCGCCCCGCGCTGCTGGACCGGAACGGCACTTTGCGTGACCTTTCGGGCCTCGTCGCCGACATCGACGGCGAGCTGCTCGCCGACGCCTCGGCACTGGCGCGCGTCCGGGAGGCGGCGCAGACGCCCGACGTCCTGCCTCCGCTGGCCGCGGACGGGCTGCGGATCGGGCCGCCGCTCGGGCGGATCGGCAAGATCGTGTGCATCGGGCTGAACTACCACGACCACGCGGCCGAGACCGGGGCGGCGATCCCGGAGGAGCCGATCCTGTTCTTCAAGGCCCCCGACACCGTCGTCGGCCCCGAGGACACGGTGCTGGTGCCGCGCCGCAGCCGGAAGACCGACTGGGAGGTCGAGCTCGCCGTCGTCATCGGCCGCACCGCGCGCTATCTGGACTCCGCCGAGGAGGCGCTCGGACACGTCGCCGGATACGCGACCTCGCACGACGTCTCCGAGCGCGAGTTCCAGATCGAGCGCGGCGGCACCTGGGACAAGGGCAAGAACTGCGAGACGTTCAACCCGCTGGGCCCCTGGCTCGTCACCGCGGACGAGGTGCCCGACCCGCAGGCGCTGCCGCTGAGGCTCTGGGTCAACGGGGAGCTGAAGCAGGACGGCACCACGGCCGAGCAGATCTTCCCGGTCGGCGAGGTCGTGCGCTATCTGAGCCACTTCATGACGCTCTACCCGGGCGATGTCATCAACACCGGCACCCCGGCGGGCGTCGCCATGGGCCGCCCCGAACCGAAGCCGTACCTCCGCGCCGGGGACGTCGTGGAGCTGGAGGTCGAAGGCCTCGGGCGCCAGCGCCAGGAGCTCAAGGACGCATAGGAGCGCAGGGGGGCGGGCCACCGGGAGCACCCGGCGGGCCCCCCCTGCCGCCGTCAGGCCTGGGGGCGGGTCGTGAACCGCTCCAGGGCCTCCACCACCAGCGCGTGGTCCTCGGCCTGGGGCAGGCCCGACACGGTGACCGAGCCGATCACGCCCGCACCCTCCACGGCGATCGGGAACGAGCCGCCGTGCGCCGCGTACGTGTCCAGGTCCAGCCGCGAGGACTCCTCGAACGTGGTGCCCTTCGCCCGGAACCGCGTACCGACCAGGTAGGAGCTCTCGCCGTACCGCTCCACCACCCGGCGCTTACGGTCGATCCAGGCGTCGTTGTCCGCGCTCGAACCCGGCAGCGCGGCGTGGAACAGCTGCTGGCCGCCGCGCCGGATGTCGATCGCGACCGGGGCGTGCCGCTCACGGGCCAGGGTGACCAGCAGCCCGCCCAGCGCGTACGCGTCGTCGTAGCCGAAGTGCGGCAGCGTCAGCCGTCGCTCCTGCGCGATCAGCTCGGAGATGGTCGGAGCACTGGGGCTCATGCGCGCTTCTCCTTGTCGTCGTGGTCGAGGTCGTGGTGGGGGAGGAGGGTCACGGACACGCCCTCGCGGGCCGAGCGCCGTGCCGCCTCCAGGACGTCCAGCGCTGCGGCGGCCTGCCACGCCGTCACCGGGTTCTCGCCCCGGCCGCGCAGGGCGTCGGCCACGGCGGCGTAGTACGCGGGATAGTCGCCCGGCCGCGTACGGACCGGGTCGCCGCCGCCGGTCAGCGGGGACTCGCCGGAACCGACCCGGCCCCACAGCTCCTCCGGCTCCTCGCCCCACGGCGTGCCGGCCGCCGGACGCAGGCCCTCGCGCAGGGCGGCCTCCTGCGGGTCGAGGCCGTACTTCACATAGCCCGCCTTCGAGCCGAGCACCCGGAAGCGCGGGCCGAGCTGCGCCGTCGTGGCGCTCACGTACAGGTGCGAGCGCACCCCGCCGGCGTGCGTGATCGCGATGAAGGTGTCGTCGTCGGCCGCCGCGCCCGGACGGCGTACGTCGGACTCCGCGTACACCTGCACCGCGGGCCCGAACAGGGTGAGAGCCTGGTCGACGACATGGCTGCCCAGGTCGTACAGCAGCCCGCCGATCTCCTCGGGGTCGCCCGACTCGCGCCAGCCGCCCTTCAGCTGCGGACGCCACCGCTCGAAGCGGGACTCGAAGCGCTGCACCTCACCGAGCTCACCGTCCTCGATCAGGCCGGCCAGCGTGAGGAAGTCGTTGTCCCAGCGGCGGTTCTGGAAGACCGAGAGGAGCAGTCCCCGCTCGGTCGCCAGCGTGGCCAGCTCACGGGCCTCGGCGGCCGTGCCGGCGAGCGGCTTGTCCACGACCACCGGAAGCCCCGCCTCCAGGGCCGCCCTCGCCAGCGGGACATGGGTCTTGTTCGGGGAGGCGATCACGATCAGGTCCAGCTCGTCCGCCCGTGTCCACAGCTCGTCGGGCGAGGCCACGCACCGCACGCCGGGGAACTCGGCGCGGGCCTGGGCCTGCCGCTCCTCGTTCGACGTGACGACCGTGTCGAGGACAAGGCCCTCGGTCGCTGAGACCAGCGGGGCGTGGAAGACGGAACCCGCCAGGCCGTAGCCGACGAGCCCGACGCGGAGTGGAGCGTTGGCAGTCATGCAAACCACTTAAGCAACGCTGTTGCCAAAGTGCAAGCGATGGAGACAATGGGGTGGTGAACAGGAGCAACAGCATGAGCGGCGGGGCCAACCTGCCGGCCCTGCGCCACCACAACGCGTCGCTCGTCCTCGACCTGCTGCGCGTCGCCGGTGAGCAGGGCATCAGCCGGCTGGAGCTCGCCGAGCGCACCGGGCTCACCCCGCAGGCCGTCAGCAAGATCACCGCCAGGCTGCGCGCGGAGGGCCTCGCCGCCGAAGCCGGCCGGCTCGCCTCCACGGGCGGCAAGCCCCGCACCGTCCTGCGGCTGGTCCCGGACGCCGGATACGCCGTCGGGCTCCACCTGGACCGCGACGAACTCACCGCCGTCCTGGCCGACCTCGCCGGCACCACGGTCGCCACCCGCACCTTCCCGCTGGACCTCGGAGCACCCGCAGCCGACGTGCTCGCCACGGCCGCCCACGCGGTGCAGACGGTACGGGCAGAGGGCCGCCGGACGGAGGACCGGCCGGTCTTCGGCGTGGGCGCCGCCCTGCCCGGCCCGCTGGACCACCGCAGCGGGGTGCTGCACCGGGTCACCGGCTTCCCCCGGTGGGACGGCTACCCGCTGCGCGACGCCCTCGCCGAGCACACCGGGCTGCCCGTCGTCGTCGACAAGGACACCAACGCCGCCGCCCTCGGCCTCGCCCTGCGCGAACGCACCGAGGCCGACTTCGCCTACCTCCACCTGGGCACCGGCCTCGGCGCCGGTCTCGTCCTGGGAGGCGCGCTGCACCGGGGCGCCCGTACCGGCGCCGGGGAGTTCGGCCACCAGACCCTCCAGCTGGACGGCCCCCCGTGCCACTGCGGAGGGCGCGGCTGCATCGAGGCGCTCTGCCTGGCCGCCGCCGGCCGCGGTGACGTCGCCGAGGCGGCCAGGGTCCTGGGCGCGGGCGCCGCCAACCTCGTCGGGCTGCTCGACATCGACCGGGTCGTCCTCGGCGGGCGTACGGTCGCCGCCCACGAGGACGCCTATGTGCGCGGGGTCCGCGCGGTCATCGAGGAGCGCGCGCGGCGGGAGGGCGTCACCGCGTCCGTACCGGTCACCGTGGCCGGGGGCGGCGACCGCCCGGTCGCCGAAGGAGCGGCCCAGCTGGTCCTCGCCCCGCTCTTCGGCCGGGCCGGCGAGGACGGCGGCGAACGGGGCTGAGGGCGCTACCGGGTCGCGCGGCGCGAACGCGGGCCGCACGTCACCTGACCGCACGGTGCGAACGCGGGCCGGGGGTCACCCGGCCGCCACCGACCGGCCCACCGGAATCCCGCCCGCGCGCCACGGGGCGCAGCCGATCGGGCGGATTCCGGCCCCCGAACGGGCGGTGTACGCCGCCGGCAGGTGGCGGCCCCTCGCGCACGCGTGGCAGCGTCACGGACTGAGACCGACCGGCACACGAGGGCACCGCCGCAACGGCCGGAGGCCCTCCGCCCCGGTCGTTCGCGAGCAGCGAAGGGTGACCCCCCATGCCGACCCGACCCCCCGCACGGCTGCGCGACGGCCGTGCCCTGACCCGCCTCGGACTGGCCGCAGGACTGGTCGTCCCGGCCGGCCTCCTCGGCGTCCCCGCGGCCATCGCCATCCCCGTCACCGCCCCGGCGGGCACCGTGGCCGTCGCCGGCGAGGCGCTCCCCGTCTGCGGTGACCCGGACGCCGAGGACTTCCCCATCGAGACCCGGATCCACGGCGGCCCCGACACCTACGCCTCCGGCGGCGGCTACGGGACCTGGTACCTCGACCTCACCAACACCACCTCCGAGCCGTGCCGCTCCATCCACCCCGTCCTGGTGCTCACCGACGAGGACCGGACGCTGACGGCCGAGCAGATCCAGCTGGAGTTCACCGAGCGGGCCCACCCCGACGAGGAGCACCGCGTGAGCTGGGAGTCCACCGACCGCGACGAGCAGATCGGGGTCTTCGGCAGCGGGGAGCAGGGCGACGACTTCCCCGGCTTCACCGTGCCCGCGAAGAAGACGGTCACGGTCGAGGTCCGGATGGCGTTCACCTCCGACACCCGGCCCGGCAAGGTCACCGCCCACGCCGCCATCGTCCAGCGCCGCAGCGCCCAGGACCAGGCCGAGCAGGCGGGCAAGGCCTCCGACGGGGACTGGGTGGGCGAGTCGGCCGCCTACCCCTTCGTCATCGTCGAGGGCGGCCTCGACGCGCCCGAGGACACCGGAAGCACCATGGACGCCGAGGGCAACACCGTGCCCGAACTCGCCCGCACCGGCCAGGCCCGCGCGCTCCGGGCCGGCCTCGTCTCCGGGGCGCTCGTCCTCGCCGGGGCCGTCGCCATGACGTACGCCAGGCGCCTGCGCACCGGCCGCCGCTGACCGGGGCACGGGTCCGCGGTGATCAACCGGTTCCGTACGGCGCACGGGGCGGCCTAATATCGGG
Source organism: Streptomyces silvae (assembly GCF_016745505.1). GTDB lineage: Bacteria > Actinomycetota > Actinomycetes > Streptomycetales > Streptomycetaceae > Streptomyces > Streptomyces silvae. The sequence goes on along the minus strand of NZ_JAERUC010000095.1, from coordinate 7,728 downwards.
ACGTCGGCGCTGCACAGCGCGGTGCCGCCGGCGTCCAGCACCCCGGTGCACAGTACGTACGGCAGGAGCCCGTCACATGGCAGAGCGCAAGCCGATCGAGTCCTGGCTGACCGACATGGACGGTGTCCTCATCCACGAGGGCACGCCGATCCCCGGTGCCGACGCCTTCATCAAGCGGCTGCGGGATTCCGGACTGCCGTTCCTGGTCCTCACCAACAACTCCATCTACACCGCCCGTGACCTGCACGCGCGCCTCAAGCGCATGGGCCTGGACGTGCCCGTGGAGAACATCTGGACCTCCGCCCTGGCCACCGCCCAGTTCCTCGACGACCAGCGGCCGCGCGGCACGGCGTACGTCATCGGCGAGGCCGGGCTCACCACGGCGCTGCACGACATCGGCTACGTCCTCACCGACCACGAGCCCGACTACGTCGTCCTGGGGGAGACCCGGACGTACAGCTTCGAGGCCCTCACCAAGGCGATCCGCCTGATCAACGGCGGCGCCCGCTTCATCTGCACCAACCCCGACGAGACCGGCCCGTCCGCCGAGGGCCCGCTGCCCGCGACCGGCTCGGTCGCCGCGCTGATCACCAAGGCCACCGGCAAGGCGCCCTACTTCGCGGGCAAGCCCAACCCGCTGATGATGCGGACCGGGCTCAACGCCATCGGCGCCCACTCCGAGACCTCCGCCATGATCGGCGACCGGATGGACACCGACGTGCTCGCCGGCCTGGAGGCGGGGATGCAGACGTTCCTGGTCCTCACCGGGCTGACCACGGAGACCGACATGGACCGGTACCCCTTCCGGCCCTCCACGGTCGTCGACTCGATCGCGGACCTCGTCGACCTGGTCGACCTCCCCCTGCCGTAACCCGACCGGGCTACAGCGGATGCGGGGTGCCGCCCCACGCGTGAACCTTCCCTCAGGAGGTTTACGATGCGTTCACTGCCCCTCACGTTCTGTGCCGCGATCGCGGCCGGTGCGATATCCCTTCCCGCGTCCGCGGCACTGGCCGCCACCGCGAGCGACGACCGATCCGGCACGGTGTCGGTCAGCCCGTCCCGTGTCTCCCCCGGCGGGGAGGTGGAACTCCGGACCGAGGCCTGCGGCAAGGGCAGGTCGGCCCGGGGCAACTCCGAGGCCTTCGCGTCCGAGGCGCGCTTCGAGCCGGCCGACGGCAAGGGTCTCGTCGCCGAGGCCCGGATCCGCTCCGACGCCGCCCCCGACGACTACGAGGTCTGGGTGACCTGCAAGGACGGCCACGGCAAGGCCACCGGCACGGTCACCGTCGTCCATCACAGCCGTCCCTCGCCCGTCGCCCCCGTACGGGCCGGCGGCGGAGGCACCGCGGCGCTCGCCGAGGAGGCCGCCGACGAGGGCCCCGGCACCCGGCACGCGGTGATCGGCCTCGGACTGGGCGCCGTCGCGGCCGTCGCCGTCGCGTTCCGCAGCGCGCGACGCCGCCGCCCGGCGCAGCACTGACATGTCCGCCCCTGACCGCCCGGCGGGAACCGGACGCCTGCTGACCGGCGTCGCATGGGCCGTACTCCTGCTGGGACTGTGGCTGTGGGGCCGCGCGGCCACCGCGGGCAACTCGGCCCCCACGACCGGCGACGTGGCGGCGGTCGGCCGCCCGCTGGGCGCACCGCTGCCCCCGGCCCACGATCCGCTGGACGGCGCCGCACCGCAGCGCGTCGAGATCCCCTCCATCGGGATCGACGCCACCGTCGTACGGCGCGGACTGGACGACGAGGGGGCGATCGAACCCCCGCCGTTCGCGACGCCGGGAGCCGTCGGCTGGTACGGCGAGGGCACCGAGCCCGGCACGGAGGGCGCCGCGCTCTTCGTCGGCCATGTGGACACCGAGACCGAGCCCGCCGTCTTCTACGGGCTCAGCACCGCGAGGCCGGGCGAGAAGATCCGGGTGAGCAGGGACGACGGGAAGGTGGCCGAGTTCACCATCGACGACGTCCAGGTCTTCACCCGGGCACGCTTCGACGCGCAGAAGGCGTACGGACCCCGCGAGGACGGCCGGGCAGAGCTCCGGCTGATCACCTGCGGCGGCACGTACGACCACACGTCCCATACGTACACGGCCAACGTCGTCGTCTCCGCGTACCTGACGGGTGAGAAGGCGGCGGAGAGGACTGCGGAGAAGGAGACCGGGAAGGCGGGGGCGCAGAGCGCGGTGAGCAGCCGCTCCTGACGCAGCCGCGGCACAACCTGGCCCGGCCGGCGCCGCTCCCTCTCGGAGTCGCCGGCCGGGCCGGTCCTCCACCGCGGTGTCCAGGCCGCGGGAGTGACCCGGGCACGTCGCGGGAGGTCGGGTCGTTCACAGGGTCGGACCGACATGTCACTGTAGGCCGCGAGCGCGCGGCCGTCGGAGAGTTTTCGGCAGGATGTCCGGATCCGGGCGGGGGCGACCGGGGTCCCGGACGCTGTGCCAGGATGGATTCGACCGGCAGTACATCAGTACAAGGGGGAGTGGATGTACGGCAGTTACACCGGACTGAAGGCGGGTGCGGCGGCCGGTGCGGCCGCGGTGCTGCTGCTGGCCGGGTGTTCCTCGTCCGGCGGCGACGACGGGGGCAAGGACGCGCCGGCCGCGATCGATCAGCAGCCCGAGGGCGACGATCCGTACTGGGTCAACCCCGACGGGAACGCCGCACGGCAGGTCGCGTCGTACGAGAAGGACGGCGAGAAGGGGAACGCCGCGCTGATCCGGAAGATCGCGGAGCAGCCCGTGGGGGAGTGGGTCGGCCCGGACGATCCGCAGGGGGCGGCCGAGGGCTTCACCGAGGCGGCCGAGAAGGCCGACCGGGACGCGCTGCTCGTCCTCTACAACATCCCGCACCGGGACTGCGGCCAGTTCTCGAAGGGCGGGGCGGCCGACGGCGACGCGTACCGCACCTGGCTGGACGGCGTCGCGAAGGGCATCGGCGACCGCCGGGCCACGGTGATCCTGGAGCCCGACGCCCTGCTGCACCTGGCCGACGGGTGCACCCCGCAGAAGTTCCACGAGGAGCGGTACGACCTGCTGAAGGGCGCGGTCGAGCGCCTGAAGCAGCAGCCGGCCACCACGGTGTACGTGGACGCCGGCAACGCGGGATGGCAGTCGCCCGACGCCCTGTTCGAGCCTCTGCAACGGGCCGGGATCGCGGCGGCGGACGGCTTCGCGGTGAACGTGTCCAATTTCCAGACGACCGCCGCCAGCACGGAGTTCGGCAAGCAGCTGTCGGCGAAGGTGGGCGGCAAGCCCTTCGTGATCGACACCAGCCGTAACGGCAACGGCCCGTACGACGGGGGCGACCCCGCGGAGAACTGGTGCAATCCGCCGGGCCGCGCCCTCGGCGAGCCCCCGACGACGGAGACGGGCGACGAACTGGTGGACGCCTACCTCTGGATCAAGCGCCCCGGCGAGTCGGACGGCGACTGCAAGGGCGGGCCCAAGGCCGGCGACTGGTGGCCGGAGTACGCGCTGGGGCTGGCCCGCGCCACGAAGTAGGCGGGCCGGCCCCGGGGGTGGAGGGCCCCGTCAGGGGATCTCCACCCACATGCCCTCCGACGGTGTGCCGTCGGCGTCGGTGACGAAGAGCATGTACCAGCCGGACGGCACCAGGGCCCGGTTCTTCGGGACCGTCACGGTGATGCTGTCGTCGGACTTCTTCAGGTCCAGGGCGATCGACCGCTGGTCGGTGTCCGTGACATGGGTGACCGCGCTCGGACGCATCAGCTTCGCCGAGGTGATCGACGAGGCGTGCCGGGTCGTGAACAGCCCCGTGCCGCCCCGGGAGATGCGCTTGGGGCCCGCGGTCAGCTCCGGACGTCCGTCGCGGTACAGATACGGCGGCGTGTAGATCTCGATGCGCTGCTCGAACGTTCCGGGCCGGGTGTTCGCCCGGTCCGCGTACAGGGAGTCGGAGCCGAAGATCATGACCCGGCCGTCGGGGAGGAGCACGGACCCCGAGTGGTAGTTGCGGCCCACCGCCGGGTCGGCGACCCGCTTGTACGTGTCGGACTTCGCGTCGTACAGCCGGGCCTGGAGGACGTCCGAACCGCCCCGCCCCCGGTAGTCGTTGGAGCCGCCGGTGACCAGCAGGGAGTCGTCCGGGAGGAGGGACGCGCTCGGGTAGCGGGTGCCTTCGGAGAGGCTGGCGCCGTCCGTGAAGCGCGGGTCGTCCTTCGTCAGGTCGACCAGCCGTGACTTCTCGCTGGACTTCTCGGACTCACCGACCCCGCCGCCGCCGATCACCATGTACTTCTCGTCCTGGGCGGGAGGCAGCCGTACGGTCGCGGAGGTCTCCATCTTGTCCGGGTCGCCGAGGCCGGGGATCTTCTCGAAGGTGTTGGACTCCAGGTCCCAGACACCCGGGTCGCGGCCCACGTCGGCGGGCCCGTAGCCCGCGTTGGAGCCGGAGTAGAAGAGCTTGCCGTTGTTCATCAGGAAGACGGCGGGATAGGTGGGGAACTTCCGGACGATGCCGGTGTACTCCCACTTCTTGGTCTCCGGGTCGTAGATCTCGTCCTTGCCCGGCACGATCTGCCCGATCTCGTCCAGCCCGGACAGCGAGAGGACCTTGCCGTCCTCCAGGGTGGTGAGCGTCGGATACCAGCGGGCCTCGTTCATCGGGTCGACGCTGATGTACTTCTCGGCCACCGGGTCGAACTCGTAGGCTTCCTTGATGCCCTGGAAGTCCTTCTTGTCGAGGGCGAGCTTCTGCGCGATGCCGTAGACGTTGCGGGAGTCGGAGCCGGAGAGCCCCGAGATCCGGTAGTTGTCCTCGGTGCCCGTCTCGTACTTCGCCCCGGACTTCTGCGCCTCGACATAGATCCGGCCGAGCCCGGGTTCGTTCCTCAGGAACGCGCCGGTCTCCTTGTCGAAGACCTTCGTGGCCTTCTCCACGAGCACCGGGTCCTTGGAGACGAACGACTTGCCGTTGCCCTTCCCGGTGAAGCGGGTGCCCGCCGGCAGGGTGATCGGCTTGTCGGGGTCCTCGTTGTGGACGATCATCAGGCCGCCGGCCTTGGTGACGTCGCCCTCCAGCTTCTCGTACCGTTTGGTGCCGCCGGCTATGAGGAGCTTCCCGTCCGGCAGTTGGGTGTGGCCCGCGCAGAACATGTCCTTCGGCGTGGGGATGTTCTTGTAGGTGTTCTCCTCCGGGTCCCACAGCACCGAACGGAAGCTCTTCGCGTCGAAGTTCTTCTGGTTGTTCCCGGAGCCCGCGACGAGCAGCACCTTGCCGGTGTGGAGCAGGGCGGCGTGGATCGTGTTGATCCGGAACTCGGAGGGGACGTCGAGGAAGTCCCAGTGGCCGTTCTCCGCCTTGTAATCCGGCCGGTTGACGGCGTAGTCGTGGTAGCGCTCGGTGCCGAAGCGGTAGAGCCACGGCCCGTTCGTCCCCGCGAGCGCCAGAACCACCGCCGTACCGATCGCCAGGCGGCGGGTACGGCGGCTCGGACGGTACTTCATCGGTTACGTCCCCCAAGGGCGATCTGCATGGTGTCTTCGTTCCCCGCCCAGGTGGGCTCGGGCTGCGGCGCGGGCTCGGGCGCCGGTGCGGGCGGCCCGCCGCGCCGCTTCCTCCGCTCGGCGCGGACCGTGTACCGCCAGCCGACGATCGGCGCGGCGGTGATCAGCAGCGCCAGGCAGGCCCACGTCAGCATCGCCGGATGGCTGTGCCCGAGGACGAAGGACGCGGCGATCGAACCGCCGAAGACCAGGATGAAGAAGAGGTGGATCCGGAAGGTGCCGAAGAGGGTATCCGGGCTGGAGGAGTCGCCCTTGGGCGTCACCACGAACGAGCTCTTGCGGCGCAGCACCGCGTCCATCAGGGAGCGGGCGTAGATCGGCGCGGAGAGCGCGGACATCACCATGCCGGCGAGCCCGCCGGAGCCCTCGGGCTCGTGCGGCGAGACGTTGTGGCGGCGGTTCCAGACGTAGAGGCCGATCTGGAGCGCCGAGGCGTTGCCGTACAGCATCATCCAGATCACCGGGTCGATCTGGACGCCGGAGGCGCCCATGCCGAGGAACAGGGCGCAGCTCAGGGCGGCGAGGATCCAGTTCATGGCCGACATCGGATAGAAGATGATCATCATCGTGTAGTTGAAGAGCTTGCCCGCCGGGAGGGAGAACCAGCCCTTCCAGTACTGCTTGAGGATCGTCTCGTACGTGCCCCGGGACCAGCGCAGCTGCTGGGTGAAGAAGTCGGTCCACGCGGTCGGCCCCTCGCCGACGGCCAGGACGTCCGGGGTGTAGACCGAGCGCCACTTCTTCCCCGTGAGCGGGTTGCGGTGACGGTGGATCTCGAAGCCGGTGGCCATGTCCTCGGTGATCGAGTCGTAGAGGCCGCCGATCTGCTTCAGGGCCGAGATCCGTACGGCATTGCTCGTCCCGACGAACATCGGGGCGCCGTAGCGGTTGCCCGCGCGCTGGATCAGCGCGTGGAAGAGGAACTGCTGGGACTCGGCGGCCTTCGTGACGAAGGTGTCGTAGTTGCCGTAGACCTGCGGGCCGATGACGAAGCCGATGTCCGGGTCGCGGAAGTAACCGAGCATCCGCTCCAGGTAGTTGGGGAGCGGCACATGGTCGGTGTCGACCGAGGCGAAGAAGTCGTACGCGTCGCCGTGGGCGTCGAGCCAGGCGTTGTAGTTGCCGTGCTTCGTCTTCGCCCGGTGCGGGCCCTTGGCCTGGTTCCAGTGGGCGACGCCCTTACGGGAGAAGTGGTGCACGCCCAGCCGGGCGCAGACCTCCTTCACGGCGGGGTCGTCGCCCTCGTCGAGCAGCCAGACGTGCATCTGCCCGCGGTGGCGGATGCGGACGGCGGCCTCCAGCGTCTTCGTCACCATCTCCAGGGGCTCCTTGCCCGGGACGAAGGAGGTGAGGAAGGCGACCCGTGTGCCGCTCTCCGGTATGACGGGTACGGGGTCGCGGGCCACCAGCGTGGCGTGCGCGTTGGAGAGGACGTTCATCGTGCGGAAGAGCTCGATGAGGCCGATCGACACCAGCATCACGATGTCGAGGACGAGCAGCGTGTCGTTCTTGAGGTTCGGGTCGCGTTCGGTCCAGTGTCCGGGCTGCATGAGCCAGACGAAGAGGCCCAGCGAGACCAGCGGTGCGGCGCCCAGCAGCAGGGCCGCGCGTATCCGGTGGGTCTCCTGGGAGAGGAGCGAGCGGTAGCGCACCCTGTACGGCCGGTCGGGGTCGGGCTGGGTCAGAGGCCCGGCGAGCCGGCTGTAGTGCTCGTAGTCGTAGCGCGGCAGGGCCTTCTTCGTCTGCCGTCTCGATCTCCGCGGCTGCGGAGGCAGCCGCAGCTGGACCGTGTGGGCAGGGTCGTGGTGCTGCCGGTCGCCTGACGGCGTCGACGTCATGGTCATCCCCCCGCACGCAGCGACGCTGCGTGAACTCTGTCCGTGCGTAAGCCCGGCGGGGTCCCCACCCCGCGCGGAAGCCGATCCTCGTTCCCCCGGCCGGGAGGCCCATGGACCCCCGGACGACACCAGGTCAGGTTGTCCGATACGCGGCGTGAACGCAAGGGCGAAACAGGCTGTTTACCCGCCATACGTGCGATTTGAGGGAATACCGTGAAGGAGGCGCGCAGGGGTGGCGAAAGGCGCTCCGGGGGCGCTCTCCCTCGGGGAGAACGCGAGCGAGGCCCCTTCACTCTCGGTGAAGGGGCCTCGCTGTTGCGTGCGCCGTCAGGGACTCGAACCCCGGACCCGCTGATTAA
>NZ_JAERUC010000094.1 GCF_016745505.1 Streptomyces silvae | reverse complement strand
CCGGGGCCGGCTCTCCCGGGGCCGGCTCTCCCGGGGCCGGGGTGTCAGCTCGCCCGGGCGTGGCCCTCTCCCCCGTCGCCGTACAGGGCGCGCTCCACCGCCGCGTAGGTCGCACCGTGTTCGGCGAGCACGTCGGCGACGACGCCGGGGCAGGCGGTGAGAGCCAGCAGCAGGTGCTCCTCGCCGATGAAGCGGTCGCGCCGGCCGAGGGCGATGCGCAGGGATTTCTCCAGGATGCTCTTGGCGCCGCCCGTGAAGGGGCGGTGCCCGGAGCGCCGTCGGCGGTTCCCGCGATCGCCCGCCAGGGCTCCTTCACCGTGGGCGCCCTCGACCCGGGCCACGATCTCGGTGACGTCGATGCCGATACCGGCCAGCGCCTCCGTGTCGGCCCTGGTGAGCCCGCCGCGGCGGCGGGCCTCACCGAGCGCCGCCTCCACCGAGGCGCGCCGGTCGGTGAGCCCGAGGGCGGTGACGGCGAGGGAGGCCCGGCCTCCCTCCTGGTCCAGGAGGGAGAGCAGGATGTGCTCCTCGGTGACCGAGTCCGCTCCGGTCCGTTCGGCGTGGGTGGCCGCCCCGGTCACGGTGGCCCGGGCGCCCTTGGTGAATCGCTCGAACATCAATGCCTCCCGTACTTCTTGTGCACGGCCTGCCTGCTGACTCCCAGCTCGGCAGCGATTTCCTGCCACGACCATCCCTGGACGCGGGCGCTCCTCACCTGGACGGCTTCGAGCTGCTCGAGCAGACGCCGCAGCGCGGCGACGGCCCGCAGGCCGACGCGCGGGTCGTGGTCACCGGCACGTGCGGCGAGATCCGTTGCTTCGGTCATGATGTCAACGTACGTTGACAGCCAGGCCACCGTCGACCCTGGTTGACATCATCGTCGGCGAGGCGCGCGTGGCGCTCCACGTCGTACCGGGTGTCGCCGTAGCGGAGCTTCTGCCGCTCGATCCCCTCCGTGGCGAAGCCGGCCCGCATCGCCACCGCGCAGGAGGCGGGGTTGTTCGTCCGGTGGCCGAGTTCCAGCCGGTGGAGCCCCAGGTCGTCGAAGGCCCAGCGGGCCAGTGCCCGTACGCCCGCGACGGCGATTCCTGTGCCGCGTGCCGTTTCGACGGTCCAGTAGGAGACCCAGCCGGTGTCGTGGACGTGGTTCACCGCCGCCACGGCCACCGAGCCGAGCGGGACGCCGTCGCGGACGACGGCCCAGGTGTAGCCGGTGCCGGCCGCCCGCTCGCTCTCCCGGGCGGCGATCCACTCCAGCGCTTCGGCGGTGTTCGTGACGGGCCGGCCCGCCTGACGCGCCATCTCCTCGGACGCGAAGGCGTGGAGCACCGCAGAGGCGTCACCGGCCCGCCAGGGCCGCAGCGACAGACCCTCCGGCGTCAGCAGTTCACCGGCCGGGCTCACGACGTGGTGAGCACGATCTTTCCGAACAGGTCGCCGGCGGCGAGCCGCTCGAATCCTTCGCGGGCGCGGTCCAGCGGCAGGGTCTCGTCGATCACGGGCCGCACACCGGTGGCCGCGCAGAACGACAGCAGGTCCTCCAGCTCATCCTTGGAGCCCATCGTGGAGCCGACGATCCTGAGTTCCAGGAAGAAGATCCGGGTCAGTTCGGCGTGCGAGGGGCGGTCGCCGCTGGTGGCGCCCGAGATGACCAGGGTGCCGCCGGGCCGCAGCGACTTGACCGAGTGGGACCAGGTCGCGGCTCCGACGGTCTCGATGACGGCATCGACGCGCTTGGGCAGCCTCGCGCCGGGCTCGTAGGCCTCGACGGCTCCCAGTTCGACGGCCCGCTTGCGCTTGGCCTCGTCGCGGCTGGTGGCGAACATCCGGAGTCCGGCGGCCTTGCCGAGCACGATCGCGGCCGTGGCCACCCCGCCGCCCGCTCCCTGGACGAGGACGGAGTCCCCGGGCCGTACACCGGCGTTGGTGAACAGCATCCGGTACGCCGTCAGCCAGGCGGTGGGCAGGCAGGCGGCCTGCTCGAAGGTGAGTTCCTTCGGCTTGGGAAGCACGTTCCAGCTGGGTACGGTGACCAGCTCGGCGAAGGTGCCCTGGTAGCGCTCGGTGAGGATGGAGCGCGGCTCGTCCGGCCCGACCCCGTGCCCTGTCTGGCCGATGACGGAGTGCAGGACGACCTCGTTGCCGTCCTGGTCGATCCCCGCGGCGTCGCAGCCGAGGATCATGGGCAGCTTGTCCTCGGCGAGGCCGACACCTCGGAGGGACCAGAGGTCGTGATGGTTGAGCGACGCGGCCTTGACCTGGACGGTGGTCCAGCCGGGGCGACCCTCGGGCGAGGGGCGTTCGCCCAGCTCAAGTCCGTCGAGGGGCTGGTCGCGGTCGATGCGTGCGGCGTAGGCTGCGAACATGGCCATGACGATAGGGCGTGACGCCACGTGACGTAAGCGTTCGAGAGTGTGACACGCACCGCGCCGGGCACAGGGGCCGCCGCCCGCCCGGCGCCCGACGGCATGTCTCAACCCGCCCGGCGTTCGATGGCAACCCATCGCCTGCCCGGCGCCCGTACGAACCCCGGGCCGCCCCACGCCAAGGCCGGGCCCCAGCCCGCCCGGTGCCCGAGGGCAACCCAGCCCGCCCG
>NZ_JAERUC010000093.1 GCF_016745505.1 Streptomyces silvae | reverse complement strand
CGCTGTGTTCCATGACCGTCATCCCCTTGTCCGTCCGGTGGTCCGTCCCTCTCGCCCACACCGGAACCATATACCCCCATAGGGTATTCCAGGGGTGGGTCAGCTCTTGCCGAGCAGGCTGTTCATCCGGGTGATCTCGGCGGTCTGGGAGGTGACGATGGCGTCCGCCATCTTCTTGGCGTCGGGGAAGAAGCCATCGGCCTCCTCCGTCTTCGCCATCTCCACCGCGCCCTCGTGGTGCTTGATCATCATCCGCTACGCGGACTCAGCACGAGTGCTTCTGGGCGAAGAAGCCGAGCAGGCATCGCAGTGAAACCCGCTCGACCTGCTTAACCCCATGACGAGATCATGGCCCCATGCCGTCGACCGAATCAGCTGCCCGCGAGCTTCAGGACCGCGCCGTTCTCTGGAGCATGGGCGAGACCCGCGCAACCGACGTCGTCACCGCAGCCTGTGATGCACTCGTTGCCGGCCTCGACAGCCCTGCCCTACGGATCCTGGCCGCGTGCACGCGCGCGGAGGCGGACTACGACGTCCCCGACCTCCTTCCCCCAGCACTTGACGAACTGGGCCTCACCTTCCACCCAGCGTGCAGCGTTGCAGGACAGGAAGCCGCGGCGCGAGCACTTGCCGCCCGGATGCTGGCCCTCGAACTGACGCCACGCGAGCTGGCCTTCAGGATCCATCAGCGCTTCGGGCACGAGCTGCCTCTGGCCGAGCGACTCGCCAACCTGGACGACGACTACGACGTCCTCGAATACGGCGACAGAACACAGGCGCAGGTCGACGCTGATGTCACGACCGAAGCTCTTCGACTTACACAGCATCCTCGTGTTCCAACCGTACCCACGGCTCTACCGACCTGAAGCAGACCGGTGCACCCGTGGGTTCAGGCTGAAGGACCTTCGGTTTCCTTGAACCCACGGGGATCAAGGCCCCGTTCTCCCGAAGCTACGACCAAGTGACAAGTAGCTCTCTGTAGCGGATCTGGGGTGTGCTTGTCAGCGTTTTTGATCTTCTGGGGTCATCGGGGGCCGTGCTCAGCGAGGTTGGTGGGCCGGTCATGACGACCGGAAGGAGCGCAGGGTGCGGCATGAGTGGGAGCCGGAGGACCTGATCGAGGTCTGGGTCGCTCCCGGTCGGCTGGATCGTTGCCCGGGTGTGGCGCCGGGCCGGGGAGGGGCCCGAAGCCGCCGCGCTCGCGGTCGGCTCGATTCGGCTACGCGTCGCGCCTGTGCAGCAGCAGGCTGCCGACCAACAGCGCGGCCGCGGTCCACACGGCGAGCACGCCCAGGCCGGCCCATGGGCCGATGGGCAGCTCGTGCAGATGGACGGTGGCCTGGACCGCGAGCCCGGCGGTCATGGGCGAGATCTGCTGGAGGTGCCGCTGCCACTCCGGGTCGTTGACCACCTGGGTGACGACCGGGAAGAGGTAGAGCAGCCCGAGCACGATCCCGATGGCGGTCGCCGCCTCCCGTACCGCCGTCACCACGCCGAGACCTATCAGGGCGATCAGGACGAGGTAGAGGACCGAACCCAAAAGGATGACACCTCTCACCTGCGGAAACGTCACATAGACGGACATTCACATCCTGTTGGATCCCGCTGCATCCGGCTCGATCCCGGGCAGCGGAGGTGCGGTGCGGTACGTACCGCACGGCTTCGGCGTGGCCTGCGCCAGTAGCGGGAGGAAATCCGCCTGGGGTGCATCTGCCGCTCAGTAACCCATGGTGGCCCGCCCGCAGCGCACACCGTCGATTCGGTTACCGACCCTCCCCTTACCCCTGTCAGTCACCCTCCGTATCGACCAGGCGAGTCGAAGAATTTTGGGCAGTTACGGGCTTCGGACCATGGGGCCATCACCGGCATCAGCGGATCGGTGTTGGGCTGACGCGATGCCATGTCCCCGCAGAGGCTGAGGGCTGCTTCGGGGCCAACCGTGTCCTGGGCTTCCCGCCGCAGGCTGTGGGCAAGGTCAGCCGCCGGCCCAAGCTCGATATCGAGTGCAGGCTTCTTCCAGCTTCGTGCATCACCGGTGCCTCTGAGGGTTCCGCCGGTCTCTCCCCTGCGACACCGGGATCGAGGCGCCACAGGATGACGGGGTCCCTCGTGGGCCGCCCACCGGTCTGCCCGGTGCGCCCTCCGAGGCGCACCAGGACATCGCTGGCCAGGCGGACCCGGTCGCGTACGGCGGCGATGTCGAGATCCTGGTTGTCACCGGGCTCCAGCTCATTGCGCCGCCGAGCGTGGCAGGTGGTGTCCGGCAGCAGCGGCGTACCGGCACAGCACCACCCCGGCGGTTGGCGGCCAACACATCCTGATAGCGGCCCACCAGATAGCCGCCACCTCAGTCCTCGTCAGGCCGGTTCGCCTGGAAGGACGGGTAGTCGTTGTACCCCTCGGCGCCGGCTGTGTAGAAGAGGGCCGGGCGCGGCTCGTTCTCCGGATGTCCCCCCTGCCAGCGTTCGACCAGGTCGGGGTTGGCTATGACGGCTCGGCCCACGGCCACGACATCGGCGCAGGCGGCCTCGATCAGCCGCACTGCTTCCTCGCGCGAGGTGATCGAGAGGGAGCCGCTGTTGGCCATCAATCTCCCGCCGAAGCGTCGGCGCGGCTCCTGGACCAGGCATCCCTGCAACTCCTCGTGCAGGACGGAGAGGTAGGCCAGACCCAGCGGGCGCAGGTGGTCCAGCAGTTGACCGTAGGTAGCCAGGACCTCGTCCCTGTCGCGTTCCAGGACATCCTTGATGTTGCGTTCGGGTGAGATGCGGAGCCCGACTCTTCCGGCGCCGATGGCCGTCGCGACCGCGGTCACCACTTCGAGGGCGAAGCGGGCCCGGTTCGTCGGCGTGCCCCCGTACCTGTCGGTGCGCCGGTTGGACGCCGGAGCCAGGAACTCGTGCAGCAGATATCCGTTGGCGGCATGGATCTCCACGCCGTCCATACCGGCCTCGATCGCCCGGCGGGAGGCGGCGACGAAGTCCTCAAGGACTGTTCTTGCCTCTGCGGCGGTCAGTGCTTGCGGCACCGGGTAGGGCTGCTTGCCCTTCTCTGTGTGTCCCTCGTCGCTGATCGCGATCGCGCTGGGAGCCAGGATGCGCCGGCCGCCGTTGACATCAGGGTGGGTGACGCGGCCGGCGTGCACGATCTGCATCACGATGCGGCCGCCTTGAGCGTGCACCGCCTCGGCCACCCGCCGCCAGCCGCGCATTTGTTCGTCAGTGACGATGCCTGGCTGCCCCACGAAGGCCTGTGACTCGTGGCTGGGGTAGACGCCCTCGGTGACGATCAGCCCGAGGCTCGCTCGCTGCCTGTAGTGCTCGATCACCAGGTCACCTGGGACTCCGGAGGGACCCGAGCGCATCCGAGTCAGCGGGGCCATGACGACGCGGTTCGCAAGCTCGATGTCACCGAGGGAAACAGGCGTGAAGAGAGATTTTCCCTCGGATATCGATGCTGACGTCACTGATCTGACTCCGTTCTGAGGTGGGTACACGAATACGACGTGGGACCCGCCCGCTGAAGCGCTGCGGCAGTACCGAACTGCGAACGAATCCCCACCGGCGCTGCGTCGCTGGCCGGTCCGTACGGTGCGGGAGGTGCGGGTGTACTGCGCTGCGGCCCTCTCTCCTGGCGAGGGCCGCAGCGTTCAGGCGTGCGCGGTGTGATCGCAGCCTGGGGTCATACCCAGGTGGGTGCGTAGTCCTCGCCGTAGCGGGCGCCGTAGCCGCCGTGCGGCAGAATGTCGTTGATCGCGGCCAACTCGGCTTCGCTCAGCGTGAGATCGGCAGCACGGGTGTTCTCCTCCACACGCTGAGGACTGCGGGTGCCCGGGATGGGCACCTTGTGCTCACCCTGCGCGAGGAGCCAGGCCAGGGCCAGTTGGGAGACGGAGGCCCCCTTGGCGGCTGCGAGGTCGGCGAGTTGCCTGACGGCCTCGACGTTCTTCTCGAAGTTGCCCGGCTGCCAGCGGGCATCGACGTTGCGCATGTCGGTTGCGTCGTAATGACCGGCCGGTTTGGCGCCCCCGGTGATGAAGCCGCGTCCGAGCGGGGCGTAGGCGACGAAGCCGATGCCCAATTCGTCGAGCGTGGGGAAGACCTGCTCGATGTCCCGCTCGAACAGGGAGTATTCGGTCTGCAGAACAGAGACCGGCTGCACGGCGTGCGCCCTGCGGACGGTTTCGGGGCCGGCCTCGCTCAGGCCGAAGTACTTCACCTTGCCCGCGTCGATGAGCTCCTTCACGGTGCCGGCGACGTCCTCGATGGGCACCTCCGGGTCGACACGATGCTGATACAAGACATCGATGTGGTCCACGCCGAGGTAACGCAGGCTGTTGTCGGCGACCTTGCGGATGTTTTCCGGGTGGCTGTCGAGGGCGACCCCGATCTCCTCGGGGGGCAGCGACATGTCGAAGCCGAACTTGGTGGCCAGGACGACCTCCTCGCGGAAGTTCTTGACCGCCTGACCGAGCAGCTTCTCGTTGGAGCCGGTGCCCCAACCGTAGAACTCGGCGGTGTCGAAGAAGGTGACACCCAGGTCGTGGGCGCGCTGGATGGCGGCGATGCCCTGCTCGGTGTCGCCGGGGCCGTAGGACATCGTCAGGCCCATCGTTCCGTAACCGATCGCCGAAACCTCGAGGCCTTGGCTGCCGAGTGTCCTGCGCTGCATGACGTCTCCTCTGGTCGAATGAGCCGGCTGTGTTCGTCCCCGGCCGGCCCGGGATGCCTGCCGGGACAGGGGTTCGGCTCCGGGCCCGTGGTGCCGAACCTCGCCCGGGCCGGGGCGCCGTGGGGATGTTGTGGGGTGTGAACTCCACACTCATGGACGCGACGCACAAGAGGGAGGCTGTGCGAAGGGGGGCGCGCCGCACCCAGGCGGGCCTGACGTCCTGTGCGGAGGCCGCACCGGGACGGGGGAGCACATGAGGACCGGTGGGGCGCGGCTGAAGACCGCAGCCGCGGAGAGGTGTCAGCCTGCCGGGGAGATGAAGCGCCATGCGAGGCCTGCGGTCTGGACCCGCGCCGGGGGCTGTGTGCTGGGTTCACCGGCCGCCGGAGCGGTTGGGGCCGTGCCGAGGATTCATGACGGGAGGAATACGTCAGGGCTGCCGGTTGTCCAGTGGATGCGCAGAGTACGGCGTGAAATGCGCCAGCCATCGGCGGCGCGCACGAGGTCGTCCTCGTAGGTGCCGCCGGTGTGGTAGTGCTCTTCACCCCGGTGGTGATGGGCGACGATCTGCGTGGACGCGTGCGCTCCCGCATCCGTGAACTCGACAGTCTGGGCACCCAGCAAGTGCTGCGTCGCGTCGAGGCTCCTGAACAATTGGCGGGCGCCGTCCGCGACCGCGCTGCCACCGGTCGTCAGGCCGCTGAACTGCGTTCCTTCCGCAAGGTAGGCGTCGAAGACATTCTCCACCTCCGCGTCCTCGGTGAAGACGGCGGCAACGCTGGTGAAATCGCGGTGGTCAAGGCCGAAGACGTAGGCCGTGAGCAGGCCGAGTATCGCGCTGCGGTCCGAGCTGTCCGGACCGGGGGTTTCGCTCATGGGATTCCGATCGTGATGGAGAAAGTGACAAGGCGTCCCGGCTGCCTGCGGCGGCACCTCTCGGCCGCGGCCACCTGTTGGCGACGACATGGACAGGGAGTGCGCCGCAGGCATGGAGTGCGTCCGCGGCGGACCTACTGCTGCACGACGGCAGCTTGGTGGCGCAGGCTTTGACCGAGAGCGATGCGAAGACGGTCCGTCGCCAGGCAGGTTCCTAGATTCCGGCGAGGACGGTGGGGTCTCCCTGGGTCCAGGCGTTGTCGACGGTGACGTGCTGGATGAGCCAGACGTCCCCGCTCCTGACAAGTTCGACGTCGTAGCGGTTGGTCATGAGGACGTGGCGGGAGTGGTCCTCTCGGGGCAGGTGCTGGCACGCCACGATCGCTTCGAGGCTCGCCCTGTCGCCGTCCAGGCTGACGCGCGGGTTGCTCACGGAGTGCGTGGTGTCCAGGTGACCGAGCGAGGCCAACAGGGCTGCGGCGATGGCCTCGCGGCCTTCCACCGGCGGGTACTCCTGGCCGGCCTTCTTCGTGGCCGGACCGAAATCGGCTACTGCATCGTCTGTGAACGCGGACGAGAGAAGTTCCTTGTCACGCAGGTCGAGGCCGGCTGCGTATCGGTAGATGGTCTCCACCACGGCGAACTTGTCCGTGATTGCCGCGGTGGAGGTGCTGCTGCCTGTTGTCGACATGGTGCTTCCTTACTTGGCGGGTCGGTACACGATCCACCGTAGACCACTAAACGACAGGTGTCGAATAGTGGTAGCGTCGAGAGCGAACCCGACCGAAGGAGCGACATGTCCGACGTGAATCCCCGTGCTCGAACGGCGGCCGTCGCCGGAGGCGGCAGAGACTCGGGCCTTCCCGTGCCGCCCTGTCGGCCACACGCCGCACGGAGGCGAAGCCCGGGTCTCCTCGCCGGCGCCTGCGCCGCGCCCTTGGCGTGCCTGCCGATGGCCGGTTCTCGGCGATTGCCCCAGCGGCCCCGGGGGGTGAAGCGCTGCGATCACCCGCGAAGTAAAGTGCGTCCATGGTGAGTGATCAGCCCCCGGCAAACGACGCGGACCCGCGCTTCACGCGCTCGCGACGGGCGATCGCCGAAGCGCTTGCCGACCTCATGCAGCGGACACAGTCGTGCCCCTCGGTCTCCGCCCTCTCGGAAGCCGCCGGCATCCATCGCGCCACCTTCTACAACCACTTCGACTCCGTCGAAGAGGCGGCGGTATTCGTGATCGCAGACGATTTCCGCTCCCTTCACGACCTGAACATCAGCGATCGGCGGATGGGCGCAGACCCGACCGCCGTGGCAGTGGCGACGCTGAACGCCATGCTCGACTCCCTCAGGCAGCGCAGAAGCCTCTTCCTGCTGGCTTCGACCTGGCGATCGCCGAGCGGACTGATGGGGATCGGCGACCTTCTCCTGGAGCAGCTCCGCGCTCTTCGGCGCGACCTCGGCACCGACGAGCGGGAATCCGGCCCGCACAACTCGGTCGAGGACGTGTTTACCGCCTCCGGCGTGCACGGAGTCTTCTCTGCCGCCGTCGGCGGCAACACCGACTGCGACCCGGAAGAGATCGCTGTCCGTCTGTACGCCCTCCTCCCCGACTGGATCCGTCAGCCACCGCAGTCGCCGACGACCTGAGCCGACGGCTCGGCCGGCCGTGACCCCGAGCAGCCTCAAAGCATCACCGTGCGCTCTTCCGCCGGTGTGCCCTCATCACCGTGGCGTGCGGGAACACCCGCCGTACGACCGCACCGGCGAATCCCGCCCGTGCGCCGCAGCGCCAACCACATCGGCTTCGACGAACCGGCCGCCTCATTGCCGCCACTCGTCGCAAGGAGACAGCAACATGAGCATCGCCCTTGTACGAAACCCAGGCGACGGCCAGGACTTCCCCTACTACGACAACGTCATCGAGCAGGTGGCGACCAACGCCGAGACGAGCGGAGCGGTCAGCGTCATGCGTCTCACCGTCGGCCGCGAGGACGCGCCGCCCTTGCACACTCACAGCCGGGAGGACGAGAGCTGGGTGGTCCTGTCCGGCCGCGTCCGGTTCTGGGTCGGGTCGACCTCGCTGGACGAGTGCGAGGTACACGACGCCGAAGCAGGGGCCTACATCTACGTGTCCAGGCTGGTCCCACACACCTTTCAGACGATCACACCGACCGCAGAGGTCCTCGTCATCAACAACCCCGGAGCCGTCGAAGGGCTCTTCCACACGGTCGGGCCCGCCGACGCGCGTGCAGACTCCGAGCACACCGACCTCGCGTCGGAGTACGGGATCGTGAACCACGACGGCCCGCCGCCCGCCTGAGCCCCGGGCGGCGCCTGGTCATCGTCACCGAGAGACCAACGCCCCGAGAAACCAGGGAATCGTCCAACGGCTCAGGTCGCCGCTCCCCACGTCGGCCGCACTGAGCGTCCGGTCGGACCGGACCCGCCCCCTGCCCTGTCGGCGCCCCGCAGCTTCCATCAGAAAAGGGACTTCCATGAGCCAGAACCTCAAAGACAAGGTCATCACCTACCTCCGCGCACTGGAGAAGTCCGACTGGGAGACCGCGCGTGCACTGTGCTCCGAGGCGGCCACCGTCTGGCACAACGACGGCAAGGGTGATGAGACGCTCGATGAGTACTTCGAGGGGCTGAGACGGCAGATCGGCTCCTACGAAGCGATCCGCTACGACATTCTCCGCCAGCTCTCCCAGCCGGGCGAGGTCCTCCAGCAGCACGTCGTACGCGTGACAACGAACGACGGCAGCCGTGGTGAGGTGCATGCCGCGGTCCACTTCGGCTTCGACGGCACCGGTCTGATCACCCGCATCGAGGCGTACGCCAACTACATCCCCGTCAGTCAGCAGAGCTGAGGCGCCGGCGCGTGCTCACCGCACCGGCGAACGACGACACTCGGACCCCAAGGCCCACGGTCTGCGCCGGCGGAACGAGAGCGTGGCCTCACAGAATGATGCAGAAAGGGTGCCCCGCCGGGTCCAGCAGGATGCGCCGCCGCTCGGGAAGCGGTTGCACCTCGGCTTCGACGGCTCCCAGCGCGATGAGCCTGGCCTGGGTGGTATCCAGGTCCTCCACGCCCAGTTCGAGGTGAGCCTGCTTCGGTACGGAGGAGTCCGGCCAGCTGGGGGGCTGGTAGTCCTCGACGCGGTAGAAGCCCAGCCCGGGTGACCCTTCACGGCCCAGCAGCACGAAACCGTCGGTGGAAAGAGTGATGGGCAGGCCGAGTGCCTCACCGTAGAAGCGGGCCAGCTCGGCAGGGTCGGGACAGTCGAAGGTGACGGCCAGGTAGCGGATCGCAGGATCGGTATCGGTGTGGGTGCTCATCAGAGGACTCCTTGCTGGCGTGGCCGGCCACGCGCGGTGATGACTGTCGTTCGGCGGTGCCGGGCTGTGCCCGGCACCGCCGGCTGTTCACGTTTCTGTGCGGCCGTCCACATGCTCCGTTTCAGCACGTGCCGGACCTGACGAAGCGCCCGCGCACTCGCGCTGAGGCGCCGTCACATGTAATCGGTGCGACACCGCGCTCACGGTGTGCGCACTTCACCGGTCGGAAAGTCCGGGATCGGTGTGAAGACCTCGATCATGGTGGTGTCCTCGAGCGCGACCGCGGAGTGGGGCACTCCACCCGGAATGCCAAGTGCCTCGCCCGGCCCCAGGACACGCTCCTTGCCGTCGACCACGTACGCCATGCGCCCGGTCAGGATGACGTCGATCTGCTCCATCGGGTGGACTTCCTGCTCGCTCGGATCCGCAGGATTGGGGATTACCGTGTCCGCCGCGATCGCCACGTGCAGTACCTGTGCCTTGTCGGCGGTCAGCGCTTTGATCATAATCCGGTTGCCGAAGTCCCCCAGAGGCGTCGGCTCGATCTCACTCCAGATCCGGTGCTGCGGCCGGCCGAGTTCGTGGGCGGTGCTCTGTTCTGTGGTCATGGAGAAGACGCTACGGCGAGACCAGGACAGCTTCAGTCCTGGTCATGGGGAAGACCCCCGCCTGTGATCAGTGCCTCTGCCCGCCTGTTGCGACACGACGGTTCGTATGCCTTCGCCCCAGGACCGAACAGTGCAACTCATCCCACCACGGTGAACGTCCACCGCCCGGAAGGGCCCGACGGCACCCTCGTGGAAATCGGCGGCTACGACCAATGACGGCCTTGCCCGCTACCTTCTCTGCCGGGCCGCGCCTCTGCAGGTCCTGTCACCCGACACCGTACGAGAGGCACTGCGGCGCCGGGTGCGGGAACTGCTTCAGGCGCTTTGAGGTGCTGCCGCCGACAAACGGCGCCCATCCGTGTGTCAGCCCTTGGGCATGCTCTGCAGGGTCCGCCGCAGGCCGTCGCCGATGCGGTCCATGGTGGCCTCGTAGGCTTCCGGCATGTCGACGTCGAGCCGGTCGGCGAGCACGAAGACCCACCACAGGCACTCGGCCAGCTTGTGCCGCAGTTCGGCGTCAACGTCACCGTCGATGCCCCAGGTGCGCTCAGCGGCGAGCACCAGGCGCCCGACGTAGGCTGCGTCATTGGTGAAGCCGAGCGCGAGCTCGGGCAGGGTCCAGGTCCTGCCCAGTACGCGCTGCTCGATCTGCTCGTACTGGGCTCGGACCTGCAGTGCCTTCTCATCGGCCTCGATGAGGCCGGCCTTTTCGTCGTGTGCCGGCGTCTCGTTCATCTAGGTGTCCCTCCAGGGAGATGGTCGGTGTCATTGACGACGCTAAAGGCAGATGCGGACGGATTTTGTCCTGGTCTGTCGGTGTGGTGATGCGGTCTGTCGGCAGACGGGTGACTCAGTCCGTGCCGCGCGTCACGGTGTGTCCGTGGGAACCAGTTCGAATTCGGACCGCTCGGACTCGACTCCGTTCATCTGGAGGGAGATTGCATGTCGCCCGGGGTAGTAGCGGCGTGTCGTGATCGGCCGGAACGAATGCTCCCGCATCACCTCCATCTGTTCACCCGGTGCGAGGGTCCGGGTGGTGAGTTTGAAGGTCTTGCCGGTCCGGTTTCCGTTGGCCTTGCGGTAATGCACGATGTAGTCGATCGTCAGCCGCGCCGCAGTATCACCTACGTTGCGGATCGAGGCAGTGAGCTGGACGCTCTCGCCAAGAGGGACGACATCCCGGCCCAGTCGGGGCCCGGCCACGTCCAGGACCGCGGGAGCGAAACCGAGCAGTTCCAGTGCACCGGCGTGGCCGCGCTTGATGAGCGTGCGCAGCCCGTGCCGTACCAGGCGTTCCGTCGTGGCGTCAGGACTGTCCAGCCAGCGGCGCGCCATGTCGACGACGAGCTCGGGGTGGTCGCGGCTGAGATCGTTGAGATGGTTGGCGACCGAGCGGCGCACGTATGCGCACTCGTCCTGGTAGAGGGCGTCCAGGATGGGGACGGTCACTCCGGGACGGGCCAGGATCTGCGGCACCCGTACCGCCCAGGGCAGGTAGGGACGGGTGCCTTCGGAGGCGAGCCGGCGCACGTCGGGGTCCGCCGATCCCGTCCAGTCGTCCACGATGGTGTTGAGCGCCCGGTCGAGGTCGTGTCGCAGCAGTGTCCTGATCGCGAACTCGGAGGAGAGCCGCCCGGTGAGGTCGGCGAGGAGCGCCATGGCGTCGTCGAAGGGGGCGGTCTCGCCTTCCTGGACGGCGCGGGTGGCGAGCGCGCTAGTGACCGGCCAGATCAGCCATCCGGTGAACTGAGGTGCGTCGCGGGCTGTTCGTACCGTCCGGGCGAGTGTGGCGTAATTGCCCGGTAGGTCTGTCAGCAGTGCGTCGCGCAGCAGGTCGGCGCGCTGTCTGAGCGGCAGTGGGCCGATCTGCCGTGCTGCCGCGTGCAGTGCCGTGAAGGCGGCGTCCGGAGCGGCGGCCCGGATGGCGTGCGTGAGGTTCTGCACGGTGTGGCGGCTGATGAGTTCGTCGGCGAACGGCATGCTGGTCTCTCCGTCATGTGACGTGGTGCAGCGCGGTGGTGAGCTGCCAGTCCACGCTGTCGTGGTCGATCGTGGCGTGGACGGGAGAGTCCGCCATCTCGCCGGTGATTCCGGCGGCGCCGGTGCGGGCGTGCGGCAGGCTGTCGTAGGCGACGATGTCGATAATGCGTCCGTCGTCGGTCTCGACGATGCGTCGCCAGAGGAAGCCGGGCTGTCTCTTCAGGTAGGCGTCGATGTCCGCGTTCGCCTTGACGAAGTCGTCGGCGGTGTGGCCCGGGGCCGGGCGCAAGGTGGTGATCTCGAGTGTCTCGGCCATGGTGTGTTCCGTTCTCGTCACGCAGTGCTGTTGATGGCGGTCAGCGGACGAACGCCTTGGCGGACAGGCCGTTGACCGTGGTGTCACCCTGCTGGAAGCCGACCATGGACTCGATCATGTTGTGCGGGTAGTCGAGGGTGGGTGTCGTGAGGCTGTTCAGTTCGGTGATCTGCGTGTCGGTGAGCGTGACGTCGAGCGAGGCGAGATTGGCGGCCAGCTGCTCCGGTGTCCGGGCGCCGACCAGGGTGGACGTCACCTCGGAGCGCTGCCGGACCCAGGCAAGCGCCACTGCTGCCACTGTCGTACCGAGGCTGTCGGCGATCTCCTGCAGGGCGTCGAGGAGGACGAAGGTCGGTTCGCTCAGGTAGGAGGCGGCGTACGCGGTGCGTCCTGAACCGGCCACCTCGGTGGCGGTGCGCGAGTACTTGCCGGACAGGACACCGCTGGCCAGCGGACTCCACGGTGTGATGCCGAGCCCGAAGCGGCGGGCGGCTCCGAAGGTCTCGCCCTCGACGCTGCGGGCGAGCAGGGAGTACTCGACCTGGAGAGCGGCGACGGGCTCCCATTCCCGCAGCCGGGCGGTGGTGGCGGCCTCGGCGACCCACCAGGCGGGTGCGTTGGACAGGCCGATGGCGTGGATCTTTCCCGCGCGCACCAGATCGGTGAGGGTGGACAGGGTCTCCTCGACGGGAGTGTGTCGGTCCCACTGGTGCATCCAGTACAGGTCGATGTAGTCGGTGTTCAACCGTCGCAACGAGGCATCCAGTTGAGTGCGGATCGCCTTGCGGCCGGCACCACCGGAGTTGGGGTCATCGACTGCCATGCTGCCG
This sequence comes from Streptomyces silvae, assembly GCF_016745505.1. Taxonomy (GTDB): domain Bacteria; phylum Actinomycetota; class Actinomycetes; order Streptomycetales; family Streptomycetaceae; genus Streptomyces; species Streptomyces silvae. Next base: position 11,068 of record NZ_JAERUC010000093.1, on the reverse strand, counting down.
CCGAACTTCGTCGCCAGGACGACGCGGTCACGGCGTCCGGGACGCTGGGCGAAGTAACGGCCCAGGGTCTCCTCGGAGGCGCCGCCGTTGTACATGTTGGCGGTGTCCACGAAGTTGCCGCCGGCATCGAGGTAGTGGTCCAGCAGCCCGAACGAGGTTTCGGGGCCGGAGCCCCAGCTGCCGTCGTCGAAGTTCATCGCGCCGAAGGCGAGAGGGCTCACGCGGAGCCCCGAGCGGCCGAGGGTGCGGTAGGAGGTGAGTGACATGGTGTTTCCTTCTGGGTTCTCGGAGTAGGTCTCAGAACTGCGGATGCGGACGATGGTCTCCGGTGGGGCGTGGACTCCACACTCGCCGACGGGGCCCCGAAGAGGGAGGTCGCGCGAGGGTGGGTGTGCCACACCCAGGCAGACTGCCGGTGACCGTGGACGCGACGGCCTGGATCAGACGTCTGTTTCAGGACGGTCGGGGTGCGCCCAGTGCGTGTGGAAGGCGCCCTGCCGGTCGATACGCCGGTAGCTGTGCGCGCCGAAGTAGTCCCGCTGGCCCTGCAGCAGCGCGGCGGGCAGTCGGTCGGCCCGCAGTGTGTCGTAGTACGACAGTGCCGCGGCGAACGCGGGAGCGGGGACACCACGTCGGGCGGCGGTGGCGACGACCTCGCGCCAGGGGACCTGGGCTGCGGTGACCTCTTCCGCGAACCCGGGCTCGGCCAGCAGGCTGACGAGGTCGGGGGCGGCCTTGTGCGCTGCGCGGATGCGATCGAGGAATGCGGCGCGGATGATGCAGCCGCCTCGCCAGATGCCGGCCACCGCTCCGAAGTCGATGTCCCAGCCGTATGCGAGCGCGGCGTCCTGGATCATCGTGAAGCCCTGGTCGTACGCGATGACCTTGGAGGCGTACAGCGCCTGCTCGACCTGTGACGTGAAGCGTTCTGCCTCGGAGCGAGTCTTCGGTATGTGCATGCCACCGGGCAGCGGACGGTATGCGGTACGAAGGGCGGACCGGCCGGAGGCTGCGCGTGCGAAGGTCGCCTGAGCGATGGTCGTGACGGGTGAGGCGAGGTCGAGAGCGGTCTGTACGGTCCAGCGGCCGGTGCCCTTCTGCCCGGCGGCATCAGCGACCACGTCGACGAAGGGCCTCCCGGTGCCGGCATCCGTATGGGAGAGCACCTCGGCGGTGATCTCGATCAGATAGGAGTTCAGTCGCCCCTTGTTCCAGGTGCGGAATATCCCGGCGATCTCGGGCGGGGTGTACTGGGCGACCTGGCGCAGCAGATCGTAGGCTTCTGCGATGAGCTGCATGTCGGCGTACTCGATGCCGTTGTGGACCATCTTCACGAAATGGCCGGCGCCGTCGGACCCGATGTGCGTGCTGCATGCCTCCCCGCCGACATGGGCACTGATGGTCTCGAACATGGGGCCCAGGACGGCGTAGGCCTCCTTCGAACCGCCCACCATGATGGACGGCCCGTTCAGGGCGCCCTCCTCACCGCCGGAGACACCTGCTGCGACGAAGTGGATGCCGCGTTCGCGTAGATCCGCCTCACGACGCCGGGTGTCGGCGAAGTGGGCGTTCCCGCCGTCGATGATCATGTCCCCGGACTCCAGTAGCGGGGCGAATTCATCGATGACCGCGTCCGTGGCGGCGCCTGCCTGCACCATGATCATGAGTCGGCGAGGGCGCTGCAGGGCATCGACGAAATCCCGGGCGGTTTCGGCCGGTACGAAGGCGCCCTCGTGACCGAACTCCTCCATGAGGGCCTTCGTGCGCGACGGGGTCCGGTTATGGACGGCGACCGTGTAGCCGTGGCGTGCGAAGTTCCGGGCCAGGTTTCGGCCCATCACCGCGAGTCCGGTGACTCCGATGTGCGCGCGTGTGTTCACGATGATCTCTTTCTCTGCCACCTGTACGGCGGAAGACGAGTAGGCGGTCGTGGCTGTCATGGCTGCTGTCCGCCCATGGCCGCGAGGTAGGTGAAGGCCTCGGCACTGCGACTCCCCGGGGCGGGGACTCCGACCAGCAGGTGCTGTCCAGGGACGGTCGCCACGCCGTGGACGCGGTACGAGAGCTCGATGTGTCCGACTGCTGGGTGGACCACCTTTCTGTACGCGTGGTCCAGGCCGATCGCGGCGCTGTTCTCCCAGTTCCTTGCGAAGTCGGCCGACTGGGCGAACAAGCCGGTGATGAGGTCCACGATTTCCGTGTCGTTGGGCAGCCGGACGGCGTTGAGGCGCAGCGTGTGCAGCGAGCCGGCGGCGGCCACAGGCCATTCGGTGAAGTAGGCCCGTGCCCCGGGGTGCGTGAAGAGGATCCGGAGCAGGTTCTGATCGGTGCCGGCCGCGTCGGCGTCGGCGAAGGGGGACAGCAGTACTCGGGCGGGCGCGTTGGCCGCCAGGATGTCGAAGCCGGGACTCAGTACGTAGGCCGCTGCCTGGTGAGAAGCGTCCAGGATGTGCAGTAGTTCCGGGTGCACCTGTCCGCGTGCGGTGTCGGGACGCAGGTTCGGGTTGAGTCCGGCGAGACGGAACAGGTGGCTCCGTGCATCCGGGGCCAGACGAAGGGCCTGGGCGAGGGCTTCGGCGATCCGGGGCGAAGGGTGTCGCTGCCGGCCTTGCTCCAGTCGGCTGTAGTGGTCGGCGCTGACGTGTGCCAGGACCGCCACCTCCTGCCGGCGTAGTCCATCCACCCGGCGGCGACGACCACCGGTGCTCAGGCCGACGTCCGCGGGAGCCAGTTGGGACCTGCGGGCCCGGAGGAACTCCCCCAGGGAGTTCTCCTGTGGCTCCTCGGCGGGCCCGCGGGTTCGTGCTGAGCCCACGGGCGCCATGGAGGGCACGTGCATGCGCATCCGCATTCCTTCCCGGCTCGGCGTACCGGAAGTCGGCGTGCCCGATGCGAGCCGGCCCTTCGGTGCGCTTCAGGCATCCGGAGTCTTGAGGTGGTAGCGGGTGTTGCCGGTGAAGTCGATGGTGACCTCCCGCCGGGCGAAGGACCACGTTCCCTGACGCCGCTCGAAGCGGTCGCGGTAGCGTCCGCCCGCCACCATCTGCAGCGGCAGGAGGCCGGGCACTGCCTGGAGGATGTTGTAGTACGACCGCGCTTCGGCGCTGCCGTCGTCCTCGTTCACTTCGATGAGGATGTTCGTCGTGATGTGCCGGGTGCGCAGGGTTCCGTCGTCGTGCACGACCAGCATCGAGCTGATCAGGTTTTCGATGGCCTTACCCCCGCGGAGGCTCACCTCACCGGACACGAACTCCGCGTTCTCGAAGAGTGCGCCGAACTCCGCGAAGTCGCCGTCGTCGACGAGGTGCGAGTAGCGGGCGATGAGGTTCTCGATCTGTCGGGCGCTGGAGATCGAGGAGGTGGAAGCAGGCATGGCAGTGGCCTTTCGACAGGGGGATTCGCTCGCCCCGGCGGGCGAACACCCTCAGTCTGTTCGCGCGTCGACCGGCCAGGAAGGACCTGTCTTCCTGGGTGCCACACACCCATGTTCCACTCGGATCCGTGGGTGGGCCGGCCCACCCACGGTGTCCCCTACAGGTCCTTGATCTGCGAGTCGCCGACGGCGAGAGCCAGTTCGGGGCCGTAGGCGGAGGAAGGCGACTGGAAGCCGGGCGTGAAGGAGCCGGCCAGCACACGGCGGGCGATCTCCACGGAGGAGAGCTGGGTGAACCGGTAGCCGGTCGGTGTGTCGATCAGGGACCGGACCACGCTGCCGTCCCGGCCGGTGACCTCGGCAACAACCTTGCTGCGTCCCACCTCCCGCTCCTGGGCGGTAGGGCCGTCGGGCAGCGTCGAAAGGTCCAGGTCGATGGGGAGCGGCTGCCCGACCTGAACGTACACCTCGATCGAGGGGACGCCCGTGGCGTAGTGGCTGGTGATCAGGTCGCCCATGGACACGGATACGCACTCTTCCGGACCGTCGTCACCGAAGTCGAACGAGGCGGCCTTGGGCTCCGGCAGGGCGACGATGTCCCCGTCCTTGCGGACCAGCACGCCCAGGTCACCGATGCCCTCGGTGGCGCTGACGATGGACCCGCGGGAGAAGAGATTCAAGCCCTCCGACTCCTCGGGGGTCGCGCTGAGGAGCTTGAGCGCCAGACGCAGACCGACGGGCTCGTCGACGCGTGCCGCAGCATGGGCGGCCACGCAGTCGCTGGGCACGACGTCCCAGCCGGCGCCGGACATGACCATCACGCCGGCGGCCGCGGCCTCGGCGTGCCGGGAACGCGCGGTGGCGAACACGTCGTATTCGGCGGTGGTATCGAGGTAGTGCACACCCTTGTCGATGCAGGCGTCCATCAGCGGGCCCGCGGTGCGGTGGAAGGGGCCGGCGACGTTCAGGACCACGGTGATGCCGTCGAGCGCGTCTCGCAGGAGTGCGGGGTCATCGACCGTGAATGCCCGGCTGTCGACACCGAGTTCCTCACCGAGTGCCTTGACGCGCTCCTGGTTGCGGCCGGCCACGACGACGTCGAGGCCCGACTCCTTGGCGTGCTCGGCGACGAGCTTCCCGGTGTAACCGGTGGCTCCGTAAACCAGCAGGCGGGGGGTGGCTGACATGATGCGCTCCCATAGACAGGTAATGAGGTGGGACTGCGGGAAAGGCACGTCCCGAGCGGTGACGCGCTCGGTGCTGTGTGCCTTGCATCCAGGCTAGGAGCAGATCCGGACACATACGGTCCTGGTCTCTCACCGGTCGCCGCGTCACCCGCCCGGTCGTCACGAGCGGCTCGTCACGGCTGCTCGTCGGCTCCCTGCCGGCCCGCTTCGTTCCCTCGGTACAGAGCGTCGAGCCGGGCGAGCAGCGCTTCGCGAACGGAGTCGGGGGACAGCACCTCCAGCGGCGTGCGCAGGCTCAGGAGGTAGCCGGCGAGCTGGTCGGGGTCGGAGCCGCCGATGCTGATGACCGTCGCGTTGGGCCCGTCGGGTTCGTGGGTGGCGACGATGGGGGCCACCAGGCGCCGGGCGTCGTCGTAGGACAGTGGAAGCCGGACGCGGGCGAAGAACGGATATCCGGTGCGGGTGATGGTGTCGGAGACCAGCTGCGCGGCGTCCGGGGCGTCCGGCACCTCGATCACTTCTCCGGTGGACACGACCTCCACGACCCGGTCCGCACGGAACGTCCGCCAGGCCGACCGTTCTACGTCGCGGGCCACGAAGTACCAGTGTGCGCCGGTGTACACGAGGCGGTGCGGATCGACGCACCGGACCGTGGTGGTGCCGTGCATGTCGCGGTAGGTGAGCGTGGTGCGCTCGGACGCCCGGCAGACGGAGGCCAGAAGCAACAGCACGTCGGCGGACGCCCGGGGGGTCTCGCAGCGCGGAGTGTGTTCGACGGTGGCGTCGAGGCCCGACAGCCGCCTCGCCATCCGGGTGGGAAGGATCTGCCGCAGCTTCAGCAGGGCCGACAGTGCTGCCGGGTCAGCACCCAGTGCGGCACCGTGTGCGGCTTCCCTGAGCGCCACGGCCACAGCGAAGACCTCGTCGTCGTCCAGGTTCAGCGGCGGCATGCGGTTGCCCGCGCCGAAGCGGTAGCCGCCGCCCGGCCCCGGTACGGACTCCACGCCGTAGCCGAGCTCACGCAGCTTGTCGACGTCCCGGCGCACCGTGCGTTCGGTGACGTCCAGTTGCCGTGCGAGTTCCGCGTTGGACCAGGTGGGTCTGCTCGACAGCAAGGACACCAACCGAAGCAGTCGAGCGGAGGTGGTGATCATGGAACGAACCTATCCGGGAGCCGCGAGCGGGGCGGCCCCGCATGGGTCGGAGCCGGCGCGGAGCTCTCGCACACCGCCGTCGCAGCGCCGGCAGGACATCACGCGATGGTCGCGCCGCGCTCGGCCGGCGCCACGAGGGACGTCACCGCCGCGGCGCTTGCACTGCCGGGCTCGGGAACGCCGACCAGGAGCTGCTGTCCTGGAGCGTCGTGGACGTCAAAGGTCTGGTAGGTCAGCTCGATGCGACCGACGCCGGGCAACACGAAGACCTTGTACGCGCGGGTCATGCTCTCGACCTCGTTCTCCTGCCACAGCCCCCGGAAGTCCGGTGATTCCTGCGACATCTCGGCCACGAGGCCGCTGATGCCGGGGTCGTCGGGGAACCGTCCCGCGTGCAGCCGCAGCGCGTGAACCGTGGCGCGCGCCACGACGGGCCACTCGACGAAGACCTCTCGCGCACGAGGATGCTGGAACAGCACCCGGACCATGTTCGAGGTGCCCTCGAAGGGTGCGAGGAGCGCGGTGGCGATGGCGTTCTTCGCGAGTACGTCGAAGGCGGGGCTCAGCACGTAGGCGGCGGCCGCGGGAAAGGCGTCCAGCAGGTGCAGCAGGGAGGGGTGGACCAGATCGCGGCCCGCGGCCGAGGTGAGCGCGGGGTGAAGGCCCGCCAGCCGGAAGAGATGGGTCCGCGCGTCCGGTGTCAGGCGCATCGCCCGCCCCACCGCATCGACCACCTGCGGCGAAGGATGGCGCTCGCGCCCCTGTTCCAGGCGCGCGTAATAGTCGACACTCACGCCGGCGAGCACAGCCACCTCTTCCCGCCGCAGACCCTTGACTCGCCGGCTGCCACCACCTGCGAGTAGACCCACGTCGGACGGTTCGGTGCGGGCACGGTTCGCGCGCAGGAAGGCGCCGAGTTCGTTCTGCGGCTGCTGCATTTTCCGACCTGTCAGTTGGGGTGAACGGGAGAGCGAGGTAGAAACCGGCCGGGTGGACACGGCCCTCCCTACCGGGCTTTCCGCCCGTCCTCAAGAACGGCGGAGACGGTCCGCATCAAGTGCTCACGCACCGATTGCGGATCATCCAGGTCTCCCCCTGCCATCGCACCGTCCCGCAGAAGAATGAGCGCCGCGGTGGTGTGCTCGCTGTCGGTGCAACCCGCAGCGGTCGCGAGGTTCAGGACCGTCTGCCGGAACCAGGTCCGGTGGGCCTGGACCGCCCGCCGGACAGGATGCCCGGGGTCCGGGTACTCAGCGGCGGCGTTGATGAACGGGCAGCCACGGAAGCCCGGCCCGCAGATCTCCGCCCCGACGCCCGCCATCATCATGAGCAGCAAAGCCTCGGGGTCGGTACTCGTCCGGAACGCCTCCGTCACCACCGACCTGATCTGCTGGTCGCGTTGCTCGACATGGGCGAGCACGAGGTCTTCCTTGCTGGGAAAATGGCGGTAGAAGGTGACCCGGGTGACCTGAGCCTCGGCGATGATCCGGTCCACGCCGACATGACGGATGCCTTCGGCGTAGAAAATGGCGGAGGCCGTCTCCAGGAGCCGGGCTCGGGCCGGAGACGCTGTCGCGGGGGCTTGGGGCGGGGTCATTGCACCACCCTACCGGAACGACCGTTCTCCAGCAGAACGGCGAGACGGCCGCACTCTCGACCCCTCGGGTACAGATAACTCACTACTGGCCAACTCCTTAGCCACCGCCGCTTCCAGCGATTCAGTCATCGATTGACGATCACGAAAGCAAGCAGTACGGTCAACGGAGTAGATAGAACGTTCCATCTACCTAGGGAGCCCTCCGGGTCTCCTCATGCCACCAGCAGAGAAGGCACACCATGTCCCGACGCCACATCCAGCCCGCACGCCGTACCCGCCGCGCCGTACTCGCGGTCGCCGGCGCGGCAGCCCTGGCCGCCGTCGCAGTCCCCGCCCTCGCCAGCAGCCCTTCGGATGACGGGAAGACCGTCGCAGCTGCAGCTGCCGCCTCGCACTCGGCGCCGAAGCCGACCGTCCTGCTTGTACACGGCGCCTGGGCCGACTCCTCCAGCTGGAGCCCGGTGATCGACCGGTTGCAGGCCCAGGGATATCCCGTACAGGCGATCGCCAACCCCCTGCGCGGGCTCGCCTCGGACGCGGCCTACGTGAAGAGCCGGATCGAGAGCATCGAGGGCCCGGTCGTCCTGGTCGGGCACTCCTACGGCGGCGCGGTCATCGGGGAGGCTGCCACGGAGGAGCCCAATGTGAAGGCACTCGTCTACGTTGCGGCCTTCGCGCCGGACAAGGGCGAGTCGCTCGGCGCGCTGGTCGCCAAGAATCCCGGCTCGCACGCCACACCGGACGCTCTGAACCCCGTCCCCTTCGACATGGGCAACGGGGTGAGCGGCGTGGACCTCTCCATCAAGCCCGACAAGTACCGTGACGTGTTCGCCGCGCCCCTGTCCGCACGCAAGGCCAACAGCCTCGCCGCCGTGCAACGGCCGATCAGCGCCGCGGCGCTCGAAGAGACCGCGACGAACGCCGCCTGGCGAGGCATTCCCTCCTGGTACCTGGTCACGCGCCAGGACCACGCTCTGCCCCCGACCACCCAGCGCTTCATGGCCCAGCGCGCACACGCGCACACCACCGAGGTCAACGCGCCCCACGCCGTCATGCTGACCCGCCCGGACACCGTGAGCGGTCTGATCCGGCAGGCGGCGACGGCCACCCGATGAACGGCACGACGTTCGCACCAGCTCACCCAGCACGGACGGCACCCAAGGAGACGCAATGGCAGGCTCGATAGAAACAGGAAGTACCGCACCGGAGTTCGTCCTCTCCGGAGGCGTGCTGCGGGACGGTGACTTCGCCCGGGGGGCCTACAGACTCGACACCGGACGCGCGCGTCCCCTGGTCCTCGCTTTCTACCCGCAGGACAACTCAAGTGTCTGCACCAAGCAGTTGTGCTCCTACTCGAGCGGGCTGGAACAGTTCACCGAACTGGGTGCCGAGGTCTGGGGCATCAGCCCGCAGGACATCGACAGCCACGAGGAGTTCGCCCGCAAGAACAACCTCCGCATACCTCTGCTCAGCGATCCGGACCGCACCGTGGCCAAGCTCTTCGGCGTCGCCGCTCCCGGCGTCGGCCTCAGGCGCTCGGTGTTCCTCATCGCCCCCGGAGGGCGGATCGCGTGGAAGCACGCGGCGCTTGTCGGCTTGACCTGGCAGCCCCTGGAGAAGCTCACCACGGAACTCTCCCTGCTCTGAGCCTCCGGGTCGCTGCCCAGGCGCTCGCTGCCTGGGCACCCGACAGCGTCGCAGCGGCAGCGGTGCGGCAGCGCTCGTCCTCCAGGCGGTGACGACGAGCCGAGGTCAGTAACACAGGCAGGAGAGCGAGGGGCCCGGCTGGTCAGGCGACCAGCCGGACCCCTCGCTGCGGGGCCTGCTGCGGTGTCCGTTCACAGGCCATCCGCCATCAGGACCCGGACCTGGTGACCTCGGTCATCGCGTCGCAAGGGCCATGGCCACGGCCTCCAGCCCGTCCCCGTCTATGCCGGAGAGGAGGGTCTCGGCCTCCTCGTCACTCACGCCTTCGGGAACGAAGCGTCCGCTGCACTGGATCTCGGCGGCCTCCGGCCTGCGACCCCGACGGGCTGATCGAGGCGGAGCTCTCGCTCGACCGCGAACCGTACGAGAGCCTCGTCAAGGCCGTCCTCGCGTGGACCGGCGAGGACACGCTCGCAGAACGGGACTACGTCCAGATCGGCCTCCAGCTGACCGGCCACGCCCGCGCCGTCGCCTCCGACGTACGGCGCCGCGCGAACCAGATGCCCAAGAGCAGCGGGCCCCGGGCGCTCGCCGACGTCGTCCTGCGCGAGGTAGAAGGCCGACTGTCCGCGACGCTGGAGGGCACCGTGCGCTGCGTTCAGAGCCGCGCCCGCCTGGTTCGCGCGCTGTACGAACGGCTGGACCGCCTGGAGGCGGCGCTCACCGCAGACAGGACTGCACCGCCCGTCGGCTGACAGTGCTCTGCCAAATCAACAAGGCCTACGACCGGGCCTTCAAGAAGTACCCGATCACCGTCCCCCTGGCGGCAGGAGTTTCACTGCCTCCGCCAGAGCCGCCGGCCTGGGCGTCGGCATCGAGCAGGACCCACAGCTGGTCCGCTAGGACTTGTCCGGCCGATCATGTGACCACTCCATCTCTGCGTCGTTCCTGTGGGCATGGGGCGGGGTGATCTGAGTGATGCCGAGTGGGAACGGCTGCGGCCGTTTCTGCCCTTCAGCAACGGGCGTTGTGGCAGGTGGCGGGATCACCGGCAGGTGATCGACGGGATGCTGCACCGGGTGCGGACAGGGGTGCAGTGGCGTGACCTGCCCGAACGATTCGGACCGTGGAAGACCGTCTATGAACGCCACCGCCTGTGGTCGGCCGACGGCACCTGGGAACGTCTGCTCCAGCTGGTCCAGGCCGCGGCCGATGCCGCAGGCGAGATCGACTGGGACATCTCGGTCGACTCCACCATCGTCCGTGCGCATCAGCATGCCGCCGGCGCCCGCACCGACTCGCCTTCGGCCCCGGGATCAAAGGGGGCCGAAGGGATGGAACACCAGGACGAGACGCCCTGGCAGAGTCTCGTCGCCCGCCTGGTGGAGGTGGTGCTGGAGGTGAGGGCCTGGGCCGCTCGCGCGGCGGGTTCACCAGCAAGCTCCACCTGAGCGCGGACGGCCGCTGCCGCTCACTGTCCCTGATCGTTACTCCAGGTCAGCGGGCAGACTGCACTCAGTTACAGCCGGTCCTGGACAAGATCCGGGTGCCCAGGTCTGGCCTGGGCAGGCCGCGCAAGAAGCCCGACAGCCTTGCGGCCGACAGGGCCTACAGCAACGGCCCCATCCGCGAGTACCTGCGAAGGCGGGGAATCCGCCACACCATCCCGGAGAAGACCGACAGCCAGGCGGCCCGCCTGCGCAAGGGCACAGGCGGTGGGCGGCCGCCCGGCTTCGATGAGGACCGGTACAAGAAGCGCAACACCGTCGAGCGGGCGATCAACCTCTTGAAGCAGTCCCGGGCGGTCGCCACTCGCTACGACAAGCGCGGTTACGTTTTCCTCGGCACCGGGACGGTGGCAGCCCTCGCAATCTGGCTCCGGTCCTGATCAGGGCCAGTCCTCGGGGACGGGGTACATGTGGGCGTAGGGATCGGGCTCACCTGCAGAAGGGTCCAGGCCGGCCCTAAGATCGTGTCCTATGTGGGGCGGGCTCGTTGGGCTCGTCATGGGGCGGGGTACGTGGAGTTGGATTGTTCCGGACGGGCTGTGGGAGATCGCCGAGCCGCTGATCCCGCCGTCGAAGGTGCGGCCGCAGGGCGGCGGGACGCA
>NZ_JAERUC010000092.1 GCF_016745505.1 Streptomyces silvae | reverse complement strand
TCGTTTGGATCAGGCCGGATCAGGGAGCGGGGTCTGGTGCGTGCAGCTGCAAGGCGGAGGAGGGAGTCAACGCGGAGCGTTGCCGACTGACGACAGCGCCGCTGGGGGTCCCCCCTGCTCGAGCGAAGCCGAGAGCTCGGGGGAGGGCGTGCCAGACCCCGCGAGCCCGGCATGATCCAAACGAGAGGCCCTAACCCTCCTCGGGCGGCGGCCAGGCGTCGCCCCACGCGGTGTCCCGGGCGGCGCGGTAGAGCGCGCCGTGCCGCTTGGTGACCGTGGCGCGCCGCAGGCCCTCGTCCCGGGTGCAGAGCTCCAGCAGCACCTGCCCCTTGCGGATCTGCGGCCTGCGGGTGACGCGCGCGGTGGCGGGTGCGGTGGCGAACCGGGTCGCCACGACGTAGCTGAACTTCTCGTCCTCGTGGCTGAGCGAGCCTCCCTTGACCTGGCGGTGCAGGGAGGAGCGGCTGACCCGCGCCGAGAAGTGGCACCAGTCCGTGCCGCGCTCGATGGGGCACGCCTCGTCGTGGGGGCAGGGAGCGGCGACGCTCAGCCCCGCGGCGATCAGCCGGTCGCGGGCCTCGATGACACGCTCGTAGCCGTCGGGGGTGCCGGGCTCCACGATCACGACGGCCTGCGCGGCCGACGCCGCCGCGTCCACGACGGCGGCCCGGTCTCCCGGGGTGAGCTCCTTGAGCACGTACGAGACGGTCACCAGGTCCGCGGGCGCCGGGGCCGGTGACACACCGATCCGCGCCCGCTCCCAGGTGGCCTCCCGGAGCGCGGGGATGCCGGAGGCCCCGGCCAGCTCACGGCCGAGCGCGAGGGCCGGCTCGGACCAGTCCAGGACCGTCGTCCGCGGCCCGTCCCAGGCTCCGGCGACGGCCCAGCTCGCCGCGCCCGTGCCGCCCCCGATGTCCGTGTGGGTGGCCGGGACCCAGTCCGGGGCGGCCTCGCGGAGTGCAGCGAGGCAGGACCGTACGGCCTCGAACGTGGCGGGCATCCGGTACGCGGCGTACGCGGCGACGTCCGAGCGGTTCCGCAGGATCGGGGCGTCGGTGGGGGTGGTCCCGCGGTAGCTGGCGATCAGCCGGTCGACGGCCTGCGCGGCCTGCGTCGGGGGCAGCCCGTCGAGCAGGGCGGCCAGCGCGGCACGCAGGGCTTCCGCGGTGGGGAGGGAGGCGTTCACCGCCGAATTGTAGGCGCAGCGGGCCCCGCCCCCGCAGCCCGGTGCTCCGGTACGGAACCGGGACAGAACGGCTGCACCACCGAACTGCTCACCGGTAGGCGCCCGTTGCTACGCTGACCGACGCCGCGTCGGGGATCGCCCAGGGGCCGGACGGGTCGGGGGGACCATGCGACACGGGGGGACCATGCGACAGAGGATCGTACGTCTGGCTCTGGTGGGCGGGGTGCTCGTCCTCGCCCTGCTGCTGTTGCTCGCGACCTGCGGGGGCGGCGGGACGGGCGGAGGGGACGACGGCGAGCCGGAGAAGCCGGTGAAGAAGAGCACCGGCCCCGCGACCCGGCTGAACGTACCGCCGGAGTACACGACGGACCGCGGCTGGGAGGTCGTCGGCGTGGGGCCCGATTACGCCCTCTCGCACACGACGGGCCGGCTGGCGTATCTGGTGCGGGCCCCCGGACAGCGCTACCGGCTGCGGACCCTCGACACGGAGACCGGCCGCGCCGGGTGGAGCGGTGAGGCCTGGCGGCCCCCGGACCCGGCGGCCTTCCCGAAGCTGCTCACCGTCGCCAAGGACGACCGGCAGTTCTTCGTGACCTGGTCGTACGGGAAGACCGGCGACGGGCCGGCTCCGGCGGGGACCTTCGTCTCCCTCGACATGTACGACGTGGTGGACGGCGAGCGCCGGCGGGTCGAGGTGCCGTGGTCCGGGGCACCGACCGTCACGGCGACGGGGCCGGACATCCTGATCAGCGACGCCCGGGCGAACAGCGCGGTCGTGGACCCGGTCAGCGGCGCGGTGTCGGAGATCGCCGCGTCCGCGGTGGCGTATCCGGCGGGCTGCACGGCCTGCAAGCAGCTCACCGAGGTACGCGGGCAGACGGCGAAGGGCCTGCTGCTGAGCGGGGCGCGCGAATTCTGGGTGCGGGGCGGCTGGTTCAGCAGGAGGAACGCGCCGAAGGGCGCGAACCCGGCGACCGGGGTGCCGACCTCCGTGGCACCGGGGCTGATCCTCGCGAAGTGGCAGCTCGCCAAGGGGGCGAAGCGGGCCGCCACCCACCAGATGTGGGCGGTCCACGACGCGGTGAGCGGGAAGCCGGTCGCCACGGTGGAGTGCCACACCCCGGCCATAGAGCCGGGGCGCTACCCGCGGGCCGTCGTCTCACCGTCGGACACCTACCTGGTCGCGGGGAACCTGGCCTTCGACCTGAAGGCGAAGAAGGGGTTCTGCTACGAGGACAGGAGCGGTGCGGCGGCGCTGACGCTCGCGTCGGTGACGGACGGGGGCAGTGCCTACGGCGCGACGACCGCGCGTGACGCGGACGAGGCGCTGGAGGGCGACGGGGTCAACCCGGTCGTGATGAGCTTCACGACCTGGGACGTCGCGGAACTGCCCCCGAACACGCGGCTGCCGGAGGCGGAGGCCTCCGGCATCGGTCTGTTCCGCTGGACCGACCGCAAGGACCGGCTGCACCTGCTGGGCTATCCGCGGGTGGGCTGAGCGGGCGGCCCGGCCGTTCCTCACCGGCGGCCCGGCCGGACTTCACACCGGCCGGGCCGCTCCCGGCTCACGTCGTGAGCCGCTCCTGCGCGGCGCTCTTGTTCCGCCACGGCCGGCACAGCAGCAGGAAGCACGCCGTCGCGGACAGGGCGCAGACCACCTGCACCAGGGCCATCGGCACGGCGGTCTTCTCCCCGGCGATCCCGACCAGGGGCGAGGCGATGGCGCCGATCAGGAACTGGGACGTCCCCAGCAGCGCGGAGGCCGAGCCGGCCGCGTGCCTCGTCCGCATCAGGGCCTGGGTGTTGGTGTTGGGCATCGCCAGGCCCATCGCCGACATGAGCACGAACAGCCCGGCGGCCACCGGCACGAGGCCGACCTCGCCGAACACCCCGGAGGTCATCAGCAGCAGCGCGACCGCCGCGACGGTGATGACGGCGAGGCCGAAGCCGAGCGCCTTGTCCAGGCTGACCCGCCCGACGAGCAGCTTGCCGTTGATCTGGCCGACGGCGATCAGCCCGATGGAGTTGATCCCGAAGAGCAGGCTGAAGGTCTGCGGGGACGCCCCGTAGATCTCCTGGACGACGAACGGCGAGGCGCTCACATAGGCGAAGAGCGCGGCGAAGGCGAGGCTGCCCGCGACCATGTAGCCCGTGAACACCCGGTCGGCCAGCAGTCCGCGCATGGTGCGCAGCGCGTCACCGACACCGCCGGTGTGCCGCGCCTGGGCCGGGAGCGTCTCGTGGAGCCACTTCCAGACGACGAAGGTGAGCAGCACCCCGACGAAGGTGAGCACGACGAAGATGCCGCGCCAGTCGGTGAACTGGAGCACCTGGCCGCCGATCACCGGCGCGATGACGGGGGCGACCCCCGAGATCAGCATCAGGGTCGAGAAGAACCGTGCCATCTCGTCGCCGTCGTAGAGGTCGCGTACGACGGCCCGGGAGATCACGATGCCGGCGGCACCGGCGAGGCCCTGGAGGAGGCGGAAGCCGATGAGGAGTTCCGCGGTGGGGGCGACGGCGCAGATCGCGGTCGCGAGGACGTAGACGACCATGCCGAGGAGCAGCGGCGTGCGCCGGCCCCAGCGGTCGCTCATGGGGCCGACGACGAGCTGGCCGAGTGCCATGCCGGTGAGGCAGGCCGTCAGGGTGAGCTGGACCGTCGCGGCCGGTGCGTGCAGCGCGTCGGTGACCTCCGGGAGTGCCGGGAGGTACATGTCCATCGAGAGGGGCGGCAGTGCGGTGAGCCCGCCCAGCACGAGGGTGACCAGGAGTCCGGCCCGTCGTGCGGTGGTCGTGGAGGCGGCCGGGAGTCCCGGCGCGATGGGGGTGGAGATGGCCGGCACACCCGCAGCGGTGGGGGTGGCGGTGGCCTGGGCGCTGGGTGCGGCGCCCTTGTTGCTCGTCGGTATGTGCTCGTCTTCTTGCTGGGCCCGGCTCACGCCGTTGTCCGGCATCCTCGTCTCCGCTTCGTTGAATCCGCATCTATGCTCTCAGGTCAGTCGGAGTGGTCGATACCTTTTTGTGTGGGGCGGGCGGGCATGAGCGGGACTGTGCGTTGGGGTGTACTGGCGACGGGCGGCATAGCAGCGACCTTCACGGGGGACCTGCTGGCGATGAAGGACTCCGGGGCCGAGGTCGTGGCGGTCGCGTCCCGTACGGAGGCCTCCGCGCGGGCGTTCGCCGAGCGGTTCGGGATCGGCCGGGCGTACGGCAGCTGGGCGGAGCTCGTCGCCGACGACACCGTCGACGTCGTGTACGTCGCCACTCCGCACTCCGCGCACCGGGAGGCCGCCGGGCTCGCCCTGCAGGCCGGCAAGCACGTGCTGTGCGAGAAGGCGTTCACGCTGAACGCGCGGGAGGCGCGGGAGCTGGTGGATCTGGCCCGGGAGCGCGGGCTGTTCCTGATGGAAGCCATGTGGACGTACTGCAATCCGCTCATCCGCCGGATGACCGAGCTGGTGCGGGACGGCGCGATCGGTGAGATCCGCACGGTGCAGGCCGACTTCGGCTTCGCGGGTGCCTTCGGGGCGGAGCACCGGCTGCGCGATCCCGCGCTGGGCGGCGGCGCGCTGCTGGACCTCGGGGTGTACCCGGTGTCGTTCGCGCAGCTGCTGCTGGGTGAGCCGGACCGGGTGCAGGCGGACGCGCTGCTGTCCCCGGAGGGCGTCGACCTGAACACCGGGATGCTGCTGGGCTGGGACTCGGGCGCCACGGCGCTGCTGAGCTGTTCGATCGTCGGGGACCTGCCGACCGTCGCGTCGGTGACGGGCACGGCGGGGCGGATCGACTTCCCGCAGGGCTTCTTCCACCCGGAGCACTTCGTCCTGCACCGGCCGGGCCGGGAGCCCGAGAAGGTCGTCACGGGTCCGGGCCCGCAGGGCCTTTCGGGCATGCAGTACGAGGCGGCGGAGGTGACGCGCGCCCTGCTGGCCGGTGAGAAGGAGTCGCCGCTGGTGCCGCTGGAGGGGTCGCTCGCCGTGATGCGGACGCTCGACGCGGTACGTGACCGGGTCGGCGTCCGCTATCCGGCGGACGACCGCGCCTGACCTCGTGGGCCGGGGGGCCGGGTTACGCGGGGGTGAGCCCCGGGTTCCCGGCCTCGGTCACGAAGGAGGCGGCCGTGGCGACCGGCGCACCCGGTGTGGTGACCGCCGGGACCGTACGGAAGTCGGCGCGCGCCTGCTGCGTGCCGAGGGTGACGAGGGCGTAGCCGCGGCGGCCGTTGTAGAACTTCATGTGCGGGTTGGCCCGGGTCAGGTTGTCCCAGTTGGCCGGCTTCTCGGAGCCGTCCTTGCCGCTGGCGATGGAGGTGGCGACGACCTCCGTGCCGACGGTCCGGGAGGCCGGGTCGTCGAAGTCCTTCTTGAGGTCGAAGCCGTAGCCGACGTGCACGTCTCCGGTGAGGACCATCAGGTTCTCGATCCCGGCGGCCTCGGCACCGTCCATGACGCGCTGCCGGGAGGCGGGGTAGCCGTCCCAGGAGTCCATGGACAGCTTGTAGGCGTCGCCGGGTACATCGCGCCGCTGGGCGAAGGTGACCTGCTGCGGGACGACGTTCCACCGGGCGGCGGAGGCCTTCCAGCCGTCGATCAGCCAGCGCTCCTGGGCGGCGCCCGTCATGGTGCGCGACGGGTC
The DNA here is from genome assembly GCF_016745505.1 of Streptomyces silvae. GTDB lineage: Bacteria > Actinomycetota > Actinomycetes > Streptomycetales > Streptomycetaceae > Streptomyces > Streptomyces silvae. The sequence continues at coordinate 38,653 of NZ_JAERUC010000092.1, read as the reverse complement.
CTCGGACTCGGGTCCGGGGACCTTCCAGCCGTCGCCGTACGCCTGGTTGCTGCGGTACTGGCGGGTGTCGAGGATGTCGAACTGGGCGAGCCGGCCGAAGCGCAGCCGGCGGTAGAGCCGCATGTCGGGGCCGGTGGGGCGCTGCGGGGTGCGCAGCGGCTGGTTCTCCCAGTACGCGCGGTAGGCGGCGGCCCTGCGCAGCAGGAACTCCTCCGGGGGGACGCTGTTCTCCGGGGTGTCTCCCGCGTAGTTGTTCTCGGTCTCGTGGTCGTCCCAGGTGACGACGAAGGGGTGCGCGGCGTGGGCGGCGCGCAGGTCCGGGTCGGACTTGTAGAGGCCGTACCGCATGCGGTAGTCCTCCAGCGTGAGCGTCTCCCGGTTGAAGTGGTCCGGCAGGACGCGGTCGGTGTAGCCGCGGGCGCCGCCGGTGGCGGTGACGGCGTACTCGTAGAGGTAGTCGCCGAGGTGGAAGACCACGTCGACGTCCTCGTCCGCGAGGTGCTGGTAGGCGGTGAAGTAGCCGTCGTGGTATGCCTGGCAGGAGACGGCGGCCAGGCTCAGGGAGCTGTTGCGGGCGTTGCGGGCGGGGGCGGTGCGGGTGCGGCCGGTGGGGCTGGTCCAGCTGCCGGCGCGGAAGCGGTAGTAGAAGTTCCGGTCGGAGTCGAGGCCGTCCACGTCGACGTGGACGCTGTGTCCGAACTCCGGGTGGGCGGTCGCGGATCCGCGCCGGACGATCCGCCGGAAGCGCTCGTCCCCGGCGATCTCCCAGCGGACCTCGACGCGCCGGGCGGGCAGCCCGCCGTCGGCCTCGTAGGGGCGGGGCGCGAGTCTCGTCCACAGGAGGACGGACGACGGCAACGGGTCCCCGGACGCCACCCCGAGCGTGAAGGGGTCCTCGGTGATCTTCCGGGTGTCGAGCTCGGCGGCCGCCGCCGTGCCCGCACCGGGCAGGCCGACCGCGAAGGCCAGCGCGGCGGCGGCGCCGGTGACCGTGAGGAAACGGCGCCGGCCCACGCCGGATCCGATCCTCTGCGCGGCGAGGCGCAGCTCGGCGGAATGGCCGTGCTGACCGGGCGTCCTGCTGATCTGTGCGGGTGTCATATGCCCCTCCCCTGCCGGATGTTGTCAGAGGCATTGGAGTGCGGGGCGACGACGTCCCGTCGGCGCGTACACCACATCCGTATGGCGGTGCGATGAGCACCGGGTGCCGGCCGCCGTGAAACCTCCCGTACGCTGCCGGGCCATGAACGCTGAGCAGAGAATCGCTGTCGTCACAGGTGCCGGATCGGGGATCGGCCGGGCCGTCGCGCTCACCCTCACGGGTGCGGGCTGGACGGTGGCCCTGGCGGGGCGGCGGGCCGGGGCGCTGGAGGAGACGGCCGCCGCGGCCGGCCCGGGCGCCACGGTGTGCCTGCCCACCGATGTGGGCGACCCGGACTCGGTGGCCGCGCTCTTCGCCTCCGTACGGGAGGGTTTCGGGCGGCTGGACCTGCTGTTCAACAACGCGGGGACGTTCGGGCCCGGGGCGACGCCCGTCGAGGACCTCGCGTACGAGGACTGGCGGACGGTGGTGGACGTCAATCTGACGGGGACGTTCCTGTGCGCGCAGGCGGCGTACCGCCTGATGAAGGAGCAGGACCCGCAGGGCGGCCGGATCATCAACAACGGCTCCGTCTCGGCCCATGCGCCGCGCCCGCACTCCGTCGCCTACACGGCGACCAAGCACGCGGTGACGGGCCTGACGAAGTCGCTGTCGCTGGACGGGCGGCCGTACCGGATCGCCTGCGGGCAGATCGACATCGGCAACGCGGCCACCGAGATGACCGAGCGCATGAGTACGGGGATCCTCCAGGCCAACGGCGAGCTGGCCGCCGAGCCGGTCATGGCCGCGGACGACGTGGCCCGGACGGTCCTGCACATGGCGGAGCTGCCGCTGGAGGCCAATGTGCAGTTCGCGACGGTGATGGCGACCGCCATGCCGTACGTCGGCCGAGGCTGATCCACTTCACCCCACGCTTGCCCGGAACGCATCGGAACGCGCTGTAACTCGCTCTCGAATGACAGAATTTGCGAGTTTCCCGCGATGCGTCCGGGCAAGCGCGTGCTGCCCGTATGCTACTGACCTTCACCGGATGTACACAGAAGGACCACACAGCATGCGCATACGCACCGCCGCGCCCCTCGCCCTGGCCGCCGCCACCGCACTGGCCGGCTCGCTCCTCGCCTCGGTCCCGGCCTCCGCGGCCTCCCACCAGGGCGGGCTGCACCTGGGCAAGATCCAGTACGACAGCCCCGGCAAGGACACCCGGACGAACACGTCCCTGGTCGCCGAGTACGTGGACATCCACAACAACGGCAAGTCCAAGCTCCAGCTCAAGGGCTACAAGCTGAAGGACAACACCGGCTACACGTACACCTTCCCGAGCTTCGGCATCGCGGCGGGGAAGACGGTCCGGGTCCACACCGGCAAGGGCAAGAACTCCGCAGCCCACGTGTACTGGAACCGCGGCTCGTACGTCTGGAACAACACCGGCGACAAGGCCCGGCTGATCAAGCCGAGCGGTGCGCTCCTGGACTCCTGCTCCTGGGGCAAGGGCACCGGCGTGAAGGTCTGCCACTGACCGCAGTGAAAGGGGCCGCCGCGGCCGGGGGGTCCGTGGGAGCGGCCAGGGGTGGTGGTCCGGGGGTCAGGACCCGGGCCACCACCCCGCGGGCACGCTCGTGGGCGTGGGCGGGAATGAGCGGCGACGCCTCCCGGTTGACCTGCGACATGAGCACACACGCCGACTCCGAGGTCCTCCGGTACACCGCGTTCTCCGCCGATCCCGAGGGGGGCAACCCGGCGGGTGTCGTGCTGGACGCCTCCGGACTCGACGACGCGGCGATGCTCGCCGTCGCCGTGGAGCTGGGGTACAGCGAGTCGGCGTTCCTCACCGCCTCGGACGGCCGCGGCGGGCACACGGTCCGCTACTTCAGCCCGAAGGCCGAGGTCCCCTTCTGCGGTCACGCCACGGTGGCCACCGCCCTCGCGCTCGCCGAGCGGGACGGCCCGGGCGATCTGGTGTTCTCCACCCTCGCGGGCCAGGTCCCGGTCAGCGTCGTACACGAGGACGGCGAGCTGCGCGCCACCCTGACCAGCGTCGAACCGCACACCGAGGACGCCGCCCCCGAGGACGTGGCCGAGGCGCTGGCCGCGCTGGACTGGCCGGCCGCCGATCTGGACCCGGCGCTGCCGCCCCGTATCGCCTACGCGGGCGCCCGCCACCTGGTGCTGGCCGCCGCGACCCGGGAACGGCTCGCGGACCTGTCGTACGACTTCGCCCGGCTGGAGGCCCTCATGCAGCGGCTCGGCCTGACGACCGTGCAGCTGGTGTGGCGGGAGTCGGCCACGGTCTTCCACGTCCGCGACCCGTTCCCGGTCGGCGGCGTCGTCGAGGACCCGGCGACGGGCGCCGCGGCGGCGGCCTTCGGGGCGTACGCGCGCGAGCTCGGGCTGGTCCCGCACGACGCGGTGCTCACGCTGCACCAGGGCGCCGACATGGGCCGGCCCGGCACCCTCACCGTCGGGCTGCGGACGGGTGACCCGCGGGTCAGGGTGACCGGAACGGGTACCCGGATCGGCTGAGGGATCCCTCCGCGCTCCGGGGCCAACCTGCTTATGCTTCCGGCAGGTTGATCAATTGCTCGACATCCCGTCCTCGTACGGCCGGTGATGCCGCATCGGAGAACGGGACGGACATGACCTCCATCGACATCGACACCACCAAGCCGCACCCCGCACGGCTGTACGACTGGTACCTCGGCGGCAAGGACAACTACCCGGTGGACGAGGAGCTGGGCAGACGGCTGACCGCCTTCGCCCCCGTCATACCGGTGATGGCCCGCATGAACCGGGCGTTCACCCACCGGGCCACCCGGTGGCTCGCCGGTCAGGGGATCCGTCAGTTCCTGGACATCGGCACGGGGATCCCGACCGAACCCAACCTCCACCAGGTGGCCCAGACGACCGTCCCGGACGCCCGGGTCGTGTACTGCGACAACGACCCCGTCGTCCTCAGCCACGCACAGGCCCTGCTCAACGGCTCCGACGAGGGCGCGCTCGGTTACGTACAGGCCGACGCCCGGGAGACGGACCGCATCCTGGCCGAGGCGGCCGGGGTCCTCGACCTCGGCCGCCCGGTCGCCCTCTCCCTGAACGCGCTGCTGCACTTCCTGAGCGACGAGATGGGGGCGTACGAGGTGGTGGAACAGCTCACGGCCGCGCTGGCCCCGGGGAGCTACCTGGTGATCTCGCACCTCACCCCGGACTTCCACCCCGAGGAGGCGTCGCAGAAGGTCCGCGACATGTACAAGGCCAACGGCCTCACCCTGGACATGCGCGACCGCGACCGCTTCACCCGCTTCTTCGACGGGCTCGACCTGGTCGCCCCCGGTGTCGTGGCCGCCGAGGAGTGGCACCCGGAACTCGGCGAACCGGTCCCGGGCCAGGAGAGCGCGCACAGCGGGGAGTACGTGGCGGTCGCCCGGAAGGGCTGACCTGGGGACGGCCCGGCCTCGCGCACGGCAGCGGCAGCAGCAGCAGCGGCAGCTCAGGCGAGCAGGGCGGCCACCTCCTCCAGCTGCGCGGGCCGCAGCGGGCCGTGGGTGAGGGCCGCCGCGTTCTCCTCGGCCTGGGCGACCGTACGGAAGACGGGGATCGGCACCGCCCGCCCGCTGCGGGCCCACAGCCAGCCGAGGGCCCCCTGGGCGAGCGTGCGGCCGTCGGCGGTCAGCACCTCGCGTACGGCCTCGACCCGTGCCGCCCAGTGCCGCGCCGGGACCCCGCCCTGTTCGTACCAGCTCAGCCAGGCGGGCGGGGTGGACCGGAGGTCGCCCGCGGCGGCCCGCCGGCCCGGATCGCGGGCGCCGGTGAGGAGGCCCATGGCCAGCGGGCTCCGGATGAAACTGAACAGGCCCCGCTCCTCGCTGAGATTCAGCATCCCGGGGGCGTCCTCCAGCACATTGCAGGCGTGCTGGACGGCCGCGCAGTGCTCACCGTCGGCGAAGAGCGCGGCACGCTCCGGGTCGTCGGTGCTCCACCCGTAGGCCCTGATCAGCCCCTCCGCCACGAACTCCTCGCAGGCGTCGCGCAGTTCGGGCGATGACGGCCTCGTCCCGCCGGCCCGCGAGCGCCCTGCCCAGCACGCGTTCGCTGTGCCCGGCCCCGTACACGTCCGCGGTGTCGAAGAACGTGACGCCGAGGTCGAGCGCCCGGCGGACCGCGGCCACCGACTCGTCGTCGTCGACCTTGCCCCAGCCGAGCGGGCTGCCGTCGGGGGCCGACCACTCCCCGCCGATCGCCCAGCACCCGAAGCCGAGCGCACCGGCCTCGAACCCGCCGCGGCCCTGCGTCCTCTTCCGTCGATCCATGTCTGTCTGCATGGGCGCAGAAGCTACGAGTTGGAGTGCACGAGAAGTCAAGCGCGGCCCCCTCCGGGCCTCAGCGCGCGTACACGCCCGCCCGCGCGGCCACCGCCGCCGCTTCGGCCGCGCGGTCGGCGACCGTCTCGTCGAGGGGGTCGCCGCTGGCGAGCAGCCGGTAGTAGAGGGGGGCCGACACGGCGCGGATCACCTCCCGGGCGTCGGTCCCCGGCGGCAGGTCACCCCGGGCGACCGCCGCGTCGACGCAGCCCGCCCACTCCTCGATGCGGACCGCGTAGAAGCGGTGCAGGGCCTCGGCCGTCCGGTCGTCGCACGTCGCCGCCGCGACGACCGCGGTGAAGAGGGGGCCCTGGCGCGGGTCGGTCAGCGTCCGCACCACCAGCCGTGCGTTGGACCGCAGGTCCTCGTCCAGGGACCCGGTGTCCGTGCGCGGCACGGACTGCTCGGCCATCTCCGTCAGCAGGTCGGCGACCAGTCCCGCCGCGGTGGACCAGCGCCGGTAGACCGTCGTCTTGCCGACCTCGGCGCGGCGGGCGACGTCGGCGAGATCGAGCCGGTCGAAGCCCTGCTCGACCAGGGCGTCACCGGCCGCGCGCAGCACGGCCTCCCGCACCCGGGCCGTGCGCCCGCCGGGCCGGACCGTGCCCGGCTCGACGTCCACCGCGTCCCCTGCCCCTGGCTCCATCGGTGTCTCCCGTTCCGCCGACCGGCTGCCGACCGCCCTTGTCCTGCCACGACCGCACCATTTTAACGGAACCATGGGGCCGTTAGCTCTTCCCGTAGCTATGCACCGGGGGTGTTCTCCGGGCGGTCCGGTGGGTGAGTCGGGCCCGGGTCGCGGGAGGTGGGCGCGGCAGGATGACGGGCATGGCACAACCGCTGACCGTCCCCAGCATGACCGCCGGAGCCGACTTCGTCCTTCGGCCCTGGGAGATGAGCGATCTGCCCCTCGTCCGCGAGGCGGCCCAGGACGACTACATCCCGCTGGTCACCACGATCCCCTCGCCGTACTCCGACGAGGCGGCCGAGGCCTACGTCAGGCGCCAGTGGGAGCGGGCGGCGCGCGGGCAGGGCTATCCGTTCGCCATCGCGCGCACCCGGGACCGGCGGCCCGTCGGCTCCATCGGGCTCTGGCTGACGGACGTGGCGCAGGGCCGGGCCACACTCGGCTACTGGATGACGGCCCCGGTGCGCGGCCAGGGCGTCGCGGGGGCGGCCCTGCGCACGGTCACCACCTGGGCCCTGCACGAGCTGCGCATCCCCCGGGTGCAGCTCCTCGTCGAGCCGTGGAACACGGCCTCGGTACGGACGGCCGAGAGCGCCGGTTACCGGCGCGAGGGCCTAATGCGCGGCTGGCAGGAGATCGGCGGCCGGCGCCGGGACATGCTGATGTACGCGCAGCTGAACGGCGACCGTCCTTCCGGTGACCGGGCCCCCGCCGGCGCCTGAACACCGGACGTTACGATCGCGGGCACCGCGGTGTACCGCGGTGCCCGATCCACCGAAATCACCCGGGAGAGCCGAGCCTTGTCCGAACCACGCATCGGCGTATCCGTCGTGACCATGGGAGACCGCCCGCAGCAGGTCGAGGCCCTCCTGGCGTCGGTGGCCATGCAGGACGTGCGCCCCGCCCGGGTGGTCGTCGTCGGCAACGGCTCACCGCTCCCCGACTACGGCTCCTTCCCCGGCCTGGAGGACCTGGCCGGCGGCGTCACGATGCTCGAACTCGACGAGAACCTCGGCTGCCCCGGCGGCCGTAACGAGGCCCTGGAGGCACTCGCCGGCTTCGGTGACGTGGACGTGGTGATCGAGCTGGACGACGACGGACTCCTGGTGGACAAGGACGTCTTCCGTACGGTCCAGGAGCTGTACGCCGCCGACCCGGACCTCGGCATCGTCGGCTTCCGCATCGCCGACGAGCACGGCGAGACCCAGCGCCGGCACGTCCCGCGGCTGCGCGCCAAGGACCCGATGCGCCCCGGCCCGGTCACCGCCTTCCTCGGCGGCGGCCACGCGCTGTCGATGCGGATGCTCGCCGAGACGGGGCCCTGGCCGGCCGAGTTCTTCTTCACGCACGAGGAGACGGACCTGTCCTGGCGGGCACTGGACGCGGGCTGGAAGATCCTCTACGAGCCCGGCCTGCTGCTCCAGCACCCCAGGACGTCCCCGGCCCGGCACGCGGTCTACTACCGCATGACCGCCCGCAACCGCGTCTGGCTGGCGCGCCGCAACCTGCCCCTCCCCCTGGTCCCCGCCTACCTCGGCACCTGGATCCTGCTCACCGCCGCCCGCACCCGCTCGGCCTCCGGGCTGCGCGCCTGGGGTGCGGGCTTCGCCGAGGGGGTGCGCACCGAGTGCGGCGTACGGAAGCCGATGCGCTGGCGCACGGTGTGGCGGATGACGCGCCTGGGCCGCCCGCCGGTCATCTGATCGCTCGGGCGGCCCCGGGCTGCCGGTCTTCCGGACGCTCAGACCGGCCCGGCGGTCCCGCGGCTGCCGGAGCCGTCGGCCGGCCGGCCCGCCGCCGTCCACCGGTACAGCACGTCCGGCTCCCTCTCCTCGTTGCGGCCGCCGTCGTCGTACGCCTCGGCGACGAAGCCGTGCCGCTCGTAGAAGGCGCGCGCGGCGGCATTGCGCCGGAACGTGTACAGGCTCAGCTCCCCGCGCGAGGCCTCCTTCGCCCGCTCCAGCAGCAGCGTGCCGATGCCCCGCCGCCGGACGTCGGGGCGCAGATAGAGCTGGTCGAGCTCGCCCCCGTCCAGGGAGGCGAACCCGAGCAGCTCCCCCGCCTCCCCCTCGGCCACCCATGTCCTGCCGCCGGGCAGCAGGACATGGGTGATCCAGGCGAGCGTGTCCGCGTCGCTGTGCACCCGGGGCAGATACGGCAGCGCGGCGGCCCGCGAGGCGAGGTAGACCCGGGTGACCTCCTCCGCGTCCCCGGCGGTCGCCTCCCGCAGCCGTACGGATGTGTCCTGAGCCATGCCGTCGCTCCCCCTTCGCCGGTGAACGCCCAGGTATACCAAGGCCGTCCGCCGGTACCGCGCCCGGAACACGCGGACCGGGAGGGCGTGTGACTCCCCCGCCGGGCCGGGGAGGGCGTTGCATAATGCGGCCCTGAGGCAACACCGACCGCCCACCTGAGGAGCCCGACCATGGCTTTGACCCGTACGGAGCGCGAGCTGTTCCTGGCCGAACCGCACATCGCCGCACTCGCGGTGGACGCACCGGAGGAGGGCCGGGCCCCGCTCACCGTGCCGATCTGGTACCAGTACGCGCCCGGCGGCGACCTGTGGGTCATGACGGGGCGCGACTCCCGCAAGGGGACCGCCATCGCCGCCGCCGGCCGCTTCAGCATCATGGTGGAGCGCGTCTCGCCGACCATCCGCTACGTCTCCGTCGAGGGCCCGGTCGTCGCCACGCTCCCCGCCACCCGCGAGCAGCTGGTGGAGATCTCGTCGCGCTACCTCCCCGCCGAGAAGGTCGCGGGTTACGTCGACTTCGCCTGGAAGGAGCACGGCGAGCAGGTCGTCATCCACATGCGCCCGCAGCGCTGGCTCAGCTCGGACCTGGGCCAGGTCTGACCCGGCGTCATACGGCCGGGTCCCCGGCGGCTACGCTCACCTCCCACCCGGCCACGACCCCAGGGAGCAGAGAGTGCGCGACGCCGCCGTCACAGCGGAGGGTGGCCGGATCCGCTGGGCCGAACTGCCCGGCCGGGAGCCCACCCGCGTCTATGTGCACGGGCTCGGGGCCACCTCGCCCGCGTACTTCGCGGCGACCGCCTCCCATCCCGCGCTCGCCGGCCACCGCTCGCTGCTCGTCGACCTGATGGGCCACGGCATCAGCGACCGGCCGACGGGTTTCGACTACACCCTGGAATCGCACGCCGATGCCCTGGCCGCCGCGCTCGGCGGGGCCGGGGTCACCGGCGCCGAGGTGATCGCGCACAGCATGGGAGGCTCGGTCGCCCTCGTCCTGGCGTCCCGCCATCCGCACCTGGTCTCCCGTCTGGTCCTGGCCGACGCCAACCTCGACCCGGTCACACCCGCGATCGGCGCACCGGGCAGCGCGGGGATCGCCGCGTACACGGAGCAGGAGTTCCTCCGGGGCGGCTGGGAGCAGGTGCGGGACCGGGCGGGAGCCCACTGGTGGGCGACGATGCGCCTGGCGGGCCGGGAGGCCCTGTACCGCAGCGCGGTCCACCTCGCCCGTGGGACCTCCCCCATGATGCGTGAGCTGCTGCTGCGCCTGACCATTCCCCGGGCCTTCCTCTTCCCCGAGGCCGACGGTCCGCTCGCGGGGGCCGGGGAGCTCCGGAGCGCGGGTGTCACCGTGGTCCCGGTCCCCGACTGCGGGCACAACATCATGCTGGACAACCCCGAGGCGTTCGTCCGGGCCACCGCGGCGGCCCTGAGCGGCTGACGGCTGCCCGGGATCCGGTTCGGGACCAGGTGCCTGCGCAGGATCAGGTTCCGGTTCGGATCAGGTTCCCGTTCCGGTTCGGGTCCCGGCCGGCGATGCTGAACGCGTCGTTCCGGAAGATTTCCTTCGAGCGGATCTTGTTGCATAGATCGTTTAGGGTCTGGGCAGCATCAGGGCGCACATGATGAGCCGTCAATTCTGGACTCAAAACGTGCACTTCGAGTCAATGGGCGTCAATCCTGATCGCCCTGTCACGGGGCGGGGGCCTGTGAATCGCCGCAAGAAAGGACGCCAATGCCGCAGGACGTCACATTCGACCTCCCCTTCGAGACCCCGGTCAGCGCACACCTCGCGTACGCACGGGAGCACCACCTGCGCTGGGTGTGGGAGATGGGCCTGGTACGCAGCCAGGCCGGGTTCGAGGAATACCAGTCCTGGGACCTGCCCCAGGCGGCGGCGCGGACCTACCCGTACGCCTCGGCCGAGGACATGGTCGTCCTGATGAACTGGTTCTCGCTGGCCTTCCTCTTCGACGACCAGTTCGACTCCGGAAGCCCCGACCGCGCGGACCGCATAGCGGAGGTCGCGCGGGAGCTGATAGCCACGCCGCTGCGCCCGGCCGGGACGGCCCCGCGCGTGGTCTGCCCGATCACCGTGGCCTGGGCGCAGGTGTGGGCCCACCTCTCGGATGGCATGTCCCTGACCTGGCAGACACGGTTCGCCGCCTCCTGGGGCCGTTTCCTCGTGGCGCACACCGAGGAGGTCGACCTGGCGGCCGAGGGCCGCGCCGGGACGCTCGGCGTCGAGGAGTACGCCGAGTTCCGCCGCCGCACCGTGGGCATCCACCACAGCATCGACGCGGGTGAGCGCAGCCGCGGCTTCGAGGTCCCGGCGCAGGTGCAGGCGCACCCGCTGATGGTCCGGATGCGGGACCTGGCCGCGGACACCATCGGGTTCATGAACGACATCCACTCCTTCGAGCGCGAGAAGCGCCGGGGCGACGGCCACAACCTCATCGCCGTCCTGCACCGCGAGCGCGGCTGCACCTGGGAGGAGGCCGCCGCCGAGGCGTACCGGATGACGACGGTGTGCCTCGACGAGTACCTGGCGCTCGAGGCGCTCGTCCCAAGGATGTGCGAGGAGCTGGGCCTCGGCGCCGAGCAGCGGGAACAGGTCCGGCTGGGCGTGGAGGCCATCCAGCACTGGATCGGCGGCAACTACGAGTGGGCGCTGACCTCGGGCCGGTACGCCGCCGCGAAGGAGGGCCCGGCCGCCACCGCCGAGCTGGCCGGCCGCGGATCGCTGGACGACCTGCTCGCCGTCTGACGCACGGAACCCGCCCGGCCGTGGAGGCCGGGCGGGAACGTGTGGTGCGGTGAGGGCCCGCGCGGACTACGCGGCGAACTCGACCGGAAGGGCGTCCAGACGCGCTTCCCAGGTGGAGGCGGTCGAGGTGAGCTCATCGGCCGGCACGGCCAGGCGCAGCCCGGGCAGCCGGTGCAGCAGGGTGTCGACGGCGGTCTCGATGATGGCCTGGCCGATGTTCTGGCCGGGGCACTCGTGCGGACCGCCGCTGAACGCCAGGTGCGACTGGTTGCCGTGTACGGAGACTCCCGAGTCCGGACGGATGTCCGGGTCCAGGTTGCCCGCGGCGAGCCCGAGCACCAGCAGGTCGCCCTCCTTGATCTGCGTACCGCCGAGTTCGAGGTCCGCGGTCGCGAAACGCCCCGGGAGGACCGCCAGCGGCGGGGTGTTCCACATGACCTCCTCGACGACCTCGGAGACCGCCCGCTGGCCGCTGACGAGTCCCGCGAGACGGGAGGCGTCGGTGAGGATCAGCTCCAGCACCCGGGCCAGCAGGTTGCTGGTCGTGGTGTGCGCGGTGATCAGCACCAGCCGGAGATGGCTGACGATCTCGCCCTCGTCGAGTCCGGCGGTGTGCCCGAGCAGCCCGGTGGTGAAGTCCGGGCCGGGTTCGAGCCGCTTGCGCTCGGCGAGCTCCCCGAGGATCTCCATGATGCGGTCGTTGTGCGCGAGGGCGTCGGGACCGCCCTTGAGGACCTGGGCACAGGCGGCCGCGAGGCTGCGCCCCTCGGCCGCCGGGAGCCCGAACAGCCTGGTCAGCACCAGCATCGGGAGGTACTCGGCGTACTCGCCGACCAGGTCGGCGCTGCCCCTCCCGGCGAACGCGTCGATCTGTTTGTTCGCGAAGTGCGTGACGTGGCGCCGGATGCCGCGCCCCGCCAGGCTGTCCAGGTTGTCCGTGACGGCCCGGCGCAGCCTGCGGTGCGGCTCACCGTCCTGGGACACGCAGTCGGGACGCCAGCCGAGCATCTGGATCAGCGGCGAGGTCTCCTCGACGCCCCCCTCCTGCCAGTCCCGCCAGATGCGCGAGTCCCGGCTGAACTGGAGGGGGTTGTCGAGCACGCGCCTGCTCTCGCGGTAGCCGAGGACCAGCCAGGCGCGGACGTCCCCCTCCAGGAGCACCGGTGCCACGGCTCCGTACTCCTTGCGCAGCCGCCCGTAGATGCCCTGCGGGTCGACCGCCGCGTCCGGCCCGTACAGCCGGGTCAGGTCGTCGGCGCCGCCGTGCATGACGGGGCAGCCCCGGGGAGCGCCCTCTTCGTCGGCCGGGTGATCGGTCATCGGGGCTCCAGAGCGACGGCGGAGCGTGCCTTGAGGTGACGTATCAGCGCGATCAGCACATCACGGCTGGAGTTGCGGTCACGGGCGTCGCAGGTCACGACCGGGGTGTGTTCGGGGATGTCCAGGGCGTCGCGGATCTCCTCGACCGGGTGGTCCTGGGAGTCCGGGAACACGTTCAGGGCGATGACGAAGGGCACGTCCTGCCGCTCCATCTCCTCGATGGCCCGGAAGCTGGAGGCCAGCCGCCGGGTGTCCACCAGGACGACCGCCCCGAGGGCGCCCTTGAACAGGCCGTTCCAGAGGAACCAGAACCGCTCCTGGCCCGGTGTCCCGAACAGGTACAGCACCAGCTCCTCGTTGATGCCGATCTTCCCGAAGTCGAGGCTGACGGTGGTCTGCTGCTTGTCCGCCACCCCGATCAGGTCGTCGACGTCGACGCTGGCCTGGGTCAGCGTCTCCTCGGTGGTGAGGGGCTTGATGTCGCTGACCGACCGCACGAGAGTGGTTTTCCCGGTACCGAAACCACCGGCGATCATCACCTTCACCGAGCGGGTGCCGCCTCCGGCGGTCTGCCGGTCGGGATGGTCAAAGCCTTTGAAGTCCACTGAGTACCTCCTCAAGGAGCGCGAGGTCGGGCCCGCGGCCGGCGCCTGACGCCGGGATGGGATCGCGGGCCTCCACGCGGCCTGCGTCCAGCAGATCGGCCAGGAGTACCGCGAGAATGTTGAAGGGCAGTCCGAGGTGGGCGCCGAGTTCGGCCACCGACAACGGATCGCGGCAGCGCCGCAGTATCTCCTCGTGCTCGTGCTGCAGGCCGGGCTCGGCTGCGGCACGGGAGATGATGAGGGTCGCCACGTCCAGGGTCGACGCCGAACCACCCGGTCCGCTGCGCCCCCCGGTGAGGACGTAGTAGCGCTCGAGACCGGGCGGGTCCGTGGGCCGGCGGGGACCACTCATCCAGGCTGCTCCTCCAGGCGCGGACTGGTGCCGAGAAGCTCACCCATCCTCCGCGCCAGGTCCCTCATCTGGTGTCCGAGCAGGCCCTGGTCGAGCCCTTCCCTGGCCAGCACCCCGAGGTACGTCTCCACACCGGCCCGCACCACGAAGAGATGACCGCCGTCGACCTCGATCATCGCCAGGCGCAACTGCCCCGCATACGTCGGGAATTGCTCGGCCACCGGCTGCGCGAGCGCCTGCAGCCCCGCGACCACGGCGGCGAAGCGGTCCACGTCGTCCGGGTCGTCGGCGCCGTAGGAGGTGATGGCCTTCCCGTCGCTGGAGGCCACGAGGGCGAAGCGGATCTCCCGGATGCTCTCCGTCAGATCCCGGAGCGCCCAGCTCACGTCGGTTCCCTGTTGCGTCATGTGGACTAGTCGCTCTCTTCAGTGCGGTTGGACTCGCGGCCGGCAGTCGTCTCGCGGGCGCCCGGGGCGGCGTCCGCGTCAGTACCCCCTGGTGGACCGCTCTCACGCCCCGCCGTGGCGAAGGCGGCGAGACCGGCGAAGGACGCGTCCGGCGGCACGGCGGCCATGGACTCCGCGGTCCGGTCGGCGCCGGCCGGCCGGGCGGTGGGCGCGTCGGCCCGCCTGCTCCTGCGCCGCGGCAGACCGCCCGGCGTGGTGTCCATGGTGTCGATCGCTTCGGTGCTTTCCACGGGCGCGGCAGCCACGGGCGCGGCGGCCACGGCCGGCTCGGGGACCGGCTCGGCCCTCTCCACCGCGGGCCTGGCCGGCTCCGTGACGGGGGCGGGCAGATGGCTGAAGTACTTGTGGGGCACCACCACGACCACGGAGGTGCCGAGCCACGGCGAGTCCGCGAAGGTGACCCGGATGCCGTAGCGGCGCGCCAGGGCTCCGACCACACGCAGGCCCAGGTTGGCGTCCTCCGAGATACCGCCGAGGCCGGGGCCCTTCGAGGTACCCGCGATGGACTGCTCCGCCTCGCGCTTGCGCTCGTCGGTCAGGCCCTTGCCCGCGTCCTGGATCTCGATGCCGACGCCGTTGGGCACCTCCTTGCCGGAGACGACCACGGGCTCGGTGGGCGGCGAGTAGCGTGCCGCGTTGTCGAGGAGGTGGGCGAAGATCAGCGTGAGGTGGTCCACCAGACCGCCGTCGACGCCGAGTTCGGGCAGGTGACGGACCTGGATGCGGTTGAAGTCCTTGATCCGCCCGATGCCGCCGCGGACCACGCTGAGCAGCCGCTGCGGCTCCTGCCACTGGCGTCCCGGCCGGTCGGAACCACCGAGTACGCCGATGCTGGCCGCGAGGCAGTCGGCGGGGCCGATCTCCTGGTCCAGCTCCATGAGGCCCTGGGCCACCGCGGGCAGCCGCCCGTGCTCGCCCTGCATCTCGTGCAGCCGGCCGCGCAGCCGGCCCGTCAGCACGTGGATCCGGCTGCCGATGCCGACGACGGCCTGCTCGGCCGATGTGGAGCGGTTGAGCTCCTCCTCCACGGAGAGCAGCGCGGTCCGCAGGACCTTGCGCAGCGCGGCGCGCAGCTCCGGGCTCGCGTCGCCCTCCTGGCCGGCCTCGGCCAGGATGTCGTCGATGGCCTCACCGTCACGCAGTCGCGCGACAGCTTCGGGGAGGTAGCTGTCGCCGAGCCTGACGACGACGGCCTGCTGGAGCGCGATGCGTTCCTCCGTCGCGCGGGCCCGGTCGGCGATGCCGGCCTCGTACGCCTGGGTGTGCTCGGCGAGCCGGGCCTCGAAGAGGGCGGCCTGCTCACCGAGTTGCGCCTCCAGGGCGGAGCGCTCGGCGGCGAATCTCTGTTCCCGGCCGCGCACCTCGGCGTACCGCTGCTGGGACTGCTCGGCCTGGGCGGCGCGGAAGTCGTCGTTGGCACGGCGGAGTTGGGACCGGGACCGGACGAGGAGCCGTACGCAGGCGGCGCCGGCGACGGTGACCGCGGCACCCGCGAAGGTCGCGGGTATCTGGACCTGATCAGGTCCCGCCACTGCGGTGGCGACGGTTCCGGCTCCTAAGGCCAGCGGCATCAGCCACCAGCCGTACCAGGCGACCGGAGCACGTGCCGCCGGGGGTGGAGTGGCAAGTTCCATCTGCATCCTTCGAGAGCAACACAATCGAACAGGGGGTCGCGGGGCGCCGCACACGCCGAGCGGGCAGCGCGGCGGCGGCCGGTTGAGTTCGAGTCAACTCGCCGCGCCGCAAAGGAGCCTATCGGGTCAGAGGCAGAAGTGATCAACTCCCCTCCGCATACCGACAGGTACGTGATCGGGTCTGGCCGGAACCTTCCGGTCTCCGTAACGGCAGCGAGGCGCGGCAGGCCGTGTGGTACGGCTGACGCGCCTCGCGTACGACCAGGGGGTCAGCCCCTTGAGGCCGCCCCGGACAGCTCCCGTTCCTCCGCGTCGGCGTCGAAGCCGACCGGTTCCCAGCGCTTCACCAGCAGCGCGATCAGGCCGAGAACAGGGGCGGCGAGGATGACCCAGTAGACATGGGTGCCCAGGCCGCTGCTGAGGATGGGGAAGAAGAACAGGGTCAGCGTGGACCCGAGGCGCAGCACGGCCTGGTTGAAGCCGATGCTGACCCCGCGCATGGAGGTCGGGAAGCCCAGCGAGGCGTAGCTCATGATGTGCGCGCCGGGGCCGAAGCCCTGGGCGAACATGAACGCGCCCAGCATCAGGATCCCGCCCGTCACGTAGGCCGTCCCGGACGGGTCCCCGATGAGCCCGAGCACCGTGATGGCGACGAACTGGATCGCGAAGCCGAGCGTCATCATCGGCCAGGCACCGCGGGTCGACGCCCAGCGGATGCCGAGCAGCCCACCGGTCAGGGCGAAGACGAGGTTCAGCGCGAAGGAGGAGGCGATCGTGGTCAGCGGGCCCTGGGTCATCAGGGTGGCGATGATGATCGGCAGCCCGAACGCGACCGCGTTGTAGCCGAAGGTCTCGGCCACGCCGACCGTCACCGACTGGACCGTGCGGGCGCGGTAGGGCGGGGCGAAGAGCCGGGCGTACGAGGCGAGGCCCGGCCGGGGCGGGCGGGGCGCCGTCGCGGGCACGTCGTCGGCGACGCGGGCGTCCACACCGTAGGACTGCCGGAGGATCTTCGCGGCGCTCTCCAGGTCGCCCTGGTCGGCGGCCCAGGTCGGGGACTCGTTCATGTAGCGGCGGCGCAGCAGCAGGACGACCACCGCGGGCACCGCGCCGAAGCCGACGGTGAACCGCCACAGCCAGCCCAGCTGGGCGTCGGGCAGGACGAAGTACAGCAGCATGATCACCAGGTAGCAGCCACTGGTCGCGGTGTACCAGGCGGGCGACCAGGCGGCCGTGCGCGAGCCCTTGCTGCCCTTGCCGCGCAGCCGGGAGAACTCGGCGAGGAACGCGATGGCGACCGGGATGTCCATACCGACGCCGATGCCCATCACGAAGCGCGCGGCGATCAGCGTCCACACGTCCTGCGCCAGCGCGCACACCAGCGCGGTGACGACGAAGAAGAGCATGTTGGCCATGAAGACCCGGTAGCGGCCGATCCGGTCCACCAGCCAACCGCCGACGAGGGCGCCGATCAGCGAACCGACGCTGATCGAGGCGATGACCGTACCGGCCATGGCGGAGCTGAGGCCGAACTGCCGGGTGATGTCGGGCAGCCCGTAGGCGAGGGAACTCAGGTCGTAGGCGTCGAGGAAGATGCCGCCGAGCGCGATGATCACGATCATCTTGGCGTGACTGCCACGTGCCGTACCCGAATTGACCAGGTCGGAGACGTCGGCCGCGGAGCGGATCAGAACCGTGCCCGGGGCCGTCGCCGGGGAGGTTCCGGCGGGGAGGGGGGAGGTGGAGCTCACGAGCGCCTTCTGGTGTGCTGCGGGGACTGTGGGACCGGAGGACGGTGGGGGACGTCCCGACGGATCGTAGACACCAAGCGGAATGTGTTCTTCAGCTTGTCCGCATGATGGTCACGATGCGGCCGGGATCACGCGCACAAAGGGTGGGTAAACCGAAAAAAGCCCCCTGCCCAGCATTTTCGCTGGTCGGGGACCTGGGGGCGGCAGACGAGTCGGGCTGTACGCCGGGTTCTGTCGCCCGGTCGCCTCGCGGCGGCCGGGGAGACGGCCATCCATCTAGGACCGGCATTGCTGCCGGTCTCGTGCGGTCTACCCGCGAACTCGGGCGGGCAGCCCTCGGACGTTCGCGCAGGAGCACCGGGGTGCTCCCTCTTGACCTTGCTCCGGGTGGGGTTTACCTAGCCGCCTGAGTCGCCTCAGGCGCTGGTGGTCTCTTACACCACCGTTTCACCCTTACCGGGGGCCGAAGTCCCCGGCGGTCTGTTTTCTGTGGCACTGTCCCGCGGGTCACCCCGGGTGGCCGTTAGCCATCACCCTGCCCTGTGGAGCCCGGACGTTCCTCGGGAGGATCCGGGGATCCTCACGCGGCCGTCCGCCCGGCTCGTCTGCCGTGGTGACCATGCTACCCGGCGGGTCCGGGGGTGAAGGCCGCGATGCCCGCCTCCCAGGCGGCCGAGAGGTCCGCGCCCGGTGGGAAGCGGCCGTTCAGCTCCAGGACCACCATGCCGTGGGCGAAGGCCCAGGCCGCCCTGGCCCGGTCCTCGTCGCCCCCGGCGGCCCGGAACAGCGGGGCCGAGGCGGCGGCCGCGGGTCCCGAGGCGGGGAGCGGCCGGCCCATGGTGAGGAGGTAGAGGTGCGGGTGGGCCAGGGCGTAGGCGCGGTAGGCGGTGGCGAGTGCGGAGAAGGAGCCCGGGGCCGCCGCCTCGGCGGCCTCCAGGACTCCGGCCGTCTCCCTGAGCATCTCGTCGGCCAGCGCCTCCACCACGGACGACTTGTCCGGGAAGTGCTTGTACAGGGACGGTGCCGTGACGCCCACCCGGTCCGCCAGCCGGCGCATGGTGAGCGCCTCGGGGCCCTCCGCCTCCAGCAGCGCGCGTGCCGCGGCGACGATCTGCCGGGGCCGGCCGGTCGCTGGGGCGGTGGCGAGGTCAGTCACGCGGGAGACCTTCCCTGGTACGGAGTCGCTACGCGTTCCGTAGCCGAGGACGTGATCGTACGAGATACGGACAAGCCGGTCGCCGGGGGGCGAAGGACCGGGGTTCACGCGGGTGCTGGGCCGGGGGCCGGCGGGCCGGGTTCACGCGGGTGCGAACAGCACCTTCGAGGAGCCGGGGTCGGCCCGGGTGAGGCGGGCCCGCAGCCGTTCGCCCAGGGGCAGCGGGGTGGAGGACTCGATGCGGGCGACGATCGCGGGGTCCTCGATGTGGACGGTGCCGACGCCGGGTTCGCCGTCCTTGACGTCGATCACGTACCCGTCGAAGACCTCGCCGATCCGGTCCCCGAGCAGCGCCGCCTCGACGAGGTCGACGCACGCGCGCTCCACGGTGTTGGCGCGGCGGGTGCCCTCGGCCATCTCCGCGGGCAGGCCGGGCAGCGCCCTGAGCACCCACTCCGGGGGCTCCCGCTCGGCGGTGGCGGCCAGGCACAGCTCGGCGGCGTAACGGTCGACGAGGCGGCGCAGCGGCGCGGTGCAGTGCGTGTAGAGCTCGGCGACGGCGGCGTGCACGGCGGGTACGGGGAGGTCGCCGTGGGTGAAGGCGCTGTAGCCGGCGCCGCGCAGGAGCGTGGTGCACTCCTGGAGGAACGCCGCGTGGCTGCCCTTGGCCGGGTCGAGGGAGCGCACCACCTCGGCGTACGGGACGTGGTGCGGCCAGTCGATGCGCAGGGCCTCGGCGGAGCGTCTGAGCCGGGCGACCGCGCCGTCGGGGGCGACGGGCAGCGTACGGAGGATCCCGGTGCCGGAGTCGCGCATGAGTGCGGCGGCCGCCATGCCGGTGAGCAGGGAGATCTGGGCGTTCCAGCTCTCGGCGGGCACGGGCGCGCGGTACTCCAGACCGTAGGTGCCGCCGCGCGCGACGATCTCCTGCTCGGGTACGTCGAGCGAGATGCCGCCCCGGGCGGTCTCCTGCTGTTGGCGCAGCAGCCCGATGACCCTGAGCAGGGCGAGGGGCTCCTCGGCCGTTCCCGCGTCGATCTGCCGCTGGACGCCCGCGTAGTCGAGCCTGGCGCGGCTGCGTACGAGGGCGCGGCGCACCTCGGCGGCGACCGTACGGCCCTCCGTGTCGAGGTCGATCCGCCAGAGGGCGGCGGGCCGGGTCTCGCCCGGGAGGAGGCTGGCGGCTCCCTCGGAGAGCACCGGGGGGTGGAGGGGGATCCTGCCGTCGGGGAAGTAGAGGGTCGTCACCCGGCGGTGGGCCTCGGCGTCCGGTGCGCCGCCGGGGCGGACGAAGGCGGCGACGTCGGCGATGGCGTAGAGCACGCGGAAACCGTGCGGGCGCCGTTCCAGGTACATCGCCTGGTCGAGGTCCGTGGAGCCGGGCGGGTCGATGGTGAGGAACGGCAGGTCCGTGGCGTCCAGGTGGCCGGAGACGTCCGGGGATTTCGCCGCCTCCACTGCCTCGGCGAGGACGGCGGGCGGGAAGCCGGCGGGCAGGCCGAGCCCGGTGCGCCGGGTGTGCAGGGCCGACCGCAGCGGGGTTCCGTCCGCGCCGGTCAGGTGCAGGTGGCGGCGGGGCATGCCATCGAGCGTAGGCCGGGGCGGTGCGGTCGGCATCCCGGTCTCCGGGGCTCCGGGCAGGCCGGCGCCCGTACCCTTGGCGGGGGCTCCCGTGTGCGCGGGGCCCTGTGCCGCGTATGAAGGAGAACGCCCGTGCTCGTGCTGTTGCCGCCCTCCGAAGGTAAGGCCGCCTCGGGGCGCGGGGCACCGCTGAAGCCGGAGTCCCTGTCCCTGCCGGGCCTGGCCGACGCCCGGGCCGCGATCCTCGACGAGCTGGTCGAGCTGTGCCTGGCGGACGAGGAGAAGGCCCGTGAGGTGCTGGGCCTGAGCGAGGGGCTGCGCGGCGAGGTCGCGAAGAACGCGGAGCTGCGTACGGCCGGCACCCGGCCCGCCGGGGAGATCTACACCGGGGTGCTGTACGACGCGCTCGGCCTGGCCACGCTCGACGCGGCGGCCAAGCGGCGGGCCGGGCAGTCGCTGGTCGTCTTCTCCGGGCTGTGGGGCGCGGTGCGGGTGGGCGACCGGATCCCGTCCTACCGCTGCTCGATGGGCGTGAAGCTGCCGGGTCTGGGCGCGCTGAACGCGCACTGGCGCGCGCCGATGGCGTCGGTCATGCCGGAGGCGGCCGGGGACGGGCTGGTCCTGGACCTGCGCTCGTCCGCGTACGCCGCGGCGTGGAAGCCCTCGGGCGAGGTCGCGGAGCGCACGGCGAGCGTGCGGGTGCTCCAGTCCCGGATGGTCGACGGGGTGGAGAAGCGGTCCGTGGTCAGCCACTTCAACAAGGCGACGAAGGGCCGGATGGTCCGCGATCTGCTGGTGGCGGGGGCCCGGCCGAAGGGGCCGGCCGAGCTGGTGGAGGTGCTGCGCGACCTCGGTCACGTCGTGGAGGCGAAGGCCCCGGAGCGGGCGGGGCGGCCGTGGGCGCTCGACGTGGTGGTCACCGAGATCCACTGATCGGCCGGTCCGTCGGGTCGTAGCCCCACAGACCCTTGCGTTGCATCATGCGCAACGTGCGTTGCGCAGTGTGCGGTTCTCGCGGCAGGATGAGTCCATGACCTCCTCCGTGCCCGCCGCCGTGTCCACCTCCGTGCTGGACCTCGCCCCCGTCGTCCCCGTCGTCGTGCTGGAGGACGCGGCCGACGCGGTGCCGCTGGCCCGCGCGCTCGTCGCGGGCGGGCTCCCCGCCATCGAGGTCACCCTGCGGACGGCCGCCGCCCTCGACGCGATCCGGGCGATCGCCGAGGAGGTCCCGGACGCCGTGGTCGGCGCCGGCACGGTGATCTCCCCGGCGCACGTGACCGCGACCGTCGCGGCCGGAGCGCGCTTCCTGGTCAGCCCCGGCTGGACGGACGCCCTGCTGGACGCGATGAAGGCGTCGGGCGTGCCGTTCCTGCCGGGCGTCTCCACGACGTCCGAGGTCGTGGCGCTGCTGGAGCGCGGGGTCACGGAGATGAAGTTCTTCCCCGCCGAGGCCGCCGGCGGAACGGCCTACCTCAAGGCCCTGGCCTCCCCGCTCCCCCAGGCACGGTTCTGCCCGACGGGCGGCGTCTCGCTCGCCTCCGCGCCGTCGTACCTGGCCCTCCCCAACGTCGGCTGCGTGGGCGGCAGCTGGATGGTGCCCGGCGACGCGGTGGCGGCGAAGGACTGGGCCCGCGTGGAGCGGCTGGCCGCCGAGGCGTCGGCGCTGGGCCGCTAACGCAGGTGCGAGGTGTCGTTGAGGAGCCTCAGCGAGGGGTTCCCGTCCGCGTAGTACGCCACCGTCGAGACGGACGCGGGCGAGAGCTCCATACGGAACAGTGACTCCGGCGGGGCCCCCAGCGCGAGCCGGACCAGGGTCTTGATCGGGGTGACGTGCGTGACCAGCAGGGCTGTGCGGCCCGCGTAACGGGCGATGAGCCGGTCGCGCGCGGCCGACACCCGCTCCGCCACCTCGGCGAAGCTCTCGCCGCCGCCGGTGGGCGCCGCGTCGGGTGACGCCAGCCAGGTGGTGAGGTCGGCGCCGTAGCGCTCCCTGACCTCGCCGAAGGTGAGCCCCTCCCAGACCCCGAAGTCGGTCTCGCGCAGGCCCTCCTCGATACGGACCTGGAGGCCCAGCCTGGCCGCCACGGCCTCCGCCGTCTCACGGCAGCGGCGCAGCGGGGAGCTGACGATCTCCTGGACCGTGCCCCGGGCGGCGAACGCCTCCGCCGCGCAGGCGGCCTGGTGGCGGCCGGTCTCCGAGAGCGCGGGGTCGCTGCCGCCGCTGCCCGAGAACCGCTTCTCGGGCGTGAGGGCCGTCTCGCCGTGCCGGAGCAGGATGAAGGTGGCGGGATCACCCAGGTCGGGCGCGCTCCCCCAGCCCACCTGCGGGGTCGCGGACGCGCTCCCCGGGGCGGTCTCCGAGGGCCGGGCGGCGGCCAGGGCGGCGCGGACCTTCGCCGCGCCCGCCGCCGCGTCGCCGGGCGGTCCCGAGCGGGGCGGCGCGTCCGGGACGACGAGCGTGCGCGGGGTGTCCTGGTCGGCCGTCGAGGCCGCCGGGTCCCACTGCCCGCCCCGCTTGCCGGCGTCCATCGCCTCGTTGGCGAGCCGGTCGGCGTGCTTGTTCTCGGCGCGCGGGATCCACTCGTACGTGACCGAGGAGCCGGGAAGGATCCGCGCGGCCTCCTCGGCGAGAGGCTTCATGCCGGGGTGCTTGATCTTCCAGCGGCCCGACATCTGCTCGACCACCAGCTTGGAGTCCATCCGGACACGGACCTGTACGTCCGTGTCCGGGAAGAGCTCCTTCACCGCCGTCAGACCGGCGATCAGACCCTTGTACTCGGCGACGTTGTTCGTCGCGACGC
Organism: Streptomyces silvae; assembly: GCF_016745505.1. Lineage (GTDB taxonomy): Bacteria > Actinomycetota > Actinomycetes > Streptomycetales > Streptomycetaceae > Streptomyces > Streptomyces silvae. The sequence goes on along the minus strand of NZ_JAERUC010000092.1, from coordinate 15,817 downwards.
CGATGTACTCGGCGGTCTCGGCGAGCGTCTGTCCGTCGGCCGGGTCGATGACGACCGCGCCGTAACCCGCGGGTCCCGGGTTGCCCCGGGAGCCCCCGTCGGCCTCGACGACCAGCTGGCGGGGAGCGGACATTACAGGCCCGACTCCGAGGTGCGGACGAGGATGCGGTGGCAGTTCTCGCAGCGCAGCACCGTGTCGGGGGACGCGGCCTTCACGTCGTTGACCTCGGTGATGTTCAGCTCCAGGCGGCAGCCCTCGCAGCGGCGCTGGTAGAGCCGTGCGGCGCCGACGCCGCCCTGCTGGGCGCGCAGCTTGTCGTACAGCTTGAGCAGGTCGGCGGGGACGGCACCCGCGACGACCTCGCGGTCCTTGGCCACGGTGGCGGCCTCGGCGTCCAGCTCCTGGGACGCGGCGTCCCGGCGGGCGGTCGCGTCGTCCACCTTGGCCTGCACCGCGCTGACGCGCTCGGTCAGTTCGGCGACGCGCTCCTGGGCGGACTCACGGCGCTCCATGATCTCGAGGACGACGTCCTCCAGGTCACCCTGGCGCTTGGCCAGCGAGGTGATCTCGCGCTGGAGGCTCTCCAGGTCCTTCGGCGAGGAGACCGCGCCGGAGTCGAGCCGCTGCTGGTCGCGGACGGCGCGCTGGCGCACCTGGTCGACGTCCTGCTCCGCCTTGGTCTGCTCGCGGGTGGTGTCGCTCTCCTCGGTCTGCGAGGCGACGAGCAGGTCGCGGAGCTGCGCGAGGTCGCTGTTGAGCGAGTCGAGCTCGGCGTGCTCGGGCAGCGAGGTGCGCTTGTGGGAGAGCTGCGACAGACGTACGTCGAGTGCCTGGACTTCGAGGAGTCGGATCTGGTCGGCGGGCGCGGCGTTCAGTTGGGGGCTCCAGAAGAGTGGTGGGTGGTCCAGGGGTCGGTGACCTGCTTCGAGACATGGACCCGCAGGTCCCATCCGTGGCGGTCGGAAAGTGCGTCGAGCTGCGCGGCGGCCTGCTCGCACCAAGGCCATTCGGTCGCCCAGTGTGCGGCATCGACGAGGCCGAGCGGCGAGTGCTGGACGGCCTCGGAGGCCGGGTGGTGGCGCAGGTCCGCGGTGAGGAAGGCGTCCACACCGGAGGCGCGCACCGCGTCGAAGAGGCTGTCGCCGGAGCCGCCGCTCACCGCGACCCGGCGCACGAGGGCGTCGGGGTCGCCGGCCAGCCGGATGCCCTGCGCGGTGGCGGGGAGCCGGGCGGCGGCGCGGGCGGCGAAGTCGCGGAGGGTCTCGGGGTGGTCGAGCTCGCAGATCCGGCCGAGTCCGCGGCGTCCGGAGGCGTCGGTGGGGTCCGGCACGAGCGGGCCGGTGACCCGCAGGTCCAGGGCGCCCGCGAGGGCGTCGGAGACCCCGGGATCGGCGGTGTCGGCGTTGGTGTGCGCGACGTGCAGGGCGATGTCGTGCTTGATGAGCCCGTGGACGACCCGGCCCTTGAAGGTGGTGGCCGCGACCGTGGTCGTACCGCGCAGATAGAGCGGGTGGTGGGTCACGATCAGCTGGGCGCCGAGGGTGCGGGCCTCGTCGGCGATCTGCTGGACGGGGTCGACGGCGAAGAGGACCCGGTCGATCTCCGCTCCGGGGTCGCCGCAGACCGTGCCGACGGCGTCCCATCCCTCGGCCCGCTCGGGGGGCCAGAGGGCGTCGAGCTCGGCGATGACTTCAGACAGACGGGGCACGGGGGAAAGGCTACCTGTCCGCCGTGCCCCGGCGCCCCTGGCCGCCGGGGCCCGTACTGCGGGACCGGCGGCCGGTGCGAATCGTTACCCGGTCCGTACCCGGCTCGTCACGTGACGAGGTCGGCGCGGAGGTCGTCGAGGACCAGGTTCGCGGAGGTGACGCCGAGACCCAGGTACCAGGTCTCGTCGGAGACGTCCTTGGCCTGGCCGGCCTTCACCGCGGCGAGGTTCTTCCACAGCGGGTTGGCGCGGGCGGTGTCGCGCTTGGTGGCCTTCGCGTCGCCGTAGACACCGGTGAAGATCCAGTCGGCGTCCGCCTGGTCCATGTTCTCGGGGCTGATCTCCGCGGCGAGGTCGTCGATCTGCTGGTTCTTGGGCCGCGGCAGGCCCACGTCCTGGAGGATCGTGCCGATGAAGGAGGCCTTGGCGTAGAGCCGGATCTTGTCCGGCATGTAGCGGACCATGGAGACGGTGGGCTTGTCCGGGCCGATGTCGGTGCCGAGCTTCTGCGCCTTCGCCTCGTACGCCGCGAGTTCGGACTCCGCCTTCGCGGTCCTGTCGAGCGCGGCGGCGTTCAGGAGGTAGTTCTCCTTCCAGGTGAAGCCGGGGCGGATGGAGAACACGGTCGGCGCGATCTTCGAGAGCTCGTCGTACATGTCCGCCGCGCGCAGCTGGCTGCCCAGGATCAGGTCCGGCTTCAGACCGGCGATCGCCTCCAGGTTGAGGCTGTTGATCGTCCCGACGCTCACCGGGGCGCCGGCGTCCTTCTTCAGGTACGAGGGGATCGCGGCGTCGCCCTCGGAGGGGGCGTAGCCGACGGGCTTCACACCGAGCGAGACGACGTTGTCGAACTCGCCGACGTCCAGCACGATCACGCGCTCGGGAGCGTGCTCGATCTTCGTGGTGCCCATGGCGTGGGTGAGCGTACGGGGGAACTCGCCGGCTTCGGCGTCCGTCCCGTACGCCGCGGTCTTCTTCGCCGCGTCGGCGAAGTCCTTGCCGCCCGTGGCGACCGCCGCCTTCTTGTCGCCGCCCGCACCGCTTCCCGACGCGTCGGCGGTGTCGTCGCCTCCACAGGCCGAGAGGGAGAGGGCGGCCGCGACCGCGAGACCGATCGCGGCGGTGCCGCGGCGTCTGAAGGACATGTTTCTGCTCCGGTTCGGGACGTACACAGGGAATTCTTAGGGAAGGCTCACCTTAATTCACAGGGAATCGACAGCACAGTCACCCCCACCCCCGCAGGCGAATCAGGACATCGGCACCCTTATGTGTGAAGTGGCGTGGCTCGTGTTGTCCGGTGGGGAGTGCGAAACCTAGCTTCGGTTGCCGGAGGTGACCGGACCATGACTGCCTGTGCCATCGAGGACATGACCGCCGGAGTCGCGGGGACCGCTGCGGCGGCCGGATCCGCACCCGAAGCGGCGGAGCCGGACGGGCCGGCGGAGCCCGTGAAACCGCGCGCCGGGGGTGCGCCGGCCGGGGACCCGGACGCGGACGGGGAGGGTGCGGCCGGAGCGGGCGCGTCCGAGGGGGACACCGGTGCGGGCGCGGCGGAGGCGAAGGCGGACCCGGCAGCCTCCCCGGCCGGGCCGCGCGAAGGGGGCGCACCGGAGGTGGGCGCGCCTGAGGCGAGGGCCCCCGAGGTGAGGGCGCCGGAGGTCGAGGCGCCCGAGGTGAGGGCATCCCAGGTGAGAGCGCCCGAGGTGCAGGCGCCCGGGGCGGCTGCCGTTCCTCCCCTGCCGCCCATGCCGTCCGCCCCGCCCGCCGTCTCGTCCGCTCCGCCCTCGGCCCCGGAAGCCCCCGCGCGCACGGTCGAGGCGGCTCTCCCTCCGGCCCCGCCACGTCTCGTGCCGCCCGCGCTCACCCTCGGCGCCGGCCACACGTACGCCGCGCGGCTCACCCCGGCCGGGGAGGCGACCGGGCCCGGCTGGTTCCCCGAGCGCTGGACGCTGGACGGCCCCGAGCCGTACGCCGTTCCCCTCCCCCTGGACCGGCCCGAGGAGGCCGCCTCCGACGTACTGCCGCTCTCGGACGGGCGGGTGCTGATCCGGCGGGAGGTGGCGGCGGGCCGGCACACGTTCTCGCTGCTCTACCCGACGGGCCCCGGCACGGGCGAGGTCCCGCTGGGCGCCCTCGACTGCCCGGAGCTGACGCTCCTCCCGCCGTCCCCGGACGGCATGAGCGCCTATGCCCTGCTCCCGGGAAAACGTTCCACCGGCGTGTGGCTGGTGGCGGGCGGCGCGTTCGGTCCCGAGCAGGTGGCCGACGTCCCGGGCCGCTGTTCCGGCGGTGTCTGGCTGGACCGCGAGGGCCGGCTGCTCGCCCTGGACCGGCAGATGACGGGCGGCGGCCCCGTGAAGGCGGTGGTCGTGGACCTGGGCCGCGGCGGCGAGGTGACCCCCCTGCTCCAGATCGCGCCGGAGAGCAACGACCGGCTGCTGCTGGCCGACGCCGACAGCGGGCTCCTGCTGGTCCGTTCGGACGCACCCGGCCACGACCGGCTCGGCTGGGGCGTGCTCGGCAGCTGCCTCCCGGTGCGGTTCCCCGAGTGTCTGCGCGCCCCGGACGAGACGCTGACGCCGTTCGCCGTGCAGCCCGGCCAGATGCTGATGCCGGAGAGCTGCGCGGTGGCGCTGCGGATCGACGGGGCCGGGGGCAGCTGGGTGGGGCTGTGGCGTCCGGCGGGGCGCCGGCTGCACCAGTTCGCGGCGCCCGGCGGATGGCTCGCCGGATCGGGCTTCTGGACCCGGGAAGGGGTGCTCCATCTGCCGTACTCGCAGGAGGACGCGCCCTGCGCCGTGGCGTTGATGGAGGCTCCGGTGGACGAACCCCATCCGGCCGTCACGACCGGAACGAACGCGTCCGGGGCCACGCCTCCGCGCGGGGTCTGCACACCCGTACCTCTGGGGCAGGCGCCTCTCACGGGTCGCATCGCACCTGGATAAACTCGGCCCGGGGCTACGCAGCCGTTCCGTTCGGACGCCGACGGTGACCGTGCCGGGTGGCCGCGACACACACGTAAGCGATTGCAACGGGGAGACTTCCCACATGTCTGAAGCCCGAACCGACACGACCCAGACGCGTCCGCCGGAAGCGGACACGGAACGGGCCGAAGCCGGCGGCTACGGAAAGCACCGAGGAGGCGCATCCGCGGAGAACGTGACCGTGCAGCCGCACGGCCGTCACCGGCGTCCCTCCGAAGGGGGTGGCAGCGCGGCGGCCTGAACCGCTCCGCACGACACGAGGGCCGTCGCAGCCGTCCGGCAGCGGCGGCCCTCGGCGTTGCGGCGGGCTCGCCCCTCCCCCGACAGGGACCGCACCCAGGACATTTGTCACCGCGTAGTCCGTACGCACGCCCCTGCCGCGGGATCCGCCGGGTCCGTAGCGTCATCGGCATGACACGGACAACGGGGAGCAAGGGGAACGGACCGGCGGTGGAGTTCACCGCGGCGGTCAAGACGTTCGGCCGGGCGGGGAGCACCGTCCGGGCGGTCGACGGAATGGATCTGACGGTCGGGCGGGGCGAGACCGTCGCGCTGCTGGGCCGCAACGGCGCGGGGAAGTCCACGGCCATCAGCTTGCTGCTGGGGCTGAACGATCCCGACTCCGGCACGGTGCGCCTCCTCGGCCGGGCGCCCGACCGGGCGGTCCGCGCCGGGCTGGCCGGGGCGATGCTCCAGGACGGGCGCCCGATCCCCCGGGTGACGGTGGGTGAGCTGATCCGCTTCGTCGCGGCTCTCTACCCGCGCCCGCTGCCGGTGGCCGAGGCGCTCGCCCTCGCGGGGGTGACGGAGTACGCGGACCGGCGCGTCGACAAGCTGTCGGGCGGCCAGGTCCAGCGCGTCCGGTTCGCCGTCGCGCTGGCCGGGGACCCCGAACTGGTCGTGCTGGACGAGCCGACGGCCGCGCTGGACGTGGAGGCGAGGCGCGCGTTCTGGGTCTCGATCCGGTCCTTCGCGGAACGCGGCAGGACCGTCCTGTTCTCCACGCACCATCTGGAGGAGGCCGACGGCAACGCCGACCGGATCGTGGTCCTGCACCGCGGCCGGGTCGTCGCGGACGGCAGCGGCGAGGCGATCAAGCGCTCTGCGGGCGGCGGCCTGGTCTCCATCGACCTGGCCGGCCGTTCCACCGCCGGGCTGGAGTCGCTCCCCGGTGTCGTGGGCGTCGAGGTGCGCGGCGGCCGGGCCCTGCTGCGTACGGACGACTCGGACGCGACCGTCGTCGAGCTGGCACGGATCGGGGCCGTACGCGGGCTCCAGGTCGGCAGGGCGACCCTGGAGGACGCGTTCCTCTCGCTCACCGCACCGACAGCAGCAGCCGACCAGGTGAAGGAGGCCGCGTGATGTTCCCCTACATCGCACTGGAGATCCGGCGGACCCTGCGTGACCCCACGTTCCTGGTCTTCGGGACGGGCATGCCGCTGATGATGTATCTGCTCTTCACCAATCTCGGCGGGAGCGGTTCCTACGACGACTGGAAGGCCGCGTCGATGGTCGGCATGGCGGCGTACGGGGCGCTCGGCTCCGCCATGGCGATCGGGACGGGCATCGCGTCGGACAAGTCCCTCGGCTGGTTGCAGCAGTTGAGGATCACACCGCTGGACCCGTGGCGCGCGGTGACCGGCCGCGCGATCAGCAGTTCGGTGACGGTCCTGCCGACGGTGCTGGCCATCCTGCTGGCCGGGGGGCTCGTCAACGGCGTACGGCTGGCGGCCTGGCAGTGGGGCGCGCTGGTGCTGCTGCTGTGGCTCGGCGCACTGCCGTTCACCCTGCTGGGCATCGGCAACGGGTACCGGCTCACCCCGCAGGGCACCGGTGTCGTCAACGTGGCCTGCCTGATGGGCTTCGCGCTCGTCGGCGGGCTGTGGTTCCCGCTCGGCGTGTTCCCCGGGTGGCTGCGCGCCGTCGGCGGGTTCACCCCCGCGCACGGGTTCGCCGATCTGGGCTGGTCGACGATCGCCGGGCACGCCCCGGGGGCCGGATCCCTGGCCGTACTGGCCGGGTGGCTGCTGCTGTTCGGCGGTTACGCCGTGATGTCCTACCGTCGGTCGGCGAGGACCGTGTGAGTGGAGTGACCGTGTCCAGGAAGACGCTGAAGCCGAAGAAGACCAGGAAGAGGAACAGGCGGCCCGGCCCGCCCGGCCCGTACGCCCTGCTGCCCGTGCTGCTGATGGGGCTCGGCGCGTTCTCCAACCTCCTCCAGGGCGAGACGTCGAACCCCTGGGTCGGCGGCCTCGGGCTGCTGGCCTTCAACTCCCTCTACATCTCGGTGGTGTTCCGGGGCTTCGACCGGAGGAAGCGGGAGAGCGTCACGTCGTACGTGCTGCTGGCCGCGATGGGGGCCCTCACGTTCGGGCTCGCGATGGGGTACGGCGGCAACTGGCTGCTGTTCTTCCCGTTGTTCTCGCTGGCCTGCGGGACGATCCTGCGCGGCCGGCGGCTGGGCGTCGGCCTGATCGTCCTCGCCGGATGCGCGTGCGCGGTGGCCGTGTGGCGCGGGGACCATGTCTCGGAGCCGTGGACCATCGGCTACGGGACCTTCATCTCCGGGGGTGTGACCGCCGCGATCCTCACCCTGTCCGAGACGGTGATGGAGCTGCGCGCGACCCGGGAGGAGCTGGCCCGCAGCGCCGTCGAGCAGGAGCGGCTGCGCTTCTCGCGCGACCTGCACGATCTGCTCGGCCACACCCTGTCGGTCGTCGTCGTCAAGTCGGAGGCGGCCCGCAGGATCGCTCCGCTCGACATCGACGCGGCGCTCGCCCAGGTCTCGGACATCGAGTCGGTGGGCCGCCAGGCGCTGACCGAGATCCGTGAGGCGGTGACGGGCTACCGCGAGGGGAGCCTGGCCACCGAGCTGGACCGGGCCGGGCCGGTGCTGAGCGCCGCCGGGATCGAGGCGGTCGTGCACCGCTCGGGGCCACCGCCCGACCCGGAGACCGACACGCTGCTGGGCTGGGTCGCCCGGGAGGCCGTCACCAACGCCGTACGCCACAGTGGCGCGACCCGCTGTGTGTTCGAGCTCGGCTCCACACCCGATCGGGTGAGGCTGACCGTGACGGACGACGGCGCGGGTCCCGGCCCGGAGCAGCCTGCGGGCACGGCCGGCGGTACGGGGCTCAGGGGACTGGCCGAGCGGCTGGCCGCCGCGGGCGGCTCGCTGGAGTCGGGCCCCGGCCCGGACGGCGGCTTCGTCGTGACCGCGGAACTGCCGGCCTGGCCGGGGGACGGTGCGGGCGGGCGGAACTGCGGCTGAGGAACGGCCTGCCGGGCGGGCGGGACCGGGCAGCTGAGCAGCGGCCCACCGGGCGGGCGGCGCCGTCGGGCCCCCGCGCGGGGCCCCGGCGGCCTAATCTGAGCCCGTGAACGAGATGCCGCAGGACCACCGGCCCACGGGTCCGGTACGCATCCTGCTCGCCGAGGACCAGGGGATGATGCGCAGCGCCCTCGCCCTGCTGCTCGGCATGGAGCCGGACTTCGAGGTGGTCGCCCAGGTGGCCGCCGGGGACAGGATCGTGGACGAGGCGCTCGTCTCGCGCCCGGACGTGGCGCTGCTGGACATCGAACTCCCGGGCCGCAGCGGCCTGGACGCGGCCGCCGACCTGCGTACGGAGGTGCCGGACTGCCGGGTGCTGATCCTGACGACGTTCGGCAGGCCGGGCTATCTGCGACGCGCCATGGAGGCCGGCGCGTCCGGTTTCCTGGTGAAGGACGGGCCGGTCGGGGACCTGGCGAAGGCGATCCGGCAGGTGCTGGGCGGCGAGACGGTGATCGATCCGGCGCTGGCCGCCGCCGCGCTGGGCGCGGGCCCCAGCCCGCTGACCCCGCGGGAGCGGGACGCGCTCAACGCGTCCGTGGACGGGGCGACGGTCGCCGACATCGCCGCGAAGCTGAGCCTGTCGGAGTCGACGGTCCGGAACTACCTCTCCTCGGCGATCGGCAAGACGGGGACCCGTAACCGCATGGAGGCGATGCGCGCGGCACGCCGGCAGGGCTGGCTCTGAGACCGTCCCGGTGGGCGCCGGCAGGACCGGCTCCGAGACCGGTCCCGGTGGACGCCGTCAGTCCGGCCCGCCCCCGCGCAGGCGCCCCCGGCCATCGCTGAATCACGGGTCCCTGGAGCGGAGTTGACGCCCGACGGCGTTCCGGCACGTCTCCCGCACCCCCTACCGCGGTAGCACCTCCACTTTGGCTCCCGGGTATGACGCCCGGCGCGCAGCCGTGCCCGCACACTCCGTCCCGTCCGGCCCGCATCAGACGGAGGGGAGCTCCACCCATGGGATCAGCGAGCCATCGGCAGGGAGGCCAGGGGTGACGGCGCGACAGGACGGGCACGAGCCCGCCGGACCGGCCGGCCGCATCGAGTCCGTAACGACGCTCATGACCACAGGCCCGGCGCCTCCGGCCCGCATGGGGAAGGCCGCTGTCTGGGCCCTCGGCATGCTGGCCGTCTCCACCGGCGCCCTGGAGTCGGTCGTGTCGCCGACGCTCCCGCTCCTGCAACGGGAGCTGGACATGACTCCGGCCGAAGGGGCGCTCCTCAACATCGTGCTCGCCGTCACCGGCGCGCTGGTCACGCCGCTCGCAGGCAAGTTCGGCGACCGTTACGGCGGAAAGCGGGTCCTGATCCGGCTGATGACGGTGGTCTCGGCCGGTGGCCTGGTCTCCTCCCTGGCGCCCAGCCTGCCGGTGCTGCTGCTCGGTCAGATTCTCCAGGGGGCGATGGTGGGCGCGCTGCCCCTGTCCTTCATCGTGGTGCGCAAGCACCTGCCCATCGGAGAGTCGAAGGTGGCCATCGGGCTGGTCAGCGGAATGTTCGTGGGCGGCTCGATGGTGGGGATGCTGTCGGCCGGGCCCGTGGCGGAAGCACTCTCGCGGCACTGGATGTTCGCGCTGCCGACGTTCGCGGTCATCGGGTTCACCCTGCTGGTGAACAGGCTGATGCCGCCGGACGCGCCGGGCAGGCCGGACGGCGCCGGGATCGACTGGCCCGGCCTGCTTCTCCTGAGCGGGATTCTGGTCACGCTCATGCTCGTGTTCGCGCTGGCGCCCGATGCCGGCTCGCAGCCGCTCGTGCTCGGCGCCCTCCTCGTGCTCCTGGCCGCCTTCGTGGCCGGATGGCTGGCCGTCGAACGCCGAGCGGCCGCGCCCCTGGTCGATCTGCGCATGCTGGCACGGCCGGTGATCTGGAAGTCATGTGTGGTGACGTTCGTGATGTGCCTCGGTACCGCGATGGGGGTCTATCTCGTTCCGCAGCTGCTCGACGCGTCCGGCGACGGATACGGCTTCGGGGCCGGCCCCACCGCGATCGGCTTCGTCCTCCTGCCCGGCGCCGTGGCCGCGACGCTGGCCGGACCGGCCGGCGGGATCGGCGAGCGGCGCTTCGGCCCTCGTGCCGTGGTCACGACCGCCGCCGTCCTCATGGCCGTCGCCCTGCTCACCCTGTCGGTCGCGCACACCGAGATCTGGCACATCGTCGTCGGCAAGGCGCTGATCGCGCTCGCCAACGGCCTGTGCGTCACGGCCATGGTGACGAGCATCGCCTCTTCCGTCGACGAGAGCGACACCGGCATCGCCACCAGCCTGGTCCTGGTGACCCGTGTGCTGGGGTCAGCCGTGGGCGGGATGCTCGGCGGCGCGCTCCTCACCTCCGGGGTCCCCTCCGGCTCGGACGTCCCGGCCGAATCGGCCTTCGTCACCGGCTTCCTCATCGCAGGCGTCGTCGCGGCGCTGTCCCTGCTTGTCGTCCGCACCATGAGCAAAGGAGTCAACGAATGACCCGCACCGATCAGCCGACGGACATCCGTCACGCAACGGGGCGCACCGTCCTGATATCCGGGGCCGGCATCGCGGGCCCCGCCCTCGCCTTCTGGCTGAACCGGTGCGGCCACGCGGTCACGGTGGTGGAGAAGGCGGGCACGCCGCGCAGCGGTGGCTACCCCATCGATGTGCGCGGCACCGCTCTGGAGGTCGTCCGGCGGATGGGGATCCTGCCGCGGCTCCGGGAGGCGCACGTCGACCTGCGCCGGCTGACCTTCCTCGAAGGCGACGGCCGGGTGGTGGCCTCGCTCCACCCGCATGCCGTCACCGGGGGTGTCGCGGGACAGGACCTGGAGGTACGGCGCGGGGATCTGACCGACGCGCTCCACGCGGCGGTCCGTGACGACGTCGAGTTCGTGTTCGACGACTCCATCGAGACCTTCGACCAGTCCGCCCACGGGGTCGACGTCGCCTTCCGAGGAGGCGGCAGCCGTACGTTCGACATGGTGATCGGTGCGGACGGTACGCACTCACGTACCCGGGAGGCGCTGTTCGGGCCCGAGGAGCAGTTCCACCGGTACCTCGGTTACTGCTTCGCCGTGTTCACCGCGCGCAACACCCTCGGCCTCTCCCACGAGACCGTCATGTGGAACACCCCGGGCAGGGCCGCGGCGCTCTACGCCGTGGGGGCCGGCGAGGAGGTTCACGCCTTTCTGAACTTCGCCCGGCCGGAACCGCCGTTCGACGCGTTCGGGGACCCCGGAGCCCAACGCGACCTGCTCACCGAGGTCTTCGCCGACGCGGGCTGGGAGGTCCCGGGCATGCTGGCCGCCCTGGACGACACGGACGACCTGTTCTTCGACGCGGTCAGCCAGATCCGCATGCCCCGTTGGTCCAGCGGCAGGGTCGCGCTGGTGGGCGACGCCGCCTACACGCCCTCGTTCCTCACCGGACAGGGCACCAGCCTCGCACTCGTCGGCGCGTACATGCTCGCCGCTTCGCTGGCCGGCCGGGCCCCCGCCCCGGGCTTCGCCGCCTACGAACACGCCACCCGTGCGTTCGTGACCGCGAACCAGGGGCTGGTCGGCGAGGGCGGCGCCACGCTCTTCCCCACCACCGCCGAGGCCCTGCGACAGCGCAACGACAGGCTGCGCGGTCTCACCGCCCTGCCCTCCGGGGAGGGACGCTCCGCCCACTCGGCCCTCACCCTGCCGGAGTTCCCGCCCACGAGGTGAACCCGGGGCGGACGAGGCGTCGCCGGGCGGGCGGGACTTCCACAACACGCCCTAGGCCTCCGGGGAGTGCAGCGCGGGCGCCGTCTCCTTCCCGGCGCTTCCCGGGCGGCCTCCGGCCCGGGTGCCCGTGGGCCTCTCCCCGCGTCCGGGCAGCCAGACCAGCATCATCAGCGCCCCGGCGACCAGGACCACGGCGGAGGTGCGGAAGGCCAGGGCGTAACCGGCGGTGATCTCCGCGGCGCCCCCGGAGCCCGCCGTGCGGGCCGCCGCGACCGTGGAGAGCACCGCGAGGCCCAGCGCGCCGCCCATCGTGCGGGAGGTGTTGACCAGCCCGGAGACGAGTCCCGCGTCGCCGGGTGCCGCGCCGGAGGTGGCGAGCGTGGCCAGCGGGGTGGAGGCCAGTCCGGCCCCGGCCATCATCAGGACGCCGGGGAGGCAGACCGAGGTGAGGTAGGAGCCGTGCACGCCCATGGTGGACTGCCAGCCGAAACCGGCGGCGGCGACCAGGGCGCCTACCACGGCCAGGGCCTTGGCGCCGGTCCGCGCCATGAGGGCGGGCGCGGCCTTGGCGCCGACGAAGACGGCGACGGAGCTCGGTACGAGCGCGAAGCCGGCCTCCAGCGGTGTGTAGCCCAGCACGTTCTGCGCGTAGACGGTCATGAAGTACCACATGCAGAACGTCGCCGAGCCCAGCAGCAGCATCGACACGTTCGCCGCCGAGACGGCCCGCACCCCGAGCACCCGCAGCGGCATCAGCGGTGCGGCAGTCCTCCACTCCACCAGGACGAACACGCCGAGCAGCGCCAGTCCGCCCAGGAGGGGCACCAGGGTGGCGGCCGAGGCCCAGCCGGCGGCCTCGGTCTGCACGATGCCGTACGCCGTCGTCGCCAGGCCCGCCGTGACGAGCACCGCGCCCAGCAGGTCGACGCGGCGCCGGTCGCCCGCCCGGCCCTCGGCCAGCCACACCGCCGCGCCGGCGATGACGAGGACGCCGACCGGCACGTTGATGAGCAGGACCCACCGCCAGGACAGGACGTCGGTGAGCACCCCGCCGATCAGCCCGCCGGCCGCTCCACCGCCCGCGCCGACCGCCATCCAGGTGCCGATCGCCCTGCTCCGCGCGGGGCCCTCGGGGACGGCGGCGGTGAGGATCGTGAGGGTCGCCGGGGAGAGCACGGCGGCGCCCAGCCCCTGCCCGGCCCGCGCCGCGAGGAGCTGCCAGCCCTCCTGCGCCAGGCCTCCGGCCAGGGAGGCCGCGGTGAAGAGGGCGAGCCCGGTCAGGAACATCCGCTTGCGGCCGTAGATGTCCGCGGCCCGCCCGCCGAGGAGCATGAAGCCGGCGAAGGCGATGGAGTAGGCGTTGACGACCCACTGCAGCCCGGGGGCGCTCAGGCCCAGGTCGGTGCGCATGGACGGCAGCGCCACATTGACGACGGACACGTCCAGGACGACCAGGAACTGGCCGGTGCAGGCGGCCGCGACCACGGCCCAGGTACGGGTTCTCGTACGGGTTCTCGATCGGGCGGGAGGCCGCGGGGGCGGGGTGACGTCAACCATGGGTGTCATACTCGCAGGCCACTCGTGCCCCGTACATCCGTTTCCGCTCCCCCTTCGGTCCCGACACTTCTCCGCCCCCCGGCGTAGGACCTCCGCCGACTTCCCTGTTTTTACGCCGCGTTCACCGGAATATCGCGGACGTACGGAAGCGTTCAACATGCACACACTTGGCGGTCGGCGCTGCCCGCTCGGCGCGCTGCCGCATGCTCCACCCCGCTCTGACTGCCGCATCTTTTCCCTGCCCGGAGGCCTCACGTATGCAACGGACGACGAACGAACCGCAGGCGGGGGAGCTCCCCGACCCGGGCCGCGGCAAGAGGGAGGGCGGGAGCAAGGGCGTCGTCCCCGTACTCGCGTTCGCGGGGATCACCGTCGCGGTCATGCAGACCCTGCTCGTCCCCGTCATCAAGGACCTGCCGTCCCTGCTGGGCACCGACCCGGCGAACGCCACCTGGGTCATGACCGCCACCCTGCTCGCCGGGGCCGTCGCCACCCCGATCATGGGGCGGCTCGGCGATCTGAACGGCAAGCGGCGGATGCTGCTGGCCAGCCTCGCCGTGATGGTGGTGGGCTCGCTGATCTGCGCCTCCACCGACAACCTCGTGATCATGATCGTCGGCCGGGCGCTCCAAGGCTTCGCCATGGGCGCCATCCCGCTGGGCATCGGCATCATGCGCGATGTGCTGCCGCGCGAGAAGCTCGGCTCGGCGATGGCCCTGATGAGCTCCTCCATAGGCGTGGGCGGCGGACTCGCGCTGCCCGCGGCCGCGCTCGTCGCCCAGCACGCCGACTGGCACGCGCTCTTCCTCGCCTCGGCCGCCCTCGGGGTGCTGGCCATGACGCTGACCGTGCTCGTCGTGCCGGAGCCGCCGCTGCGCGCGCCGGGGCGCTTCGACCTCGCCGGGGCGCTGGGGCTCTCCCTCGGCCTGGTCTGCCTGCTGCTGCCCGTGACCAAGGGCGGCGACTGGGGCTGGACCTCTCCGCTGACCCTCGGCCTGATCGCCGCGTCCCTGGTGATCCTGGTGCTGTGGGGCCTGTTCGAGCTGCGCTCGTCCGCACCGCTGGTCGACCTGCGGACCAGTGCCCGCCGCGAGGTGCTGCTCACCAACCTCGTCTCGATCATGGTCGGGGTGGCCTTCTACGCCGTCTCCCTGGTCCTGCCGCAGCTGCTCCAGCTGCCCGCGGCGACGGGGTACGGCCTGGGGCAGTCCATGGTGGTGGCCGGGCTCTGCGTGGCGCCCCTGGGCCTGACCATGATGTTCGTGGCCCCGCTGTACGCCCGGCTCTCCGCCCGCCGCGGCCCCAAGACCACCCTGATCCTCGGCATGCTGGTCATCGCCGTCGGTTACGGGGCGGGGCTCGGCCTGATGAGCGCCGCCTGGCAGACCGTGATCATCGCGGTGGTGCTCGGGGCGGGCATCGGGCTGGCGTACTCCTCGCTGCCCGCCCTGATCATCGGCGCGGTCGACGCGTCGGAGACGGGTGCGGCCAACGGTCTGAACACGCTGATGCGGTCGATCGGCACCTCGCTGTCGAGCGCGGTGATCGGCATGGTGCTGGCGAACACCTCGGTGCGGATGGGGGCGGTCGACGTCCCCACCATGGAAGGCTTCCGGACCTCGTTCATGATCGCCACGGGGGCGGTGCTGATCGGCCTGGTGCTGGCCGCGTTCCTGCCGGCGCAGCGGCAGCCGCGCCCGGTGCTGCTGGCCAGCAGCGCCGGTGACGCGCATGCCGCCGCGGAGGCCGCCCCCGTGGCGGTGCGGGTCAGCGCGCCGGAGCGTCGAACCTCGGCTCAGTAGCCAGCAGCCACGACACATCGGTCCCGGCCGCGAGCTCCTGCGGCCGGGCGCCGCGGGCGAACAGCCGGGCGGGGCGGGCTCCCTGGACCGTCGCCGCGCCCTCCCGGACCCGGAGCCAGGAGCCCTCGCGCAGCCCGAGCACGGGGACGTCGTTCTCCTCCAGGAATTCGGTGAGCCGCTCCTCGCGGGTCTCGCCCTTGTGGGTGCTGGCCGGGTCCGGGTCCAGGTAGTGCGGGTTGATCTGGAACGGGACCAGGCCCAGCGCGTCGAAGGACGGCGGCTGCACGATGGGCATGTCGTTGGAGGTCCGGAGGGTCGGCGCGGCCATGTTGGTGCCGGCGCTGGCCCCCATGTACGGCAGCCCGCTGCGCGCGGCGTCCCGCACCGCCTCGCGCAGGCCGGTGCGGTAGAGGGCGTCGAGGAGCCGGAAGGAGTTGCCTCCGCCGATGAACACGGCGTCCGAGGCGGCGAGTTCGGCCACCGGGTCGGCGTTCTCGTGGACGCCGCGCACCCGGATCCCGGACGGTTCCAGAGCGGCGCGGACCCGCGCGGTGTACGCGTCGTGATCGGCCAGCGCGTACGGCACGAAGGCGAGCCGCGCCTCCGGCGGGAGGAACGCGGTGACGGTGTCCAGAGCGTGTTCCAGATAACCGCGGCCGTACTGGGTGGAGTTGGAGAGCAGCAGCAGATTCACAGAGGTTCCTCGTGCGGTGGGGCGGAGAGCCGGGCGTACGGCTCATTGCGGAGAGCCGGGC
>NZ_JAERUC010000091.1 GCF_016745505.1 Streptomyces silvae | reverse complement strand
CAGGTTCAGGTTGCGGTGCTTGAGCGGGGACAGGCGGGCGTTGTCCTCGTCCCGGATCTCGTGGCCTTCGGCGCGGAGCCGGGCGACGGTGGCGTCGATGTACTTCGTCCTCCAGAGCACGATGGCGTTGAGGACGGGGCCGAGCGCGCCGAGCTGGTTCTCCATCCCGTCGCGGTACGCCTGGAGGATGGTGCCGCGCTTGCCGTGGCACACGTCGCGGGCCGGCTTGTGACGGGACTCCTGCACGGTGAGCTGCCGGTTCATCTGCCGAGGGTAGGTGTCGTCGACCGGGTCGACGACGCGCAGCAGGTGCTCGGTCCTGGCGATCCGCCCCCACTCCGCGAACGCCGCCCCGAGCGGGGTCGGGCGGCCGTCGCGTCCGAACATGCGCAGCAGGTCGTGGGCGCGGACCTGGTTGGTGACCAGGGAACCGGCGACTTTCAGCATGTCCGGCCAGTGCGTGATCACTTTGTTCAGGTTCACGCGGTTACGGGCCAGGTCATCCACCGCGCCGTGGTGCCCGCGAGCCCGGGACATCGAGTGACGTGGGTCGGCACTCGCCGCCAGGCTCACCCGTGCGGGAGCGGGCCGCCGCCCGGCGGGCGCCGTACGGGTTTCACTCTCGGTAAAGCGGCAATCCGGAGAGCATGTCTCCCAGAACAGGCACAGGAAGCAGTACCGCCGCACGTGTCATAGCCGTCGTCGCGGACATCATGGCGTTCATCATCATTCTGTGGATCCTGATGTACCTGCTCGACGCCAACCGGGGCAACGACCTGGTCCAGTGGGTCCAGGACTCCGCCCGCTGGCTGGCCGGCTGGTCGTACGACCTGTTCACCTTCGACGAAGCGTGGGCACGGGTCGTCACCGGCTACGGACTGGCCGCCGTCGTCTATCTGTTCATCGGCCACGCCGTGGCCGGCCGGGTCCGCCGCTTCTAGCCGACCCGGCAGCAGTCGGGCTCCAGCCCGGCCGGCAGCCGTTCGCCGCTGAAGACCGCGGTGGTCGCCTCGTCCCCTCCGAGCGCGGCCACCGCGAGCAGCAGTGATCCGGCCGTCCACGTGGTGAGTTCCTCCGGCCATATGGCCCGCTCGCCCTCGAAGACGTACCCGGTCCAGTAGAGACCGCCCTCGTCCCGCAGGTGCTGGACGGACTGGAGGATCTCCAGGGCGCGGTCCGACTCCCCCGTCACCCAGAGCGCCAGGGCCAGTTCGCAGCTCTCGCCGCCCGTCACCCAGGGGTTGGGGAGCACGCAGCGCACGCCGAGGCCGGGGACGACGAAGCTGTCCCAGCTCTCCTCGATGCGGCGCGTGGCGGCGGCGCCGGTGACCGCGCCGCCGAGGACCGGGTAGTACCAGTCCATCGAGTAGCGGCTCTTGTCCAGGAAGCGCTCGGGGTGGCTGCGGATCGCGTGGCCGAGCGCTCCGGCCGCCAGCTCCCAGTCCGGCTGGGCCTCCTCGCGCTGTTCCGCGAGGGCCAGGGCGCAGCGCAGCGCCTGGTACACCGAGGAGGAACCGGTCAGCAGGGCGTCGTTGACCGGGGTGCCGTCCGCCTCGCGCTTCCAGCCGATCTGCCCGCCGGGCTGCTGGAGCCGCAGCACGAACTCGATCGCGGCGAAGACCGTCGGCCACATCCGGTCGACGAACGCGTCGTCACCGGTGGCGAGGTAGTGGTGCCAGACGCCGACGGCCACATAGGCGCAGAAGTTGGTCTCGCGCCCCAGGTCGGTCGGCTGTCCGGGGTCGCCGTCGTGGTACGCGGCGTACCAGGAGCCGTCCTCGTTCTGGTGGCGGGCCAGCCATGCGTACGCGCGGGCGGCGGCCTCGTGCTCACCGGCGGCGTCCAGCGCCATCGCGGCCTCGGTGTGGTCCCACGGGTCGAGGTGGTGGCCGCGGAACCAGGGCAGCGCTCCGTCCGAGCGCTGCACGGCGAGCAGCGCGGCCACCGTTTCGGCGGCCTGTTCGGCGGTGAGGACGCCGGGCAGGACGAGGTGTTCGGTCTGCTCCGGCGTGCTCACGCCTCGGCCTTGGGCAGGTGCGGCTTGGTCGCGTACGCCACGAAGCTCTTGCCGACGACCGGGTTGAGCAGCTGCTCGGCGACCCGGGTGGCCAGGGGCTTCTTCATGATGTCCCAGACCAGCAGCTTGTGGTACGCGCGCACCGGCAGCGCTGCGTCCTCGCCGTCGCGGCCCACTCCGAACGCGCACTTCAGCCACCAGTAGGGGCTGTGCAGGGCGTGCGCGTGGTGGGTGCCGTAGGGCTTGAGTCCGGCCTCACGGATCTTGCCGAGCAGCTCGTCGGCCTTGTAGATGCGGATGTGCCCGCCCTCGACCTCGTGGTACGCGTCGGAGAGCGTCCAGCAGACCTTCTCGGGGCCGTAGCGGGGCACGGTGATCGCGATGCGGCCGCCGGGCTTCAGCACGCGGACCATCTCGGCGAGCACGCCCTTGTCGTCGGGGATGTGCTCCATCACCTCGGAGATGATGACGACGTCGAACGAGGCGTCGGGGAACGGCAGGTTGAGCGCGTCGCCCTCCATCGCGGTGGCGGTCGCGCCCGCGGGTGCCTCACCGGCCTCCTGCATCGCGGCGAACCACTTCGCGACCTCGCGGATCTCCTCGGCGTTCTGGTCGAGGGCCACCACCTGGGCGCCGCGCCGGTAGCACTCGAAGGCATGCCGGCCGGCGCCGCAGCCCAGATCGAGCACCCGGTCGCCGGCGGCGAGCGGGAAGCGGGTGAAGTCGACGGTCAGCACGGGGGCCTGCCTTCGAGGTCGGGGGCTGCGGGAGCCACGGGGTTCGGGGGAGCCACGGGAGGGGTCACCGGCGCGCTCCGCGGGCGGCGATCGACTGACGGTACAGCTCGGCGGTACCGGCGGCGGCCCTGGCCCAGGTGAAGTTGGCCAGGACCCGTGCCCGGCCGGCCGCGCCGAGCCGGGCCCGCAGCTCGGCGTCGCCCAGCAGCCGGCCGAGGGCCTCGGCGAGGGCGCCCGCGTCGCCGGGCGGCACGGCCAGGCACGCCTCGCCGTCCGGGCCCGTGACCTCGGGGATCGCACCGCCGGTGGTGGCCACCAGCGGGGTCCCGGTGGCCATGGCCTCGGCGGCGGGCAGCGAGAAGCCCTCGTACAGGGAGGGGACGCAGGAGATCTGGGCGCCGCGGACCAGGTCGACCAGCTCGGCGTCGCTGATGCCCTTGACGAACTCGACGGCGTCCTGGAGCCCGTAGCGCTCGATGGCGCGGGCGACGGGGCCGCGCTCGGCCCGCTTGCCGACGACCACGAGGTGCGCCGCAGGGTTCTCGGTGCGGAGCTTGGCGAGGGCCTCCACGAGATGGACGAGGCCCTTGAGCGGGACGTCGGCGCTGGAAGTGGTGACGATCCGGCCCGGGACCTCGGCGACCGAGGGGTCGGGCGACCAGAGGTCGGTGTCGGCCCCGATGTGCACGACCTGGATACGGTCCCGGCGCACCCCGAGGTGCTCGACGATCTCCTGCTGCGACGAGCCGGAGACGGTGAGGACGGACGGCAGCCGGCGGGCGACGCGCTTCTGCATGCGGGTGAAGCCGTACCAGCGGCGGACGGCGAGCCGGCGGCGCATCGATCCCGCGGCGTCCAGGTCCAGCCTGCGGTCGACGGTGATCGGGTGGTGGATCGTGGTGACGAGGGGCGCGCCGAGGTCGCCGAGCAGGCCGTAGCCGAGCGTCTGGTTGTCGTGCACGACATCGAAGTCGCCACGCCTGGCGAGGAGGTGACGGCGTGCCCGGAGGCTGAAGGTGAGGGGCTCGGGGAAGCCGCCGGTCCACATGGTGGCGACCTCGGCGGCGTCGATCCAGTCGCGGTACTCGCCGCGTCCCGGGGTGCGGAACGGGTCGGGCTGGCGGTAGAGGTCCAGGCTCGGCAGCTCGGTGAGCGGGACGCCCTCGTCGAGCACCGGGTAGGGCTGGGCGCCGATCACTTCGACGCTGTGGCCGAGCCGGGCCAGCTCGCGGCCGAGATGGCGCACGTAGACGCCCTGGCCGCCGCAGAAGGGATTGCCCTTGTAGGTCAGGAGTGCGATGCGCAACGGCCGGTCACCGTCGGTGCCCGACGTGTCGCCGCCCGCGAAGGGGCCTGTCTCTATGGCCTCAGCGGTCACACTCGGCCCCCTTCTCACTGCGTGTTCGCCGGAGCGTAACCGGTCGCGCTAATCTAGAACAAGTTTCAGACTCGTTGGTTCAACCCGCACCGAATCTACCGGCAGGTAGCGTCGGTGTGACGGCCGGATCAGGTGATTCGCGCCACGGCAGACACCCTGGCATGCTGTGCGCGCCCGGAAACAGGCGCCCGGCCGGACAGGGAACCGGTTCTCCCTTTTTGGATGGGGACAGATGACAGCGGAAGCCAGGCCTGCGGCACCTCCCCTGACGGAACGCCAGGAGGCCCGCCGCCGGAGCATTCTGCAGGCCGGTGCCCAGCTCGCGGGGCGGGGCGGCTTCGAGGCCGTGCAGATGCGCGAGGTGGCCGACGCCGCCGGCGTCGCCCTGGGCACGCTCTACCGCTACTTCCCCTCCAAGGTCCATCTCCTGGTCGCCCTCATGCAGGACCAGCTCCAGCATCTGCACGCCTCGCTCCGCCGGAGGCCGACCGCCGGGGACGACGCCGCCGAGCGCGTCGCGGCGACCCTGATGCTCGCCTTCCGGGCGCTCCAGCGCGAACCCCATCTGGCGGACGCCATGGTGCGGGCGCTGACCTTCGCCGACCGTGGGGTGAGCCCGGAGGTGGACGCGGTGTCCCGGCTGACGACCGCGATCGTCCTGGACGCGATGGGCGTGGAGGACCCCACGCAGGAGCAGCTGTCGGTGGTCCGCGTCATCGAGCACACCTGGCACTCCGCGCTGATCACGTGGCTGTCGGGGCGGGAGTCGATCGCCCAGGTGAAGGGCGACATCGAGACGGTGTGCGGGCTGATCGACCTTCCGGCGGACACCCGCCGGTAGGGCCTTTCCGCATGCTCCGGACGAAAGGCCCCGGGTGCCCATGTGCGGCGCCCACACCGGCACCCGCCCAGGTGGGGTTCCCTGCACCATGTCGACGGCGCCACGGTGTTCGTACGGTTCGGCCGACATCACCCGAACCCTGCCGAGGAGCCGGTCACCATGCGTCGCAGAGCCGTTGGCACCGTCCAGAGAAGAACCCTGACCGCGACCGCGCTCGGCGCCGCCGGTCTGCTCCTGGTGGGATGCACCGCCGCCGGGCAGGCGGGCAGCGGATCCGACGCCGGACCGGGCGAGGACCAGGCGGTGAAGGTGGGCCTCGTCTACTCCCGTACGGGACTGCTCGCCGCGTACGGGAAGCAGTACCGCGACGGCTTCATGGCGGGCCTCGACCACGCGACGAAGGGCACCGGCAAGGCGGGCGGCCACCCGATCGAGGTCACCGAGCAGGACGACGCGGGCGACCCCGGAAAGGCCGTCTCCGCCGCGAAGAACCTGATCGGCAAGGGCTACAAGGTGCTGGCCGGCACCACCGACTCCGGGGTGGCGCTCCAGATGGCCCCGCTGGCCGCGCAGAACAAGGTGCTGTACGTCAACGGGCCGGCCGCCACCGATGCGCTGACCGGGATCAACACGTACACCTTCCGGTCCGGCCGGCAGTCCTACCAGGACATCCTCACCGCGGGCACCATGCTCGGGGACCCGAAGGGCAAGAAGGTCACCGTCCTCGCGCAGGACTCCACCTTCGGCCAGGCCAACGTCGCCGCCGTCAAGGCCGTCCTGGGCGCCGAGGGGGCGACGGTGGGTTCCGTCCTCGCCCCGCCCAGCGCCACGGACCTGACGCCGTTCGCCCGGCAGGTCAAGGCGGGCGCCCCCGATCTGGTCTTCGTCGCCTGGGCCGGTGCGACCGCGCCCGCCCTGTGGACCGCGCTGGACCAGCAGGGCGTGCTGAGCGCCGGAAAGGTCGTCACCGGGCTGGCCGGGACCGCGTCGTACCCGGTCTTCGGGGCGGCCGGCGCGAAGGTCTCCTTCCTCGCGCACTACTTCCCGGGCGCGGGCGGCGGCAACGCCGTGGAGAAGGCGATGATCGACGGGGTCACGAAGGCGGGCGGCACCCCCGACCTGTTCAGCACCGACGGGTTCACGGCGGCGCAGATGATCGTGCGGGCCGTCGAGGAGGGCAGCGCCACCGACACCGCCGCCATGGTGAAGGCCCTGGAGGGCTGGAGCTTCGACGGGGTGAAGGGGAAGCAGCAGGTCCGCGCCGAGGACCACGCCCTGGTGCAGCCGATGTTCGTGGCCAGGCTCGTCGGGGCGGGAGCCGCCGCGAAGCCCGAGCTGGTGAGCACGCAGCCGATGGACGCCGTGGCCCCGCCCGCGAAGCCCTCGGCGGGCTGACCCGTGACCGTACCCGGCACCGCCACCGCGCGGGACGAGGGGGCGCGCACGGGCGCCCCGGTGCTCCGACTGGACGGCCTGGGGTGGCGCGTCGGCGGGGCGGCCATCGTCGAGGACGTCACGCTCGATGTCCGGGAGGGCGAGTTCCTCGCCTTCATCGGGCCCAACGGGGCGGGAAAGACCTCCCTGTTCAACCTGATCAGCGGGATCGTCCCGGCCACCACGGGCAGTCTCGCGCTGGACGGCGCGGACCTGACCGGCCTGCCGGTGCACACCCGTGCGCGTCGCGGGATCGGGCGGACGTTCCAGACCTCCAGCCTCTGGCCGGCGATGACCGTGGCCGAGCACGTCCGGCTGGCCGCGCAGGCCGTGCGGGGCGGCTCGCACCGGCTCTGGCGGCGCGCCTCCCCGTACACCGCCGAGGTGAGCGGCGTGCTGGAGCGGACGGGTCTCGGGCACCGTGCCGGGGCCACGGCCGCCGAGCTCTCGCACGGCGAGAAGCGCAAGCTGGAGCTGGCGGTGCTGCTGGTGGGCGAGCCCCGGCTCATGCTGCTCGACGAGCCGATGGCCGGGGTGAGCGCCGAGGAGGTCCCGGCCCTCACCGAGCTGATCCGGACGCTGCACCGCGACGAGGGCCGCACCGTGCTCATGGTCGAGCACCACATGGACGTCCTGCTGGGGCTCGCGGACCGACTGGCGGTGATGCACCACGGCCGGCTGCTCGCCCTGGACACCCCGGGCGCGGTGACCGCCGATCCGGTCGTCCAGCAGGCCTACCTCGGGGAGGAGTTGTGACCGCGCCCGCACTGCTCGTCGTACGGGACCTGCGGGTCCTCATCGGCGGCCGGCACATCCTGCACGGCGTCGACCTGGACGTCGCACCGCAGGGCGTCACCGCGCTGCTCGGCCGCAACGGCGCCGGCAAGACCACGACCGTACGCGGCGTCCTGGGGCTCGTCCCGCGCGCGGGCAGCGTGCTCCTGGACGGCGAGGAGACCGTGGGCCTGCCCACCCACACCCTGGTCCGCCGGGGCATCGGCTACGCCCCCGAGGACCGGGGGATCTTCGCCGACCTCACCGTGGCCGAGAATCTGCGGCTGGCCGAGCGCCGGGGCGCGGACGGGCCCGCGTACGGCCTGGTCCACGAGCTCTTCCCCGAACTGAAGCGCAGGGCCAAGCAGTTGGCGGGGACGCTCTCCGGCGGCCAGCAGCAGATGGTGGCCATCGGCCGCACCCTGCTCAACGGGAACCGGCTGATCATCGCCGACGAGCCCACCAAGGGTCTGGCCCCCAAGGTCGTCACCGAGGTCGTCCAGGTGCTGGAGCGGGCCGCCGAAGCGGTGCCCGTGCTCCTGGTCGAGCAGAATCTCGCCGTCGTCCGCAGGCTCGCCGCGCACTGCGCGGTGCTCGCCGACGGCCGGACGGCCCATCAGGGCGAGGCGGCGGCGCTGCTCGGTGACGAGGAGGCCACCCGGCGGCTGCTCGGCGTGGGCCGGGGCCCGCTCACCTCCCGACAGGACCTGACCGTGGAGGCGGATTCCTGATGTCCACCCTCGTGCTGCTCACCATGACCGGACTCGGTCTGGGGGCGCTCTACTTCCTCATCGCCTCGGGCCTCTCGCTGATCTTCGGCCTGATGGACGTGCTCAACTTCGCCCACGGGGCGCTGCTCTCCATCGGCGCGTACGGCACCTGGTGGGCGGCGTCCGGGAATCTGCCCGGCGCCGGCCCCGGCGGCTGGGGCTTCGCCCTGGCGGTCCTGTTCGGTACGGCGGTGGGCACGCTGGCCGCCGTCGTGCTGGAACTGGTCGTCGTACGGCCGCTGTACACCCGGCCCCGGGAGCAGGTGCTCGCCACGGTCGGGGTGGGGCTGGCCGTGCCCGCACTGCTGTCGGGCGTCTGGGGCTCGGACGCCCGGACGTTCCCCGGGCCCGAGGCCCTGTCCGGCACCTTCGGGCTGCTCGGCGCGGACGTGCCCGTCAACCGGCTCGTCCTGATCGCCGCCGCGGTCGTCGTCCTCGTCGCCCTGCGCCTGTTCCTGGGCCGGACCCGGCACGGGCTCGTCGTACGGGCCGGTGTCGAGGACCGGGCGATGGTCACGGCGCTCGGCATCGACGTCCGCACGGCGTTCACGCTGGTCTTCGCGATCGGCGGCTGCGCGGCCGCGCTCGGCGGGGCGCTCGGCGGGCTGTACTTCGGCTCGGTCGACCCCCGGCAGGGCACCTCGCTGCTGATCTTCGCGTTCGTCGTCGTGGTCACGGGCGGCATGGGCTCGGTGACCGGGGCGGCCGTCGCGGCCGTCGTCATCGGCCTGGTCCAGCAGTTCGCCAACTACTACACCGCAGCGGGCCTCGGCGACCTGGCCGTCGTCGTGCTGCTCGCCGCGCTGCTGCTCGTCCGGCCGCGCGGACTGACCGGGAGGCTCGCGTGAGCACCGCCACCACACCCGCACCCGCACCGCCCGCCTTCGCCACGGCGCCCGCACGCCGCGGGCCCCGGCTGCTGCGCTGGTGGCCGGCCGCCGTCCTGGTCCTGCTGGCCGTCGCACCGTACAGCGCACTGCCCCTCCCCGGGCTGCTGGACGGCCCGGTCGGCAGCCCGGGCAGCCTGCAACTCCTGGCGACCTGCCTGCTGTTCGGGGCCCTCGCCACCGGCTACGACCTGCTGCTGGGCCGCACGGGGCTGCTCTCCTTCGGGCACGCCCTGTACTTCGCGGCGGGCAGCTACGCCACGAACATGTTCCTGCTGGAGGCCGGTCTGCCGTTCGCCGTGGTCGCGGTCCTCGGGCTCTGCTCCGGCGCCCTGCTCGCCCTGGTGCTCGGCTCGGTGAGCCTGCGGGTCTCGGGCATCGGCTTCTCCATGGTGACGCTGGCCTTCGCGCAGGCCGGCTCGATCCTGGTCTCCCGCAACCCGGGCGGCCTCACCGGCGGCGAGGAGGGCCGGGCGGCACCGGCGGAGCTGCTGCCGTCCTGGCTGGTGGGCATCGACCACACCGCGAACCTGTACTGGATCGCGCTCGCCTACCTCGTCCTCACCCTCGCCGTCGTCCACCGGGCGGTCCGCTCCCCCACCGGCCGGGTCTGGGAGGGCATCAAGGAGAACGAACGCCGGGTGGAGGTGCTGGGCCTGAAGCCGTACGGGTTCAAGCTCACGGCGTTCGTCCTGGCCGGGGCGCTGGCGGCGGTCGGCGGGCTCGTCCATCTGCTGCTGACCGGCGGTTCCACACCGCAGACGACCACCTCGGACTTCACCCTGTCGCTGCTGGTCATGGTGGTGCTGGGCGGCTCGGGCACCCGCTGGGGTCCGATGGTCGGCGGCATCCTCTACACCTGGGCCGACCACCGGCTCGGCGATCTCGCCGGATCGGGCGCGGTCGCCGATCTGCCCGCGGTCCTGCGCGTGCCGCTCTCCCAGCCGCTGTTCCTGCTCGGGGTGCTGTTCGTGGCCGTGGTACACCTGCTGCCCGGCGGCCTGGCCCGCCTCCCGTCCCGACTGCGCAGGACCCGTGAGGAGCACCGATGATCCCGTACGAGGAGATACGCGTCCCCGTCACCGGCGGCGAACTGGCCGCCCTGCGCTGGCCCGCGTCCGCCCCGGACGCCCCGGTGGTCGTGGCGCTGCACGGCATCACCGCCAACGCGCTGTCCTGGGCGGCGGTGGCCCGCCTGCTCGCCGGCCGGGTCACGCTGGTCGCCCCCGACCTGCGGGGCCGGGCCGGCAGCGCGGGGCTGCCCGGCCCGTACGGGATCGCCGCCCACGCGGACGACGCGGCCGCGCTGGCGGGTGCGCTCGGCGGGGGCCGGGTGGTGCTGGCCGGCCACTCGATGGGCGCCTTCGTCGCGGCGCTCGCGGCCGTACGCCACCCGGGGCGCTTCGGCGAACCGGTCCTGGTGGACGGCGGGTTCGGTTTCCCCGCGCCCACGGACCTGTCGGCGGACGAACTGCTGACGGCCGTGATCGGGCCCGCCATGGACCGGCTCTCGATGACCTTCCCCGACCGGGACGCCTACCGCTCGTTCTGGCGGGCCCATCCCGCGTTCGGCGGCGACGCCTGGTCGCCCGAGGTGGACGCGTACATCCAGCGCGACCTGACGGGTGAGGAGCCCGCGCTGCGCTCCGGCTGCAGGCTGGAGGCGGTCCGCACGGACGGGGTCGGCCTGTTCCAGGACGAGGTGCTCGCGGCCGTACGCGAACTCCCGGGGCCCGCGACGCTGTTGTGGGCCGAGCGGGGGCTGATGAACGAGGAGCAGGGGCTGTACGACGAGTCCCGGCTGGCGGCGGCGGGGCAGCCGGGCACGAACGTCAGGGCGGTGCGCGTCGAGGGCGTCAACCACTACACGGTGCTGACGGGCGAGAAGGGGGCGGGCGAGGTCGCCGCCGCCCTGCTGCGGGCGGCACTGCCCGGCTGAGGACGGCGGGCGGCCGGGGTGCTCAGCTCTCCCGGCCGCCCGACAGCAGGTGCAGCCGCAGGGCCAGTTGCAGCTCCAGCGCGCGGTCGGGCTCGTTCCAGTCGCGGCCCAGCAGCACCTGGATCCGGTCCAGGCGCTGCACCACCGTGTTCACGTGGACGTGCAGCTCGTCCTTGGCCCGGATCAGGCTGCCGCCCGCGCCGAAGTACGCCCGGAGCGTCCGTACGAGATGGGTGCCGCGCCGTTCGTCGTAGCGCAGCAGCGGGCCCAGGACGGCGGTCACGAAGCCGTCCACGTCCTTCGCGTTGCCCAGGACGACGCCCAGGAAGCCGAGTTCGCCGACGTCGGCCCCTTCGCCCTCCCGCCCCAGCACCCGCATGGCGCGCAGACAGCGGGCGGCCTCCGCGTGGGCGGCGGCGAGTTCGCGGGCGCCGGACGCCGGGCCCGTACCGGCGACGGTGACGGGTGCCTGGACGAGGTGGCCGAGCTGCGCGGCCGCCGCGCGGGCGGCGGCGCCCGCGGGGGTGCCCTGGCCGTCGCAGTCGATCAGCAGCACGACGGTGCCCGCGTGTTCGGCGCTCACCCCGTGGATGTCGCCGCCGAACAGATAGCGCATCGCGGCGCCGCCGAGTCTCTCCCGGGCCGCCGACTCCGCGACCAGCACCAGATGCGGCCGGTCCAGGTCGATGCCGAGCCGCCGCCCCCGTTCGGCCAGACCGGCCGGATCGCGCTCCGGGTCGGCGAGCAGATCGCTGATCAGCTCGCCGCGTATCCGGTTCTCGGTCTCGGCGACCGTGCGGCGCAGCAGCAGGAGCAGCCCGGTGACGACGGCGGCGCGTTCGAAGAGCCGCCGGTCGGAGTCGTCGAGCCGGTCCGGCCGGTGCAGCACCAGGCTGGCCAGCAGTTCCTGGCCGGCGAGCACGGCGCAGATCCACCGGCCGTCGCGGTGCACGGCGCGCGCCCCGTGGCGGGACTCCTCGGCGGTCCCGGCGAGCCAGCCGGCGTCCATGCTGTCGGCGGCGAAACCGGTGCCGTCGGGCCGTACGGCGGCCAGCGGGCGCCCGCCCGGGTCGTGGATGGTGAGGGGGCTGTCGAGGAGTCCGGCGACGGACACGGCGACGTCCTTCACATCGCCGCCGCGCAGCACCAGGTCGGTCAGCCGGTCGTGGGCCTCCTCGGCGCGCTGCATGGCGGCCGAGTGCGCGCGTACGGCGGCGTTGGCCTCGGCCAGCTCCTCGTTGGCGCCGGCGAGTTCCGCGAGGGCGGTGCGGGTGTCGTCCAGGGCGCGGGCGGTGTCGATCGCGATCGCGGCGTGCGCGGCGAGCGAGCAGAGCAGGGCCACCTCGTCGGGGCTGAAGACCCGGGCGGCGCGGTCGGCGGCGAAGAGGACCCCGATGACCTTTCCCGTGCCGCCCCGGCTGGAGCCGAGCAGCAGGGGGACGCCGAGGATCGCGACGAGCCCCTCGTCCAGCACACCGGCGTTGATGTTGCGGGTGTGGCGGAAGCGGTCGTCGGTGCGGTAGTCGGGGGTCGCGTACGGGCTGGCGGTCTGGGCCACGAGACCGCCGAGCCCCTCGCCCAGTTCGAGCCGCAGCCGCTGGAAGAGCACGGACACCGATCCGTCGGTCACCCGCATGTAGGTGTCCCCGGCCTCCTCGTCGGGGAGCGTGAGATAGGCGGTGTCGGTGCCGAGCAGCATCCTGGCCCGCCGCACGATCGCCTTCAGCACGTCGTCCAGGTCCCGGGAGGCCGCCAGGTCGCCCGCCGTGTCGAAGAGGGCGGTGAGCTGGAGTTCCCTGCGCCGGTGCTGGCGCAGGGCGCCCCTGATCCGCAGGGCGGTGGCGGCCGCCCGCTCCACCTCGGCCAGGTCGGCCGCGGGCACGCCGGCGGCCCGCGCCTCCGAGGTGACGGCGCCCAGCTCCTCGGCGGGGGCGTCGTCGGCCAGCAGGTCGAGGAGGCGCCCCAGGAGGGGCGCGGCGGACGGGGACGGTTCAGACATGGGGGGCCATCGTTCTTCCGGCTTCGGGGCGGTCGGGCGTCAGTTGGCGGTCCAGCCGCCGTCCATCGTGAGGGAGCTGCCGGTGATGTGGGCGGTGCCCGGCCCGCACAGCCACAGGACGGCCCCGGCGACGTCGCCGGGCTCGATCAGCGACTTGAGGGCGCTGCGTTCCAGCAGCACCCGGCCCACCACCTCCTGCTCGGAGATGCCGTGGCTGCGGGCCTGGTCCGCGATCTGGTCCTCGACCAGGGGCGTGCGGACGTAGCCGGGGCTGACGCAGTTGCTGGTCACGCCGTGCGGCGCCGCTTCGAGTGCGACCACTTTGCTGAGCCCCTCCAGTGCGTGCTTGGCCGAGACGTAGGCCGACTTGTAGGGGCTGGCGCGCAGCCCGTGCACGGACGAGATGTTGACCACGCGGCCCCAGCCGCGTTCGTACATGCCGGGGAGCGTACGGCGCAAGATGCGGAACGGTGCTTCCACCATGACGCGGTGGATCAGCGCGAAGCGGTCCGGCGGGAACTCGTGCACGGGCGCCACGTGCTGGAGGCCCGCGTTGTTGACCACGATGTCCACGTCGGCGGGCAGCCCGTCCACCGCCTCGGCGACGGAGAGGTCGGCCACCCAGGCCGTTCCGCCGATGCGTGCCGCCACGGCCTTGGCGGCGTCACCCGCCTTGTCCACCACGTGCACATGGGCCCCGGCGGCGGCGAGCGCCT
The DNA here is from genome assembly GCF_016745505.1 of Streptomyces silvae. Taxonomy (GTDB): domain Bacteria; phylum Actinomycetota; class Actinomycetes; order Streptomycetales; family Streptomycetaceae; genus Streptomyces; species Streptomyces silvae. The sequence goes on along the minus strand of NZ_JAERUC010000091.1, from coordinate 382 downwards.
CCGCGCAGGCCAGTCCGATGCCGCTGGCGGCCCCGGTGACCAGGGCGGTGCGGCCGGCGAGGGCGGAGGGGGCGAGGGGGTCGTGCTGGGGGGTCCGGGAAGTCTCCATGGGCGTCACCGTATGGACGTCGCCGCCCGCGTCACACGGCGCCGGTGCACACACCCCGGTACGGCCGCATGGTGGCGGCGTACATGGTGCGGGCCCCCGGGCGCGGCGCGGACGGGCGGGCCGGGGCGGGGGCGCAAGAGGAGGGCGGCACACAGCGGGGAGCGGCGGATGTCCGCCTGCCACATGGGCGGCTCGGGCCACGGCTCATAGGTTCCGGCAGCAGTTCCCCCCGTACGTCCGCACCACGCCACGCCATGCCACGACCGCTCCGTG
>NZ_JAERUC010000090.1 GCF_016745505.1 Streptomyces silvae | reverse complement strand
CCCTCCTGGACTCCGAGCACGACGTGGTGCTGGTCGTGACGCATCCCAGGAGCGAGCACGCGTACGAGAAGATCTGGAGCGACTCCGTCGCCGACCTCGCCGAGGCGCGGGGCGTCCCGGTGCTGATACGCAACCGCCCGGACGACGACGAGCTGTTCGAGCGCCTCCGGGAGGCCGACCCGGACATCATCGTGGCCAACAACTGGCGGACGTGGATCCCCCCGCGCATCTTCGCCCTCCCGCGCCACGGCACGCTGAACATCCACGACTCGCTGCTGCCGAAGTACGCCGGGTTCTCCCCGCTGATCTGGGCGTTGATCAACGGCGAGTCCGAGGTGGGCGTCACCGCGCACATGATGAACGACGAGCTCGACGCCGGCGACATCGTCCGGCAGGAGGCGGTCACGGTCGGCCCGGCGGACACCGCCACCGACCTCTTCCACAAGACCGTCGACCTCATCGGCCCGGTCACCACCGGCGCGCTCGGCCTGATCGCGGCAGGGCAGACGGAGTTCACCCCGCAGGACCGCTCCGAGGCGACCTTCTTCCACAAGCGCTCGGCCGAGGACATCCGTATCGACTGGACATGGCCCGCGGAGGACCTCGCACGTCTGGTCCGCGCCCAGTCCGATCCGTACCCCAGCGCCTTCGCCTTCCACCGGGGCAGGCGCATCGAGGTCCTCGCCGCGGTGGAAGGCGAAGGGCCGCTACGGCGGGACGCCCGGCCGGATCTTCTACCGCGAGGGCGAGGGCGTGGTGATCGTCGCCGGGGCCGACGCCCGCACCGGCCGCAACCACGGCCTGGCGGTCACACGCGTACGCACGGAGGACGGCCGGGAGCTGCCGGCGACGGAGTACTTCACCACCATGGGCGGATACCTGACCAGCCGCCCCTGACGCCACGGCCCCGCTCCATCACGGACGGCTCGGGTCCGATCCGGGCGAGGCGGATGCGCCGTGGCGGCCTGCTGGACAGAATCGGGGGCGTCACCACCGCCGCCCGTCAGCAGGAGGTCCCGATGTCCATCCGCCGCGTCATGCCCGACATCCGGTCGGAGTCCATGGAGGAGAGCCGGGGCTTCTACGAGCGCCTGGGGTTCGAGGAGGTCATGAACCTCGGCTGGGTCATGACGCTGGCCTCCCCCTCCAACCCCACGGCGCAGGTCACCTTCATGAGCCGGGACAGGACGGGACCCGTCGTGCCGGACCTGAGCGTGGAGGTGGACGACGTGGACGCGGCGTACGCGGTGATGCGGGAGAGCGGGGCGGAGATCGTGCACCCCTTGCAGGACGAGGAATGGGGCGTGCGCCGCTTCTTCGTACGTGACCCCGACGGCCATGTGGTCAATGTCGTGAGCCACCGCTGATCCGGCCGCGCGACGGCGCCTGACCCGCCCGGCCGTGCGCCGTTCGTGCGAAAGAGGCCGACGGCCCGCGCGTCCGGAGCGGCATGAGGGGGACTTCACGACCGGATGGGCGACTGTGGGAGGGCGGAGCGCGCCGAAACCAGCGCTCCGGGTCCCCGCACGTCCGGAGGTGTCGCGTGACCGGCCTTCAGCTGTCGGTCGTCGTGCCCTGCTTCAACGAGGCCGAGGGCATCGGCTCCTTCCACGCGGCGCTGCTGGCCGTCCTGGAGGGACTCGATGACTCCTTCGAGATCTGTTACGTGGACGACGGCAGCGCCGATCGCACACGGGCGCTGCTCGGCGCGTTCGCCGCCCGGGACCCGCGGACCCGCTACACGGCCTTCAGCCGGAACTTCGGCAAGGAGGCCGCCATGCTCGCCGGGCTCCGCATGGCGCGGGGCGCCGCCGTGGTGATCATGGACGCCGACCTCCAGCACCCGCCCGAGCTCATCCCCCGCATGCTGGAACTGCACCGGCACGGCTACGACCAGGTCGTCCCGCGCCGTGACCGCTCGGGCGAGGGCGTGCTCCGCAGCACGATCAGCCACGCCTACTACGCGATCGTGCGCCACTGCGTGGACGTCGAGCTCCTCGACGGCACCGGGGACTTCCGGCTGCTGTCCCGCCGGGCGGTGGCCAGCGTGCTGTCCATGCCGGAGAGCAACCGCTTCTCGAAGGGGATCTTCTCCTGGATCGGCTTCGACACGGTCAGCTTCCGCTACCGCAACAGCGAACGCGTGGCGGGCCGGTCGAAATGGGGCAGCCGGCGGCTGCTGAACTACGGCATCGACGGGCTGCTGTCCTTCAACAACCGCCCGCTGCGTCTGGCCATCTACACCGGCTTCTGGGTGTTCCTCTCGGCCCTGGCCTACGCGGTGTGGACGGTGGTGACCGTGGTGCTGCACGGCGCCGACACCCCGGGATACGCCACCCTGCTCACCGCGGTGGTGGCCCTCAGCGGTATCCAGCTGGTCACCCTCGGGGTCATCGGCGAGTACGTGGGCCGCATCTACCACGAGGCGAAGCACCGGCCGCCGTACGTGGTGCGGGAGACCGACGAGAACGGCCCGGCGCCCTCGAAGCGGCCTCCGCCCGTGCTCTCCGCGCCGGTCGCCCCCCGGAACCGCACGGTGCGCCAGTTCACCAGTTTCGTCCTGGTGGGGTGCGTCAACACCGCCGTGTACCTCGGTGTCTACGCCGTCCTGAACCGGTGGATCCCCTATCTGGTCGCCCACGTCCTCGGATACGCGCTCAGCATCGTGTGCTCGTTCCTGCTCAACTCGTACGTCACCTGCCGGACGAAGCCGACCTGGCGTGCCTTCGTGCGCTATCCGCTGTCGAGCGCCGTCAATCTCGTGGCGTCGGGCGCTCTGCTCTACGGCGCGGTCAGCGGTCTCGGCATGGACAAGAACCTGGCCGCGCTCGTCGCCGGAGTCCTCGTCACCCCGGTCTCCTTCCTGCTGGCCCGGTGGGCGATCATGTCGGGCCGCCGCGCCACCCCCGCCCCCGCCGGGCCGGCCGCACAGCCGGCGGAACAGCCCCTGAGCGCCCCGGTCCACGACCTGCCGCTCCGCGCCTCCGAGGACCGGTGAGCGCGGATGTCCGACGGCACCCCGGAGCCCGCAGCGCCTGACCGGCCGGACGCCACGGCGCCGGGCCCCCGGGGCGCTCCCGGACGCCCGCGGAGGGCCTCCCGGCCACGGACGTGGACCTCGCTCTGGCTGACCGCCCTCGCCCTCCCGCCCCTGGCCCTGCTCGCCGCGGCCGCCTGGTTCGGCAGGTCGGTCCGGCCCGGTGCCGACGACTGGTGCTTCCTGCCGGCGGTGCGGGACGGCGGCGTCACGGGGCTCATCGGCCGGTTCTACTTCGACGACAACGGGCGGGTCGCCAACGCCGTACTGGTCGGCGCCTACGCGAAGTTCCAGGTCGCGGGGCACCAGTGGTTCGGCCTGGTCACCGGTGTGCTGACGCTCACGGTGCTGTGGGCGGTGGTGGTCCTCGCACTGCGGCGTCTCCGGCTCACCGTGCCGCGCGGGCTGCCCCTGCTGGTCGCGGCCATGGGGACCGCCCTCTTCCTGTTCGTCACGCCCAACACGTACAAGACGTTCTACTGGCCGGCCGCGTCGGTCTCGCACACCATGCCGCCGGTGCTGGCCTGCGCCGCGCTGCTGCCGTTCCTGGCGGCCCGTTCACGCCGGGGCAGGGGTGCGGCCGTCGCCGTGGCCCTGCTCGCCGGCCTGGTCATCGGCACCCTCTCGGAGGAGACGGCGATCGTCGTGGCGGTGCTGCTGTTCACCGTCCTCGTCCTCAGCGGATACGCCGCCGCCGGCCCGCCCCGGGCCTTTCTCCGCCTCTGGTGCGCGGCGGGCCTCACGGGGGTCGTCGCCGGTGGCCTCGTCCTGATCACCTCGCCCGGATCGGACCACCGCCGGGGCAGGTTCGGGGCCGGCACGACGTCCATGGTGGCGCCGGAGTCGCTCGCCGCCTCGCTGCGCGGATTCGCACAGATCGCGCTCACGGTGGCCACCACCTGGCAGTACGTGGGAGCGGTCGCGGTGGGGGTGCTCCTGGGCCTGATGTGCGTGCGCCAGGACGGAAGCGCGCCCGGTCTGCCCGCGCACCGGCGCCTGATGGCCTGTGCGGCGGTGGCCGCGCTCCTCGTCTCCGGCTTCCTGTGCACGGTCGTGACCTACCCGGTGTTCCAGGACCGGGTGAGCGATGCCAGCGCCAACCGGCTGTGGAACGACTACCTGTGGGTCTGGGTGGCCCTCCTCGTCGGGGCCGGTGCGCTGCTGGGGCTCGCCGTCCGGCAGCGGGCGCGCGGGACCGGCCCGTTGCGGGCCGCGTGCGCGGTGCTGTGCGTCCTGGTCTGCTTCGGACCGGCGGTGGCGCTGCTCGACCTCGACACGAACATGCGTGACCGGGCCGCGAGATGGGACGCCCAGGACCGCCGACTGCGCGAGGGCGCGGGCGCCGGCGCGCGGGTCCTTCCGTACGAGCGGCTCGTGATCAGCCAGATGCTGGAGCCGTTCAGCCGGCGGGGGCGCGCGTACTGGCCGGGCGGCTGCGTCGCCGACTACTACGGGCTCGACCGCGTCACCGACGCCACCCGGTCCCCGGGCCGCGGGTAGGGCGGGCGGCCGTTCCCCGTACTCCCCCGGGGCCACACAAGCTGCTATTGTTCTACTTCAATGCTAACAACTTCAGGGGGAGGGTTCAGATGACCGCGATCAGAAGGGGCACCCTGGCGGCCGTGCCGTACGCAGTCGCCACCGCGGCCTACGCCGGTGTCTTTCTGGCGAACGAGGACCGGCTGCCCGGGCGGATCGCCACGCACTTCTCGACGGGCGGCGGGGCGGACGACTACATGAGCCGGGACGGAGCACTGTGGTTCGGGTGCGCCCTGCTCGTCGGCCTCGGGCTGCTCTTCACCGTCCTGACCCTGGTCTCCAAGGAGAGCGCCGGGTCCAGGCTGAACACCGCCGTCGGAGTGGGTACGGCCGTCACGGTCGGCTATCCGCTGATCCTCACCGTCCTCCTCAACACGGACGTCCAGGACCCGGCCGACGTACACCTGCCCCTGTGGCACGTGGCAGTGCTGCTCGTCGCGGGCCTGGCCACCGGCGCCCTGGCCTGGTGGCTGATGGGACCGGGGCCGCGCCCCGAGCCCGCGCCGCCGGCCCCCTCGCTGCCGCTGGCGGAGGGTGAGGCCGTCGCCTGGAGCCGCACCATGATGTCCCGCGTGCTGCTGATCACGGCCGGGGCCGTCACCCTCGTCGGCGCGGTCACCCTGGTGTTCGGCCCCTGGCAGGCAGGGCTGGCGCCGCTCGTCCTCGGCCCGGTCTGCGCAGCGTTCGCCGGTGTCCGGGTCACGGTCGACCGGCGTGGCCTGACGGTCACCTCGACGGTCCTGCCGCGGCCCCGGCTGGCGCTGCCGCTCGGCAGCATCGTCGGCGCCGACAGCGTCGAGGTCGACCCCGTGGGAGAATTCGGCGGTTGGGGCTACCGGATACGTCCGAACCGGCGCGGCGTGCTGCTGCGTTCGGGAGAGGCGCTCTCCGTCCGTACGGCGAAGGGGCGCGAGTACGTCGTCACCATCGACGACTCGACCACCGCGGCCGCGCTGCTCAACGGCCTGACCGACCGCCACGCAAGGGAGCACCACTAGCCATGTTGTTCCGGGTGCTCCCCGGCTCGCCCGTGCCGCTGGGCGAGCAGATCGCGGCCTGTGTGCGGGGGGCGATCGCCGACGGCACGGCCGCACCGGGTGAGCGGCTTCCGCCGGCCCGTGAGGTCGCCGAGTCGCTGGGTGTCAACGTGCACACCGTGCTCCGGGGTTACCAGCGGCTGCGCGACGAGAGCCTGATCGAGCTGCGCCGCGGCCGGGGCGCGGTGATCACCGCGGCCCCCGGCGCGGCGGGGCAGGCCCGTCTCACCGAGGCCGTGCACGGGATCATCGGCCAGGCACGGGAACTCGGCCTCACGGACGAGGAGTTCCTGGCCCTGGTCCACCACGGCCTGGCGAGTACGCCCGTACCGGCACGCCCAGGCTCCGGGGGCGCGGCGCACTGACCGTGACGGGCGTGGGGCGCGGTCCAGCGGGCCGCGCTCCGCGCCGGTAATCAGTAACACGCGTGACATACGTGCCTGTTGAAGCATTCCCGATGTGATCATAGACTTCATCGCCGTCGGCTCCGGTTCACGTCCGCGTCTGTGATCCAGCTCCGCGGATGTGCGCGACCACCGGTGCGCTCTCAGGGGCGGGCGGGGCCGCTGCTCGGCCTGCACCACTGCGACACCCCGTATCCATCCAGCCGGGAGAAGCATGTGAGAGCACGTCGCACGGCCGCCTGGGCCGCCTCCGCCCTCGTCACCACCCTCGCGCTGACCGGCGTACTAGCCGGTCCCGCAGCCGCCTCCGCGCCCACCGCGGCGCAGGACCGTACGGGGCCGGCCGCCACCGCGGCCGGCCCCGTCACCCATCAGCAGAACGACCGCGTCCCCGAGGGCTCCCTCTGGACGCAGCACTACTTCCCGTCCTCGGACCGCTCCGGCACCGAGCTGCACGCCGACGTGCTGCTGCCGGAGGGGCTGCCGAAGAAGGCGAAGGTGCCCGTCATCCTGTCGGTCGGCCCGTACTTCGGGCACTCCGGCCAGACGGACCCCGAGGGCTGGGACCACACCGGCCCCTCCTCCCGCTTCCAGGACTTCATCGAGGGCACCGACCTGTTCGACCAGGGGTACGCCTTCGTCATGGTCGACCTGCGCGGCTTCGGCGGCTCCACCGGCTGCCTCGACTGGGGCGGCCCGGGCGAGCAGGCGGACGTGAAGGCGGCGATCGACTGGGCCGCGAAGCAGTCCTGGTCCACGGGCGCGGTGGGTCTGTACGGGAAGTCCTACGACGCCGCGACGGGCCTGATCGGCAACAACCTGGACCAGCGCGCCCTCAAGGCCGTCGTCGCCCAGGAGCCCGTCTGGGACATGTACCAGTACATCTACTCGAACGGGGTGCCCCGCCCGAACGTCACGGGCACCGCCAACGCCTACAACTCCATCGCCACGCTCGGCCAGCTGCCGGACGACGACCCGCACTACCTCGCCAACTCCCGTTACGAGGAGGACCATCCGGAGTGCCTGACGCAGAACGCGGCCGGCTACCGGATCGCCGACCAGCACGACCCGTTCTGGACCTCCCGGGACCTGGCGAAGGCGGCCAGGGGCACGGACACCCCGCTCTTCGTCACCCAGGGCTTCATCGAGAACAACACCAAGCCCGAGGAGATGCAGGAGTACCTGGACAACCACAAGGGCCCCGAGCGCGGCTGGGTCGGCCAGTGGGAGCACGTACGCGGCGGGGACCGCACCAGCGACGGACGCCTGTCCATGGGGCGTGAGGGCTGGTACGACGAGACCCTCTCCTTCTACGACCAGTACCTCAAGGGCATCAAGCCCGCCGTCCGCTACCCGGCGTACTCCGTCGAGGACTCCACCGGCGCCTGGCGGGCCCAGAAGACCTGGCCGGTCGTGGAGCGTTCGGTCAGGCTCCCCCTCGGCGGCGGCGCCTACGTCGACGACGGCGGCATCTCCTCCCTCGCGGCGCTGGCGACGTCCGGACTGCCCGAACTCCGGGGGCGCGTGAAGGTCTCGGGCGACTGGGACATGGAGAACGCGCCCACGATCGACCCGGCGGCACCGAAGGGCCTGGCCGAGGGGCAGGCGCGGCTCCAGAGCACCGGGGCGGTCACCTCGAGCTTCTTCGTGTGGTCCAAGGCGCTCAAGAAGGACGTACGGGTCACGGGCACACCGCAGATCTCCCTGACCGCCAAGGGCAAGGGGAACGTCATGCTCAAGCTGTACGACGTCGCCCCGGACGGCACCGCCGTGATGTTCGACGAGCAGGTCTCGCTGCTGGACACGGGCAGGCTCACCGTCGACCTCAAGGCGACCGACTGGACGCTGGCGGCCGGGCACGTCCTGGCGGTGGAGATCGGGTCCATCCGGACCGGTTCGTGGCGCGACACGCCCTCGGGCGAGAAGATCCAGGTCAAGGGCGCACAGCTGCGGCTGGCGCTGGACGACCCGTCCGACGACGTGGCCACCGGGGGTGCCCGCTCGCCGTACCTGGACACCTACCTGCGCCAGTACACGGTGCATCTGCCGGCCGGTCCCGCCTCGTTCACGGTGGTCCCGGGCGGCCGCCTCTGAACCTCCCCCCGGTGGAAGGAGCAAGCACCCCGTGCGGGTGACGATGACGACGAGCGCCGCGGCACGGCCCGGCCGGGTGAACGAGGACTTCACCGGGGCCGTGCCGACGGCGGCCGTGCTGGTGGACGGCGCCGGCATCCCCGGCTCCGAATCGCTCTGCCGGCACGGCGTCGCCTGGTACGCCACGCGGCTGGGAGGCGCACTTCTGGGTCTCCTGTCGCCGGTGCGGGACCGTGGTCTGCCCGCACTGCTGGCCGAGGCGATCGAGCAGGTGACGGACGCGCACCGGGACACCTGCGACGTCGCCGACGTCATCGCTCCGTCGGCGGCCGTGGCCGTCCTGCGTCTGTCGGGCGGCCTCGTCGACTATGCGGTCCTGGGTGACGCGACCGTCGTGCTCGACCGGACGGACGGCGCACCGCTCGTCGTCTCCGACCCCCGGGAAGTGGTCATCAGCCGGTCGTACGAGGCCGCGCTCGGGGCCACCGCCCGGGGGAGCGACGCCCACCGCCGGATTCTCCGGGACCTGCGGTCCCACCGGAACCAGCCGGGCGGCTTCTGGGTGGCCAAGGACGATCCGCGGGCGGCGGACGAGGCGGTCACCGGAAGCTGTCCGGTCTCCGGGCTGTCCGGTGCCGCCCTGCTCAGCAACGGTGCGAGCGGCCTCGTGGACCGGTTCGGGCTCTGCGACTGGCCGGAGGTGATGGCCGCCCTGGCGTCGGGCGGCCCCGACGGGATCATCCGCCGTGTCCGGAGGGCCGAGGCCCGCCGGGGGGTGGCGCCGGACGATGCGACGGTCGCGTACTGCACCGGCCTGGACGAGACCTGACGCCCGTCGGGGCCGCTCCGCCGCCGCGGCGGGTCCGGCTCCCGGCCGCCCTTCCGCCTCCACCGGTCTCCCCTGGTGACATGGCGGCCGGTCAGGACTTGAGCCGGGCGGTGCGGCTCCCCCACAATGCCTGACATGACCGCTGCCGCCGACTTCCTCGTGGAGCGCCTGCACGTCGACCTGTGTCGCCAGTCCAGCGCCACCTGTCGCGGCTGACGCCTGTCGGACCCTCGATGCCTCAGGGCCACCGGCCCTGAGCTTCTCGCGCTCCGGCACCCCCCACGGCACCGCACACCGCGGCCCTGTCTCCCCCGTGTCCTCGCGTGCCCCGATGCGTCCCTGAACGTACGCAGCCGGGCAGCCGCGGCATGCCCCGAGCGGCATGCCGGCACGCCGTCCTCCGCACCCCCTCCGGAGCCCCCGTATGTCTGCTCTCACCTTCCACTGGTTCCTGCCCACGACCGGTGACAGCCGCCACGTCGTCGGCGGCGGCCACGGCTCGACGCCGGGCACCGCCGGCGGCGACCGCCCGGCCTCCGTCGAGTACCTCGGCCAGATAGCCCGCACCGCCGAACAGCTCGGCTTCGTCGGGGCGCTCACCCCGACGGGGGCCTGGTGCGAGGACGCGTGGCTGACCACGGCCATGCTCACCCAGGTCACCGAGCGGCTGAAGTTCCTCGTCGCCTTCCGCCCCGGCCAGATCAGCCCGACGCTGTCGGCGCAGATGGCGGCGACCTACCAGCGGCAGTCCCACGGCCGGCTGCTGCTGAACGTCGTCACCGGAGGCGAGTCCGCCGAACAGCGCGCGTACGGCGACTTCCTCGACAAGGACCAGCGCTACGCCCGTACCGGGGAGTTCCTCGACATCGTGCGGCGGCTCTGGGCCGGTGAGACGGTCGACCACCGGGGCGAGCATCTGCGGGTCGAGGGCGCCGCGCTGAACCGGCTGCCCGACCCGGTGCCGCAGATCTACTTCGGCGGCTCGTCCCCCGCGGCCGGCGAGGTGGCCGCGCGGTACACCGATGTGTATCTGACCTGGGGCGAACCTCCGCAGCAGGTGAAGCAGAAGATCGACTGGGTGCGCTCGCTGGCCGCCGCCCAGGGACGCGACGTACGGTTCGGCATCCGTCTGCACACCATCACCCGGGACACCTCGGCGCAGGCATGGGCCGAGGCGGAGCGGCTCCTGGCCGCGATGGACCCGGAGCGCGTCAAGGCGGTGCAGGAGGGCCTGGCGACCAGCGAGTCCGAGGGGCAGCGGCTGATGCGCGAGCTGCACAACAGCGGGGACACCGGCAATCTGGAGATCTACCCCAACCTGTGGGCGGGCGTCGGCCTCGTGCGCGGCGGTGCGGGCACGGCCCTGGTGGGCAGCCACACGGAGGTCGCGGACCTCATCGAGGAGTACCACCGGCTCGGGATCGAGGAGTTCGTCCTCTCCGGCGTGCCGCACCTGGAGGAGGCGTACTGGTTCGGTGAGGGTGTCCTGCCGCTGCTGGAGAAGCGCGGTCTGTGGCGGCACCCGGCCGGTCCGCGCCCCGTCGAGGCGGGCATCGTCCCGTTCGCGGGCCGTTGAGCGCCGCCCCCGTGCCCTCGGAGGCACGGCACAGCGGTCCCGGGCCGGATCAGGAGTCCGCGGAGTCCACGTCCCCGCGGCGGCTGAGGACCGTGGTGTTCGCCAGCCTGCTGGGCACCACGGTGGAGTGGTACGACTTCTTCCTCTACAGCACCGCTGCCGGGCTGGTCTTCAACAAGCTGTTCTTCCCCACGGCCGACGGCACGGTCGGCACGATGCTGTCCTTCGCGACGTTCGCGGTGGGCTTCGTCGCCCGTCCGGTGGGCGGCCTGCTCTTCGGACACCTCGGTGACCGGATCGGCCGTAAGCACACCCTGGCCTTCACCATGGGCCTCATGGGCGTCTCCACCGCGCTCATCGGTCTGCTGCCCACGTACCAGCAGGTCGGTGTCCTCGCGCCCGCTCTGCTCCTGGTCCTGCGCGTCGCCCAGGGTGTGGCGCTGGGCGGGGAGTGGGCCGGGGCGGTGCTGCTGGCCGTGGAGTACGGGCCGGCGGGGCGCAAGGGCCGGTTCGGCAGCTATCCACAGATCGGGCTGGCGCTCGGACTCGCCCTGGGGACCGGGGTGTTCGCCCTGCTGAGCAATGTGCTGAGCGAGTCGGCGTTCATCGACTACGGATGGCGCATCGCCTTCCTCATCAGCCTGGTCCTCGTCGTGGTCGGGCTGACCGTGCGCCTGAAGATCGACGAGACCCCCGCCTTCAAGGCCGCACGCCGCCTCCGGGAACTGCCGCGCGCGGCTCCGCTGGTGGAGCTGTGGCGGGAGCCCGCCGCGCGCCGGCACGTGGTGCTGGGCATGCTCGCGCGGTGGGGCGAGGGAGCCGCATTCAACACCTGGGCGGTCTTCGCCATCACGTACGCGACCGGGACCCTCGCCCTGGACCGTACTCCGGTGCTGCTCGCGGTGACGGCGGCGGCGCTCGTCATGGCCGCGCTGATCCCGGTGTCCGGAACGGCCGTCGACCGCTACGGGGCCCGCCGGGTCTACCTGGTCGGCATGGCCGCGTTCACGGTCTCGGTCTACCCGGCGTTCCGGCTCTTCGGCGCCGGCGGGACCTGGGCCTTCGCGGCGGCCCTCGTGGTGACGCTGGGGATCGTGCACGGCTCCTTCTACGGGGCCCAGGGGACGCTGTTCGCCGGCCTGTTCGCCACGCCGGTCCGGTACACGGGCATGTCGTTCGTGTACCAGATGTCCGGCATCTTCGCGTCCGGCATCACTCCGCTGATCATGACCGCGCTTCTGGCGCTCGGTACGGGCAGCCCGTGGTGGGCCTGCGGCTATCTGGCGCTGACCGGCCTGGTGAGCGTATGGGCGACGGGCCGGCTGCGGGAAGGCGACCAGCACGTGCCGACCGGGCGGACGTCCCCGGCCGTGGCCGCGTCGCGGGAATCGTCCGCTCTCGTGGGGTCGGGTGCCGAGGGCGCGCGGTCCTGACTGCTCCGGTTGCCGGCCCGGGTGGGTCCCACCCGGGTCGGCAACCCTGCTCGGCAGGCGTCGACGGGCTTCGTACGACGCGGGTGCCTCAGGCCGGCGCGGGGAGGTCGAGGTGCTGGCGCAGGGTGGTGCCCCGGTATTCCGTGCGGTAGACGCCCCGTTCCTGGAGTTCCGGGACCAGCTTGTCGACGATGTCCGTGACGGAGGCCGGAAGCAGGTGCGGCAGGAGGTTGAAGCCGTCGACGGCGCGGGTGTCCACGTAGCGGGTCCACTCGTCGGCTACGGACGAGGGGGTGCCGACGAACGACGGGTGCCCGGGGGACACTTCGAGCGCCAGCTCGCGGATGGACAGTCCGCGTTCGGCGGCGAGGTCCCGCCACTTCTGGATCAGGGCCGGTTTGCCGGTGCGGCGCTCGATGGAGATCGTGCCGCGCGAGGGGTCGGGGTTTCGTTCGGTCATGGCAGTCACCTCAGGCGTTCGTGGCCGCTGCGGCGGCGTAGCGGTTGACGGGACGGGCGAGGCCGAGTGTGTCGCGCAGTGTGACGCCGGACCCGGGCACACGCGCCCCGGTCAGTTCGGGCAGCACCCGCTCGGCCAGGACCGGCAGGTCGACGGCGAGCACGGCCGGATGCAGCCTGACCCCGTCGACCGAGTCGGCCAGTTCACGCAGCAGCTCCAGCAGCGACTCCGGGGAGCCGACGTGGCGCAGCCGCCCCTGGTCGGGCCATGCGGCGGCGCCGTCCAGCTCGGCGAGCCGGTCCGTGGCCGGTACCGCCGCGTCGAGGACCACCTCCACCTCGGCGAAGACCAGCGGTGCGCCCGCTTCCCTGGCCCTGGCCGCACGGGCCGCGACCGCGGCGGGATCCTGCCGCCCGACGAGGACCACGTCGGCACGCGCGTCGACGTCCAGTGTGTCCGGAGCGAGGACGACGATCTGGCCCTGTGGCGGACGCGGGGTGATCAACGGCCCCTTGACGGTGAAGGACGCGCCTTCGAAGTCGATGTGGTGGACCCGGGCCGAGTCGAGGAACCGGCCGCTCGCCACGTCCTTGATGACCGCGTCGTCCTCCCACGAGTCCCACAGGGCCCGGGCGGTGTCGATGACGTCCGAGGTCTCACGGGCGAGGGCGGCGGCGGGGAGCGCCGCTCCCCCGACGGTGGCGAGGTCGTCGCGGCCCGAGGCCCCGCCGACCACCCAGCCGGCCCGCCCGTGCGAGGCGTGGTCCAGGCTCGCCAACTGCGTGGCGAGGTGGAAGGGTTCCGTGGTGGCGACGTGCAGGGTGGGCGCCAGACCGATCCGGTCGGTCAGGGGCGCGGCGTACGAGGCGCGGGTCCCGGCCTCCAGTCGTCCGGCCGCGCCGGTGCCCGTACCGGGCGGCAGGGGTGAGTCGGCGAAGGTGACGAGGTCGAAGCCCGCGCCCTCGGCCGCGGCGACCACGTCGCGGAGTGCGCGGGGGCCGAGGACGGCGCCCGGCGCTCGCCCTGAGTGGCGCCAGGCGGCGGGGTGGGCGCCGTCGCCGTCGGCTTCCAGCGCGAGGCGCAGTCCGGCGAGCCCGGTTTCACGGTCGGTCATGGGGTGGTACCTCCGGTCGGAGTGGAGTCGGGTGCGTAGGGATCGGCAGGGGTCGGGACGGGGGCGGGAGGGAGGAGGACGGGAGCTTCCCGGTCGCGGACGGGTGCCGGGTCCTGGACGGGTGCCCGGTCATGGAGGGGTGGCCGGTCATGGAGGGGTGCCCGGTCCTGAACGGGTGCCGGGTCCTGGGCGGGTGGCCGGGCGCCGGTCCGCTGCCGGGACAGCCACAGCGCCACCGCGAGTGCGGCGAGGACGGCTGCCCCGGCGCCCGACGCCATCCCCCAGCGCACTCCGGCGTGCTGGGACACCCAGCCGATGACCGGGCAGCCGATCGGGGCTCCGCCCATCGAGATCACGGTGTAGACGGCCATCACCCGTCCGCGCATGGCGTTGCCGACCTCCGACTGGACGAAGGCGCTGACCGCCGTGTTGAGCGTCATCAGCATGAATCCGGCCGGCAGCAGCAGGGCGAGGAAGGTGACGTACGTCGGCATGAAGGCGGCCAGCACCTCGCACAACCCGAACAGCACCGCACCGGTGACCACCGTCCGTACCTTCGGCGAGGCGCGGCGCGTGGCCACGAGCGTTCCGGCGATCGTGCCGATCGACAGGGCGGTGGACATGAGCCCGAGGCCGCGGGAGCCGACGTCGAAGACCCGCCCGGCGAACAGGGTCAGGGTCGTGGAGAAGTTCAGCGCGAGGGTGGAGACCAGGCCGAAGACCGCGAAGACGGCGATCAGTTCGGGCCGCGCGGCGACGTAACGGAGCCCGGCCACGCCCGCTCCCGCCCAGGGGGGCCGCTCACTGCCGGCCGGCTTCGGCTGGGGGCGGATCGTCAGGAGGCCCACGAGAACCACCGCGAAGGACACGGAGTTCACCGCGAACACCCCGCCCGTGCCGATGAGCGTGATCAGCACTCCCGCGACGGCGGGGCCGATCAGATCGCCGACCGGGTGGGGGTGATGCGGCAGGGACGTCTGGTCGAGACGGGCACGACGGACGACATCTTCGCGGCGCCGTCCGATCCGTACACGAAGGAACTGCTCGCCGCCATTCCGGGCAGGCGGCGGGTGACCGCCGCCCCGTGAGCCCCGGAGACGACGCCCGGGGGCCCCGGGGCCGGCGGCAGAGCCCGCCTCTACGCAAGGAGCACGCCGCAATGGACGTCCACGCCTCGCTGACCGATGTGGTCGGCAACACGCCGCTGGTGCGGCTGAACCGTGTCACCGGCACGGTGCCCGCACCCGTCCACGTAAAACTGGAGTACGTCAATCCGGGCGGCAGTGTGAAGGACCGCATCGCCCTGGCAATGGTCGAAGCGGCCGAGGAGGCCGGGGAGTTGCGGCCGGGCGGCACCGTCGTCGAGGGCACCTCGGGCAATACGGGGGTCGGCCTGGCCATGGTCGCCGCGCAGCGCGGCTACCGCTGTGTCTTCGCGATCCCGGAGAAGAGCAGCGCGGAGAAGATCGCCGTCCTGCGCGCCTACGGTGCCGAGGTCATCGTCTGCCCCAGCGATGTGCCGCGCGAACACCCCGCCCATGTGCACTCCGTGGCCGAGCGGGTGGCCGCGGAGACCCCGGGCGGCTGGCTGGCGAACCAGTACGACAACCCGGCCAATCCGGGGGCCCACTACCGCACCACGGGTCCGGAGATCTGGCGGCAGACCGACGGGCGCGTCACGCACCTGGTGTCCGGGATCGGCACCGGCGGCACCATCACCGGGACCGGCGAGTACCTCAAGGAGGTGAGCGGCGGCCGGGTGACGGTCGTCGGCGCCGACCCGGAGGCCTCGCTCTACTCCGGCGGGGACGGCAGTCCGTACCACGTGGAGAGCATCGGCCGGTTCCGCCACCCCGAGACGGTGGACGACACCTGGCCGCGGTCCTACCACCCGGCGGTGGTGGACCGGTTCGAGCGGGTCAGTGACCGTGACTCCCTGCTGACCGCCCGGCGTCTGGCGCGGGAGGAGGGCCTGCTGGTCGGCGGCTCGGCGGGCACCGCGGTCGCGGCCGCCCTGCGGGTGGCGGCCGAACTGGGCCCGGAGGACTTCGTGGTGGTCCTGCTGCCGGGCTCCGGCCGCAACTATCTCTCCAAGGTCTTCGACGACGACTGGCTCCGCGGTCTCGGTCTCGGTCTGCTGGACGACGAGGTGCCCTCCGAGCCCTCCCCGACGGCGGAGGCCCGGATCGCGGGCGGTGCCCTGTGAGCGCGGAGCGCCCCTTCGATACGGATGTGGATGTCCTGCCGTCGCGCGGCGGCCCGGCGACCCCGTGCGGAGGCACCGTTCGGTGGGTCGCCGCCGGCTGGGACCACCCGGACGCGCTGGCCCTGCGTAACCGGATGGACGCCGAACTGCGGCCTCGTTACGCGCCCTTCGACGCCCAGCGGGCAGGTCGGCGCCCCGGGCCGCCGACCGCCGGGGAGATCGTCGTCACCTGGCTCGCGTACGAGGCCGGACGGCCGCTGGCGACGGCCTCCCTGAGACTGCTCACCCAGCGGGACGGTGAGGACCTCTACGAGGTCAAGCGCGTGTACGTGCACGACGAACACCGCGGACGCGGCCTGGCCAGGGCGGCGCTCGACGCCGTCGGGACCAGCGCACTGGCGCTCGGCGTGCGCCGGCTCTCCCTCCAGACCGGAAAGCTCCAGCCGGAGGCCATGGGTCTCTACGAACGGCAGGGCTGGCACCGGATCCCGTGCTACCCGCCCTACGACACCGATCCGTTCAGCGTCTGCTACGGCAAGGACCTGTGACCCGCCCGGACCCGGCGGAGCGCCCGGGACCGGCTCACGTATCTCACGTACACCCGAGGCACGTATCTCTCGTACACCCCATGAAGGAGCGAACATGAGTGTCCAGGACGTCGGCGTCGACCGGTCGGATTTCGTCAAGGACTGGGAGCAGTGGCACCGGGAGCACGAGGAGGTGCTCGCCGGACCGCACGGATTCCTCGCCATCACGAGCCTGCACTGGCTGAACGCCGAACCCACCCGCTTCGAGGACGCCCCGGGAGCCTGGTCGACCACGCCGGAGGGAGTGGTGGTCGAGCTGGCGGAGGGCGAGGAACTCACTGTGGACGGTGTGCCGGTGAGCGGCCGGTACGACTTCGGCGTCATCGGCGAGAGGGAGAGCCTGTACCCGGGGTTCGGCGACGCGGTGATCGAGGTCGCCAAGCGGGGCGGGCATGACATCCTTCGCCCCCGCCACCCCGGGAACGCGCTGCGTACGGCGTTCACCCGTACCCCGGCGTACGCCCCCGACCCCCGCTGGGTGCGCCCCGGCCGCTTCGTTCCCTTCGACGCGCCGCGCGCGGTGACGGTCGGCGCGGCGGTCGAGGGGCTGGAGCACGTCTACGAGTCCCCCGGCCAGGTGGAGTTCGAGCTGGACGGCGCGGTACACCGGCTCACGGCGTTCAACGGCAGGGCCGCCGGAAGCCTGACGGTGCTGTTCACGGACGCGACCTCGGGGGTGACCACGTACGCGGCGAACCGCTCCCTGTCGATCGCGGCTCCCGACGCCGAGGGCAGGGTGACGATCGACCTGAACCGCGCCGCGAATCTGCCGTGCGCGTACACGGATCTGGCGACCTGCCCGCTGCCCCCGGCGGAGAACCGGCTGCCGGTCGCGATCGAGACGGGAGAGAAGATCCCTCTGGAGCGCGGCGGGCAGCCCTGACCGCGTAGGGCTCCCGGCTCGCCCCCTGACCGCGTAGGGCTCCCCGGCTCGCCCCTGTCAGCGGGACGAGCCGGGAGCTCCTGCTGTTTGTCATGGGCCAGGCCCATGTCGGCGTCCGTACGGGCCGGGGCCTCGTCCGTGCCCGTCCGGGGCCTTACGCCACGGACCCGGCGTCGCTCGTCTCCGGCTCCCCCACCGGCTCGCTGAGCTGCTCGCGCAGGTAGTTCCAGACGACGGCGGCCAGCGCGGCGGCGGGTACGGCGAGCAGGCTGCCCACGATGCCGGCCAGGCTGCCGCCCAGTGTCACCGCGAGCAGGACCACGGCGGCGTGCAGGCCGAGTCCGCGGCTCTGGATCATGGGCTGGAACACATTGCCCTCGAGCTGCTGCACCAGGACGATGATCGCCAGCACGATGAGCGCGTCGGTCGGTCCGTTGGAGACCAGGGCGATGAGCACGGCGACGAAGCCGGCGAACAGGGCGCCGACGATCGGCACGAAGGCGGACACGAAGGTCAGCACGGCCAGCGGGAGCACCAGCGGCACTCCCACGATCCACAGGCCGAGGCCGATGAGGACCGCGTCGAGCAGGCCGACGTAGGCCTGGGAGCGCACGAATCCGCCCAGGGTCTCCCAGCCGCGCTCCGCCACGACCGGGACGTCGGTGGCGAACCTGCCGGGCAGCTGACGCGCGAGCCACGGCAGGAACTTGGGGCCGTCCTTGAGCATGAAGAACATCAGGAAGATCGCCAGCACGGCGGTGACCACTCCGTTGACCACGGTGCTGACGCCGGTGACGACCGTGGTGACCATGCTGCCCAGACTGTCCTGGATCCGGGCGGTCGCCGAGTCGAAGGCGCCGGTGATCTGGTCGTCGCTGATGTTGAGCGGCGGCCCGGAGGCCCACTCGCGCACCTTCTGGATGCCTCCGACCACGCCGTCGGCGAGTTCCCCGGACTGGGAGGCGACCGGCACCGCGATCAGTGCCACGACCCCCAGGGCGACCACGAGGAACCCCACCGTCACGACCGAGGCCGCGAGGGCCGGGGGCCACCCGCGCCGACGGAGGTAGCGCGCGAGGGGCCAGGTCAGGGTGGTGAGCAACAGGCCGACCACGAGCGGCCAGACGACCGACCACATCCGCCCGAGTGCCCACACGGCCACTACGGCCATGGCGAGGACCAGAAGCAGCTCGCCCGAGACGCGGGCCGAGACGCGGAGTGCGGCGCGGGTCTTGCTGGGGCTCAACGTGTCAGACATGCGCGTCAGCCTATGGGCCGAAGAATCCCCTCGTGATGTCAGGTCCCTCTCAAGCTCGCAGGAACGGGGATCGCGGCGGACGGCCCCTGCCTCGACGTGCCGACCGGCCGTGTGGCCGCCTGTGACAGGCATTGACACGGCGACTGCCCGTACTTAACGTGGCGCCCCGTCATTACATCGATGTAAACGCGCGTGTGGTCCCCATCCCGCAACGGGTTCAGCCCCGGAAGGAAGCCTCATGCCCTCGCAGTCACACCGACCCCCCGCAAGACACGCCCTCCCCCTCCTCGTCGCACTCCTCGGGCTGGTCCTGGGCCTGCTCCCCGCTGCCGCGGCCCCGGCAGCGGCTTCGGCGTCACCGGCCCCGGCCGCCGCGGCAGGGACGTTCCGCAACCCGCTGAACTCGGGGCCCGACCCGTTCATGACGCATTGGAACGGGAATTACTACCTCACCACCACCCAGGGCGACAGCATCAGGATGTGGCGCTCGCCCTCCCTCGGCACCCTCGCCGCCGCCGACCCCGTCACCGTGTGGACCGACTCCGACCCCTCCCGCAACCGCAACATCTGGGCTCCGGAGTTCTACCGCTTCGGCGACCGCTGGTACCTCTACTACACGGCGGACGACGGCGTCGACGACCACCACCGCCTGTACGTCCTGGAGTCGGAACGCGACGACCCCACCGGCCCGTACCACTTCAAGGCGAAGCTCGCCCCGCCCAACCACGCCGACGAGTTCGCCATCGACGCGGGCATCCTCCAGCTGAACGGCCGTCTCTACCTCGCCTACAGCGGGATCAACCAGTACCAGCACAACGGACTGAACATCGCCCCGATGTCCGATCCGTACACCGTCTCCGGGAACGCCGTGCCGATCGACGCGGCCGGCGGGTGCCCGGAGGTGCGTGAAGGCCCGGAGTTCCTCTACCGCAACGGCCGTGTGTGGATGACGTACTCCGCCTGCGACACCGGGAAGCCCGACTACCAGGTCCGCATGATGTCGCTCCCCACGGACGCCGACCCGCTGGTGCCGGGCGCCTGGCACCAGCACCCGGACGCGGTGTTCTCACGGGCGGACGACCGTGGTGTGTTCGGCCCCGGGCACCACGCGTTCTTCACCTCACCGGACGGCACGGAGGACTGGATCGTCTACCACGCCAAGACCACATCGGTGAACACCTACAGCAACCGCACCACCCGTGCGCAGAAGTTCACCTGGCGCGCGGACGGCACGCCTGACTTCGGCCGCCCGCTCGCCCTCGGCGCCACCCAGGACCTGCCCTCCGGCGACCCCGGTTCGGGCAACTACTGGATCAACGACGACGGCCGCTCCAGCGGGTCGGGCGGCGTGACCTACAGCGGGGCCTGGAACTCGGGTACGGGCTGCGCGACCCAGTGCTTCTGGGGCGACGACCACTGGAGCGACGCCGCCGGCGCCACGGCGACGTTCACGTTCACCGGTACGCGCATCGCGCTGCTGTCCGTCAAGGACACGGGCAACGGTTACGCGGCCGTCAGCATCGACGGCGGAGCGGAGCAGACGGTGGACCTGCACGGCCCCATCCGCGTGGGCGAGGCCGTGCAGTACAGGAGCCCACGGCTCGGATACGGCGCTCACACCCTCCGCGTACGGGTGACCGGTCAGCACAACGGCCAGTCACAGGGGTCCTTCGTGAGCATCGACCGCGCCGAGGTCTACGTCGACTGAGTCCGCGCCCACCGGCCGCCGGCGGGGGCGCCGACGGCCGGTGCCCCCGCCGCCGGACCGTCCCGCCGCCCAGCCCCGTCGGTCAGCCCCGCCGTCGGATCATCGACAGCAGGGCGCCATGGGTCTCGGCGTCCGCCGCCGCCACGAGCCCTCGCCCCGACTCCCCGGCCGGGGCGCCGTCGACTCCGGTGACGACGCAGCCGGCGGCCCGGCACAGAGCGATTCCGGCCGCGAAGTGCACGCTCCCGGCAAGGCCGTTGCCATCGGTGACGTACGCGGCGCGCTTGCCGGCCGCGACCCAGGCGAGCGCCAGCGTCGAGGACACGACCCGGGGCCGGAACCCCTCGACGAACCGGGGGTGGGCGAGCAGGTCCACCGCCCTGAAGGCGGGCGCGCCGGGAAAGGGCGGGTCGAGGTTCACGTCCACCAGCCGGGTGGCGGCCGTCGGCGCCAGCGGCGTATCGCCCCCTCGACCCCCTTCGCCCCGGGCCCAGGCGGTCCCCTCGCGGGTGAAGAAGACCTCGCCGCTGAAGGGATCGGCGACCGCCACCGGGCCGTCGGTCAGGTCCACGTTCACGGCCACCAGCATGCTGCCGACGGCATAGTTGAGGGTGCCGCAGAGGGGGTCCACCAGCCATCGGCGCTCCGCGTCGGCCGCGCCCCGCTGCCCGCCCTCCTCACCGTGTACCGCGTCCTCGGGCCGTGCGGCACGGATGACGCCCAGGATCGCCTCCTCGGCGGCCACATCGACATCGGTGGCGAAGTCCCCGGCGCCCTTCTCGATGCGGGAGTGCCGCCGCCCGTATCCGGCGCGCACCACCTCCGCGCCGGCCCGCGCCGCTGCCACCGCGATCTCTGCATCGTCCAGGCCCGCATATGTGTCGATCACGGCGTGCAGATTAGCTGAGTTCGCCGCCGAGGTCAGTCGGCGGTGGGGATCCAGGGGTCCGGCCGGGACAGCGCCTGGGACAGCGGGACCCCCTCCCGTGCGGCGGCGGACCGGCGGGCCCGGAGAGCGGCTCGTGTGCGCGGCCGGTAGCGGGGCTCCTTGCCGCAGCCGCAGGCCGACAGCCCCTCGTAGCGCAGCCCTTCCCCCAGCACCACCGCGACCACCGTCCAGGCGCGGCGGTCACGCCTGGGCGGTGGTGCGAAGTCATGTCCGGCGCACACCAGGGGCCGGGCGCAGTTCGGGCACGGGTGACCACGGCGCGGATCCGGGTGCCGCTTGAAGCT
The DNA here is from genome assembly GCF_016745505.1 of Streptomyces silvae. GTDB lineage: Bacteria > Actinomycetota > Actinomycetes > Streptomycetales > Streptomycetaceae > Streptomyces > Streptomyces silvae. The sequence goes on along the minus strand of NZ_JAERUC010000090.1, from coordinate 47,751 downwards.
GAGGCGGCACGGGACGCACGCGTGGTGCAGCTTGTAGGAGGTCATGGCGTAGAAGCACACCGAACGACCGTACGGGACGGGCTTTGGGGCGGACCACTCGTTTCCAGGAGGCCAGGTAGGCCGGGTAGGCCGGGTTGTAGCGGACGATCCGCGCACACCCCCGCCCCCGGCGTCACGGGTGCCGGGGGGCGGGGGTGTGTGCGGGATCGTCGTACGACGGTCAGGTCAGGAGGCGACGAAGCGCGCGATCTGGCCCAGCACGATCGTGTCCGCCAGATACCCGATGTGGGTCTGGCAGGCCACGTTGTTGTTCGTCGCACCGCTGAGCTTGGTGCTGGTGTACGGGAGGATGATGCCGTCGCAGGCCGAGTACCAGGTCGCGTACTTGGTGTCACCGGGCGTCTCGTCCCCCGCGGTGATCTGCGCGATGAACGAGGAGCCGGGGTACATCTGCTGGCAGGTCGTGTAGATCAGGCAGGCGCCGGCGTACGTCGTGCCGTGGTTCGCGCCCGCGATCGACGCGAGGTGGCTGACGCTGGTGTTGCCGCCCAGCACCTTCAGGTAGTACTGGCTGACGAGGCCGCCCATCGAGTGGTTGACGATCGCGACCTTGCTCGCGCCGGTCCTGGACTTGACGTCGTTGACGAAGGTGGCGAGGCCCTGGGCGTTGGTGATGTTGTTCCCGTAGGAGTTGTACTCGTACGCGAAGAGGTTGGAGCTGGACCAGCCGTTGCGCTGGAAGACGCTTCTGGCGGTGACCCAGTTGGAGGCGTTGCCGGTGTACCCGTGGACGAAGACGACCGGTGTGCTGGTCGACAGCGGCTGAGCCGCGGCGGCGCGTGCCGCCGGTGCGGCCGTGCGGTCGGCGGTCTGGGCGGCACCGGCCGTCGGTGCCGAGGAGAACAGGGTGAACGCCACGGTGACGGCGGCGAGGGCGCCGAGAAGCCGGCGGGGGGAACGACGCATGGAGCACTCCTGACGGGGATGCGGGTGCCTGACCCGACAAGAGTCGGGGCGCTGGGCTCCCCCGCCATCGGTGAAATCACCGGCGTTCGCGGGCGGGGGCGCGGTCGGGCGGGTCAGCTGCCCGCTTGCCCTCAACCGCGCTTGAGGTCCTACGGTCTCGGCATGACCCGCACACCGTGCGGGTCCGACGCCGAAACACCAGGAGGGCCACCTCATGACGACCCAGCAGACCGCCGACGCCGAACTCGCCGGACAGCCCGCCGCCTACTGGACCGGGGTCGCCCATCACGCTCTGATCGCGTACACCCGGGCCCGGCAGGCCGAGAAGGGCTACACCCAGCCCCAGTTCTGGCTGCTGCGCAATCTGTCGGCGAACGACATCTCCCCCGACGGCAAGGGGATGACCCTGCCCGAGCTGCGGGAGGCCATGACCTCCTACATCCGGCCCGAGGACGACCTCGCGGCGGAGGCCCAGGGGCTCCTGGAGCGCGGCTGGCTGACCCGCGACGCCGAGGACCGGCTGTGGCTCACCGAGGAAGGGGAGCAGGCCCGGGTCGACCTCGCCCGCAACGCTCCCGCGATCCGCGCCGCCCTGCACGAGGGCATCGACGACGCGGACTACGTCACCACGGTGAAGGTGCTCCAGCGGTTGATCCGCAACGCGGGCGGGCCGGTCGCCTGACAGGCGGCGGCCACCGAAGCGTGGCCGACCGGCCGCAGCGAGGCGCGGTCGGGTGGCGCCCCGAAGGCCGTGTCAGAGGCTGTTGCCCGGGGTGGGAGAAGCGGTCAGGTTCTCCCAGTGCACGGTGTGGTCGCACCAGCGTTCCAGGAGGGTGCGGTCGTGGCCGACCGCCAGGAGTCCGGCGCCGGTCGCGCTGCGGTAGCTCTCGACGACGGCGACGAGCGCGGCCGTGGTGGACGCGTCGAGCATCGCGGTCATCTCGTCGCAGATCAGCCACCGCGGTCGCAGGATCAGGGCGCGGGCGAGGCAGGCGCGCTGGAGCTGGCCGTCGCTGACCTCGTGCGGTCGTCTGCCCAGCAGGTCCTGGGTGAGACCGACGGTCCCGGCCAGTTCCGCGACCCGCTCCCGGGCGGTTTCACGGCGGCCGGTGGCCCGCAGCGGCTCCTCGATCAGGTCGCTGAGCGTCAGACGGGGGTCCGCCGAGAGCCTCGGCTGCTGGAAGACGACCCCGAAGGCCGTGCGTTGCGCGCGCGGGGCACGGTGGCGCCAGTGCCTCACCGGTTCGCCGTCCAGGACCACCGCGCCGGAGTCCGGGCGGTGCAGCAGCGCGGCGACACGGGCGAGGGTGGACTTGCCGCAGCCACTGGGGCCGACGAGGCCGACGGCTTCGCCGGGGGTGACGGTCAGGGAGACGTCGTCGAACACCGGCTCGTTCCTGGCGTAACCGGCGGTGACTGAGCGCAGTTCAAGCACGGTCGGCACCCTTCCGCATGAGCGTGTACGGGGCGGCCTCCGGCCCCTGGTGGGGGTGGTGGCAGGAGATCCCGTCGACCGTCGGCGGGCGGGTGGAGCACAGGCCGGTGGCCCGCTCGCAGCGGGCGGCGAAGGCGCAGCCGTCGGGGAGGTCCCCGAGTTCCGGTGGCATGCCGGGAATGGCCGTGAAGGCGCGGTCCGGCAGCGCCTGGAGCAGCCGACGGCTGTACGGGTGGCGTGGGCCCGGAGCCCCGAAGAACGCGTCGGCCTCCCCCAGTTCGACGATACGGCCCGCGTACATCACGGCGACCCGGTCGGCGATCCGCTCGGCGGCGGCGAGATCGTGCGTGATCATCAGCAGCCCGTGGCCCGCAGCACCGCTCCGGGCGTCGACGTGCCGGCGCAGTTCGTCCACCGTACGGTCCACCAGCTCCCGGTCGAGACCGGTGGTCGGCTCGTCGGCGAGCAGCAGCGGCGCGTCACCGACCAGGGCCAGGGCGGTCGCGGCGCGCTGGGCGAGGCCGCCGGAGAGCTGGTGGGGGTGGCGGTCGAGGTGGTCCTCGGGAAATCCGGCCCGCCCGGCTGCCGCCAGGACCGCGTGCTGGAGCCGTGCTCCGCGTCGTATCCCCTTCAACTCGGATATCACCTCTCCCAGTTGCGAGCGGATCGTGCGTACGGGCGTGAGGTGGGCGGCCGGGCTCTGGGGCACCAGTCCGATCCGGCGGCCCCGGACGGTGCCGGCCAGGGTGCGTTCGTCGGCGGTGAGGAGGTTCAGATCGCCCAGGAGTGCCTCGCCCGCGGTCTGCGCGTTGCCGGGGAGGAGGCCGAGGAGGGCCGAGGCGAGGACGGACTTGCCGCAGCCGCTCTCGCCGAGCAGGGCGAGGCACTCGCCGGGCAGGACGTCGAAGCGCGCGTCGGTGACCGCGGCGACGGGGCGGCCGTGCGGCATGAGGAAACGCACCGACAGGCCGCGTACGGACAGGACGGGGGGCGGCACTGTCACAGCATGAGCTCCGATCGGCGACGCGGGTTGATCCGCTCCCGCCAGGCTCCGGCGAGTCCGGCGACGGCGAGGGTGGGGATGATGATGAGGAGGCCGGGGAAGAGCGTCGGCCACCACTGGCCGGCCAGCAGGCTGCCCCGCGCACCCTGGATCAGGTTGCCGAGGCTGGCCAGGTGGGCGGGCAGGCCGAGGCCGAGGAAGGACAGGGCGGACTCGTGCCACATGGCGTGCGGAACCATCAGGGTGGCGGCGAGTCCGGCCTGCGGCAGCACGGCGGGGATCAGGTGCCGCACCGCGATCCGTCGTCGGGACGCGCCGCCGGAGATCGCCGCGTCGATGTAGGGGCGCGAACGCAGGGAGAGCACCTCGGCGCGGACGATGCGGGCGGTCGACACCCAGTGGGTGAGCCCGACGGAGACCACCACCGGCCAGACACCGGGCCGGAACATGGCGACGATGAACACGCCGAGCAGGAGGTGCGGTACGGACGAGATCGTGTCGACCGCCCGCATCATGGCGCGGTCGGCCCAGCCGCCGAGCGCTCCGGCCGTCGCCCCGACCGCGATGCCCAGGACGGCGGCGGTGAGCGCCGCCACCAGCCCGACGGTCAGGGACACCCGCAGTCCGTAGACGCACCGCAGCAGCAGGTCGCGGCCCACGTCGTCGGTGCCGAAGGGGTGTGCCCAGCTCGGAGGCAGCAGCTCGGCGGAGAGATCGACGGCCTGCTGGTCGAGCTGGACGAGCGGCGGGACGAGCAGAACGGCCAGGACGGTCGCCCCGGCCACGACGGCCGAGACGCGCACCCGCGAGGTGCGCGTGGAGCGGCGCCTTCCGCCGTAGGAACGCCAGGGGGTGGTGGCCGTGAGGGACGGGGTGGGTTCCGCCGTCGCACCGGCGGACGGCGATTCACATGTCACTGAACTTCACCCTCGGGTCGAAGAGTCCGTAGAGCAGGTCCGCCAGGAGGTTGCCGGCCAGGACGGCGGCGGTGGCGAGGACGGTCACGGCGGCGAGCAGCGGGAAGTCGACGGCGGTGGCCGCCTCGACGGTGGCCGCGGCCATGCCGGGCCAGCTGAAGACGGTCTCCACCAGCAGTGCTCCGGTGATGAGTTCGGGGACCCGGGTGCCGATCAGGGTGAGCACCGGCAGGAGGCCGGAGCGCAGGGCGTGCCCGAGCAGGACGGTGTGGTCGGCGAGTCCGCGCGCACGGGCGCCGCGCACCGGGTCCTCGGTCAGCGCGTCGGCGACACCCTGGCGCGTGTAGAGGGTGAACCAGGGAAGCTGGGACACGGCGAGGACGGAGGCGGGAAGCGCCAGGTGGCGCGTCACCTGCCCGAAGGTCACCTGTTCGCTGCCCGTGTCGGTGAGTCCACCCGCCGGGAGCACATCCCACTGGAGGGTGAACAGCCAGACGGCGAGCAGAGCGGTCCAGAAGACCGGCGCGGCCTCCAGGGAGTAGCAGAGCGAGCTGACCGCGCGGTCCAGCACGGAGCCGGGGCGGCGCGCACAGAGCACTCCGAGCAGGATGCCCGTCAGCAGGGCCAGCGCGAAGGCGACGGCGCACAGCAGCGTGGACCACACCACCCGCTCGCCGATGACCTGGGCGACCGGCTGGCGCATCACCGTGGACCAGCCCCAGTCGCCGCCTGCCGCTGAGGTCAGCCAGTCCCACCAGCGGACCACGAAGGGCTCGTCCACACCGAGGTTCTCGCGCAGCCGGTCCAGGGTCCGCCGGTCCGCGTTGAGGGCGGCCGTGCCGGCGTAGGCCCTGACCGGGTCGAAGGGGGACGCGGCGGCGATCGCGAACACGCCGAAGGTGACGGTCAGCAGGACGGGGACGGCGAACAGGATCCGCCGCCCCGCCATGCGCGCCGTCGCTCCCCAGGGGAGGGAGGTCACCGCTTCGCCTTCCAGTCCTCGATGTTCCACCACGGTCCGCTGCCGAACCCGTGCTCGTGCGGCTCCAGCTGGGTGGTCAGTCCGGCCCAGCGGTCGGCGAGTACGTAGACGTGGTCGATGTGGGTGAGGAAGGTGTAGCCGGGGTCCTTCACCAGCTCGTGCTGGATCTCGGTGTAGGCGGACTTCCGCTCCTGCCGGTCCTCGGTGCGACGGGCGGTTTCGAGGGCCCGGTCCACGGCGGGATTGTCGTAGTGGGCCATGTTGTTGAAGCCGTCGCCGGCCAGGGAGGAGTGCAGCAGGGTGTAGAGGCCGAAGTCGGGGTCACCCGTGCTGCCGCCTCCGGCGAGGACCGCGTCCCGGTCCATGCGGGGTTCGATGACCTCCCAGGTGGCGCTCTCCACCTTCACCTCCACCCCGGCCTTCTTGGCGTCGGAGGCGTAGGCGAGGGCGTGGTCCTGGCGGAGTTTGTCGCCCGACGGCGCGTACAGGGTGAAGGAGGCCCGTCGGCCGTCCTTGGCGCGGATGCCGTCCTTGCCCGGCTTCCAGCCGGCCTTGTCGAGCGTGGACCTCGCCCGGTCCAGATCCTGGGTGCGCTTGATGTCCGGGGCGAACGCGGGGTCGGCCACCGGCAGCGGCCCGTACGCCGGTGCCCCGGCGCCGTCGAGGATCGTGTCGACCATGGCCTCGCGGTCGACCGCGGCATCGAGGGCCTGGCGGACGGCACGGTCGCCGGTGACCGGATTGCCGGTGGGGAGGGTGACGGTGCGGAAGTCGTAGGACTCGGCCGCGTACGTGCGCAGCTCGTCGCCCTTGAAGACGGCGGCCAGGGCGGGTGGGAGCACGGCGCCGTCGAGGTCACCGGAGCGGAGCCGGGTGGCCCGTACGTCGTCGTCGGCGATGAACGCCATGGTGAGGTTCTTGACCTCCGGCTCACCACCCCAGTAGTCGGGGTTGGCCTTGAAGGTGAGCCGGTCGCCCTTGCGCCAACCGGTCAGGATGTAGGGGCCGGTTCCTACGGGCTCGGTGTTGAAGGAGCCGGTGTTCGGGTCCTGCTCCGCCGCGATGTGCTCGGGAACGACGGGCAGTACCGTGCGGGAGGCGAAGGGCGTGTAGGGGTACTTGAGGGTGAAGACGACCGTGTCGTCGCCGCTCGCCCGTACGTCCTTGACCGCGTCCAGTTCGCTCCTGGCGGTGTTGTTCGTCCTGGGGTCGAGGACGGTCCGGTAGGTGAAGACCACGTCCTGGGCGGTCAGCGGCTCGCCGTCGCTGAACGTCACCCCTTCGCGCAGGGTGAAGGTGTAGGTCCGTCCGTCGTCGGAGACATCGGGCAGCGCCTTCGCCAGGGCCGGCTGCAGCGCCAGGGCTGAATCGTGGGCGAGGAGGCCGTCGAAGATCTTCGAGTTGCCGTCCTTTCCGTATCCGAGCAGCGGACTGAGCGTGTCCGGCTCGGAGGCCACGCCTATGACCACGGAGTCGGCGGCCTTGCCGTCGCCGGAACCGTCACCGGGAGCGGAACAGGCGGCGAGCGCCATGCCCAGCAGACCCGCCATGGCCGTACCGCGTATCCGGGGACCGTTCATGAGTTACCTCGCACTCTCGCCCACGACTTGTTGTTGCACATCATTCGCAAGTAAAGCTCAAGAAGCCGGTCGGCGCAGTACCGCGAGGGCGGGGCACCCCCGGAACCGGCCTGCGGGAGCGGCGACTTGAGGCGACGGAACCCGGGTCACCGTGCGGGCGGCCGGTGACGGGACGGGCAGCGCCGAGGCGATGTCCGTCAACGACGCAGGAGGCACCCAGGCGGGCCCGGGGCCTCGGCGCGGGCGCTGTAATGCACGAGTAACGGCGTCTGCCTAGGGTCCGAACTCCCCCGTACCGTTCATGGAGGAGCACCCTCGATGCACCTGTCCTCACCGCCGTCGCGCGGACGCGCCGCCTGGGCGGCCGCCGCGTTCGCCGCGGCCGCCCTGCTGACCGCGCCGCTGCCCGCGGTCGCCGCCGACTCCGGCGCGGCGCCGTCCCCGAAGGTCGACTCCGCCCTCCTGAAGGCCGTGGACGACGGCGGCCAGGCGTCCTTCTTCGTCGTCCTCAAGGACCAGGCGGACCTGTCCGCCACCAGGAAGAAGAAGTCGCACACCGCGAAGGCGCGGTCCGCGTACAGCGAACTGCGCGCCCACGCGAAGACCAGCCAGCGCTCGCTGAGTTCCTTCCTCGACAAGAAGAAGGCGGGGCACGAGGACTACTGGATCGCCAACACCATCAAGGTCGACGGCGACCAGGACCTGGTGAACGAGCTCGCGAAGCGCTCGGACGTCGCCTCGATCGTCATGGAGCAGCACTACAGGCTAGACGACATCGAGACCTCCGACGCCAAGGTCACCAAGACGCGCCCGGCCTCCGGGAAGACGGACTCCGCCGGCACCGGCGACGACACCCCTGAGTGGGGCATCGCCGACATCGACGCGGACGACGTCTGGAGCCAGTACGAGACCCGCGGCGAGGGCATCGTCATCGCCAACGTCGACTCGGGTGTGCAGTACGACCACCCGGACCTGGTCGCCCAGTACCGGGGCAACAACGGCGACGGCTCCTTCTCGCACGACTACAACTGGTACGACCCGACCGGCGCGTGCCCCGACAGCGCCGTGCCGTGCGACAACAACGGTCACGGCACGCACACCATGGGCACGATGGTCGGCAGGAAGGGCATCGGCGTCGCGCCGAACGCCACCTGGATCGCCGCCAAGGGCTGCGAGAGCGACCAGTGCACGGACTCGTATCTGCTCGCGGCCGGCCAGTGGATCCTGGCGCCGACCGACCACAAGGGGCAGAACCCGCGCCCCGACCTCGCCCCGAACATCGTCAACAACTCCTGGGGCGGCGACAACAACACCTTCTACCAGGACATCGTCGAGGCCTGGAACTCCGCGGGCATCTTCGAGGCCTTCGCGGCCGGCAACGACGGCGACGGCGTCACCTGCTCCACCACGCACCCGCCGGGCGCGCAGGTCTCCTCGTACGGGGTCGGCGCCTACGACGCCAACGGCAAGATCGCGTCGTTCTCCGGGTTCGGCCCCTCGCTGGTCGACGGTTCGGCGAAGCCGAACATATCGGCGCCGGGCGTCAACATCGGTTCGACGTGGCCCGGTTCCTCGTACAACACCATCAACGGCACGTCGATGGCGACCCCGCACGTCGCCGGTGCCGCCGCGCTGCTGTGGTCGGCCGCCCCGTCGCTCATCGGCAACATCGACGAGACGCGCAGGCTCCTGAACGAGGGCGCCCGTGACGTCGAGGACACCCACTGCGGTGGTACGGCCGGCATGAACAACGTCTGGGGTGAGGGCAAGCTCGATATCCTGGCCTCCATCGACAAGGCCCCGCACACCGCCGTGACGGTCTCCGGAAAGGTCACCGACCGGGCCACCGGCAAGGCCCTGTCCGGTATCGCCGTCAAGGCCACGGACGGCTCCTCCGCCGCCCGCACGGTCAGCACCGCCTCCGACGGCTCCTACCGCCTGGCGCTGGCGCCGGGCACGTACTCCTTCGAGCTCAGCGGATACGGCTACGCGGACAGGGCGGTCTCCGGCGTCGAGCTGACCACCGGAACTCCCCTGGCCCAGGACGTCGCTCTGGACGCCGTCACCACCCACCCGGTCACCGGAACCGTCCTCGACGTCACCGGCAAGCCGCTCGCCCGGGCGACCGTCGAGGTCACCGGCACCCCCGTCCCGTCCGTCACCTCGGGCGCCGACGGCACGTTCACCCTGCCGGCGGTCGCCGAGGGCAGCTACACGCTGACGGCGAGGCCCACCGCCCCGGTCCTGTGCAACGGGATCTACTCCGCGAGCCTCGCGGTGGACGGCGTCGAGACCCGCATCGTCCAGCTCCCGGCCCGCTCCGACAACTCCGGCAACAGCTGCACCCCGGCGGCGTACTCCTGGATCAAGGGCTCCACCGCCGTCGCGCTGACGGGTGACGAGGACGCCAGGACGGTGTCCCTGCCGTTCTGGGTGACCCTGTACGGAGTGGACTACTCCAGCGCCGCGGTCACCACCAACGGGCTGGTCAACTTCATGGAGCCGCGCCTCGGCGACTACGCCAACACCGCGCTGCCCTCCGCCGCCCGTCCGAACGGCATCGCCGCCCCGTTCTGGGACGACCTGACCCTCGACAAGAAGTCGAGCGTGCAGACCGCCCTCAAGGGCAAGAACGGCAAGCGACAGTTCGCCATCGTCTGGAACAAGGCCCTGCTCGTCTCGGACGGCAGGACCCGCGTCACCTTCGAGGCCGTCTTCGACGAGGCCACCGGTGACATCACCTTCCAGTACAAGTCCGTACCCGGCAGCGGCTCCACCGCCACCGTCGGCATCGAGAACCAGGCGGGCACCGACGCCCTCCCGTACTCCTTCGACCAGGCCGTCCTGACCGACGGTGCGGCGATCCGTATCGCGCAGGGAGCCTGAACATGAGAACCCCTCACTCCAAGCGGGCGCTGACGCTCGCCTCCGCCCTGGTGGCCGCGGGCCTCGCCCTGGCCTCGGCGCCGCACGCGCTGGCCGCCGGCACCGACGGCAACGCGGTCCTGAAGCTGACCGACACCCAGGCCGAGAAGCTCGCCGACCACATGGGTGTCGACGTCTACGGGGACAGGCAGGTCTCCGACGACGCGTCCGACGGCCAGGCGCCGACCGATGACGCCTCCGGTACGTCCGGCGGCTCCGCCGGCAGCGGCTCGCACCTCAAGGACACCGGCTCCGGCACGACGGCGACCGACACCCCGGTCGCCTTCACCGAGAAGTCCACGATGGAGGGCGTACGCGGCCTCGGCGTCACGGTGCCCGCCAAGGGCAGCCAGTACTTCACCGTGCACAGCCTGGGCAACATCCAGCTGCACAACGCCGACGGCTCCACCGCGTGGGCCCGCACCAACGCCTCGCTGTACGCGGACTGGCAGGTCAAGCCGCTCCAGCCGTGGCGCACCGAGCCGTACCCGGCCCGCATCGTGATGGGCTACAACGCCGTCAGCCCGTTCTCGCCCTATTCCGACCAGGGGTACGACACCAGCGACCTGACCGGTGACGGTGTCCCGGACCTCGTCTTCTCGGCGGCCGTCGGCTTCTCGCCGACGCCCCGGACCTTCACCTCCCCGGGCTCGTCCCTGCCGGCCGGCACGTTCGTGACGGTCATGGACGGCAAAACCGGCAGGACGCTGTGGTCGAAGCTCTACTCGTACGTCACCAACGTGAAGATCGTCGACGGCACGCTGCTCCTCGCGAACTCGCCGCGGACGAACGACTACGCGCCCGCGGACGAGACCGCCACCCTCACGGGCATCCGCTTCGGGTACGCCGACGGCGCGCTGACCCCGTCCTCGACATGGACGTACGACACCAAGGAGACGCGCGGCGTCAGCTGGGGCGCCCTGGAGGGCGCGGGCGACGGCAAGGTCGCCGCGTCCTGGAACCTGCGCAAGGCCGCCGACGTCGACGCCCACGGCAACACCCTCGTCCTCGACACCGCCGACGGTTCCGTGACCTGGCAGGCGGACAGCGATCTGTACGGCCGCCAGCTCCACCTGGACGCGCAGCGGGGCCGCATGGTCGCCCTGGAGCAGTCGGACGTCAACGACGCCCTCACGTACGAGGTCGCCTCCTACGACCTCAAGAGCGGCGAACGCACCACCCTGGACACCCGCGTCAACGCCATGGCCACCGCCATGACGATCGGCGACGCGGCCTCGGGCGGCGGCACGGAGTACGCGGTCAGCGAGTCGACCTTCGACTCCTACTTCTCCGTGAACGCCAGCACGATCCGTGTGCTGGACGGTGAGGACGCGTCCACGGTCGAGTGGACCCACACCTTCAAGCGCGACGCCGCCAACACCGGCAACGGGGCCAACGCCTGGCAGCTCGACACGGTGGGCGGCAAGCTCGTCGTCTCCAGCCAGGACGACAAGGGCATGGGCGAGGCCGACAACATCGGCGGTCTGCGCTACGGCGCGCTGACGGTGTTCAACGCCAAGGGGAAGATCGCCTGGCGGCAGGACGGCGTGCACGCGTCCCCGATGTTCCAGCAGGTCTACCGCTCCGACGGCACGGACTTCGTCCGCGTCATCGATCAGAACCAGAACATCCGGACGTACAAGCTGGGCAACGGCAAGGAGAAGGACCTCGCGCCGCTCCAGGCCGCCCTGAACTACGCGCAGGCCGTCGACCTCAACGGCGACAGGAAGAAGGATGTCGTCGCCGGCGGTACGTCCAACGGCGTGTGGGCCTGGTCCGGTCCCTCGCTCGTCAAGGGCGAACCGAAGCAGCTGTGGCGGGCCACCGTCGCCGGTGAGATCCACACCATCGCGACCGGTGACGTCAACGGCGACGGCAAGCCGGAGATCGTCGTCGCGGCGGACAGTGCGACCACGGTCCTCGACGGCGCCACGGGCACCGTCCTCACCACCATCGACGGAGCCGGCCAGTACGTCCGCTCGGTGACGGTGGCCGACGTCGACGGCGACGGCAAGGACGAGATCCTGGTCCCGACGGACGCCCTGCGCGTCTACAACGCCCGCGGCAAACAGCTCTGGTCGTACGCCGCGCCCGCCGGCGCCGGTGACGTGGTCTTCTCCGACACGGCGGTCGCCGACGGCCAGGTGTACACGCAGTACTCCAGCCTCGGCGCGATCAACAGCACGTCCGCCGTCCAGAACGGTGTCGCCCTCGACGGCGCCAAGGGCACGGTGCGCTGGACGGCCGATCCCAAGGCCCCGGCGGGTTCGGCCAACGGCAGGCTGTACGGTGCGGTCCTCGACCACGCCGTCTTCGCCTCGCCGAACATCCCGTACGCGGACGGGCACGCGGTCGTCCACACCTGGATCACGCGGTCCGAACCCACGGTCGCCGGTGAGCTGGAGACCGCCACCCCGCGTGTCGTCATCGAGATCCGCGACGGCCGTACCGGTGAGCTGCTGCACCAGGGCGTCGGCGGCAGCCCCTGGTCGCACGACAACTACTTCATCGACGGCAGGAACGACCCGCTGTACCACCTCAGCTACGGCACGTTCCTGGGCTTCGGCGCGGAGGGCGCGGACACCTCCAGCTCCGTCGCCCTGCCGGTGCGCGGCGTCCAGTTCATCGACGGACCCGGTGGCCGCAGGCTGCTGGCCGGCGGCGTGGAGGGCGGCCTCGGCGTCTGGGACCCGTCGGTGCTCACCACCGGCTGGCAGTTCCAGAGCGGGGTGGGGAGCACGGGCCTGATGGGCGGCCGCAACTACCTCGCCGCCGACCTCGACGGTGACGGTGTGGACGACATGGTGTCCCTGAACTCCGACGACTTCGGGCGCCATCGGATGGCCGCCCAGCTGGGCGGGGGCGTCCTGTCCCTGAATAACGCCATCCAGCAGATGACCACGTACACCCTGTCCTGAACCGGGACCGGCCGGCTGCCGGGCTGACACCGAGACCCCCTGGGCACCGCCCAGGGGGTCTCGGCACGCCTCGGTCGGCGCGAATCCCTCGGTGGCCTGACGGGACGTCGTTTCGGGCCGCCGTCTCCCGCGGCGGCCCTGCTTCGGCGCCACGCCGGCCCGCATTCGATATCGAGTGGCGGACGGAGTCGAGGCGCACCACGATGCGACGATGGACTCAGGCAAGCGCGGCGACGAAGCCGTGGTGACTCGATGGACCCCTTCCACCGTCCACCCCGACATGTGGGTCGACCCGGACGACGACCCACGCGAGACCGAGGCCGAGGCGGCCGACGAACGCGGCACGCTGCTGCAGTGCCTGCGCCACTTCCGGCTCACCATCGAGATGAAATGTGCGGGCCTGGACACCGAACAGATGGCCCGGCGCTCCGTACCTCCGTCCACGATGTCCATGCTCGGGCTGGTGAGGCACATGGCCGAGGACGAGCGGCACTTCCGCCGGATGGCCGGCGAGGACTCCCCCAGGATCTATCGCACCCCCGAAGACCGTGACGGCGACTGGAACGGAGCGGTCGCCGACCCTGCGGTCGTGGAGGACGCCTGGCGTCGGTGGCGGGCCGAGAGCGAGGCGACCGACCGCTTCATCGCCGGCTTCCCCGACCTCGGCACGCGGACCGGGGAGGGACCGCTCCGCGAGATCCTGGTCGCGCAGATCACCGAGTACGCGCGGCACTGCGGGCACGCCGACCTTCTGCGCGAGCGGATCGACGGCCGGGTGGGCCAGTGATCACTCGGGACGCACGGGTGCTTGACACGAACACGTCCGCTTGTATGGTCTAGGCCAACAGAACTCACCGCTCCGCTTCCGGAGTTGGGCCCTGTCGGCGCCCCCATGCGCCGGCGGGGACGGTGAGTGCGCGTGACCTTCGCGCCTCTTGGCCCCCACCCAGAGGCCGCACCCCGGCACGTGCGGTCCCCCCACATACGACCGCACATGCCCCGGGGCGGCCTGATGTGAAGGAGTACGTATGCACGCCAGCAGGAAGACGGCAGCACTGATCGGTGCGGCCCTGGCCCCCGTCATCGCGATCAGCCTGCCCGCCGGTTCGGCCAGCGCCCACGGCTACATCTCGGATCCGCCCAGCCGGCAGGCCCAGTGTGCCGCGGGGACGGTGTCCTGCGGAGACATCACCTACGAGCCCCAGAGCGTGGAAGGGCCCAAGGGCCTGACCAACTGCAGCGGCGGGAACAGCCGCTTCGCGGAGCTGGACGACGACAGCAAGGGCTGGGCCGTCACCTCGGTCCCGAAGAACGCGACGTTCTCCTGGAAGCTCACCGCCCAGCACTCCACCAGCACCTGGGAGTACTACGCCGGCGGCCAGCAGATCGCCGTGTTCGACGACAGCGGCGCCAAGCCGGGCGCCGTGGTGAACCACGAGGTGGACTTCGGCAGCCTCACCGGGCAGCAGAAGGTGCTCGCCGTGTGGAACGTGGCCGACACCGACAACGCGTTCTACGCCTGCATCGACGTCAACGTCGGCGGCTGACACATCGAGTGGAGCGAGGCCGGGTGAGCGGTGGCCCCATGCCGGGTCACCGGGCTCGCCCGTCCACGGAGGGGCTTGCCACCAACACGCCAAGCCCCTCCGAGCTCCCACCCACCCTGTCCTCGCCTTCGCCCTCGTCCCACAGGAGCCGACCTCGTGAAGTCCCGCAAACTCGCCCTCCTGGCCGCCACCGGCGCGGCCGCCACGCTCTGCACCCTGATCCTCGCCCCGTCAGCGCTCGCCCAGAAGACGGATGCGCGGTCCACGGCCGCCGAGTTCGTGCTCTCCGAGACACAGTTCGACGAGATGTTCCCGAACAGGAACTCCTTCTACACCTACAGCGGCCTCACGGACGCACTCAGCGCCTATCCGGATTTCACCAACGCCGGCAGTGACACGGTGAAGAAGCAGGAGGCCGCCGCCTTCCTCGCCAACGTCAGCCACGAAACCGGCGGGCTGGTGTACGTCGTCGAGCAGAACACCGCCAACTATCCGCACTACTGCGACGCCACCCAGCCGTACGGCTGCCCGGCGGGCAACGACAAGTACTACGGGCGCGGGCCCATCCAGCTCAGCTGGAACTTCAACTACAAGAGCGCCGGCGACGCCCTGGACATCGATCTCCTCAACAACCCCGACCTGGTCCAGAACGACGCGTCCGTCGCCTGGAAGACGGGCCTGTGGTACTGGAACACCCAGAGCGGACCCGGCACCATGACGCCGCACGACGCGATGGTCAACAGTGCCGGCTTCGGCGAGACCATCCGCGCCATCAACGGCAGCCTGGAATGCAACGGCGGCAACCCCCAGCAGGTCCAGAGCCGCATCGACATCTACGAGCGCTTCACCCAGGTCCTGGGCGTCGAGCCCGGAGACGGCCTCAGCTGCTAGGGCCCTTTCGTCCGGATCAGGCCGGGCCAGGTAGCGGGGTCCGTTGCGTGCAGCAGCTGCAAGGCGGAGCCCGGCCTGATCCGAACGAGAGGCACTGGGCAGCGGTCGCCCTCACATCGTTCCTGATGTGAGGGCGACGTCCGGCGGTCGGGCCTCAGGAGCCACCCGTGGGGTCCGCCGGTTCGTTGACCAGTTCCCAGAGGGTCGCGCGGCATTCGTCCAGGCGCCTGTCGCCGATCCGGTCGGCCCACTGGCGGTCGATGTTCTCCGCACTGCGCCGGGCGGCCTCTGCGGCGGTAGTTCCGCCGGGGGTGAAGTCGACGATCTTGGCTCGCGCGTCCGCCGGATCGCGCCGGCGGTGGAGGTAGCCCCTCGCCACCAGTTCGTCGACCAGCGGGCCGACGGTCTGTTTGGTGCTTCCGAGGCGTTCGGCGATCTCGGTGACACGGGCCCCGTCGCCGTGGCCGAGCGCCGCGAAGATCCGCAGGTGGGCGGGGCGCAGATCCGTGATGCCTACGCCGGCGAGGTCGTCCTGCACCCGGTCGGTGACGATCGCGGCGAGCCGGCGCGCCAGCGCGCCGAGCCGTGAGTCCGGTTCCAGGCGGGTGTCGGCGGCGGAATACGGGTTCCTCGGCATGGTCAGGTCACCATACCTTCCCTTAATAGTCAGGTGACCGTACTGTTTGTGCCCTGCACCAGGCCGAGCGGATCCGCTGCCGGAACCGCGGGCACCACCGGAAGGAACCCTGCGATGAACACCCCACCCCAGGCGCACCCGGCCCTTCCACAGACCGCCAGGGTGCTGGCGGGCCTGCTCCTGCTGTCCGGCGTCACCCACCTCGCGCAACTCGCCGTCTACCAGCACGAGGCGAACATGCTGGGCGCCGCCGCGTTCGGCGCCGTGTACGTGGCGATCGGAGTCGCGGTCCTCGGACGACGGCCTGCCGCGCTCCACCTCGCGGCCGTGCTCCCCACGATCGGCGGTCTGCTCGGCATCTACCGCTTCTTCTTCCTCCACACGAACCCCTTCAGCGTGTGGCACGTCGCCCTCGACCTGATCATCGTGCCGCTGGCCGTGACGCTCTTGGCCCGCCGGCGCACCGAGCCCTCCGGAGCCCTTTCCGGTGCGACGGCCGGTCCCTGAAACGCACCCCGGGTCCGATGCCGGCGCGACACGTGGCGGCAGCACCCAGGGCGTGCGCCGTGACCGGTCGCCATTCGCTTGCCCTGCCCCCGGGCCACGGCTGCACTGGGGCCGGACACCACCAGTCGTGGTGCCGGTACTTCGAGGAGGCAGGCGACACCGTCTTCACGGCCCTGGCCCGGTTCGTACTAGGAAACGACCTGGTGTCACAGGTCGTGTTCAAGCGCGACCCGCCCGAGCACCCGCTGCGCTGGCAGAGGTACGATCCCACGCAACCAACTGCGTCCCGTTCACGGCGCCGTCTCACGCAGGTCCGGACGGTTCCTCGGCAGTCCGAAGCCCGCCATCTCCTTTTCCTCGTAGGACAGGAAGCCCAGGCTCCGGTAGAACGCGTGGTTGCGCTTGCCCTCCGGTGACGACTCGTGGTCCGTGGACAGGAGAAAGAAGCGGCAGTGCGAGTAGCGCGGCATGAGGTCTTCGATCAAGGCCCTGCCGATGCCCTGCCTGTGATGGTCGGGGTTGACCACGACGTCTTGGACGTAGCAGATGTGCTCGTCGTCGGAAATGGTCCTGGCCAGCCCGAGGAGCGTTCCCGCACTGTCGCGTGCCGTGATGACGAGGTGCGAGTTCAGCAGGCCGCGGCAGAGCTTCTCGACGTCACGGGTGTAGCCCTCCCAGCCGACCGAGGCGTAGAGCGTGAGCATCTCCTCAGGATCAAAAGCTTCCTCTTTCGCGATGAACACAACAAACCCCCATGCGATGACGCAATGTCCGATGCCAAGCCCGACACTGCATCTGACGTCACGTCCGTCGGACACGTCAAGATCGGCAACCGAACTCGGCCGGTCCGGGCGGGGGTTCCTCGGCGCCGGCCTCCCCGTGCCCGCCGCGTCGATGTCCGCGCTCTCGGGCACCATGGGGGACATGGATCACCAGGGGCGGTTTCGTCGTGCGGCACTTGAGCTGGGCATCCCGGACGACGAGATCGGAGCGTTCAGCCGGCACCTCCGTCTGTCGATCGGGCTGAGCGGGGGTTCCGGCGGTGTTCCGGTCGGGCAGTTCGGTGGGTCGCCCCGGCTGCCGGTGGGCATGGACTGGCCGTCCGCCGGGAACAGTCCGCTGCCGTTCGTCTTCTCCGTCGAGTGCGGGGCGCTGCCGGGAGTGGACGGCTTCGACCTGCCGGCGGACGGGTCGCTGCTCTTCTTCCTGGACCACGAGAAGGACCATCTGGACGACACCGGGGCGTACGCGCGAGTCGTGTACGTCCAGGACGGCACGGCTACTGCGGTCACGGAATCCCCCCGCCCCGAGCTCACCGGCAAGCAGTACGACGTCAGCGCCACGCTCCTCGCCGAGCTGCCCCCTTGGTTCGGGACGGACGAGGACGATGATGACGACGAGGACGAGGACCGGGACGACCTGTCGCCCTTCCAGCAGCAGCTGGCCCGCGATCTGGAGCGCGACATCCCGCACCTGGACGAACTCCGCGCTCTCGCCTACGACCTCTGGCCCGGCGAAGGCCTCGCCGGCGCCTGTATCGGTGGGTACGCAGACGAGGAAGTGGTCACGAGCGTTGCGGAGCAGACCCTCGCGGGGCTCGAGAAGGCCGGCGGGCCAGTCATCCCGATGGCGATGTGGGACTCCCATGTGGAGAAGGAAGCGCACCGGCTGACGAGCGAGTGGATGTCACTCGCCCGCTTTCCCGTGGCCGACGCGTACTACTACGGGAGTTTCGCGATCCGCCACGACGACCTGGCCGACGCTCGGGTGGACAAGGCACTTCCCGTGACCAGGTTCAGCGAGTAGGACACCGGCCCCTTCCGAACCGGTGGCGTGACCGCGAGTCGGATACGTCGCCCCGGATCAGCGGACCCGACCCCGCGGAGGAGGCCGGTCGATGCGATGGCCTCCTCCGCGACGGCGATGCGGTCGCCGCCCGAGACGTACGCCGCGTCCGAACTTCTCCTTCTGCGTGGGTGTGTGCGCCCCTATGGCCACTGGTCCCAGTTGATGGTTGGACCATGCACCAAAGTTCGGACCACCTGCCGCTCGGCTCTTCCCTCAGGTCGATGTCCGCTTGATAGTTGACCCACGAGCGGAAGATTAATTCCGCATTACGGAATTACGGTAGGAGGAGAGCAGCCCATGACGCAGGTCGGTCCGTCCCTGACTCGTCGTCTCGCCCGGAGTCTTCGGACTTCGATGTTCGTGCAGGTGCTCTGCGCCCTGATCCTCGGCATCGTCGTCGGAGGGGTGTGGGCCGATGTCGGATCTGCCGTGCAGCCGCTCGGTGATGGTTTCATCCGGCTGATCAAGGCGTTGATCGCCCCCTTGGTCTTCTGCGTGGTGGTCACCGGCATCGCCAAGGCGGGCGATCTGAAGTCCTTCGGGAGGATCGGGCTCAAGGCGCTGATCTGGTTCGAGGTGGCCACGACGATCGCTCTGGCGATCGGGCTGGTGGCCGGGAACCTGGTCCGTCCGGGCAGCGGGATGAACGTGGATCCCGCCTCGCTGGATGCCTCGGCCGTCGACGAGAAGACCGGCGGCGGTCAGCTGCCGTCCACGAGTGAGTTCCTGCTGCACTCCCTGCCCGACAGCGCGGTAGGGGCGTTCGCCGAGAACTCCCTGCTCCAAGTCCTCATCCTGGCCTGCCTGGTGGGTGCTGCCCTGCTTCACCTGGGACACACCAAAGTGCCGGCGATCCTCCCGGCGGTCGATCAGGCGCAGCAAGTCATCTTCGCCATCGTCGGCTTCATCATGCGGCTCGCTCCTCTTGCCGTCTTCGGGGCCACTGCCCACCTGGTCGGCGAGTACGGCATCGGCGCGCTGTCCACGTACGGCAAGCTGATCGGCGTCTGCTATGCGGTGGCGCTGGTCTTTCTGCTGCTGCTCGGTGCCGCCTTGAAGATGTTCACGGGGGTGAGCCTGTGGAAGTTCGTCCGTTACACCCGCGAGGAACTGGTGCTGGCGCTGGGCACGGGTTCGAGCGAGACGGTGATGCCGCGCATGATGCAGAAGCTGCGGCAGGCGGGTTGCCGCGACGATTCCGTGGGCCTGGTGCTGCCCACCGGATATTCGTTCAACCTCGACGGCGCTTCCATCTACCTCTCGATCGCGACACTGTTCATCGCTCAGGCCGTGGGCGTGGAGCTGACGCTCGGGCAGCAGGTCACCGTGGTGCTGGTGCTGATGCTGAGCAGCAAGGGAATGGCGGGCGTGCCCGGGTCGGCGTTCCTCGCCCTGTCGGCGACGGTCTCGGCCCTGGGCGTCATCCCGGCCGGTGCCGTGGCGCTGCTGCTCGGAGTCGACCGGATCATGGACACCATGCGGGTGGCAACCAATCTCCTCGGTAACTGTGTCGCCGTGTTCGCGGTGTCCAAGTGGGAAGGAGCACTCGACCGCGAGCGCGCCCGCGCGGTCCTGGACGGCGAGATCGCGTTCGTCCCCGAGGAGGACGCATCTGCGGCGCAGGACAAGGACCAGGTGCTGGCGTCCGCTTCGACGAAGCCCGGCGCCGACCGGTGAACGCGGCGGCCGCGCACCCGTTGCGGGGCCGCCCCCCGGAAGCATTCGCCGGGCTGTCGAAGTGTCCGCGAACCTGAGCAACGTGCTTGCGGCTCAGCACGGCAATCTCGACGCGCTCCTGGTCACCGCGCCAGACCGCAGGGTCCCTGCGACGTTCATGGCGTCAGGGAACGGACAAGGTCGATTGTTTGCCGTCAGACCCCAGGCAGGGTGAGCCAGTCCGACCAGGAGATCTCCCGGCCGAGGAAGCGCGGCTGTTCGAACGGCCAGTCGGCGGCGATCCACTGCGGCACCAGCTCGTCGAGGGCCTGCTCGACCTTGGTGTCCACCAGCTCGTCCACCACCCACCAGGCGATCTCGCCGTCCGCGCCGGCCCTCTCCGGTGGGTCGATGTAGACGCACCCGAGCAGAGCTGTCTCCGCCGCGTCGAACAGCCCGTAGTTGAAGGACTGGTGTGCGGCGATCTCCTTCTCGTGGCGCAACAGGTCGGCCTGGTCGGCCTCGTAGGTCATGGTGGCCGCGGGCCAGCCCCAGGCGGGGCCGAAGATGGTCCACAGCCGCTCGCGCGAGCCCATCACAGCCGGATAGTCGAGCGGAGTGTCCGTCTCCCGGATCGGCCGCAGGTGATGACCGCCGCCCGGCAGCGGTACCAGGACGGGATGGACGAAGTTGTCGGGGAGCCAGCTCATAGCGCCCAACCGTAACAGTGCGCGACCATCCGTTCCTTTGGATTTGCCCAGGTCAACGGATTCTCAGGCCCCCACACTCACATGGCCCGCTCAGCGAGTACACCAGCCGACGGCGTCGGCGGCCACGCGGTAGTCATGGTGCAGCCCTGCGACTTGCAGTACAGCCCGAGCTGGGCGGTGGGTGCCGAACACCTCACCGAAGACGGCATCGACGGAGTCCCAGTCCGAGATGTCCGTGAGGTACAGCGTGACCCTGGCCACCGAATCGGCTCGGCCCCCTGCGGCCTCCACGATGGCCAAGACGTTGCTGAGGGCTTGTCGCGTCTGCTCCGCCAGGGGCGAAGTGGCGAGCACGCCGCTCCCGACCGGTAGTTGGGCGGACACCCAGACGGCACCGTCCGGGGTGACGGTCGCCTGTGCGTAGTGCCCGAAGGGTTCCGGAGCCGTGGCTGTTGCGACGCTGCGGAGGCCGCCGGTGGAGTAGTGGTTCACCGGTCCGCCCCTGACCGCTCCAGGGCGGCGTCCTGCGCCAGTTGCACCAGAGTGCGTACCGCACAGCCGGTGCCGCCCCGGGGTGTGTGTCCGTAGGGCTCGCCTTCGTGGAAGGCGGGACCCGCGATGTCGAGATGGGCCCAGGGCACACCGTCGGGTACGAATTCCTGCAGGAAGAGACCGGCGACCAGGCCGCCGCCCATGCGTACCCCGGTGTTGGCGATGTCGGCCACCGGGGAGTCCAGGCTCTCGCGCAGCTGGTTCGGCAGCGGCATGGGCCATGCCTCCTCCCCCGCGCGTTCGGCCGCGTCGACGACGTGGGCACGGAAGCGTGCGTCCGGCGACATCACGCCGAAGACGCGGTCGCCCAGGGCCATCCTCATCGCGGCGGTCAGGGTGGCCACGTCCACGAGGGCGTCCGGTCCCTCCTCGCCCGCGCGGACGAGAGCGTCCGCGAGCACCAGGCGCCCTTCGGCGTCGGTTTTGAGCACTTCGACGGTCCTGCCGTTGTACATCCGCAGCACGTCTCCCGGCTTGGTTGCCGAGCCGGACGGCATGTTCTCGGCGATCGCGAGCCAGCCGGTGACGTTCACGCGCAGGCGGAGCCGTGCAGCAGCCACCACAGCGGCCAGGACAGCGGCGGCCCCGGACATGTCCCGCTTCATGATTTCGTTGGAGCCGACCGGCTTGAGCGATATGCCGCCCGAGTCGTAGGTAATGCCCTTGCCGACAAAGGCGAGGGTCTTGTCGGCGGCCGGGTGGGTGTAGGCGACCCTGACCAGGCGTGGCGGTCTCACGGAGCCCTGGCCGACACCGAGGATGCCGCCGAACGACTCCTTGGCGAGGGCCTCCTCATCGAGTACCTCGACGTCGAGCCCGTACGTCTCCCCGACATCGCGTCCGGTGGCGGCGAAAGCCTCCGGCGTCAGATGATTGGCCGGCATGTTGATCAGGTCCCGGGCACGGTTCATCTCCTCGCCGATCACGCTGCCGCGCCGCACACCGGCCGTCACCTCGTCCTGAGTCGCCTCATCCGCCTGGATCACCAGTTCACCGACGGGGCCCTGGCCCTCGCCCGGGTCACGGTATGCGGTGAAGGTGTAGGCGCCGAGCAGAGCGCCCATCGCCACGGCTTCCGCGGCTTCGGCGGTGTTGGCCGGAAGGGCGAGCACAGCACGCCCGGTTCCGGCCAGTACACGGGCGGCCACTCCGGCGGCTCGGCGCAGCGCGTCGTCGGTCGCCACACCGCCCTCAGTTGTCTTCCCCAGACCGACCGCGAGGACCACCTCGGCCTGGAGGCCTGCTGGGGCGGGCAGCTTGAGCGTTTGTCCTTCCGCTCCGGTGAAGCCGAGAGTGCCGAGCGGCGCGGCGAGGCCGGCGTCGAACGCCTCGTCCACAGCTTCCGCGCCGGGCGCGACGACCGGCCCTGCGGGGCTTGCTGAGACACCGATCACGACGCAGTCCGCGGGCTGCGCTCCAGGGGCGGCAGTCGAGACGGTAAGGGTGGTCACGTCATTGTCCTGTTCTCCGAAGGATCTTTCGGGCTTGTCGAAGCCGATTCCGGCTGGCTCACCGACCGTGTGGTGGGAGCCGATGTGCAGGGCGGGCTTCGACCGTCCGTTGTGGGGCGGCGGCCCTGACGCTGGTCGGACCGAGGCAGGCCACCGGAACGGCCGTTTGTGCCTTCATGAGCGGAGCAGATGAGGGGAGATGCGATCCATCCTCACGGTCCCGGTCCGGTCCGTTTTCAGGCCGTCGGCGTCAGGGCGATCAGCCCACGGGCGGACATGCCCATGCGGTGGAAAGCCATATGGCCGTGACGCCCTTCATGTTCGGTCTCCGCCGCGTCTGCCACCTGAGGAACGATGCCTGGGGCTGGTGCCTGAGCATAATCAAAAGCTTCTGCACTACCGTTAAGTACGCCTACATTTCTGCCCGAGGGGAGCGAGCCGGATCACCCTTGCCCGGTCCCGCTCCTCGGCGCGTACCGGGTGAATCACGTGGTCCATGCACCGCGTCCATTGCGTGGGGCGGACGGACTCACCACACGGTTCATGCAGTCGGGGCGCTCTCCGGTTCATCGGAGATGAACGACCGGTGGTCGGACAGCGCGAGAGCGGCCTCGCCCAGTGCGTCGATCAACGCGTTCAGGGCGGAGGGGACCGTCATCGAAGCGCGAACCGCACTGCAGATCGACCGGACCGGCTCCGGTGCCCGGACCTCCCGCACGACCACGTTCGAGGGAACGGCACGCAGCCCGAGCCGCGGGACCAGCGCGACCCCGATTCCTGCGGCCACGAAGCCCAGCGCCGTGGCGTAGTCACCGCTTTCGACGACGAATTTGGGCGTGAAACCCGCGGCCCCGCAGGCGTCGAGGACGATGGCCTGGCAGGGATCGGAGGAGCGCTCGCTGCCCACCCACGGCTCGTCGGCCAGGTCCCCCAGGGCAAGTACGTCGCGCTCGGCCAGTGGGTGGCCCGCAGGCAGGATGACTCGGTACGGGTCGTCGAGCAGGGGGATGAGCCGCACACCGGCGGGCTCCCCGATCGAGGGACGTACCACGACGGCGAGGTCGGCGCGTCCTTGTTGGACCTCCGGCAGCGGGTCGTGCGGGTCGCTGAGGTGGAGGTCGAACCGTACGCCTGGGCGAGTCTCGCGCAGCCGGGCCAGAGTGGGCGCCATCAACGGGGCACCTGCCGTGCCGAAGTACCGCACGGTCACGCGCCCGGCGCGGCCCTCACGCAGATCTGTGAGCGCTGTTTCTGCCTCCGCCACGGTTCTGCCGATGGCGGCGGCGTAATCGCTGAGCAGCCGTCCCGCCTCGGTGGGACGTACGCCGCGTCCGGCCCGCTCCAGCAACGGCATGCCGGCTTCCTTCTCCAGGGCGGAAACCTGCTGGCTGATGGCAGACGGGGTGTATCCCAGATTGGCCGCCGCGGCGGTAACCGATCCGCTGGTGACCACGGCACGCAGTACCTGCATGCGCCTCATATCGAGCATGTAGCAGACATTAACAGTAGGTGTAGATCATTTCACTTGTGCTATCGGTTCGCTCGGCGCAGGCTACCGCTGTCGGGGTCCGCGCACGGCTCCCGTACGACCCCGAACAGGCTCACCGACCGCACAGGAGACCCGATCGTGTCGACCTTCCACGTGGACCACCAGGACTCATCCGCCTTCACGCACGGCATGGCCGATATCGAGCCGGGGCTGCGCTTGCACTACGTGACGGCCGGGCACGGGGACCGCACGATCGTCCTCGTGCACGGTTTTCCCCAGACGTGGTGGGAGTGGCACCGGGTGATCCAGCCCCTCGTGGACGCCGGGTACCGCGTCGTTGCCCCCGACTACCGGGGTGCCGGTCACTCGTTCCGGCCGGTCGCCGGCTACGACAAGTGGACGATGGCGAACGACCTCCACCGGCTGCTGCACGAGCATCTCGGCGTGCGCGAGCCGGTGGTGATGGTCGGTCATGACATCGGCCTGATGGTCGCCTACGCATACGCGCAGCGCTTCCGTGACGACGTATCCCACCTGGTGACCATGGATGCCCCGTTGCCCGGCACCGCGGTCTTCGACCGGCTGCGCAGCGACCCTCGCGTATGGCACTTCGCCTTCCACGGGGCACGGGACGTGGCGGAGATCCTGGTCGCAGGACGCGAACGGCAGTACCTCCAGACGTTCTTCGGCGTGCGCACCTCCGATCCCTCCGCACTGTCGGACCGCGACTTCGACACGTACGTGGCCGCGTACTCCGCCCCCGGAGCGATGCGCGCCGGGTTCGAGGTGTACCGCGCCTTCGATCAGGACGCGGCCGACAACCGCGCGGCGCTCGCTCGCAACGGCAAGCTCACCGTGCCGGTCCTGGCGGTCGGTGGGGCTATGAGCACGTCAGGGGCGCTCATCGAGGAAATGATGCTTGAGGTGGCCGAGCAGGTGACCGGACTCATCGTGGCGGGGACCGCGCATTGGATCGCGGAGGAGAATCCGGAGGCCTTCGTCGCCGCACTGCTGCGGTTCGTGGCAGTGGACTGACTCGGCCCATGTCCCATGTGGAGCCGGGTCGACCACGCAGCACGAGACCCAGGAGCGGAAAGCACACGGCGAGACGCTTCGCGTTGCCGAACGTACGGACGAGACGATGGTGAAGGGCGGCATGGACGGGACCCGGACGTGGGCACGAATCGGCGCACTTGCCCTGCTGTGGGGAGCAACCTTCCTCTGGATCGAGTTGGCTCTCGAGGCGCTGGCACCGGTGCATGTGACCCTCAGTCGATGCGTGATCGGGTCGATCACTCTGCTGGTCGCCTGCCGAGTCGCGGGGCAACGGCTCCCCCGCGACCGGAGTGTCTGGGGCCGAATCGCGGTGGCCGCCTTCTTCTGCAACGCTCTGCCCTTCGCGATGTTCAGCGTGGGCCAGCGGAGTATCGACTCGGGTGTCGCCGGCGTGCTGAACGCGACCACTCCCCTGTGGGCACTTCTGATCGGCGTCATCACCGGTGCCGAGCGGGGGCTCCGGTCGACCCGGCTGTGTGGACTGCTGATCGGATATGCCGGAGTCGTGCTGATCCTCGCCCCGTGGAAGGCCGCGGGGTCCGGCGGGTGGGGCATTGTGGCCGTCGCCCTGGCAGCGGCCAGCTACGCGATCGGCTTCGCCTTCATGGCACGCCACCTGGTCGGCACGGGCATCCCCACCATCTCGCTCTCCGCCGCGCAACTCGTCGTGGCGACCTGTCTCACTGCGCTGACCCTGCCCTTCGGCGGCCTGGAGCCGGTCGAGATCAGCGCGAGGACGATGGCCGTCGTGCTGGTTCTGGGCGTAGTCGCCACGGCTGCCACGTTCTACCTCACCTACCGCAACATCGCCGCCGAAGGAGCCACGAACACCGCGACCGTGGGGTACCTGTTGCCGGTGGTCTCGGTGGCCCTGGGTGTCGTCGTGCTCGATGAGGACTTCAACGTACGGATCGGTGTCGGGATGTCGGTCGTGCTCGTCGGCGTCGCCCTCACCCGCCGCTTCACGTCCACTGACCCGGAGCCGTCGTCTCCGGCGCCGGCCGGAACGCCCTGACCGAGGGCCCATGCCGAAAGGAGCAACCGTATGCCGCAGGTTCTCTATCAGATCGATGCCTTCTCCCCCGCACCCTTCCAGGGCAACCCGGCTGGAGTGGTCCTCAGCGCCGAAGGCCTGACAGAGGCCCAGATGCAGGCCGTGGCACGGGAGCTGAACAACTCGGAAACTGCCTTCGTCCTGCCGCCGGAGGGGGCCGACCACGATGTGCGAGTGCGGTTCTTCACCCCCACGACAGAGGTCCCGACCTGCGGACACGCCACAGTGGCGGCTCACTACGCACGGGCCGTCGAGTACGGCCTGCCGTCGGGATCATGTGTACAGAAGTCCGGCACGGGCCTTCTGCAAGGAGTGCAGATTCTTCGCGAGGGCGACCGCGTACGGATCAGCATGGAACAGGGCAAGGCCGTCTTCAACCCCGAACTGAACGGCAGCCAGACGGACCGACTGCTGCGGGCACTGGACGCAGGCCTCGACGACCTGGCCGACAGCGGCCCGGTTCAGATCGTGTCCACCGGTCACTCCAAGGCACTCGTCGAACTGCGTGACCGCAGTGCCATCGACAGCCTGCGCCCGGATCCCACCGCACTGACAGCGCTGAGCCACGAGGTCGGCACCAACGGCTTCTTCGTCTTCACACGAGCCACCGGCGAACCGCACCTGCTCACCTGGTCACGCATGTTCGCCCCCGCGATCGGAATCGCCGAGGACCCCGTCACCGGCAACGGGCATGGCCCCCTCGGCGCCTATCTGGTACGTCATGGCATCGTCCCCACGGTGAACGGCCGGCTCACGTTCACCGGACGGCAAGGCTGGGCCATGGGGAGGCCCGGTGACGTCGAAGTCCGCGTCGACACAGGAGCCGATGACGCACTGCAGGTCGCCATCACCGGCGAGGCATCAACCGCGTTCAGGGCTGACCTGCACATCTGATCGGGCGGTCGACCGGTACGTACAAACGACTGGCCGCCGGCTACAAGGCAACGGCCGCAGCTGATCATCAGTGCGTGAAGACAGAGGGTCGTGCGGTGCTGCAGGTCGCGTCAGGCGAGCTGATCGCGGAACAGTGCGTCGAACTGCGCCCTGCCTTCCTTCCGTAGCCAGGTGTCGAAGGTCATCAGAGCCGGGTGCAGGCTGCGCAGCTTTGAAATGTCAGCCTGCCAGCCACCACCCTTGCGATGGGCGAAGTCGTAGCCGGCCTGGGCGTCCGGGTCCAGCCCTGTGAGAGCCTCTCGCGGGATCGCCCGGTAGGCGACGGCGACTCCGGTAGTGCGGCTGATCGCGTCGACCACCTGCGGCAGCGTCAATTCATCACCGGCGATCTCGAGTGCTCGGCCGATGTACTGGTCGGGATGGGTGAATGCCATGGCCGCGAAGGCGCCGATATCGCTCCCGGCTATGAGCTGGACGGGCACCTCAGGCTCGACCACATCGGTCAGTACGCCATCGCGCACCCCCATGGTCGGGTCGGAGTGGTTCTCCATGAACCGCACAGGACGCAAGAGGGTGGCGGGCAGCCCCAGGGCGCCGATTCGCCTCTCGATCCGCCATTTGCTCTCCCAGCGGCGGATGCCGGGTGAGCGCTCCACGCCGGCGACCGAAGCGTAGACGAGGTGCCGGACATCGGCTTCGTACGCCGCTTCGATCACATTCATGCCCAGCTGCATCTCGTCCTCGACGGAGAAGCCGGGCGGGGTGCCGGGATAGCCGGCGGTGGGCTGGACACTGAAGACCCCGTGCACGCCCCGCATCGCCGCGTCGAGGGAAGCCCTGTCCCCCATGTCTCCCGAAACGACCTCGGCGCCGGCCCGTACCAGCGCCTGTACCCCGGGGCTGACCTGGTCGCGGACAAGGGCTCGCACCCGCCAACCGGCCGCCAGCAGCTGCCGCGCGGTGGCTCCACCCTGCAGACCGGTGGCCCCGGTCACCAGCACAGTGGGATTCGTCGTCATTTCTACCTCCGCGTGAGCGCCGGACATTGCCGGGCCGGGAAGAGCTACATCAACTGGGGAACTTCCCCGGTTACTGCTTGCTACTATATGGGGAGACTCCCCGTTTCGTAAACAGGAGGCGCCGTGCCCACACCTTCACCCCAGCCCGAGCTCCGAGCCGACGCACGGCGCAACTACGAACGGCTGGTCAGCTCCGCTCGCGAAGTCTTCGCTGCACGGGGAGTCGACGCTCCCATGGACGACATCGCCCGCCACGCCGGCGTGGGGAACGCGACTCTCTACCGCCGCTTTCCGACCCGCGAGGCATTGCTGCAGGCCGTCCACCGCCACCAGATCGAGGCCCTGTACGCACGCTCGCAGGAACTGCTCGCCGCACGATCCCCGGACACGGGACTGGAGACCTGGCTACGGGAGCTTGTCGTACAGGGGAGCACGTCACGCAGTCTGGCGACGACACTGATGCTTGCCCTACGCGATGAGGGCTCCGACGTTTCCTGGTGCCGGGAGACGATGTACTCCGCAGCGGCGGCCCTGCTCGACC
This sequence comes from Streptomyces silvae, assembly GCF_016745505.1. Classification (GTDB taxonomy): domain Bacteria; phylum Actinomycetota; class Actinomycetes; order Streptomycetales; family Streptomycetaceae; genus Streptomyces; species Streptomyces silvae. The sequence continues at coordinate 19,173 of NZ_JAERUC010000090.1, read as the reverse complement.
GGGCCCAGCAGGCGGGTTCGATCCGCGCCGACGTCGCAGTGGGCCAGGTACTCAAGCTGGCCAACGCCATCGCCTTCGTCACCGAATGTGAACCCGACGGTGAAGAGCAGGCTGATCAACTATGTGCAGTGGTGATGGACGGTCTGCGGCACCGGCGGAGCCTTGGCACTTCAAACGAACGTCCCTAGGGCGTGTTTTGCTTGCGCCCGCTGCCCCTCTTCGCCGCTTCGAAGCCTCGCGAGTCCTTCCGGCAGGCCCCTGCCCGTGGCCCCTTCTTGCGGCCGCCGACGGCGTCTCGCGTCCGGCGCGGTGCGAGCGGCAAGCCTACGAGGTCTGCCCGGTCAGCCGGATGCGGGAGTCCTACGTCCGCGACGGCCGACCCCGCGAGGCGGTTGTGACCGGCTTCGCTCACAGCGCCCGGGTCGTCACCGCCGCCGCACTGATCATGATCAGCGTCTTCAGCGGCTTCGTACTGTCGGAGTCGACGATGCTCCAGGCGTTCGGACTCTCGCTGGCCGCGGCCGTCTTCTTCGACGCCCTCGTCGTACGCATGACCATCGTGCCTGCGGTCATGGCCCTGCTGGAGCACCGTGCCTGATGGATGCCCGGCCCGCTGGACAGTCTGCTGCCGGACATCGACATCGAGGGCGAAGCCGAGGAGACGCGACGCCTGCCCAGGCCCCGCCCCTCCGTGCCCGGCCCGGGCGACGCTCGGTCGGCGAACGATCCCCGGCTGCTCTGACCATCCGCCACCACCGGTCTTGCCACTCCTCAGAGCTCGTCAGGTCCGTTTCAGGAAGCTGGCGCAGGACGCCGACTGCTCGTCACGATGATTGCCCTTGCAGCGACTTGACGCCATGTCGAATGCAAGGTACACGTCAAATGCTACCCTCCTCCCCTTATCCACAAAGGAGAGGCACCAAGTGAAGAAACTGCTGAGTTTCGCGTCCACACTGGCACTCTTGACCGGGATCGCCATTTCCTCGACACCGTCCGCCCACGCCGCTACGGACAGGAGTGGGGCGGAACGGCTGAACATCCCGAACAGCAGCGCATGCAGGGCAGGCCGCACCGTCATGCAAGGCATGGCCACGGGGTCGGGCGGCCAGCTCTACATCATTTTCACCAAGGCGGGCGGGAAGGATCCGGTCCTGTCCAGATGGTTGCGCGACGGCTCGACCTGGGACGGCACCAGCTGGACCTGCGCCGGGGCGCCGACCTCCATACCGGCACTCGGCCATGGCAACGACCTCGCCTACCATCCGAACTATCAGGGCCAGGGTGCCGCCCTGATTGCCACCCAAGGAAGTCAATCGGCGTACCCGAGCGCTGATGTCACGATCATTCACCTGGACTCGTCGGGATCTGTTGGCGCAAGCGAGGTTGTCCACCTGCCCATCGGCAATATCAGCGGCCTCTGCTACAGCGCGACGGCGGCCGGCGGAGCCGGCAAATACGCTGCCCGCCGCTTGGGGAACCTGTGGACCCATCCCGGTGCCGGTTCACTGACGAGCGGATGGACGCTGGTGAAAAGCAACCTGACGAGTCACGACAATCGTTCCGACCAAGGCATCGACTGCTCCGAGAACTACATCTGGAACACCAAGTCCATCAACAGTTCAACGCCCGACACCGGATGGAACTGGGTGTACCAGTACAACTGGTCCGGAGGTGACGTGGAGAGCGATATCGGGATTCCCGGGAACAACCTGACCGACGAGATCGAAGATGTTACGCACGTGGGGGGCGACTTCTTCGTCGGCGTCAACCGAAACGGCGGGAGCGCCGACTCCGTGAAGGTCTTCACCGAGTGATTTCCTCCCCTCCGTACGCGGGCCGCTACCAGAGACGGACTTAACGACCTCTCGGTAACGACCCCTCGGTGCAGAGCGAGGAGAGCGGTGACGCCTGTGAGGGCCGGGTGCTGCGGGCAGCGAGTTCGTCCGTCACTCCCCCGGTGACCAGGCAGCGGAGCGCAAGTACGCGACGCTGTGCCGGGCCCGGCCCTCCGGCGGTCCGCCGGCCGCCTTGCCCACTGCGACCATGGAGATGATCGCCCAACCCGGGTTCGGGTCCAGCTCCTTGGTCAGCCCTTCCTTGTCGAAAGCCCGAAATTGATGCGCGGCCAATCCGATGGCCTGGGCCTGAACAGTCATATGGGCGACGGCCTGGCCCAGGTCGTAATCCGCGAACTCGGAGTAGAGCACCTCCGAGTCATCGACGTACCGGCGCGTCAGCGTCACCACCAGCAGGCCCGCATCCATCGCCCAGCGGGCCGAGCACCGCCGCCAAGGTCACCGGCTGGCTCACCTTCATCGAGGCCCGGCTCCGCAACCCGGGCGGTGTCGCACTGGGCATCAGCAGCTGTGAGGCAGCAGGGTTCTCGCTCTGGGACGCGGCCCCAGTCTCAGGTGACGCCAAAATGCACTACGCCCACTTCAAGATCATCCACGCCAAGCCCGAAGTCTGGCCCGCCAGGGTACGCCTGGAGGGCCTGACGTACGAGACCCTCGCCCCGCGCCTGCCAGCCGCACAACGACTCGCCCTACTCGAGCGAGACGAAGACGGCTTCGTGCAGCACGCCTACGAGCAACTCGCGGCCTCGTACCGCCGCGTCGGTGACGACGCCGAAGCCCGTGCGGTCCAACTCGCCAAGCAACGCCGGCACCGGACCACGCTGCTTTGGCACGGCAAACTCTGGGGCTACCTCCAGGACGCTACTGTCGGCTACGGTTTCCGCCCCCTCCGTGCCATGGCCTGGCTCCTGGCTCTTTTGCTCCTCGGCTCAGTCGCCTACGGACTGAACCAGCCGCCCGCGGCCGAGCGGGGCAAAGGCCCGGACTTCAACCCTGTCATCTATGCCCTTGACCTCCTCCTGCCCATCATCGACTTCGGCCAGGACAAGGCATTCGCTCCCACCGGCCTTTACCAGTGGCTGTCCTATCTTCTGATCGCGGCAGGCTGGATCCTCGCCACAACCATCGCCGCCGGAGTGACCCGCAATCTCAACCGCCAATAACCTGTCCTGCCTGCAAGCCTTGACGTCGCCAGACCGTCTGCTGGTCAACCGCCATCCGCTATGAGGCGGCCGTCGCAGTCCACAGCGAGTGGCTGTGCCCAGCACTTTCGCAACAGGCCCTAGGCCGTGTCCGCAATGTCGGCGTAGGGGTTGCCGCCGAGCCAGGTGGTGTCGTCGATCAGTTCGCGCACCGCATCTAAGTGACCGCTGTGGCAGGCAACTTCAGTGAGCACGTGGATCAGGATGTGTCGCACGTCAGGCAGCTGCCAGGTCGGCCAGATCTCCATGGGCCAGGCAGCAGGCTTCTGTTCGGGCGCGGCGGCAGCGAGTACGGCGTCCGCGCGCGCGATGGTCGCCCGATAGTCGGCGAAGACCTCCTCGGCGCTCATCCCCTCGGGTACGTACCAATGCGCCTCCGCCCCTGCCGTGAGCTGTCCGGCCACGTCCGGTTCGCCCGCGATCACCCCGGGGAACCAGAAGCGTTCGACATCCAGGGTGAGGTGGCGCAGCAATGCCAGGCAGCTCCAGCCGCTGGGCAGCACCGGCCGCCGCAGATCCTCCTCCGAGAGCCCTTCGAGGATCCCGAGGACGTGCTCGCGCTGGCGGTCCAGGGCGCCCTTGAGGGCGTCGAGTTCGGCGTTCACCGGCCGGCGCTCAGTTCGGCGAGGCGTTCCAGGGTGCTCACCATTTGCGTCTGCCACCAGGCACGCCCGCTGTCCACTTCCGCGCGCTTGTCCTCCGGCATGCGCGAACCGTCGAAGATCTCAGTCACCACCGTCGCTCCGGCGCCGTCCGCGAGCAGGTCGAAGATCCACCGATGGCCCCACGCGGCCTCTTGCTCGGTGGCGTCCGGGTGCCCGCGACCGGGCCTCGGCTCCCAGCCGATGCGGCGGTCCGGCTCGTACTCGAAGACATGGTTGTTCATCTCGTAGTCGCCGTAACGCTCGTAGTGCATCCGCATCACGAAGACGTCCCCCACGCCCGAGACCACGGCGTCGCAGACGCCACCACGCAGCATCCCGGAGCCGTCGAGGTCCGGGTGCCGCCCGGGGTCGGCCAGGATCCGCAAGATGTCCTCCGCCGGGGCCTTGATGCGCCTGGACACCACCACCACGGGCTTGCCTGTCGTACTCGTCATCCGCGCGCCTCCGGTCAACCGCAGAGCATGAACCTGTACTCCGCTTGGACGCTACACCGGGGGTACGACAACCAACTGGCCGAGTACGTACGAGCCTCGCCCTACGCGCACTCCCACAGAACCAGTTGTGTCGCCGGCACCACTGGGCGCGCCCTGATCCTCGTACGGCGCGTCGATGTCGCCCACGGCCTCGCCAAGGATCTGCGCGCACCGTTGCGCGACCTCGGTGACCAGCAGAGCTACCAGCCCGACGCCCTGCCGCTCGACGGCAGTCACCCGCTGTGGGTCTACCGTGGCTGGCGCCAGGTGTTCAACACGTACGACCCGCCGCGCTTCGCCGTCGCGGAGGCCTGGGTGGGCACCTCACGGCGCATGGCCTACGCCTCGGCCGACGGGCTGGGCCAGGCGTTCAACTTCGACTTCCTCGGCGCACGGCTCGACGCCGACGAGATGCGCGCCACCATCGACACCGCGCTCGCCGACGCCCTCGACGCCGGTGCGACGAGCACCTGGGTGCTCTCCAACCACGACGTCGTACGTCATGTCTCGCGCTACGCCCTGCCCGGCGACCACGGCAAGCGCGACATCTGGGCGTGGCTGCTCACCGACGGCCGGGAGCCGGCCCCGGACCTGGCTGCGGGTGACTGCAAGGCGCGGGCCGCCGCGCTGCTGATGCTGGCGCTGCCCGGTTCCGCGTACGTCTACCAGGGCGAGGAGCTGGGCCTGCCCGAGGTCGCCGACCTGGACCGCGCGGACCTCCAGGACCCGATGTGGGTACGCAGCGGCGGACGCGTCAAGGGACGCGACGGCTGCCGGGTCCCGCTGCCGTGGACCGCCGACGGCAGCAGCTTCGGGTTCGGTTCGGGCGGCTCGTGGCTGCCGCAGCCTTCCGGCTGGGGCCGTTACGCCGCGGAGGCGCAGCGCGGGGACGAGGGCTCCTTCCTGGAGCTGTACCGGGAGGCTCTGCGACTGCGTCGCACCCTGGTCGCGGACGAGACGCTGGTATGGGCGGACCCGCGGGAGCCGGTGCGTCAGGGGCTGCTGCACTTCGAGCGGACCGGGGGCTGGCAGACCGTCAGCAATCTGTCCGACGAGCCCGTGCGGCTGCCGCGGGGAGAGGTCCTCCTCGCCTCCGCGCCGCTGACCGGTGACGCGCTCCCGCCGTGGACCACCGTCTGGCTGCGGACCGAGGCCGCGTCCTCCGGTTCTTCGTCCGGCCGCTGAGGCACGGAGCCCCGGCCGGTGAGGTACGCCGTCCGGCCGGGGGTGTCCTCATCGGGCGCGGCGGTTCTCACGGCCGGGCTTCGCGGCGCCAGCGTTCCGGGTCGATCGTCCCCGCGTACAGGGGGAGTTCGAGCGGGGGCTGACCGTCCGTGAACGGGTCCCACACCCGGGTGAGGCCCGCCGTTCCCCGGGCGCGCACCCTCCGTGCCTCGGCGAGGTCCAGCACGTCCGTCAGGACCTCCGCCGGACCGGGCCCGGCCTCGGCGCGCGTATGCCCCTCGGGGTCCACGACGACGCTGCGGCCGATGCCGTCCGGCGACGCCGCGTTGAGGCTGGCCATGAACACCTGGTTCACGATCGCGTTGGCCTGTGCCAGCACGACCTCCTGGGCGCGGTCGACGGTGGGGGTGCGCACCAGGTTGAGCACGAGGTCGGCGCCCTGCCAGGCCAGGTGGCGGGTGGTCTCGGGGAACCAGGCGTCGTAGCAGATCGTCAGGCCCACGCGTCCGTGGCCTTCCAGGTCGAAGACCACGAAACTGCTGCCGGACGCCGTGGTCTCGTACGGCCGCCACGGGAAGATCTTGCGGTACTCGGCGACCCGTTCGCCGGAGGGCGAGTAGACGGGGGCGGTGTTGTAGATCCGGCCGTCCGCGCCCTGTTCGTAGACGCTGCCGGGCACGAGCCAGATGCCCAGTTCGCGGGCGAGGGCGGCGAGTCGGGTGCCACGGGGGCCGTCCAGCGGCTCGGCCGCCTCGGTCATGACCGTCCCGGGGTCCTCGCCGGGCCCGTGACCGCACAGATGCAGCTCCGGATAGGCGAGCAGGCGTACGTCGGGGTGCGCCTCGACGACACGGCGTACGTCGGCGGCGAACGCCTCCGAGTCGTCGGCGGTGTGGTGGAGCGCGGCCGTCTGGACGAGGCCGATCGTCAGGGGGACCGTCATCGGGGGCAACTTTCGCGCAGGGGGGTGGCCCGTGGTGTCCGGGGCGCTGACGAGCCAATCATCAGGTCTGCCGCAGGACAAGATCCCATCACCCAGCGCGATCCACAGGGAGACCCAGTGGCTCCGTGGTAGAACGAGGGCCACCGGCCCACCGAACACAGGACGCGGAGATTCGTATGACCCTCACCCAGCTGAGGGCCTTCGTCGAGGCGGGGCGACTCGGGTCGTTCACCGCGGCGGCGCAGGCCATGGACATCGCCCAGGCGTCGGCCTCCGAACTGGTGCGGCGCCTGGAGACGGAGCTCGACGCCGAACTGTTCGCGCGGGGCAGCCGCACCCTGACCCTGACCTCGGCCGGCCAGGAATTGCTGCCGTACGCCCAGCAGGCGCTGGAGGCCGCCGAGGGCGGGACGCGGGCGGTGCGCTCGCTGGGGTCGCTGGGCGGCGGGACCGCCACGTTCGGGGTGCTCCGCAACGCGGACTACTACCTGCTGTCCAACCTCGTCCAGATGTTCCACGCCCGGTATCCGTCGGTCAGGGTCAGGCTCGTGGGGCAGAACTCGTCGGAGACCGCGGCCGCCGTGGCCGCGGGCCGGATCGAGGCGGGACTCGTGGTCCTGCCGATCGACGACGAGGGGCTGGTGGTGACCCCGCTCCTGCGCGACGAGGTGTTCTACATCAGCGCGAGCGAGGAACGGACCCGCGTCCCGGTGACGATGGAGGCGTTCGCCCGGGCCCCGCTGGTTCTCTACGACGCCCATTACGGCTGGCAGGACCCCACCCGGCGGCAGCTCGCGGAGCGGGCCCAGCTCGCCGGGGTCGGCATCGATCCGCTCATCGAGCTGGAGCGTGTGGAGGCCGCGCTGGGCCTGGTGGCGGCCGGGGTGGGCGACACGATCGCCAGCCGGGCGGTGGTCGCCGGTCCGGCGTTCCCCCCGGGGCTGCACACCGCCTCGTTCGCCGACCCCCTCTACGACACGATCGCCCTCGTGAAGCGGCGGGGGCATCCGCTGTCGCGGGCCACCCGAGAGCTCGCCCGGCTGGCCGAGGACACCCTGCGCGAACTCCGTACCGACCTCGGTCTCTGAGCCGGAGCCTCCCATGGGTCAGGGAAACCCTGTGGATGGGACAGGAATCGCCCCTCTGGTCCTGTGGCAGCGTGGCGTCTAGCGTCCCTGCCATGCAGATCACGCACGACGAAGCACAGGCCCTCCCCCCGTTCCAGTGGCTCAAGAAGCCGTCCGTGGACGGTCCCCCCGCCCAGCGCGACCCCAAGGTGGTCGAGCGGGTCTCTCAGATGCTGAAGGAGATCGAGCACAAGGGCATGGACGCGGTGCGCGCCTACGCCCAGGAGCTGGACGGCTGGTCCGGCGACGTGGAGATCGGGGCCACCGAGCTCAAGAAGTCGGGGGACGCCCTGCCCCCGGACGTCCGCACCGCCCTGGAGATGGGCTACGAGCGCACCCACCGGTTCGCCTCCGCGCAGCGCGAGCACCTGACGGACTTCGAGGTCGAGGTCGCCCCGGGTGTCGCCGGCGGCCAGCGCTACGTCCCCGTCTCGCGGGTCGGCGCGTACCTGCCGGCCGGCCGCTTCCCGCTGCTCGCCAGCGCCTTCATGACGGTGAACGTCGCGAAGACCGCCGGTGTGCCCACGGTGCTGGCGTGCACTCCCCCCTCGGGTGAGCACGGCGCGCACCCCGCCGTCCTGTACGGCGCCTACCTGTCGCGCGCCGACCGGGTGTTCGCGCTCGGCGGCGTCCAGGCGCTCGGCGCGATGGCCTTCGGCCTGCTCGGCGAGGCGCCGGTCGACATGCTGGTCGGCGCGGGCAACGCGTTCGTCACCGAGGCCAAGCGGCAGCTGTTCGGCCGGGTCGGCATCGACCTGCTGGCCGGCCCCTCCGAGGTCGCCGTCATCGCCGACGACAGCGCCGACCCCGAGTGGGTCGCGGCGGACCTGCTGGGCCAGGCCGAGCACGGACCCAACTCGCCCGCCGCGCTGATCACCACGTCCGAGAAGCTGGGGCGCGCGGTGATCGCGGAGATGGACCGCCAGCTGGAGTCCCTGGTCACCCGGGACATCGCCGGCCCCGCGTGGCGTGACTTCGGGTCCGTCGTCGTGGTGGACGACCGGGCCGACGCCGTCGCCGTCGCCGACGTCATCGCCCCGGAGCACCTGGAGATCCAGACCGAGGACGACGACTACTACCTGGAGAACCTCTCCAACTACGGATCGCTGTTCATCGGGTCGTGGTCGACGGTCGCGTACTCCGACAAGGGCATCGCCGGCACCAACCACGTGCTGCCCACGGGCAAGACGGCCCGCTACAACGCGGGGCTCTCCGTCTCCCGCTTCCTCAAGCCGCTGACGTACCAGCGTGCCTCGAAGGAGGGGACCGCTTCCCTCGCCCCCGCCGTCGAGCGCATCTCGGCCTTCGAGGGGCTGGCCGCCCACGGCGCCACGGCGACGCTCCGCATCGACCGGATCGGGCGGACGTCCGGCGCGTTCGACGAGATCCCGGCCGCCCTGCGCGACCAGCTCTGACCGCTCTCCCGTGCCGCCGCTCCGCGTGCGGCGGCACGGGATCGCCGGTGCGCGCCCGTACGACCGCGCCCTTCGGCCGCGCCCCGGGCCGCACCGGCTCCCCCTGACTCCGCCCACACCCGAGGTCCCCCATGCGACATCGCCCGTCCGCGCCGTCCGCGCCTCCCGGAGGCGGGAGCGGCACCGCTCTCACCCAGGGCCTGAAGGGCCGCCAGATCACCATGATCTCCATCGGCGGGGTGATCGGTGCCGGCCTCTTCGTCGGTTCGTCCACCGCCGTGACCGCCGCCGGGCCTGCCGTCCTGATCTCGTTCCTGCTGGCCGCCGCGCTCGTGGTGCTCGTCATGCAGATGCTGGGCGAGATGGCCGTCGCCCAGCCGGACACAGGCTCCTTCTCCACCTACGCCGACCGCGCGCTGGGCCGCTGGGCGGGCTTCTCGATCGGCTGGCTGTACTGGTGGTTCTACATCCTCGTCATCCCCATCGAGGCCATCGCCGCGGGCGAGGTGATCGCCGGTCTGACCTCGGTCCCGAGCTGGATCCCGGCGCTCCTGGTGATCGCCGTCCTCGCGGGCAGCAATCTGCTCGCGGTGCGCAACTACGGGGAGTTCGAGTACTGGTTCGCCCTTCTGAAAGTCATCGCGATCGTGGCGTTCCTGGTCCTGGGTGTGCTCGCCGTGCTCGGTGTGCTGCCGGGCTCGGACACCCACGGCGTGTCGAACCTCTGGAGCCACGGCGGTTTCGCCCCGCAAGGCGCCATGGCCGTCATCGCCGGCCTGCTCACCGCGATGTTCAGCTTCCAGGGCAGCGAGATCGTCACCATCGCCGCCGCCGAGTCCGAGGAGCCGCGCAAGAACATCAAGAAGGCCGTCCGCGCCGTGGTCTGGCGGCTGGGCCTCTTCTACATCGGCTCGATCCTCATCGTTGTCTGCCTCGTGCCGTGGAACGCCGACGACCTGGCGGGCGGCTCCTACCAGGCGGCCCTCGACCGGATGAACATCCCGGGCGCCGCGTGGATCATGGACGTCGTCCTCGTCGTCGCCGTGAGTAGCTGCCTCAACTCCGCCGTCTACACCGCGTCCCGCATGATGTTCTCGCTGGCCGGCCGGGGGGACGCACCCGCCGCCTTCGCGCGTACGTCGCGGCACGGGGTGCCCAGCAACGCGGTCGTGGCCTCCACCGTCATCGGGATCGCCGCGGTGATCGCCAACTATCTGCTGCCGGACGTCTTCTCGTACCTCATCGCCTCCAGCGGCGCGATCGCCCTGATGATGTACATGGTCATCGCGCTCACCCAGTACGCGACGCGCCGCAAGGGCGGGCTGCCGGCCGAGGTCCGGATGTGGGGGTTCCCCTACCTCACCCTCGCCACGGTCGCCTTCATCGCCGGGGTGCTGGTGCTCATGGCCGTACTGCCGGGCCACCGGCTGGAGCTGTGGCTCTCACTGGGGCTCGCCGCCGCGCTCGTCGCGGTGGGGGTGGTGCGGCAGCGCCGGGCGGGTGCCCGCGGCGACGGCCCGGCAGTCGGCACCCGGGACGCGGTGCGGACACCGGAGCCGGCCGCCTGACCGGGCCGGGGCGGGTCGGCGGGCGCGGAGCTCAGCGGGCGCGGGCGTGCGTGGCGCGGGGGACGAACTCGGTGGGCAGCACAAGGCGTTCACCGGCCGGGTCGACCTCCTTGGCGATCCGCCGCACCAGCAGCCGCGCCGCCTGACGCGACAGCTCCCGCAGATCGTGCCGGACGGTGGTGAGCCGGAACACCTCCCAAGCCGCCATCGGGAGGTCGTCGAAGCCGATGACGGTGAGGTCCTCGGGGACCCTGACGCCCGCCGCGAGCGCGGCGTTCAGGACACCGATGGCGACGACGTCGTTGCCGCAGAAGACCGCTGTGGGCGGCTCGTCCGCATCGAGGAGGGCGGGCAGCGCGCTGTAGCCGGTCTCGTACTCGAAGGCCCCGCGCACCACCCGGCTCTCCGGAAGCCCTACGCCCGCCTCGGCGAGGGCCAGCCGGAAGCCCATCTCGCGCTCGCGCCCCGTCGTGGTGTTGGCGGAACCGAAGATCCCGGCGACACGCCGGTGCCCCAGGGCCGCGAGCTCCCGCGCGACGAGCCGTCCGCCGCCTTCGTTGTCGACGACGGAGGCGAAGTCGTCGCTGCGTCCGGTGTCGCGGTTGAGGAAGACGTACGGCATGCCCCGCCGGTCGAGCTGGGCCGGCAGCCGGGAGTCCGTGGTGGCGGTGGCGAGGACGACGCCGTCCATCGACTGGTCGAGCAGCTTCTCCTCGGCGACCGCCTCGTCGGACCGCTCGGTGATCAGCATCATCCGGTAGCCGAGGCTGCTCAGTTCGTCGTGGAGGGGGGCGATGACATGCGGGTAGAACGGGTTCGTCAGATCGGTGACGATGACGCCCACCCGCCGGGTGGCGCTCGTGGACAGCGTGCGCCCGGCCTCGCTCGGCACGTAGTTCAGCGCCTCGGCGGCCCGCCTGACCTTCTCGCGGGTGGCCCGGGACACACGGGGGTCGTCGCGCAGCGCGCGGGAGACCGTGGGCTGCGAGACACCTGCCAGCTTGGCCACGTCGTGACTGGTGATCCCCATCGGCTCTCTCCTCGTCGCCACCCGGAGCCGCCCGACCGCGCCTCCGGTCCAGTATACGTATGCCGTACACACGCCCCGCATCCCGCCGCCCGGGGCGTCGCGGCGCGTCCGGAAAAGCCCGCACCGACAATTACCTCACCCCTCCCCCTTGACATCCACCGCAACGGCGCCTGTCATGGAATGCATACGTATTCACACGCGAGGAGCAAGCAATCATGGCAGTCATGCCCGATGTCGTCGTATCACCCAGCGAGCTGGCCCGCCGCACGGTCCGGCGCAGCGACTTCGTCTCCTGCAACCAGGCGTTCATCGACTGCCGTACGCCCGGGTCGGACCGCAAGGAGAACTACGCGATGATCGGGCCGGGCGTCTCGCAGGCCGCCGGTCAGCACGTCAACCTACGGCTGCCGCACGGCTACAACATCGGTGCCGCCGCGATGCCGCACGGCATCACCAACAACCTCCATCTGCACTACACCGCCGAGGTGTTCGTCTGCACCGAGGGCGAGTACCTGCTGCGCTGGGGCGCCGACGGCACCGAGGGCGAACTCACCCTCAGGGCCGGCGACATCGCCTCCATCCCCACCTGGATCTTCCGCGGCTTCACCAACACCGGTCCGGACGACGGCTGGATGTTCACCGTGCTGGGCATGGACCACACCGGCGGCATCATCTGGGGCCCCTCGGTCCTGCGGGAGGCCGGGAAGCACGGTCTGTACCTCTCCGCGGACAACCAGCTGGTGGACACGGTCGCCGGCGACCCCCTCCCGCCGGAGTCCGAGCTGGTCAGCCCGATGGCGCAGGAGCACATCGACCGGCTGCGCCACTACACCCCCGACGAGATGAAGCGCCGCATCGCTGCCGCGGACGAGCTGGTCTTCTCCGAGCACCCCTTCCTCGACAGCACCCTGCCCGGCGGCGGCGCCCGGCTGAGCTGCGTCATCGGATACGGCATGACGGAGGACCCGCACCAGGAGCCCCGCGTGTTCAATCCGCACGGGCACAACGTCGCCTGGCTCCGCGCCGACCCGGGGCAGGGCGTCTCGGCGCACCGCCAGCACGAGACCCAGACCCTGATCGTGAAGGACGGCCTGTGGGAGGTCACCCTCAACCGCACCGACCCCCTGCCGGTCCGTCTCGGCCCCCGCGACATGCTCTCCGTCCCGCAGAGCGCCTGGCGCACCGTACGCAACGTCGGCGACGAGCAGGGCGACCTCCTCGTGGTCAACTCCGGTGACGGGCGGGTCCGTCTGGAGTGGGACGAGGAGGTGCACAAGAGCGCGGCGGACGCGGGCCTGGGCATCGACCACAACGGTTACGTCGCCCCGTACGCCCTGCTGCCCCGCTCCGCGCGCTCCTGGTGACCGGCGTGGAGCACGAGGGGGTGACCGGTGTGGAACACGGGGTCACGGACCGTCCGCTGCCGTTCGTCGTGGTGCCCGGGATGCTCTGCGACGCGAGCCTGTGGCGCGACGTCGGCTTCCCCGAGGGCCACCACGTCCACCACGTCGCCCTGCGGCGCGGGGACATCGGGGCGCTCGCCGAGGACGTGCTCGCCGCGGTGGCGGGTCCGTTCGTGCTGGTCGGGCTCAGCCTGGGAGCCATCGCCGGCTTCGAGGCGCTGCGCCGGGCGCCCGGCCGGATCGCGGGTCTGTGCGTGATGGCGACCAACGCCGGCCCGCCGCGTCCCGAGCAGTACGCGGCCTGGCGGGCGATGGACGAGCTGATCGCGGCCGGCCGGTTCGCGGACGTCGTCGAGCAGACGCTGCCGGACATGTTCCCCGACCGCACCCCCACGCCCGAGGCCGCCGGGCGCTACCGCGCCATGGCGCACGCGGTGGGCGCCACCGCCACCCGCGCCCAGCTCGCCGCGCAGGCCACCCGCACGGACGCGGCCCCCGCGCTGCGGACGGCCCGCTGCCCCACCGCCGTACTGGCCGGGGAGCGGGACGCCCTGTGCCCGCCCTCCTTCCACCGGGCGATCGCGGACGCGGTCCCCGGAGCCGCCCTGACCCTGCTGCCCGAGGCGGGACACCTGCTGCCGTGGCAGCGGCCGGAGGCGGTGACGGCCGCACTGCGCGCACTCGTCGCGGCCGCCGGCCGTACGGGACCGGCGCCCGCCGCTCCCTGAACGCACCACCCCCGCCCCCTTCATCCTCACCGGAAGAGAGCCGTCATGCCCCGACACCTCAAGTCCCCCGTCCCCGCCGCGCAGGTGAGCGCGGCCCGGGCCGATGTCGCCGAGCGCGTCCACGCCATCCTCGACGACATCCGCCGTCGCGGTGACGACGCGGTCCGTGAGTACTCCGAGCAGTTCGACAAGTGGAGCCCCGAGTCGTTCCGCCTGAGCGCCGACGAGGTCCGGCGGATCGTGTCCCAGGTGCCCGGCACGGTCCTGGACGACATCCGCTTCGTACAGCAGCAGGTACGTACGTTCGCGCAGGCCCAGCGTGACTCGCTGGCCGACGTCGAGATCGAGACGCTGCCCGGCGTCCGCCTCGGGCACCGGCACGTGCCCGTGGCCGCCGCCGGCGCGTACGTGCCCGGCGGGCGCTACCCGCTGACGGCGTCGGCCCATATGACGATCGTGACCGCCAAGGTGGCGGGCGTGCCCCGCGTCGCCGCCTGCACACCGCCCATCCGGGGCGAGATCCCCGCCGCGACGGTCGCCGCGATGCACCTCGCGGGCGCCGACGAGATCTACCTGCTGGGTGGTGTCCAGGCCGTCGCCGCGCTGGCCGTGGGCACCGAGACCATCGGCCGCGTCCCGATGCTCGCGGGACCGGGCAACGCGTACGTGGCGGAGGCCAAGCGGCAGCTGTTCGGCGAGGTCGGCATCGACCTGTTCGCCGGTCCGACCGAGATCCTGGTGATCGCAGACGAGAACGCGGACCCGTTCGTCGTGGCCGTCGACCTGCTGTCGCAGGCGGAGCACGGCCCGGACTCCCCCGCCGTGCTGGTCACGACCTCCGAGGAGTTGGGCCGCGAGGTCGAGCGGCACATCGAGCGCCTGCTGCCGGGCATGCCCACGAAGGACTTCGCCGAACCCGCCTGGCGCGACCACGGCGAGATCGTGGTGGCCGAGACCCTCGACGAGGCCTTCCGGATCGCCGACTCCTACGCCAGCGAGCACGTCGAGGTGCTGACCGAGAACCCCCGCCAGGCACTGGAGAAGATGCGCGACTACGGTGCGCTCTTCCTCGGTGAGGGCACCTGCGTCTCCTACGGCGACAAGGTCATCGGCACCAACCACGTCCTGCCCACCCGTGGCGCCGCCCGCTACACGGGTGGCCTGTGGGTCGGCAAGTACCTCAAGACGGTGACGTACCAGGAGGTCACCGACACCGCGTCGTCCGCACTGCTCGGCGAGGTGTGCGGCCGGGCCGCGCGCGTCGAGCTCTTCGAGGGCCATGCCCGCTCCGGAGACGTCCGCGCCGCCAAGTACGGCAAGGGCACCCTGCCGTGGAACGAGGAGGGTGCCGCATGAGCGGCCGCACCGCACCGCTGGCCGGTCGCACCGCTCTCGTCACCGGCGGCGGCAGCGGCCTCGGCCGGGCCGTGGCCGGGGCGCTGCTCGCCGACGGCGCCCATGTGGTGATCACGGGCCGCAACGAGGCCGCGCTCAAGGAGACCGCGGCGCACTTCGGCCCGCAGGTCTCGTACCGCGTCTGCGACGTCTCCCGCCCTGACGACGTCGAGGAGCTCGCCCGGGGGCTGGCCGGTGAGGAGATATCGATCCTGGTCAACAACGCCGGGATCGCGGGCCCGGTCGCCCCGCTGACCGAGATCACCCCGCAGGAGTGGGACGAGGTCTTCGACGTGAACGTGCGCGGGGTGTTCCTGATGTGCCGGGCCTTCCTTCCCGCCATGACCGCGCGGGGTGCGGGCGACGTCATCAACATCGCCTCGGTGTCGGGCAAGCGCCCGCTGCTTCGGCGTACCCCGTACTGCGCCTCGAAGATGGCGGTCATCGGCCTCACGACCACGCTCGCCGGCGAGGTCGGACCGCTGGGTGTCACGGTCAACTCGCTCTCCCCCGGGCCCGTCTCGGGTCCCCGCATGGAACGCAACTTCCGTCTGGAGGCGGAGCGCACCGGGAGCACCTACGCCCAGGCCGAGCAGGAGTTCGTCGGACGCTCCGCCCTGGGGCGGATGGTCACGGAGGCCGAGGTGGGCGAGGCCGTCACCGCGATGCTGCGCATGCGCGGACTGTGCGGGGCCGACATCGACCTCTCCGCGGGGATGGTGGCCCGGTGACCGCGCACCGCACACCGCGCCGCAGCCTCAAGCAGAGGCTGGCGGACGGCGAGCAGCTGCGGGGCGCCCTGCTGCGGCTCCCCTCGGAGACGCTGGTGGAGATGGCGGGTGTCGCGGGATTTGACTACGTCGTCATCGACTGCGAGCACGGCCCCGCCGACACCGCCCTCCTCCAGCAGCACCTCACGGCCGCTGCCGCGCAGGGGACCGATGTCCTCGTACGCGTCGGTTCGGCCGAGCCGGCGCTCGCGCTGCGCTGCCTTGACCTGGGTGCGGCCGGGCTGATCTTCCCTCATGTGGACAGCCACGAGGACGCGGCGCGGGCGGTGGCGGCCAGCCACTACGCGCCGTGGGGAGAGCGAGGCTTCGCCACCTACAGCAGAGCGGGCCGGTTCGGCACGGTCACGGCGGCCGACCATGTGGCCGCGTCCCGCGAGACCCTGGTCGTGGCGATGGTCGAGACCCGGCGCGCCTGCGAGGACGCCGAGGCGATCCTCGGCACCGAGGGGGTGGACGCGGTCCTGGTGGGCCCCGCCGATCTGGCCGTGGACTGTGGCTTCCCGGGGGCCGGCGTCGTCGAGGGGCTGACCGCGCGGGCACACGACGCGGCGCGGGCCCACAAGCGCGCGGTGATGACGATCGTGCCGAGCCTCGACGCCGGCCGGACCGCCGAGCGCCAAGGGGCGCAGCTCGTCCTCTACAACATGGCCCATGTCCTCATGGACACCATGCGCGCCCTGGCCGGGCCCGGCACGACGGACGCGGCCGACGCCCCTGCCTGACCGGTTCCGGGACAGCCGAGGACCCTGCCTGCGGCTGGGCGGCTCGCCTTTGTGCGCACCGCCCCGCCGGGCTCCCGGCTGCCGCTTTCCGGGGCCTCCGGCCCACTCCCGGCACACTCTTGACGCCCCGGACCCGGGTCCTGAGTGTTCTCGACCAGTTCATCTGATTCATACGTATGCACCCCCAATCCTCGCGTGATCGGAGCAGCCATGTCCGCCACGGCGCCACCCGGCCCAGCCGTCACCTCCCCCCAGGCCGACCCGAACAGGCGGAAGGCGGTGCGCCGAGCGATCGGCGCGGGAAGCATAGGTAATTTCGTCGAACAGTTCGACTACGGCCTGTACGGCTACATGGCGCCGATCATGGCTCCGGCGTTCTTCCCCGAGAGCGACAGGACCGTGGCGGTCCTGAGCACGTACGCGATCATCGCCGTCGCCTGCCTGTTCCGCCCGCTCGGCGGCACCCTCGTGGGCCGCTGGGGCGACCGGGTGGGCCGCAAGAAGACCCTGCTGTGGACCATCGTCGCCATGGGCGTGGCCACCGCCCTGATCGGCGCGCTGCCCACCTACCAGCAGATCGGCGTCGGCGCTCCGGTGCTGCTCCTGCTGCTGCGCGTCGTCCAGGGCTCCGTCTCCGGCGGCGAGTACGTCGGGGCCGTCGCGTTCATCGTGGAGTGGGCGGAGCCCAACCGGCGCGCCTACTACACGTCGTACGCCTCCAACAGCTGCTTCGTCGGTACCCTCGCCGGCGCCGGCACGGCGGCCCTGACCAGCTGGGTGTTCGAGGGCGAGGCCCTCGACTCGTACGGCTGGCGGATCCCCTTCCTGCTGGCGATCCCGCTCAGCCTGGTCGGGGTGTGGCTGCGCCGTCACATCGAGGAGACGCCGGAGTTCATCCGCGCGACCAGCGAGGGGACGGACGTCGTCAAGGACCCGATCCGTGAGGCGCTGCGCTCGCAGTGGCGGCCGATCCTGGTCTTCTGCGGGATATCGATCATGCTCGCGATCCTGTCCTACACCTGGGTCACCTTCTATCCCCAGTACCTGACCGACACACTGGGCCTGCCGCGGTGGATGGCCCTCACCTCCAACGCCATCTCCATCGCCGTCCTCATCCCGATGCTGCCGTTGGCCGGCATCCTGTCGGACCGTATCGGGCGCAAGCCGATGCTGGTCACCGGCGCCATCGCCTGCATCGTGCTGGTCCCGGTCGCCTTCATGGTCGGCGAGCACGGCACCTTCGGGACGGCCGTGGCCAGCCAGCTCATCTACCTCGTGCCGGAGTTCTTCCTCACGGGCATCGTGACCGTCTGCGCGGCCGAACTGTTCACCACCCGCACCCGGTTCAGCGCCAGCGCCATCGCGTACAACAGCTCGTTCTCCATCTTCATGGGCACCACGCCGTTCGTCGCGACCCTGCTGGTCAGCACCTTCGACACCATCTATGCCGTCTGGGCCTACCTGGCGGTGGGCGCGCTCCTGGCGCTGGCCGTCGTGAGCGCCTTCATGACGGAGACGTACCGGAGTCAGCTCGGCGCGGACAAGTTCGCCCGCTAGGCCTGCCGGGCGGTAGTTGCCCCCGGCTACCCTCACAACCAGCCATATGCATACGCATTCACACACGCACCACATCACCGAAACGGAAAGCACCATGGCCCTGGACCCTGTCGCGTACCTCCCTTACAAGGACCCGGACGACTTCATCCGCGAGGTGACCGACCGCATCTGGGTCGACCGCGACATCGCGCACATCGTCGACAACTACGAGCCCGACTCGATCGTGCACGCCAGCCTCGGCACCGTCGTCGGACGCGACGGCGTCATCGAGGGCAGCACGATCCGCATGGGCAGCACGCCGGGCCACATCGGCCAGGCCGAGGACGTGGTGTGGGAGGCGCGTGGCGACGACGCGTTCCTCAGCTCACACCTGGTCTTCTCCGCCGACGAGCACCTCGTGGACGGCCGCAACATCCGCATCCGCAAGCGCACCGTGGCCAACTGCCTCTACAGGCGCGGCCGGATGGTGGAGGAGTGGGTCGTGCGCGACGACCTCGCCGACTGTCTGCAGCGCGGCCAGGACCCGGCCGAGGCGGCCCGTGAGCTGACCTTCCAGGGGTACAGCGGCTCGATGCTCGACGAGCCGCCGCAGGACGTGCTGGTCAACGGGGTCAGCGGTGAGCGTCCGGACGAGTTCCGCCCCGAGTGCGAGATGGTGCTCCGGTTCATCGACGAGGTGTGGACGCAGCGTCAGCTGAACAAGGTCCACGACTACATGGACCGTGACCTGTTCCTCCACACGATCGGCGACCGGACGGTCATCCGGCCCGAGCGCTACCAGGCCGATCTGCTCGCCATGGTCGGCCCGTTCCCCGACGCACGGTTCGCGGTCCGGGACATCCAGACGAACTTCTCCCCGCGCTACGCGGGCCTGCGCGTGGCGGTCCTGTGGACCATGCACGGCACCTACCGCGGCACCCCGTCCTTCGGCCCGATCACCGGAAAGCCGGTCACGGTGCTCGGCGTCTCGCAATTCCTGATCCAGGAGGGACGCATCGTCAAGGAGGTCCGTGTCTACGACGAGATCTCGCTGCGTGCGCAGATCAACGCCGGCCGCGAGGAAGGCTCACAGGTGGAGGCCAACATCTACTGAGCACCCTCGATGCGGGCGGC
>NZ_JAERUC010000089.1 GCF_016745505.1 Streptomyces silvae | reverse complement strand
TCCGCAACCGCGCAATCAGGGATGAAACAACGGGACGAAAACACCCTCTCACGGATGCGGTCGCATCTCACGCGTGAGAAGGAGCCCCGTGCGAAGGAGTCCCCCGCCGGTAGCTGCTGCCGTCCCGGGGCCGCTCCAGCAGGCCGGCCACCACCAGGTAGCGGCGCAGGGCCGAGCAGTCCTCGTGCACCGTGAGCAGCGCGTCGTTGACCTCGCGCTCGGTGTAGACGCGGTCGCGCTCGAAGAGTGTCTGTGCGAGGTGCACCAGCAACTGCTCGCGGCGGGCGGCCTTCCGGGGGATCGCCGTCAGGCGCCCGCCTGAGAAGAGGGCGGCCACCTGGTGCGAACTTCGGGGTTCCGTATGGGACATGCACGGAGCCTCGCAGGAGGTCATCGGCCCGGCAACGTCTTTTCCCACGATTCGAGCGCTTGTTGACGTTCGGGCGGACCGTCGTACGGTGTGACCATTCACTCACGCTCATGACATGAGGCGGTTCCGCATGGCCCTGTTCGACCTCCCCCTCGACGAACTGCACACCTACCGCAGCCGGTCGGTGGAGCCGGAGGACTTCGACGCGTTCTGGTCGGCCACGCTCGACGAGGCACGGACGCACGACCTGGACGCCCGCTTCGAGCGGCGTACGGACACCGGGCTCGTCACGGTCGACGTGTACGACGTCACCTTCGCCGGCTTCGGCGGCCACCCGGTCAAGGGGTGGTTCGTGATACCCGCCGGGACCACCGAACCCCTGCCGGTGGTCGTGGAGTTCATCGGGTACGGCGGAGGGCGCAGCCTGCCCCACGCCCATCTGCTCTGGGCCTCGGCCGGCCTGGCCCACTTCGTGATGGACACCCGGGGCCAGGGCAGCGGCTGGGCCCCGGGCGACACCGCCGACCCGGTCGGCTCCGGCCCGTCCCTGCCCGGATTCATGACCCAGGGCATCGAGGATCCGGCCACGTACTACTACCGCAGAGTGATCACGGACGCCGTACGCGCGGTGGAGGCGGCCCGTTCGCATCCGCTGGCCGACGCGTCCCGCACCGCCGCGATCGGTGCGAGCCAGGGCGGCGGGCTGGCCTTGGCCGTCGGCGGGCTGATCCCGGACCTGGCGGCCGTCGCCCCGGACGTGCCGTTCCTCTGCGACTTCCCCCGGGCGACCCGGATGACCGACCGCAAGCCGTACCGCGAGATCGGTGATTACCTCAAGACGCACCGGGGCCGCGCCGAGCAGACCGCCAGGACGCTGGCCTACTTCGACGGGGTCCACTTCGCCGCGCGAGGGCGGGCACCCGCCCTGTTCTCCGTGGCCATGGAGGACCTGACCTGCCCGCCGTCCACGGTGTTCGCCGCCTTCAACGCCTACGCGCACCCCGAGAAGGAGATCGAGGTGTACGACTTCAACGACCACGAGGGCGGCGGCCCGTTCCAGCACGCCCTGCAGCTCACACGGCTGCCGCGGCTGCTGAAGGCCTGACGCACGCGCGCGACCCGGACCCCTTGACCCGCCTCGCGCGCGGAGCCTAGGTTTCCCGGGAGAAAGCGCTTGCTATCCGGTGAGCGCCCCGATGTCTCCGCCTGAAGGGGTGTTTGTCACGACCAGCCATCCTTCGCACCGGAAGCCGGTGCGGGTCGCGATCGTCGGCACGGGTGCGATCGCGCGCGGCAGTCATCTGCCCGCGCTGACCGCGCTCGCCGCCGGGCAGCCGCTGGAGATCGTCGCCGCCGTCGATGTCGACGCCGCGGCGGTCGAGGCGTTCTGCGCCGAGGCGGGGATCACCCACCCGTACACCGATCTCGACCGGATGCTGGCCGAGCAGCGCCCGGACCTGGTCACGCTCGCCACCCCGCCCCGGTTCCACCGCGACCAGACCGTGGCCGCGCTGCGCGCCGGGGCGTGGGTGTGGTGCGAGAAGCCGCCCTGCCCGTCACTGGAGGACTTCGACGCGATGGAGGCGGCGGAGGGTTCCGGTGACGGCCCGTACGCGGCGATCGTGTTCCAGCACCGCTTCGGTTCGGGCGCCCGGCATGTCCGGGAGCTGCTCGCCGGCCGGGCCATGGGCAGGCCGCTGGTGGCCCACTGCCAGACCACCTGGTACCGGGACGAGGCGTACTACTCCGTTCCCTGGCGGGGCAGTTGGAGCAGCGAGGGCGGTGGCCCCACGATGGGGCACGGCATCCACCAGATGGATCTGCTGCTCGACCTGCTGGGCCCGTGGGCGGAGATCCGCGCGATGGCGGGGCGGCTGGTGCACGACGTGGAGACGGAGGACGTCTCGACCGCGCTCGTACGCTTCGAGAACGGCGCCGTGGCCACCGTCGTGAACAGCGTGCTCAGCCCGGACGAGGTCAGCCGTATCCGGATCGACTGCGAGCGTGCGACGGTCGAGCTCACCCATCTGTACGGGCATCGCAACGCGGACTGGCGCATCACACCGGCCCCCGGGGTCCCACCGGAGGAGGCGGATGTCTGGCGGGACTTCGGACCTGATGTGCCCAGCTCGCACGAGGCGCAGCTGACGGGCCTGCTGGAGGACCTGCGGGCCCGCCGCAGGCCGCGGAGCAGCGGGGCGGACGGACGCAAGAGCCTGGAGCTGGTCGCCGCGCTGTACAAGGCGGCCTTCACCGGGGCAACCGTACGGGCGGGCGAGATCGGCCCCGGCGATGCGTACTACGGCGCGCTGCACGGCAACGCTCCCGGCTGGGCGCCGCAGCCGGCGGACCGGGCCGCGGATCGGCCGGCTGATCGGTCGACGGCGCGGCCGGTGGAGCAGCCCGCGGAGGCACCGGCATGACGAAGGCAGTGGACCTGGTCCACCGGCACGGCGAGCACCTCTCCGTCATCGCGTCGGAGAGCGGCGTGGAACTGCTGCGTTACGTCTACCGGGCCGAGGGCGCGTGGGAGGCCCCGAAGCCGTACATCCACCCCCTGCGCACATTGTCCGGCCAGGTGGTGACCGGATACCGGCCCAACGACCACCGCTGGCACAAGGGTCTGCAGATGACAGCCTCGCATCTGTCGGGCGCCAATCTGTGGGGCGGCAACAGCTATGTGCACGGCGAGGGGTACCGCGCCCTGCCCGAGCGCGTCGGTTCCATGGCGCACGCCGGCTTCGACGAGGTCTCGGTGCACGACGGCGGGGCACGTTTCGCGGAGCGGCTGACCTGGCACCCGCGCAGTGGCGAGCTCTGGGCCGAGGAGACGCGCCGTATCGAGGTCCACGACGTCGACGCGGTGACCGGGAGCTGGGCGCTGACCTGGTCGTCCGCGGTCACCAACCGGCGCGGCGAACCCCTGCGGTTCGGCAGTCCCACGACGCACGGCCGCCCGGACGCCGGATACACCGGTCTGTTCTGGCGGGGGCCCCGCGCCTTCCGGGACGGGCGGATCATCGGCCCCGACGGCGAGGGGCCGGACCTGATGGGGCGGCAGGCGCCCTGGCTGGCGTACGGCGGCGAGCACGACGAGGCCGACGGGCACGCGACGCTCGTCTTCGTCCACTCCCCCGGGAACGACCACTCGGGTGCGGGCGGCGCGCATCCGGCGCACTGGTTCGTGCGCGCCTCCCCCTATGCGGCGGTCGCCCCGTCCTTCGCCTTCCACCAGGAGTTGGTGCTGGACCCGGGGGCGACCCTGACGCGGCGCTACCGGGTGCTGGTCGCCGACGGGGCCTGGGACCGGGAGCGGATCGCCTCCGCGGTCGGCGGGCTGTCCTGGTAGCGGGCTTGGGGGCCTGCCGACGGGCTTAGGGCCTGGTAGCGGGCTTCGGGCCTGCCGGCGGGTTTCTGGCTGCCGGCGGGTTTCGGGGCCCGCGCCGCACCTCGTGGCCGGGACGGTCCGTGCGGCGTACGGACCCGTCGGGCCGGCCGGCTCACCCGCGGGACCCGGCCGGTCCGGTCACGGCGTCCGGCTCAGCTCTTCCCGGCCGGGGCGAGGACGAAGACCGGGATCTCGCGGTCGGTCTTGGTCTGGTAGTCGGCGTAGTCGGGGAACGCCTCGACGGCACGCTCCCACCACCGGGCCTTCTCCTCGCCCGTGACCTCGCGAGCGACCATGTCCTGCTTCAGAGTGCCGTCGCGGAGCTCCACCTCGGGGTCGGCCTGCACGTTGTAGTACCAGACGGGGTGCTTGGGCGCGCCGCCCAGCGAGGCGACCACGGCGTACTCGCCGTCGTGCTCGACCCGCATGAGAGGGGTCTTGCGGACCTTGCCGCTCTTGGCGCCACGCGTCGTCAGAAGGATGACGGGCATGCCGCGCATGGTGGTCCCCTCCGTTCCGCCGGAGCTCTCGATGAGCTCGACCTGCTCACGGACCCACTGCGTCGGGCTCGGCTCGTACTCGCCCTCGATCGGCATGACACATGTCCTCTCGTCGGAGTGCTGCGGTCGTGCGTCCATCATGGCTCCGCCGCGGACCGGGGGCGCGCAGGGACACCGGCGTACAGCCTGCCCGCCACCCCTCGTCTCATTCCCTGGAACCCCATGAGACGACTGGAGAGAAATCCGTTCACAGAAACCGGACCTCTTCAAGCCCATACGTCCCTTTATTTCCGATATATGCACTCGCCCCACTCCAGGGGCTTCCGCGCACAGGCCGTACCGTGGGGGCAGCGGAGTAAGCCAAGCCTTACCCCGCTGCACTCTGCCCGTGCTCGTCCGCCCTAAGGAACATCACTCCATGACACGCCCCGTCCGCGTCGCCATCGTCGGAGCCGGTCCTGCCGGAATCTACGCAGCGGACGCGCTTCTCAAGTCCGAGGCCGCCCAGGAGCCGGGCGTATCGATCGACCTGTTCGAGCGCATGCCCGCCCCCTTCGGTCTGATCCGGTACGGAGTCGCTCCCGACCACCCGCGGATCAAGGGCATCGTCAAGGCCCTGCACCAGGTCCTGGACAAGCCGCAGCTGCGACTGTTCGGCAATGTCGACTACCCCAACGACATCGGCCTGGACGACCTGCGGTCCTTCTACGACGCCGTGATCTTCTCCACCGGCGCGGACGCCGACCGCGCGCTCGACATACCGGGGATCGAGCTCGAGGGCTCCTACGGTGCCGCCGACTTCGTCGCCTGGTACGACGGACACCCGGAGGTCCCGCGCACCTGGCCGCTGGAGGCCGAGAAGGTCGCCGTGCTGGGTGTCGGCAACGTGGCCCTGGACGTCGCGCGCATCCTCGCGAAGACGGCGGACGAGCTCCTCCCGACCGAGATCCCCGCGAACGTCTACGACGGTCTCAAGGCGAACAAGGCGCTCGAGGTGCACGTCTTCGGGCGACGCGGGCCGGCCCAGGCGAAGTTCAGCCCGATGGAGCTGCGCGAGCTGGACCACTCGCCGAACATCGAGGTCATCGTCAACCCCGAGGACATCGACTACGACGAGGGCTCGATCGCCACGCGGCGGGAGAACAAGCAGGCCAACATGGTCGCCTCCACGCTGGAGAACTGGGCGATCCGGGACGTCGGCGACCGCCCCCACAAGCTGTTCCTGCACTTCTTCGAGTCCCCGGTGGAGGTCGTCGGCGAGGACGGCCGCGTCGTCGCCCTGCGCACCGAACGCACGGAGCTGGACGGCACGGGCAACGTGAAGGGCACGGGCCGCCACACGGACTGGGACGTGCAGAGCGTTTACCGCGCGGTCGGCTACTACTCGGAGGAGCTCCCGAAGCTGCCCTTCGACGTGGTCTCCGGCACCGTCCCGCACGCTGCCGGGCGCGTACTGGCCGGCGACGAGCCGATGCCCTCGGTGTACGTCACCGGGTGGATCAAGCGCGGTCCGATCGGCCTGATCGGGCACACCAAGGGCGATGCGAACGAGACCGTGGCCTGCCTGCTGGAGGACCACGCCGCCGGACGGCTGCCCGTCCCCACGCAGCCGGGCGCCGACGCGATCGTCGACTTCCTGGAGCAGCGCGGTGTCCGCTACACCACGAAGGAAGGCTGGCACCGACTGGACGCCCACGAGCAGGCGCTCGGCGCCGAGCAGGGCCGTGAGCGGATCAAGGTCGTCGAGCGCGCGGCCATGCTGGACGCGTCGGGAGCCTGACCACCGACAGCCCCTTCCGCGCCCCGGTGCCCCTCCTCGCGAGGGGCACCGGGGCGCGGTGCGTCCGGGGGCTGGACCGGCGCCCCGCGTTCACGGACCGAGGGCGGGTACCGAGGGCGGGCCCATGGACGGACGCTCACGCGGCGGGAGCCCTGCCCTTCGCGGCCCCCGGACCGAACCAGAGCACGAGAGGCACCAGGATCGCCGCCACGGTGGTGAGGGAGGCCCAGACGAAGACCGAGGAGATGGTGTCCGCGGCCCCCTGGCCCGCCCCGGCGAACGGGATGAGCAGCAGGGCCAGTCCGACGGAGCCTCCGATGGTGAGTGCCGTCTGCAGGACACCCGCCGTGATGCCAGCGTGCTCGGCCGGGGCGGTGGCGAGGATGACCGTGTTGAACGGGACGATCGCCACGCCGACCCCGGTCCCGATGAGCACGATCTGGGGCAGCACCCCGGCCGCGTACGTGCTGTCCCCGTCCAGGAGGGTCAGCCAGGCGACCCCGGCGAGGACGACGACGAGGCCACCCATGGCACGGATCCTGAGGTCCACCGTGGAGACGAAACGGGTCAGGCCCTGCGTGGTGAGCAGCAGCGCGACACCGAAGGGCAGAATCGCCAGGCCGCTCCGCAGCGCGTCGAGGCCCTGGACGTTCTGCAGGTACTGGACCAGGGAGACGAGGAAACCGGTGAGCACCGCGGCGAGCAGCAGCAGCCCCGCGAAGGCGCCCGCCAGCTCCCGGTCGGCGAAGACGGCCCCGGGGCCTGGGCGTCGTCCCAGTGCCGGAAGCGTGGCGGCCCGTCGCCGGGCAGATAGCTGAACACGTCGCGGCCCGAGTCGTCGACGCCGAGATGGCGCGGGGCTCCGGCGAACCCGCGCCGCTCGTAGAGGTGGAGCAGATCGGCGACGAAGGGCGAAGCGTCCGTGGCGGGGCGCCGGACGGTGTCGCCCACGCGGACCACCGCCGTCGTCACCCGGCCTCCCCGCAGGGGGACTTCCACTTCCTCCGCCTCCTGTGCGCACATGACTTCACTCTCCCCCCGCCGGACGGATGCGACCGGTGCACGCCCCGCACGCCGTAAGCGGAACGCGATCGGCCCGAGGCCGTAGACTCGCCGAATGGCCAAGTACTTCGATGTGCACCCCGAGAACCCCCAGCGCCGCACCATCACCAACGTGGCCGAGAGCATCCGGTCCGGCGCGCTCGTCGCGTATCCGACCGACTCCTGCTACGCCCTGGGCTGCCAGCTGGGCAGCCGCGACGGGATCGACCGCATCCGGTCGATCCGGAACCTCGACGACCGCCACCACTTCACCCTGGTGTGCCAGAACTTCTCGCAGCTCGGCCAGTTCGTCCAGATCGACAACGACGTCTTCCGTGCGATCAAGGCGGCGACACCGGGGAGTTACACCTTCATCCTCCCCGCCACCAAGGAGGTGCCGCGGCAGCTGCTGCACCCCAAGAAGAAGACCGTCGGCGTCCGGATCCCGGACCACACCGTCACCCAGGCCCTCCTGGCCGAGCTCGGTGAGCCGCTGCTGTCCAGCACGCTGCTCCTGCCGGACGAGGAGGAGCCGCTGACGCAGGGCTGGGAGATCAAGGAGCGCCTCGACCACGTCGTGGACGTCGTGCTCGACTCCGGCGACTGCGGCACCGAGCCGACCACCGTGATCGATTTCTCCGGCGGCGAGCTGGAGGTCGTACGACGGGGAGCCGGCGACGTGTCCCGGTTCGAGTAGCGGACCGCCCGCACGGTCACTCCGCGCTTCCGGCGTCCTCGCTGAGATGCGCGCACCCCCGGGTGCCTGGTTCGGTGGAGGGGTCCGCTCCGCCCAGCCAGGGAGTGATCATGAGCGAGTCGGAAGACGTCCGCAGCCGCCTGAAGCAGATGCGCGGCCGGGCCGAAGATCTCGAGAAGGCCGCCGAGCAGGCCACCGATCCTGAGGAACGCCGTCGCCTCCAGGACGAGGCACACCAGCTCGAATCCCGGAGCGTGCAGGTCAGCGGCATGGCCAGCGGCGACATCTACCCCATGGAGTAGCCCGGGCCCCATGGTTCCCCGGACCGCGGGCCCGGTCTCCGTTTGCCGTCACCTGGATGGCGTGTTAACACCGGAATTGAGGTGACATGCGGTGGATGCGCGGAGGGCGGGGCACGGGCTTCCCCTCCCCCGCCCCGCTCTCCGCTCCGGCCGCGTCCGCGCTCCGTGAAGGGGAACTCGTGACGTACATGCGATGGCAGCCGTTCCTGGAAGCCGTCCAGGAACGCGGCGAATATCCATCGGGCCTGGAAGCGGAGCGGGCGTCCCGCGTGGTGCTGGCCCTGCTCGGCGCGCATCTGGTCGGTGAGGAGCGGAACGAGCTGGCAGCCCGGTTGCCGGAGACGTTCGCACTGATCCTCCTGAACCCGCTGCAGGCCGCCGAACCGCTCAGCTCCGAGCGGTTCGTACGTGCCGTGTCGGCCTGGATCGAGGGAGCGAACGAACAGACGGCCGCCTGGGACACGAGCGCAGTTCTCAGCGTGGTGGCCGATGCCGCGGGCGAGGAACTGCTCCAGCGCCTGCTTCTGCAACTGCCCCCGGGGTACGACCTCTTGTTCGGCCATCCCTCCGCCGGCTGACGGCCGGCGTCAGCCGAGGCCCGCGATCCCGGCGAGCCGCCGCATCGAGTCCACCAGCGCCTCACGGTCGTACGTACTGGTGGTCACCAGCACCTCGTCGGCGCCGGTCTCCTTGAGGACCAGCTCCAGCCCGGCCGCCACCGTGTCCTCGGTGCCCGCCAGATGTCCGCGTACGCCGCTCTCGAAGAGGCCCCGTTCCTTCTCCGTCATGGTCAGCGCCTCGATCCGCTCGGCCGGCGCCAGCGGCGGGAAGGAGCCATGGGTCCGCGAGTACGCCATGGCCCAGGCCTCCGGGACCAGCAGCCGGCGCGCCTCCTCCTCGGTCCCGGCGACGGCGACGGTGCCCGCCACGATCACATAGGGCTCCGGGCTCCACGCGGAGGGGCGGAAGCCGCCGCGGTAGCGCTCGACCGCCCGTATCAGCTTGTCCCGGCCCCGGAGATCGCCGATGACGAGCGGCAGGCCCGCGGCGGCGGCGATGTCGGCGCCTTCCCCGGTCGCCAGGACGTACGGGGGGATGCGCAGCCCCTCGGCGGGGCGGGCGTGGACCTGAGGATGGGCCTGCTGGGTGCCGTCCAGCCACCCGAGGAGTTCCGCGAGCTGCGCGGCGAACGCGCCGGCGTCCTCCTTGTCCCGGCCCAGGGCTCTGCGGATCCCGTCGGTGAAGCCGACCGAACGCCCGAGCCCCATGTCGATCCGGCCGGGGAAGAGCGAGGCGAGCACCCCGAACTGTTCGGCCACGACGAAGGGCTGATGGTTCGGGAGCATCACACCACCGGTGCCCACCCTGATGGTGCTGGTCGCCGCCGCGACGGCGGCGGCCAGCACCGTGGGCGCCGAACCGGCCACGCCGGGCACGCTGTGGTGCTCGGACACCCAGAAGCGGTGGTAGCCGAGCGCCTCGGCCGTGCGCGCCAGAGCGACTGTGTCCCGCAGCGCCTGCGGGCCGTCATGGCCCTCCCGGGTACGGGAGCGGTCGAGGAAGGAGAACCGGGTCGATGCGATGGAAGAGCTCACGCATGGTTCAACGCCCCTGGCGCACCGGGATTCCCGCCCGCGCCCGCGCGCTCGGCGCCAAGCGTCCGGCGGTCAGCGGCGTGTGGCCGCCGCGGTGATCTCGGCTGGCGTGTCACGGAGCCCCAGACGCAGGTGCTCGACGTGGTGGAGCGCCTGGTCGAGGAGTTCGGCGACATGATGGTCGTACAGGGCGTAGACGATGGAACGCCCCCGGCGCTCCCCCGCGACCAGTCCGAGGTTCCGCAGGAGACGCAGCTGGTGGGAGCAGGCGGAAGGCTCCATCTCCACCGCTTCGGCGAGATCACCGACCGCGCAGGGGCCCTCCTGGAGGCGCGCCAGGATCCGCAGCCGGGAGGGCGTGGCCAGCGCCTGGAGGGTCTCGGCGACCCGCGTCGCCCCCACGGCGTCCAGGCGCTCGCGGGTGGTGGCGGTCGTCTGCTCGTCGCGTCCATGACCCATGGTGCTCATTCTACGGATGACACCTGGGACCCACGGGTGACACATGAAGACCTGTTCATATGTTCCTGTACGGTGAGGGAGTCGTCGTCCCGCCACCCATGAGGGGTCGTTCCGTCATGCCCGCTGGTGTCCTCCCGCGCCCCTCGCGCACCACTCCCTCCCCCGCCGACGGGATCCCCCGGCGCCGCACGCGCGCCCTCGCCCTGACCGAGGCCCGCTGGGCGGGTGCGGCCCTGACGCTCTTCCTGCTCGCGCTCCCACTGGATCTCACCGGCGCCCCCGGCTGGACATGGGGCCCGCTGTACGCCCTCGTGTACGCCGCCGGGGGCTGGGAGCCGGCCCTTTCGGGGCTGAGGGAGCTCCGGGAGAAGGTCCTGGACGTGGACCTGCTGATGATCGTGGCGGCGCTCGGCGCGGCCTCGATCGGGCAGGTGAGGGACGGGGCGCTCCTGATCGTCATCTTCGCCGCCTCCGGCGCGCTGGAGGCGCTGGCCACCGCGCGCACCCAGGACGCGGTCCGCGGACTCCTCGACCTGGCCCCGACCACCGCCTCCCGCATCGCGGCGGACGGCGGCGAGGCGAGCGTCGCGACGGGGGATCTCGTGGTCGGGGATGTGATCAGGATCCGGCCGGGCGAGCGGGTCGGGGCGGACGGCCGGGTCCTCGACGGAGCGAGCGAGGTCGACCAGGCCACCATCACCGGCGAACCACTGCCCAGGGTGAAGGAGCCGGGGGACACCGTCTTCGCCGGGACGCTGAACGGCACGGGCACGCTGAGGGTAGCCGTGGAGCGGGACGCGTCCGCATCGGTCATCGCCCGGATCGTGGCCATGACCGAGGAGGCGTCCCGGACGAAGGCACCCACCCAGCTGTTCATCGAGAAGGTCGAGCAGCGCTACTCGCTGGGCATGGTGGCCGCCACCCTGGCCGTCTTCCTCGTACCCCTCCTCCTCGGTGGCGACATGACGGACAGTCTGCTGCGCGCCATGACGTTCATGATCGTGGCCTCGCCCTGCGCCGTGGTGCTGGCGACGATGCCGCCCCTGCTCTCCGCCATGGCCAACGCGGGACGCCACGGTGTCCTGGTGAAGTCCGCCGTCGTCATGGAGCGTCTCGGGCAGGCCGACGCGGTGGCCCTGGACAAGACAGGCACCCTCACGGAGGGCACTCCGCGGGTCACCCGTGTCCTGCCTCTGGCCGGGTCCGGGCTGACCGCCGACGCGCTGCTGACCCTGGCGGCCGCCGCCGAGCACCCGAGCGAGCATCCGCTGGCCCGCGCCGTGGTGAACGCCGCCCAGGAGGCCGGGCTGCCCCTGCTCCCGGCCACGGGGTTCACCTCGGCACCGGGCACCGGCGTCGCGGCCACCGTCGGGGGCCACCGGATCGCGGCCGGTTCACCGGAGCGGCTCCTGCGCGACCCCGCAGCACCCGATGCACCCGATGCACCCGAAACAGCCGAGGCGGCAGCAGCGGTCGCCGGGCTGGAGGAGACCGGCTGCACCGCGGTGCTCGTCCTGCGGGACGGCGTGCCGGCCGGGGTCCTGGGCCTCACCGACCGCATCCGGCGCGACGCCGCGGCGACCGTCGCCGCCCTGGCCCGCCTCACCGGCGGCTCGCCCGTGCTGCTGACCGGCGACCATCCGCGCGCCGCGGCCCGGCTGGCGGCCGAAGCGGGCATCACCGATGTCCGGGCGGGGCTCCTCCCCCAGGACAAGGCAGCCGCCGTTCGCGAACAGGAGCAGGCGGGGCGCAGGGTGCTGGTCGTGGGCGACGGAGTCAACGACGCGCCCGCGCTGGCCGCCGCGCACATCGGGATCGCGATGGGCCGCGCGGGCTCCGATCTCGCGCTGGAGACCGCGGACGCCGTCATCATCCGTGACGAACTGGCCACCGTGCCCGCGGTGGTGGCCCTGTCCCGTGCCACGCGCCGACTGGTGGCGCAGAACCTGACCATCGCCGGTCTGTTCATCTCCGTACTGGCCGTCTGGGATCTCGCCGGTCATCTCCCGCTCCCGCTGGGCGTTCTGGGGCACGAGGGCTCCACCGTCCTGGTCGGCCTGAACGGTCTCCGGCTGCTGCGCGCATCGGCCTGGCGGCGCGCCGCCGGCCAGGGCGGCGCCGGGCCGTCCGGGAGTGCCCTGACTGCCACCGCCATCGACTGAGCCCCCGTCAGCACAGCGCCTCCGGCTCCGCGGCGGCTCCACGCGACCCGCCGCCACCGCGATCCCCTTTCCTCCGTTACGTCCTGTTTGACGTTAAAGTTCCCTCGTATCTGCATCACATGAGGGGACGAGATGACCAGCTCCCGATCCGGCACCGACGTCCCTCAAGGCCCCACCACCGCGGTGAAGATGTCACTGCTCACGCTGACCACCATGGTGGTGGGCTCGATGGTGGGCGCCGGGGTGTTCTCCCTCCCGTCACGCTTCGCGCAGGAGACGGGTGTCGCGGGGGCGCTGATCGCGTAGGCGATCGCCGGTACGGGCATGCTGATGCTCGCGTTCGTGTTCCAGACCCTGGCCGTCCGCCGGCCCGACCTCGACGCCGGTGTCTACGCCTACGCCAGGGCCGGGTTCGGCGAGTACCTGGGGTTCTTCTCCGCCTTCGGCTACTGGGCCAGCGCCTGCGTCGGCAATGTGACGTACTGGGTGCTGATCACCTCGACCGTCGGAGCGGTCTGGCCCGCCCTCGGCGATGGCGACACCGTCCTGGCCGTCATCGTGTCCACGGCCGGTCTGTGGGCCTTCTTCCTCCTCATCCGGCGGGGCGTGAAGGAGGCGGCGGCCATCAACAGGGTGGTCACCGTGGCCAAGGTGGTCCCGATCATCGTCTTCGTCATCCTCGCCCTGTTCTTCTTCGACGCGAAGGTGTTCGCGGACAACTTCGGCGGCGCCGACTACGCGGGCTCCCTGTTCAACCAGGTACGCGGCACCATGCTGGCCACCGTGTTCGTCTTCCTCGGGGTGGAGGGCGCCAGCGTCTACTCGCGCCACGCGAAGCGCCGGGAGGACATCGGGAAAGCCACCGTCCTGGGTTTTCTCAGTGTCTTCGCCGTCTTCGCGTCGGTCACCATCGTGTCGTACGGCATCATGCCGATGGCCGAGATCGCCGACCTCCGCCAGCCCTCCATGGCGGCGGTCCTGGAGGAGGCGGTCGGGACCTGGGGGCAGGTCTTCGTGAGCGTGGGCCTGATCGTGTCCGTGCTCGGGGCCTATCTCGCGTGGACCCTGATGGCCGCGGAAGTCCTCTTCGTCGCCGCCAAGGACGACGACATGCCGCGCTTCCTCCGCCGCTCCAACTCCGCCGACGTACCCGTGCCCGCGCTGCTGATGACGACGCTGCTGTCCCAGGTCGTCCTGGTCATCACCTACTTCTCGGACGACGCGTTCAACTTCGCCCTCGATCTGACCAGCGCCCTGTCCCTGATCCCGTTCCTCCTCGCCGCGGCGTTCGCGGTGAAGATCATGGTGCGCCCCGACGAGCTGACCAAGGGACGGGGTCACGGGCGCTATCTGGTCGTCAGTGTCGTGGCGACGCTCTACACCGCTTTCCTGCTGTTCGCGGCCGGGCTGAAGTTCGTCCTGGTCTCCTTCATCGTCTACGCCCCCGCCACGATCCTGTTCGCGATGGCCCGCAGGGAACAGGGCCGCCGGGTCTTCTCCCCCGCCGAGCTGGTGATCTGCGCGGTCTCCGTCGCCGGAGCCGTGGTCGGGGTGATCGCCCTGGCCGCGGGCTGGATCAGCCTCTGACGGTCCCTCTCCCCACCCCGCACGGCCCTCCATGAGCAGGTGCCGTGGCCCCCGACCGAAAGGCAGCTTCATGACGAACGCATCCGCCGCGGGCGCCGGCCCGGCGCTCGGCGTCCATTCCGAGGTCGGCCGGCTGCGCAAGGTGCTGGTCTGCGCGCCGGGCCTCGCGCACCGCCGGCTGACTCCGAGCAACGCCGGTGACCTGCTCTTCGACGACGTGATGTGGGTGGACAACGCCCAGCGGGACCACGCCGACTTCGTCGATCAGCTCCAGCAGGCAGGTGTCGAGGTGGTCGAACTGCACGACCTGCTGGCCGCGACCCTCACGGACCCCGCGGCCAAGGCGTGGCTGCTCGACCGCAAGATCACCGCCAACGAGGTCGGCCTGGGGCTCGTCGATCCGACCCGCGCCTTCCTGGAGTCGCTGGACGTACGCACGCTGGCGGAGTACCTGATCGGCGGCATGGCCACCGCGGACCTGCCGGATGCCTACCGTTCCGGCTATCTCGCCCTGGCCCGCGAGTCGACGGGGGTACGCGAATACCTGATGCCGCCGCTGCCGAACACCCTGTACACCCGCGACACCACCTGCTGGCTGTACGGAGGCGTGACGCTGAACCCCCTGTACTGGCCGGCGCGCCACGACGAGACCCTCCTGATGAAGGCGGTCTACCGCTTCCACCCGGACTTCTCCGACGCCACGGTCTGGTGGGGCGATCCCGAGGTGGACTGGGGCCAGGCCACCTTCGAGGGCGGTGACATCATGCCGGTGGGCAAGGGTGTCGTCCTCATGGGAATGAGCGAACGCACCTCACGGCAGGCCATCACCCAGGTCGCCGCGTCCCTGTTCAGGCAGGGGGCGGCCGAACACGTCGTGGTGGCCGCGATGCCGAAGCTGCGGGCGGCCATGCACCTGGACACCGTCTTCACCTTCGCCGACCGCGACATCGTCACCGTGTACCCGAAGATCATGGACGCGGTCCACACCTTCTCCCTCCGCCCGGGCGACGGTTCACCCGGGGTGGAGGTCATCGACGAGGGGACGCGCCCGTTCACCGAGGTGGTCGCCAGGAGTCTGGGCCTGCCCGCCCTGCGCGTGATCGAGACGGGCGGCGACGTGTACGCCTCGGAGCGTCAGCAGTGGGACAGCGGGAACAACGCCGTCGCCCTCGAACCGGGGGTCGTCTTCACGTACGACCGCAACACCCAGACCAACGACCTGCTGCGCGCGGCGGGCGTCGAGGTCATCACGATCGTGGGGGGCGAGCTGGGCCGTGGCCGCGGCGGCGGGCACTGCATGACGTGTCCGCTGATCCGCGAGCCGGTGGACTTCTGAGCCCCCGCCCGGCCGCGGATGCCCGTGGGGCCCGCGGCCGGGGCTCAGCAGGTGCGGCGTACGTACCCCTTCTCGCCGGCGGGGAGCACGTCGAGGTCGCGCAGGACGAGGGAGATCCTGTCGCCCCACGCGGAGCATGCCTCGTCGAAGTCCACGTCACCCTCGCCCTCGTACTCGATCGCGAAGACCCGGTCGTCGTACGCGTCGGCGTAGGCACCGCACTCGTCGAACTGGGCGCACTCCTCCGTCACCGCGAAGTCGAAGCCGATCTCGTCGTGCCGGTCGAGGAGGTCGGTGGTGTTCTTCTGCCCGATCGCGAGTCCGGCGCTGTGGGCGCGTGCGGCCAGTGCCCCCGCGAAGGCTGCGTTGTGATTCTGCGTCAGCTTGCCCTGCGAGCGTTCGAAGGAGTCGAGGTTGTCGGGCTCGACCGCCTGGAAGCCGCTCTCCGCGCACCCGTCGATCCAGCCGCCGACGATCTCCGCGAGCTCGGTGCGGTTGGCGGCCGTCGAGGTGTCCAGGAGGACCTCGTCCCAGCCCTCGTCGATGATCAGCTCACCGTCGTCGTCGCGCAGCAGCAGGCCGGGGTGTTTGTCCTGCCACCAGCTCAGTGCGCCGGGCTGTGTCTGGAATGCGTTGACGTAGCAGACGTTGTAGAGGCCGGGGGCCGGTTCGTCCTCGCGGTCCCGGGAGACCGCCCGCACCCCTTCGGGCGGCGTGTAGCCCTCGCCGATCTGGTAGTCGAACTCCATGCCGGCGGTCGGCAGGAGCACGTCGGCCGCCCGGGTCGGCTGCCCGGATCCGGCGGTGCCGGGCGCTCCCTCCGCGACGGAGCAGCCCATCAGCACTCCCGCTCCTACGACGGTGGCGAGGGCCGCCACCAGGCAGGCCGCCACGCGCCCACGGCGGAAGGACAGGGAAAGGGGGCGGGTGTTCACACGTGCTCCAGGTGTCGGGGATCCGGAAGAGTATCTACGTATCCTCCGTCACCGTGTCGGCGAGCTGCTGCGCCCGGTCGATCTCGGCCATGTGCTCCTCGGCCCACCGGCGTACGGCCGCCAGCGGGACCTCCAGCGACAGTCCGAGGTCGGTGAGGCCGTAGTACACGCGCGGCGGGACGGTGCCCTCCACGCGCCGGCTGACGAGCCCGTCGCGGCACAGGGCCTGCAGCGTGACCGACAGCATCTTCTGCGAGACGCCCGCCATGCGCCGCTGCAGTTCGGCGAAG
Source organism: Streptomyces silvae (assembly GCF_016745505.1). Taxonomy (GTDB): domain Bacteria; phylum Actinomycetota; class Actinomycetes; order Streptomycetales; family Streptomycetaceae; genus Streptomyces; species Streptomyces silvae. The sequence continues at coordinate 24,534 of NZ_JAERUC010000089.1, read as the reverse complement.
CGCACCTCGTCCGGTGAGGCTTCCGCCAGCACCTTGACGGCCATCGAGGTCCACTTGCCTCCGATCCGGTCGAGAAGCCGCCGGGTCGGGCAGAGAGGGTCGAACAGATCACCGCGGGCGCCCTCTTCGGGCGTCCGTGCGGTCCGTGGGGTACGGGGGGCCACCTGGAGCTCACCACCTGGGATGAAAGTGCGGTCTTGGCCGGTCCAGAGTAGTTACCTATCGTTGTGTTGTCACCATTGGTAACCACCGGAAGGCCGACATGTCCGTACCTCCGATCTCCTCACCGGCGGGCCCAGCGCCGGAGCCCCGGCTGCACCGGGTCGGCGTCGGCGGCGTCGAACTCAACGTGGCGACCGCCGGGACCGGCCCGGCCGTGCTGCTGCTCCACGGGTTCCCGCACACCTGGCGGCTGTGGACCCACGTCATGCAGGACCTGGCCGGCCGGTACCGGGTGATCGCACCCGACCTCCGGGGTCTCGGCGCGAGCACGCGAGCCGCGGACGGCTACGACCCCGGGACCCTCGCCGAGGACTGCCTCGGGCTGCTGGACGCGCTCGGCGAGGCGTCGGCGTCCGTGATGGCCATCGACGCCGGTGTCCCGCCCGCCTTCCTGATGGCCATGCGCAGCCCCGGGCGCGTCCGCCGTCTGGTGCTCATGGAGTCGCTGGTGGGCACCCTGCCCGGCGCGGAGCGGTTCCTGGCCGGAGGGCCGCCCTGGTGGTTCGGCTTCCACTCGGTTCCCGGCCTGGCCGAGACCGTGCTGCGGGGCAACGAAGCGGCCTACATCGACTGGTTCCTCGACGCGGGCACTCTGGGGCAGGGCGTCGGAGGCGAGTTCCGTGACGCCTTCGTCGACGCGTATTCCGGTTCCGAGGCCCTGCGTTGCGCCTTCTCCTACTACCGCGCCATGCCCACGGGCGCGCGGCAGATCCGGGAGGCCGTGGAGGCCGGCCGGCTGTCCGTGCCCACGATGGCCGTCGGCGCCCAGCCGGTGGGGAACGCGCTCGAACAGCAGTTGCGGCCCGTCACCGACGACCTCACCGGCCACCTCGTCGAGGACTGCGGCCACATCATTCCGCTGCACCGCCCGGAGGCGCTCCTGCGCCTGGTCCGCCCGTTCCTCGTCTGAGACGGTGTCGGGCCGGTTCATGGGGACGTCAGCTCACCGAGATGTTGGAGCTCCCGCTGCTCTGGTAGCCCTCCGTCGCCATGATCATGTAGTAGTTGAAGCTGCCCAGCGGCATCCCGTAGCGGGCCCACGCGTCGAAGTGGTTGCCGGCGGTGATGCTCCCGCCCGTCCGCTTCGACTGGCGGACGCTCCAGTACTGGTTGAAGGTCTTGGTGCCTTCGACGGACGGGGCGTTGACCCGGGTCGTCTGGTAGACGTCGTACGTACCGCCGTCGCTGGTGACCGTGCCCTTGTACGTCCCTGTGGGCCGGTAGGTGCCCCAGTTGTCGACGATGTAGTACTCCACGAGCGGGTTGGCGGTCCACCCGTAGAGGATCAGGTACGCATTGCCGGACGGGTTGAAGCTGCCGGAGTAGTTCACCGTCCGGCGTGCGCCGTTGGCCCAGCCCTTGCCTGCGACGAAGTTGCCGCAGTTGGTCCACGAGGTGCCGTAACTGCCGCCGGACGCCAGGTTCATGGAGACCGAGCCGCCGCCGTCGGTCCAGAACGAGTATTAGTAGCCGTTGTTGGTGCCCGTCTGGTTCGTGGTGATGACCGTGTCGGCGCGGGCCGTGCCAGGCAGCATCAGTCCGGACGTCGCCAGCGCCAGGGCGCCGGCCCGGCCGATGAAGCCTCTGCGGCTCACCGGTCGGATGGGGGTGTTGTCCTTGGTCACGCTTCCTCCTTGTGACGGCGTGCGGGCAGCCAGGGAGCACGTGGGCCCTACGGCCCTGGCGATGCCGACAGTGTTGAGCCGCACCCGTCAACAGTTTCCGCACGGATTGCAAAACTCTCGACCCTGCCCGGAGTGCACCGATCAGTAATATCCGCAGGTCCAAGCCAACTTTCGCCACACCGTGCGGAGTTGACCGAATGGAGTCCCGAATTCCTGGGGCGTATTCGCACTGCAGATTCTCGAAAGTTTCGAACTTCTTTCGGATCTCCGCACCGGCCACAGCCGCCGCGATCGGGCTAGAGCGTGCGGTCCTTCTCCACCTCGGCGACCCGGGCGAGGAGTTCCTCCCGGCCGATGGCATCGGTGCGCGTCGACGGCACGGTGCACGCGTAGGCGCCGGCCACGGTTCCGTACAGGGCGCAGCGCCGGGGGTGTTCGCCGTCCAGCGTGCCGAGGAGGAAGGCGGCGGCGAAGGCGTCGCCCGCGCCGTTGGAGTCCACCACCGGGACGGGCGGGGTGACGGCGGGCGTGTGCGTCAGCTCGTCGTCGTACAGGAGGTACGAGCCGTCGGCGCCCGCGGTGGCGACGACGGTCCGGGCCCTCCCCCGGGCGGCGATGTCCCGCAGGGTGCGCTCGGGATCGTCCAGGTCCGTGGTGGACAGGAAGACCAGGTCCGCCTGGAGGGCGAACGCTTCGTGGTACCGGTCGGTGCCGTCCCAGTTGTGCAGGTCGGTGGAGATCGTGACACCGGCCTCGCGGAGCACCGGCAGTGCGAGGGCGCACGGCTGGGTGATGACCACGTGGGCGTGGCGGGCGGCGTCGGCGAGCTGACGGACGGCCGGCTCGTCGAACCGGTCCGTCTCCCGTGAGCGGGTGGCGTCGTACAGGGAGAGCCGGCGCCCGTCAGGTCCGACGAGGTTGACCGCGCGCTTGGTGCCGCCCGGCGCGGGGACGGCGGTGAGCGGGATGCCCCGGTCGCGGTGGAGGGCGCGGACCAGGTCTCCTTCGTGGTCGTCGCCGATCATGTCGAGGTGGCGCGTACGCAGGCCGAGGGCGTGGAGCCCGAGCGCGACGAAGTCGCCGCTCTGCCCGGCGCGGGTCTCGATGCCTGGCCGGATCATATAGCTGTCGGCGAAGGGGAGCGGGAGTTCGGGGACGTGGACGATGGTGTCCACGCCCGCACCGCCCAGGACGAGAACGTCGGTCTGCTTGCTCATGAAGGCGGTCGTGTTGCTCATGAAGGTGGTCGTGCCTCTCTGTTCGGGGCGTCGGGGCGGCGCCGCTCCCACGCAGGACGCGCAGGACGGAGAGGACTCCGCCCTGCGCGTCGTACGTCCGTGCTGTCGTCCGGGACTGTCAGCCGGCCTGGGCTCCGGTGTGCAGTGCCAGCGCGCCGCGGGCCGGCACCGTGGCCTGGACGGTGCCGTCGTCGCCGACCGTGACGGTGTTGCCGTCGCAGTCGTCCGGAGAGGCCGCGGCGACGTTGCAGTAAGTGCCTGCGGGCAGGGAGGTCGTGAAGGTCTCCGTCAGGGCGTCGTCCGCGTTGTTGAGGGCGACGAATCCCTTGTCGCCACGGCCGAAGGCGAGCGCGCTGCCTCCGTTGTCCCACCAGTCGGTCAGCTCGGCCGAGCCCACGGCGTTACGGAAGCCGACCAGGCCCGTGATCGTCTGCTGGGCGTGCGTGTCCGTCCAGCCGTCGGCGCCGCTCGGCGGGCCCGCGTCCGCGTCGGACCACTCGTAGCCGGAGTACACGTTGGGCGAACCGTACGGCGAGGCGAGCATGAACACGTTGGCGAGGGTGTAGGCGGCGCCGTCCTTGTAGGTCAGTGTCGAGCCGTTGCGTTCGGTGTCCCAGTTGTCGACGAACGTACGGGCCGAGGCGCTGCCCAGCTTGCCGTCGGCGACGGCCTTCAGCTGCGCGATGCCGCCGCCCTGGAAGGCGCTCTTGAGGTGGCCCCCGTACCGGAATTCGTCCACGTCACCGATCTCGGTGTACTCCTCGGGCTGGACGGCTTCGCCGCCGCCCTGGATCACCTCCGAGACCCAGAACCCGGGGTCGCTCATCCTGCCCTTGATGGCGGCGACGTCGTCGGCCGCCATGTGCTTGGCGGCGTCGATGCGGAAGCCGTCGACGCCCATCGACCGCAGGTCGTCGAGGTAGGCGGCGATGGTGGAGCGGACCTCGTCCTTGCCGGTGTCGAGGTCGGAGAGCCCCACCAGTTCGCAGTTCTGCACGTCGCCGCGGTCGGTGTAGTCCTTGATGGCGGTGCGGCAGGTGTGGAAGTCGGCGTCCCCGAAGTACCCGGGGTAGTCGTACTTCGTGTAGGCGGTTCCGCCGGTGCCCGTGCCGGAACCCGCGGCCATGTGGTTGATGACGGCGTCGGCGATGACCTTGACCCCTGCGGAGTGGCAGGCGTCCACCATGGCGGCGAACGCGTCACGGTCTCCCAGACGGCCGGCGATCTTGTAGCTGACCGGCTGGTAGGAGGTCCACCACTGGTCGCCCTGGATGTGCTCGGTGGCGGGGGACACCTGCACGTAGCCGTAACCGGCGGGGCCGAGCTGGTCGGTGCAGGCGGACGCCACGTCCGCGTACGGGCGCTCGAACATGGTGACGGTGACGGTCTTCTCGCCGGGCGGTGTCGCCTGCGACTGCCAGGGCGCGAGCGTGGTGAGGCCTGCGACGGTCAGGACTCCGGCCAGTGTTCCGCCGATGAGACGGGATCGGTGCTGCATGTGCGGCTCCTTCGACGACAGGGCACAGCTGTGCCCTCGAAGACAGCCACGCGCCAGGCTGCCGTGGGGGGAACGTGTGGAGCCTGCCGCTCCGCCTGGCCGTCGTCAAGGATTTCTGCAAGCTCTTTCAGATTCTTACGCAAACCCCTTCCGCCGTCTGCTGCTGTCAGTTGACCCGCTCCGGGTCCGGCGAGGAGGAGGCCGACGGCAACAGTCCGGCGGCCTTCCGCAGCGCCACGGCGTGCCGGGCCAGCTCGGACTCACCGCCCCGGTCCGCGGGCATGGACGCCATCAGGGCGAGCCGGTCACGCCAGCTGTTTCCGGCCAGCGGGACGGCGACGGTGTTCATCCCCGGCACCGACTCACCGACACTGTCGGCGCGGCCGAGGGTGCGGATTCCGGCCAGTTCGGAGAGCAGGGCGGTACGGGAGACCAGGGTGCGGCCGGTGAGGCCGGGGAGCCGTTCCTCCGGGTAGAGGGCGCAGACCTGTTCGGTGGTCAGCTGGGCCAGCAGCACCTTGCCCGCCGAGGTGGCGTGGGCGGGGTGGACCCGGCCGGTCTCCAGTACGGCGCGCACGGGGTGGGGCGATTCCCGGCCATCCGTGATGATCACCTGGTCGCCGAGCAGGGCGGCGGTGCCGACCGTCTCCCCGGTGGCGGTGGCGGCCTCGTCCAGCACCGCTTGGACGCGGGCCCGGATCTCGGGGCCGTAGCCGGCCGGGCGGCCGAGGGTGACCAGTTCGGGGCCCGCGACGTAGCCCCGCCCTGAGGTGTCGCGGGTGGCGAAGCCGCGCGACTCGAGGGTGCTGAGCACGCGGTGCGCGGTGGAGCGGGCCACCTCCAGTTCCCTGGCGGCGTCGGTGACGGACAGGGTGTCGTGGGTGAGGAAGAGGCGCATCAGGCGCAGCCCGGTGTCCAGCGACTCGATGATGTAGCTCTTGGGGTCGGCCACGGGGCGGGTCCTCTCGGTCGTGTCACGGGGGCCGTGTTCCTGGTGCGGCGCCCGGCACCCATGATTCCGCTCCCGCCGGGTGCCGCGAGCCGTTCCGTACGGGCCGCTTCGAGCTGTTCCGGCACGTGGGACCGCCCTTGACCGAGGGTCAGCCGTACTGCTTGGATCACCCGCATGAAGCGCTGCCAGGAGTTCACGCGACGACGCCATGTCGATCTCGTGCGAACCGCCGGCGCGCTCTGTCTCCGCACAGGCTGACATCTGCGGGCGGGCCGCTCCGCATCCGCTTCCCCGCCGCCGCCCTCCGGCCTCGGCCGTGAACGCGCGGACGCCCCAGCTGTCCGGTGCCCTTCTCCGACGGCCGCGCGCCGTCGTACCCGTCGCTTCCTCCCCTGCCCGTGGGGCCGTCGGCGTGCCCTGGAAGCGGGGTGACCGGCGACCCGCGCGCCCCCTCCTGCCCTCCTGGTACGTCCGTACCGGAAAGGACCGTACTGCCGTGTCCCTCTCCTCCACTCCGCACAGGTCCGCTCGCTGGAGAACCGTCGGCGCCGTCCTCGCGGCGCTCGCCCTCGGCTGCGCCGTGCCCGCCTCGGCCGTCTCCCCCGCGTCGTTCGGCCCGACGCCTCCTCATAACCCGTACGCGGGTCCTGACGGCACCGCCACCATGCACGGGGACACGGGTTCCTCGGACACCACCCCGCTGGCCGGGCCCGGGGCGGGCACGCTCTCATCCTCACGCACCGCACTGGCCTCGGCGTGCCCGACCGTCCTGGTGGGGGCCGACGGTTACCCGGTCGCCCTCTGCACCCCGATCTTCGGCCAGGTGCCCACGGTCCATCTCCTCGACCCTGCCGACGGGTCCTCCCTGACCACGCTGAAGCTGACCAAGGGGTCGCTGCTGGGCGGTGTCTACGCCTATATCGACGACCAGGACCGGCTGGTCGTCGCCGACGGCAGCCGCAGCCTGCTGCGGGTCGGACACCATCGGAACGGCGAAGGTGACTGGACCCTGAGGGTCGACCGGAGCCTGTCGCTGGCCTCCGTCATACCGGAGGGCGACGCGGTGACCGGGCTCGCGCCCGACTGGGACGGCCGCGTCTGGTTCGCCACCGGCGGAGGCGTGGTGGGCACCGCCGACGACTCCACCGGCACGGCGTAGGCCCTCACCCTGCCCGCGCGAACGCGTCGCCAACAGCATCTCCACGGCCCCCGAGGGCATCGCGGTGACCACCACCCACGCCACCTATCTGCTCGCCTCGGAGGGCGGTGCGCCGAAGATCCTCTGGCGCAAGGCCTACAACCGCGGGTCGGCCCGTAAGCCCGGTCTGCTGAGCTGGGGCAGCGGGTCGACGCCCACGTTCTTCGGCCCGTCCGGGGGCACCGAGTACGTCGCCATCGTCGACAACTCCGACACCGCGGCCAACCTGAAGGTGTATCGCACGGCCGACGGTTCGGACGTCTGCTCGGTCCCGGTCCTGAAGGCGGCGAACGGCCCAGGCAGCGAGAACTCCCCGGTGGGCGTCGGCCGCAGCGTCTTCGTCGCGGGAACCTACGGCTATCCGTACCCCGCCGTCCCCGAGGGCGCGGGGACCAGTGTGCCCGCCTCAGCCGACTTCGCGGGCGGTCTGTCCCGGGTGGACGTACGGGCCGACGGGTCGGCGTGCTCGCTCGTGTGGGACAACGCCCTGCGGTCCGCCGCCGTACCGAAGCTGTCGACGGCCGACGGCCGGCTCCACACGGTGGTGCGCGACCCGCTGATTCCCGGCACCAAGGGGACCAGCCTGCTGGACCCGTACCGCTATGTGCAGATCGACCCCGACAGCGGGCAGATCACCCGCTCCGCGAAGGTCGGGGTGGGATCGCTGTACGACACCTTGCAGATGGCGGGCACGATCGCGCCGGACGGCGCCTATCTCCAGGGCACCGTGACCGGGGTGCTGCGTATCACCGCGCAGTGACCGTCCGCGGCGGGCGGGCGAGCTCCCCGCCCGCCGCGGAAGCCGCACGGGAATCCGCGGAGTTCTCGTTCCCTCCGGGAGGCCGGGCGTCGTACTGCCCCCGGGCGTTCTCGATGTCCTGGCCGTGCTCCACGCCCCACTCGGCCAGGGCGGAGACCGGAATCATCAGGGACGCGCCCAGGGAGCTCAGCGCGTACTCCACCGTGGCCGGCACCGTGGGGTGGACGGTGCGGGTCACGAGGCCGTCCCTCTCGAGGGTGCGCAGGGTGCGGGTGAGTATCCGCCGGCTGATGCCCTCGACCGAGCGATGCAGCTCGTTGTAGTGCCGGGGCTCCTGGCCCAGGAGCACGACGATCAGCACACTCCATTTGTCGCCCACCCGGCGCAGCACGTCCGTGACGGGGCAATGCCCGTGCTCCTCGGAGGTGACGGGTGACCCCAGATCGACATCCAGCGCGGCGGGAACATTCATGTGCCTTCTCCCCTTCGTTCTCGGCCTCGTCCAAGGTGGACGCAAGCGTCGCACACCAGTCGCACACCAGTGGGGAGCACCGAATGATCGTCGTCACCGGAGTGGCCGGCCGGCTCGCACAGTTGACCGTCGGCCACCTCGTCCAGCGCGTACCGGCCGCCGAGGTCGTGGGGACGTCCCGCACTCCGGAGAAGGCCGCGGGCCTGCCGGTCCAGGTGCGCGCGGCGGACTTCGGCGATCCCGGTTCGCTCGTGACGGCATTCGACGGTGCCGACGCCCTGCTGATCGTCAGTCTCCACCCGCTCCCCGAGCGGTCGCAGCTCCAGGCGAACGCCATCGACGCGGCCGTCGAGGCCGGTGTGGGTCATGTCGTCTACACCTCGTTCACCCGGGCCGGCGAGCCGGACAACCCGGTCGGCGTCGCGCACGACCACCGCCTCGCCGAACAGGCACTTTCCCGGTCGGGGCTGACGTTCACCGCGCTCCGCTTCAACGTGGCCGGAGATGCTGCTCATGCTGGACACCGCGCGCCGCGCCGTGGCATCGGGAACGCTTCTCAGTAACTCGGGCGGTGGGGGCGTCGGTTACGTCACCAAGGACGATTCAGCAGCGGTCGCGGCAGCCGTGCTCGCCGAAGGCGGCGCCAAGGGCCTGCTGGAGGTCTCCGGCCCCTCGGCCGTCACCGACGCCGAACTCGCCCGGATCCTCACCGAGGTCACCGGCCGCCCGGTCGGCCACCGAGCCGTCTCCGACGAGGCGCTCGCCGCCGGGCTGCTCGCCGACGGCCTGCCCGGGCGGACGGCGGAGGCACTGGCCGCCAACGGTGCCGCACGCCGTGACGGTTGGTACGGAACGACGACACACGCCGTCGAGCGGCTGACCGGCCGGCGACCGACCTCGCTCGCCGACTTCCTCACGTCCCACCGCGCGGCCCTGTTGGCCGACTGAGCACCGGTTCGACCCAACTCCGTTCCACAGAGGCCTCATTGGCATGCCATACAGATGAGACACCTCCCGCGCGACAGACATTAGGTTAGGCTAAGCTTCCTACGTCTGGGGCGGCCCAGGGTGCGCAGTGTCATCAGTGCAATCAGTGGAGGTAATCGATCCGTGGACGTGCCCGCCGTCGAGCCCTTGCCGGTGCCGGAGCGCACCGTCATCCCCGGACCCACCTCACCCCGCCTCCCGGCGCGGGCGTCCCGCGACGTGGTCGTCGTGAAGTTCGGCGGGCACGCCATGGTGGACGAGGGTCTGCAACGGTCCTTCGCACAGGACGTGGTGGAGCTGCGGCGGGCCGGCCTGCGTCCCGTCGTCGTGCACGGGGGCGGGCCGCAGATCAACGCGATGCTCGGCCGCCTCGGCCTCCGGTCCCGCTTCGAGGCCGGTCTCCGGGTGACCACGCCGGAGACCATGGAGGTGGTGCGCATGGTGCTCACCGGGAGGGTCCAGCGAGATCTGGTGGGCCACATCAACGCCCACGGGCCCTTCGCCGTGGGGATGACCGGTGAGGACGCGCACACAATGACGGCGGTCCGGCGGCCGGCCTGGGTGGACGGCCGGCCCGTGGACATCGGGCTCGTCGGGGACGTCGTGGACGTGGACCCCGGCATGCTGCGCCTGCTGCTGGAGCAGGGTCACATCCCGGTGGTCTCCCCCGTGGCACGCGGCGAGGACGGACAGGTCTACAACGTCAACGCCGACCTCGCGGCGTCGGCCCTGGCCGTGGCGCTCGGCGCCGACCGGCTGGTGATGCTCACCGACGTGGAGGGCCTGTACGCCAACTGGCCGGAGAGCACCGAGGTGATCGAGCGGCTGACCGCCGAGGACCTGGACGAACTGCTGCCGGGGCTGGCGAGCGGGATGCTGCCCAAGATGGAGGGCTGCCTGCGGGCCGTGCGGGGCGGTGTCCGCAGAGCGCATGTGCTCGACGGCCGTACGCCGCACGCGGTGCTGCGCGGCGTCCTCGACGGGGCGGGCTCCGGGACCACCGTGGTGCCGGACGGCGGCGGGGACCTCGGGCAGGACGCCGCGCGACCGGCCCGGAGCACGCGGCCCTCGCGTACCGCCTGCCGGAGCTGAGGCCTGCGCGGACGCGGCACGCGCGGGCGGCACCCGCGGGCGGAGCCGACGCTTCGCCCCGGCGACCGGCGTTCACCACATGAGCGCGAGTACGCGGGCGTTCCGCCGCGGGTCCAGGGACTGCACCCACTGCCGGGGAGCGGGACGTGCGGCCGCCGCCGTGAACCCGTACCGCAGGAACAGGGCGCCGTCACCGGTCGTCGCCGTGAACAGCGCTCCGAGCGACCGGGCGCGCGCCCGGGTCAGTGTGGCGCGCAGCAGCCCGGCCCCCACGCCGTGCCCCTGCCGGTGGCCCGCCACGCAGAAGTTGTACAGGACGCCGGCGGGTCCGCCGGCCTCCCCCGCGTCGGCCGGGTACTCCCGCAGCCCCACGCAGCCTTCGAGGGAGCCGCCGGGGGTCTCCGCGACCAGGAAGTCGGCGGCACGGGCGGCGTACAGCGCGAGGGGACGCTCACGCAGCGCCCCCGAGCGCACGAACGGCCGCGCGAGAGCGGCGAGTGCGGCCGCGTCCTCCTCACGGGCGGGTCGCAGCCGGAACGCGGTCGCGCGCGGCTCCTGCGGCAGCGGGGCGGATCGCGGCGTGACCGTGATCAAGGCTGGTCCTTCCTCGGGTCCGGTCGGCGGCGGCTGCGCGCCGCGTCACTCCATCCGTGACGGATCAGGATGGAAGAGAAGACATTGATTAGGTTAGGCTCACCTAATCATTACGGGTGTCATTCTTTCAACTTTCCTCGCATCAGGAGGCGTTCGTGTCCTCAGGGACCCTCGACAGCTGCCCGGAGAACGCCTTCGCCGCGTTCGGGCTGCCCGGCACACCGGGCACCGACGCGTTCTGGGCCGCCGGGCGGGCGCCCTCCTCGGTGCCTGCCGACGACGGCGGCTGGGTGACGTTGTTCCTGTGGCGCGGGTCGCCCGCGACCCTCGACTTCGAGAGCTGGTCGGAGCCCGTGCCCCTGCGCCGGTGGGGCGGGACCGACTGCTGGTACGCCGAGGTGCGCATGCCGGCACGGCTGCGGGTGACCTACCGGTTCCTCGTGTACGACGTGCCGTACGCCGACCCGTCCAACCCCGTGGGGGCGGGCGGTGACCGGTCCGTCTTCGCGACCCCGGACGCCCCGCACCAGCCGCACTGGCCCGTCGTCGGCGCCGACGACGTCCTGCCCGTCCCGGGCACCCGGCTCCGCTGGGCCGGCGGGCGGCTCGGCGGGCGGCGCACCGTGCGGGTCCATCCGGTGGGCGGCGGCGGGCCGGTGGTCCTGCTGCTCGACGGCGACGACTGGCTGTATCTCCACCCGGCGATGACCGCTTTCGACGCGGCTTTCGCGGCCGGTGAGATGCCCGCGGTCACCCTCGTCTTCCTGCCTTCCAAGGACCGCCCGGCCGAGTTCGCGTGCAGGCCGGAGCTGTGGGAGGCGGTACGGGACGAACTGCCGCCGCTGGTGGCGGAGTCCGGCGTAGCGGCCGACTGGGACCGGCTGGTGGTCGCGGGGCAGAGCCTCGGCGGGCTGAGCGCCGTGTACGCGGCGCTGGAGTTCCCCGGGCTGGTGTCCCGTGTCGCCTGCCAGTCGCCGTCGTTCTGGTGGGCCCCGGGGGCCATGGACCGGGCGGACCTCGTGGACGGGCCGGTCGGCGGGGCCGTCGCCGACCGGCTGCGGGAGCGTCCGGACCTGTCCGGGCTGCGGATCGCGTTCGACGTGGGGGAACACGAGGCGCGGATGCTCCCCCACTGCGAGCTCGTGGAGGAGCTGACCGGGCGGGCCGGGGCCACCGTGCGCGTCTCGCGCTCGGCGTCGGGCCATGACCGGGCGGGCTGGCGGCACGCGCTGCTCAGGGACGTCGCCTGGGCGCTCGCGCGGTGACGGTCAGCGCGCCACGGCCCTGCAGTAGTCCTCGTCGGAGGCGAGAAGGTGACGGTGCGTGTCGTCGGCCGTGACGGCACCGTCGTCCAGGACGAGGACACGGTCGGCGGCGTCCAGCAGCGCGGGGCTGCTGGTGATGACGACGGTGGTGCGGCCCTTGCGGAGTTTCGCGATGTTACGCGCGATCAGCTGCTCGGTGACCGCGTCGACCGCCGTCGTCGGGTCGTGCAGCACCAGGACGTCGGAGTCGGCGGCGAGGGCGCGGGCCAGCGACAGCCTCTGGCGCTGGCCCCCGGAGAGGTTCGCCCCGCGGTCGCGTACCCCGTGGTCGAGACCCTCGCGGTGCAGGGCGACGACATCGGTCAGGAGCGACGCCTCCACGGCCTCGGGGACCGTACGGCTGGTACCGGACGGGTCGATGTTCGTGCGGAGGCTGCCGGCGAAGATCTCGGCGTCGTACGGGTTCACCAGCATGTGCTCCCGCAGCGCCTCCACGGACAGCTCCGCCATCTCCCGCCCGCTGACCCGGACGACTCCCCCGTACGTCCGGGGCGGCACGTTCGCCGCGAGGACCGAGGCGAGATCGGCCGCCGCGCGCGGCTGGTAGGGGGCGACCGCCACGAACTCGCCCGCGCGCACCCGGAAGGTGAGCCCGCGCAGGGACCCGTACGAGACTCCGTCGACCTCCAGGTCTCCGCCGGGAGCCGGGCTGTCCTGGCCCGGGGCCGTCACCGGCGGCGCGGCGAGCACCAGGGCCATCCGCTCGGCCGAGGCGCGCGCCATCATCACGTACTTCGGCATCTCCGAGAACATCTTCAGCGGTTCCATGATGAACTGCGCCAGCCCCACGGCCATGACGAGCTCCCCGATGGTGACGCTGCCCCCGTAGGCCAGCCAGCCCGCCGTCAGGGTCACGGCCGCGGCGAGGACGGCGTTGAGGGCCAGCGCGGTGCCTGCGTACACACCGTTCACCTTGGCGACGGTGATCGCCTGGCGCCTCGCCTCCGTGCTGACCTTGCGGTAGGAGAGGAACGCCGCGTGGTTGCCGCCGAAGCCGTGCAGCGGGCGCAGACCGCTGATCAGGTCGGCGACCTTCGCTCCCGCCCGCGCCACCCGGGCCTGCTGTTCCCGGGTGCTGGCGCCGATCCGTCTGGACATCACGCTCAGCACGGACAGGATCGCGACGGTCCCCACGACCACCAGCAGGCCCAGCCGGATGTCGGCCAGGGCCAGCGCGACCGACGCGACCACCACCGCGACCAGCGAACTGACCAGCAGCGGCACCACCTCGACGATGTCGGCCGTCTGGTCGGCGTCCTCGGTGGCGATGGTCAGCACCTCGCCGGACTTCAGGCCGACGTCCCGGGGCACCGGCTGGAGCCCGCAGGCCGCGACCCGCACCCGCCAGTGGTGTGCCTCGGTGGTGTTGGCCTTCTGCAGGACGCGCATCCCGAACCGCCATGACAGCGAGACGGTCGTGATGATCACGGCCAGCGAGGCGATCGACAGGCCGAGCGAGCCGAGGCTCCGGTCCCGCATCGTGTGCTCGACGATCAGGCCGAGCGCGATGGGGAAGGCGGTCTCGCCCGCCTGGTAGAGGCCCATGAGGACGGTGCCCCGGACCACCGCGCCGGCGTTGCGGCGCAGGGCGGTCCGGAGGATGTCGGCGCCCGGGCGGGGCCGCTGCACGTCAGGTGTTGTCTTCAAGGTGGCGCGCAATCGCTTCCGGGGTTCGAAGGGTGAGCAGATCACGGATGGTGATCACAGGACCGTACTCCCGGCGGAGCAGCCCGATGAGGCGCACCGCCAGCATGGAATGGCCGCCGAGGGAGACGAAGTCGCTGACCGCGCTCACCTCGTCGTCGTCGAGGTCCAGTGCCTCGGCGAAGAACTCGCAGACCGTCGTCTCGGTCTCCGTCTCCGGGGCGCGCTCGGCCCCCGTGGTCAGCACGCCGAGCGGCCTGGCCTCCGGGAGCGCCTTGGTGTCGGCCTTCCCGTTGACGGTCAGCGGGATGCCGTCGACCTCGGCGTAGTGCGTGGGGCGCAGGAAGTCCGGCAGGCCGGCTCCCACCTCGGCGGCCACCTCCGCAAGACCGGAGCCGCTCAGCACCAGGTAGGCGGCCAGCCGGTAGGCGCCGTCGACCTGCGGGTCGGGCTGGGCGACCGCGGCGGCGAACCGCACCGCCGGGTGCGCGGTGAACGCGGCCTCGACCTCGCCGAGTTCGACGCGGTGGCCCCGGATCTTGACCTGCTGGTCGGTGCGGCCGAGGTACATCAGGTTTCCGTCGGGCCTGCGGGCCACCAGGTCCCCGGTGCGGTACATGCGCTCGCCCGGCGCGCCGAAGGGGCAGGCGACGAACCGGTCCGCGGTCTGGGCGCTCTGCCCGAGGTAGCCGCGCGCGATGCCGATGCCCGAGACGTACAGCTCACCGGGCACCCCGTCCGGGAGGGGCCGCAGCCACGGGTCCAGTACGTACACATCGGTGTTGTCGATCGCCACGCCCACCACCGGGTCCTGGCACTCGAAGGTGCCGACGCCGAGGGTGTTGATGGTGTACTCGGTGGGGCCGTACAGGTTGTAGCCCGCCGTCCCCTCGGTCTCCGCGAGCCGCTGCCACAGCGTCGGGGTGACGGCCTCCCCGCCCAGCAGCACCAGTGCGGGGCGCCGTGCGGGGTCGTCGAGCAGCCCCTCGGCGACCAGTTGCTGTGCGTAGGTCGGGGTCACGTTGATGACGTCGACGGCGTGCTGCGCGCAGTACTCGACCAGCCGGGGCGCGTCGCGGCGCAGTTCCTCGTCGCAGATGTGCACCTCATGGCCGTCGGCGAGCCACAGCAGCTCCTCCCAGGACATGTCGAACGCGAACGAGACGGTGTGCGCGATCCGGAAGGTCCGGTGTCCGTGTTCCGCGAGGACCGGCTCGAAGATGCGGCGCTGATGGTTGATCAGCATGTTGGTGAGCCCTGCGTACTCGGTCACCACGCCCTTGGGCTTCCCGGTCGATCCGGAGGTGTAGATCGTGTACGCGGGATGGCGCAGGCGGTCCGGATCGTCCGGCGCGAACGTCGTGAACGGCTGCGCGTCGGGCAGGGGCCGGTCCAGCTCGATCAGCTCGCCGCTGAGCCGTGGCGACACGGCGCTCACGGTGAGGATCACGTCCGGGCGCGCGGCATCGATGATCGTCGCGATGCGCTCGTCCGGGTGGTCGAGCTCCAGCGGTACGTAGGCGGCTCCGGTCCGCAGTACGGCGAAGAGGGCCACGATCGAGTCGAGGGAGCGCGGGACCGCGAGGCCCACGGTCGTCTCCGGGCCGATGCCGCGCCCGGCGAGCACCCCGGCCACCGTGCGGCTCCGGTCGCGGAGTTGCGCGAAGGTCATCGTCCCGCCCCGGGCGACGAGGGCGATCCGCTCGGGGTCCCGTCCGGCTGCCAGGTCGAACCGGTCGACGACGGTGTCCGTGCCGATCTCCGTGCGCTCGGCGGGCTCGGGTACGGGACCGAGGCCGCGCAGCGCGCCGAGCGGTCCCGTCGCGCGGGCCAGCCGGTCGAGCACGCTCAGGTAGTCGTCGACGAGACGGCGGGCCCTGCGGCCGTCGCCGTCGCGGTGCTCCAGCTTGACGGTGAGCCGGTCGCCGGGGGTGACGACCCAGGTGAACGGGTAGTGCGTCGAGTCGTCGGCCTTCACCTCCGAGATGCCGTGCCGGGCGTTCATCGCGGCGAGGGCGTCCAGGTCCAGGAAGTTCTGGAGGACGAACAGGTTGTCGAACAGGCCCTCGTGGCCGCCGGCCCGCTGGATCTCGCCGAGCCCGAGGTGCTCGTGCTCCATGGCCTCGACCCGCGCGGTCTGTACGGCCGTGAGGTACTCCCGGACCGTGTCGTGGGGCCGTGCCCGCGTCCACATGGGGACGGTGTTGAGGAGTACGCCGACGATGTCGGACAGTCCCTCGCCCTCCCGGCCCGAGACGGTCACGCCGAACACCGCGTCGCTCCGGCCCGTGTGCGCGCCGAGCAGGAGGCCGAACGCGCCGGTGAGCACGGTGTTCAGCGTGACGCCGTGCGCCTTGGCCGTCTCCCGCAGGAGGTCCGACTGCTCGGCCGACAGCGTGTGGACGAGCGCGGGCGGCAGGCCCTCGGTGAGGGCCGGCTGCGGGCCGGCCAGGAGTGTCGGGCCGCTGAGGCCGGCCAGGTGCTCCGCCCAGAAGCGCTCCGACACCGCGGGGTCCCTCGCGTCGAGGGCACGGGCGTACTCCTCGAAGCTCGGCGTGGCGGGGACCGCGGCCGGGGTCTCCCCGGCCAGGACCGCCTCGTAGGCGTCGAACAGGTCCCGCAGCAGGATCTCGCGGGACCAGCCGTCCCACAGCAGCAGGTGGTAGCTCAGCAGCAGACTGTCGCGGCCGCCGGGCAGCCGCAGGACGGTCATCCGGATCAGCGGCGGTTCGCCCGGGTCGAATCCCGTGTCGCGGTCCTTGGCGCGCAGCGCTTCGGCCTCGGCCTCCGTCCGCAGCTCGACCGTACGCACGTCGACCCGCCGGCCCGCGGAGAGGACCTGGACGGGGTTTCCGTCCGGCCCGGTGGTGAAGCCGGCGCCCACGGAGGGGTGCCGTGCGATGACGTACGCCATGGCCTCGGAGAGCGCGCCGGTGTCCAGACGCCGGTCGAAGGTGAAGTAGCTCTGTGCGACGTAGTGTCCGGCCGGGCCGGCCATCTGGGCCTGGAAGAACAGGCCGCGCTGGAGCGGGGTGACCGGTGCTGTGCGCTCGGCCGTGGCGGATGCGTCCGCGAGGCGTTCGAGGGCGGCCAGCCAGTGCCCGGTCACCTCGTCGGGAATGCCGTCGGCAAGGGTGAAGGCCGCGTGCAGGCCGCCGGTCGTCCCGTCGGTCCAGGCGTTGACCTCGACGGCGTACGGGCTGCCCTGGTCGCCGCCGGTGACGTGCGGGACCTCGGACTCGCTCCCCCGGCCGAGGTAGTTGAAGAGCACCTGGGGGCGGGCCGTCAGCAGGGGTGCCGTCTGCGGGTCGAGGTACCGGAGCCGGCCGTAGGCGACGTGGCCGGCCTCGTCGGGCTGGCGTTCGGCGACCTCACGGGCCGCCGCCACGGGGTCGGTGTGCGCGGTGAGCCGTACGGGGGCGATGGAGGTGAACCAGCCGACGGTCCGGGTGTAGTCGTGGTGGTCCAGGGCCGGTACGCGGCCGTGCCGTTCCAGCTCGACGGCGAGATCGGTGGGCGACTGCTGTACGTGGGTCAGCGCGACCCGCAGCGCGCCGCACAGCAGCTCGGTCAGTCCGATGCCGAGTGCGGCGGGCGCGGTGCGGGTCAGCCGGTCGCTCACCTCGGGCGCCAGCACGGCCGTCGTCTCGCGCAGGGTGCCGATCGTGGGCAGCAGCGCGGGCGCCCGGAGCGTCGTGATCCAGTCGCCGAGGCCGTCGGTGTCCTGTGCGGGCCGGGAGTTGAGGGCCTCGGCGTACTCGGCGTAGGAGGTGGTCGGCGGGGGCAGCTCCGCCCCGCGCATGGCGGTGGCCAGGTCGTCCAGGAGGATCAGCCAGGACACGGCGTCGACGGCGAGGTGGTGGACGGTGACCACCAGGGTCCGGCTCGGCTCCAGCCACGAGAACGCGACGACCTCGCCCGACCCGGGATCGAGCCGCCCGGCGGCCTCGTTCGCCGCTGCGGTCGCGTCGGTGGTGTCCGTCCGGGCCACGGTGACCGCATGGGCGGCGTCGGTGCGCAGCGCCCACACCCCGTGCTCCACATGGAGGCGCAGCCGGAGCACCGGGTGGGCGGCCACGACGGCGTTCGCCGCGACCACGGCCTCGGCGAATCCGGTGCCCTCGGGCGCCACCAGTGTCCTGGCCTGGGCGAACCGGGCGAGCGACCCGCCCAGCTCCCGCTGGCGCAGGATGACCGGGGTGGGCGCCAGCGGGCCGTCCTCGCGGCGGGCGGGCGCCGGGGCGACGGCCTGAGGGGTACGCGATCCAAGGTGCTCGGCGAGCGCGCGTGGTGTCCTGAACAGGAACACGTCCCGTGGCGCGATCGACAGGCCCAGCGCCCGGGCCCGGTTGATCACGGTGATGGCGACCATGCTGTCGCCACCGGCCATGAAGAAGTCGGTGTCTCCGTCGACGGCCGGGGAGCCGGGCAGGGCCCCGGCGAAGATCTCGACCAGGGCGGCGAGCGCGGGCCCGCTCGCGGTGGCGTGGGGGACGGCCCTGGCGGCGGCCTGTGCGGCGCGCTCGGTGAGGGCCTTGCGGTCCAGCTTGCCGTTGACCGTGAGCGGCAGGGCGTCGGTCCGGAGCACCTGGCCCGGCACCATGTGCACGGGCAGCTTGGCGGACAGCCGTGCGGCGAGGTCGTCCGGCACCCGGCCCACCACGTGGGCGACCAGGTGGTCACCGCTGTCGGCCACGGTGACGGCCACGTCGGTCACGCCGTCGAGTTCCCTGACGGCGGACTCCACCTCGCCGAGTTCGATGCGGAACCCCTTGAGCTGCACCTGGTCGTCGGCGCGGCCGGCGAACTCCAGCTCACCGTCGAGCGTCCGGCGGGCCAGGTCGCCCGTGTGGTACATGCGGGAACCGTCGCCCGCGAAGGGGTTCGCCACGAACCGGCCCGCCGTGAGCCCCGGCCTGCCCAGGTAGCCGAGCGACACCTGGTCGCCGGCGACGTAGATGGCGCCCACCCTGCCCGGCGGCACGGGCCGGAGCCGGTCGTCGAGCAGATAGGCGGACAGGCCGGGGATCGGGCCTCCGATCGGGCTGACGTCGCCGTCGAAGTCCTCCTCGCTGAGCACCCGGTGGGTGACGTGGACGGTGGTCTCGGTGATGCCGTACATGTTGACCAGCTCGGGTGAGCGGGTGCCGTGCCGCTCCACCCAGCCGCGCAGCCGCGCGGGGTCCAGGGCCTCGCCGCCGAAGATGATCCGGCGCAGCGCGGGGAGCGGTCCTGCGGCGTGCAGGTCGGCCTCGATGAAGCGGTAGAAGGCCGAGGGCGTCTGGTTGAGCACGGTGACGCCGCGTTCGCGGACCAGCCGGTGGAAGTCCACCGGGGAGCGGGTCAGGGCGTATTCGGGGACCAGCAGTTCACCGCCGTGCGCGAGCGCGCCCCACAGCTCCCAGACCGCGAAGTCGAAGGAGTACGAGTGGAACTGGACCCAGACGTCGTCGGGGCCGAAGTCCATGTCAGGCCGGGTGCGGGCGAGCAGGGTCACCACGCTGGAGTGCGGGACGACGACGCCCTTGGGCCTGCCGGTCGATCCGGAGGTGTAGATCACGTACGCCGGATCGTGCCATCCGGGCCCGTCGGTGGCGGGAGCGGGCCCGGTCTCCTGCGGGAAGTCCTCCCCCAGCACGAGGACGCGGGGCGGTGTGCCCGTTCCCCGGCCCAGGAGCTCCGTGAAGCGGTCGCGCTGTTCGCGGTCCACGAGGACGACCTGCGGCGCGGCGTCCGCGAGGATGTACTCCAGCCGCTCGTCCGGGTAGGCCAGGTCCAGGGGTACGTACGCGCCGCCTGCGGTGACGATCGCGACCAGGGCCACGATCTGTTCCGGGGAGCGCGGTACGGCGACGGCGACCCGCCTGCCCGGTCCGACACCGGCGGCGCGCAGGGCCGAGGCCAGCGCGTTCTTCGCTCCGGCCAGTTCGGCGTAGCTCAGGGACGTGGTCCGGCCGTCGAGTGCGCAGTGGGTGACGGCGGTGGCGTCCGGACGGCGGTGCGCGGCGGCGTCGAAGAGTTCGCCCAAGGTCGTGGGGGCGAGGGGCTCGAGGTGCTCGGCCTCGGCGGGCACCAGCTCGCGGACGGGTGTGTCCGGCCGGTCGAGCAGACCGGTGAGGGTGCGGGTGAACGTACGGAGGATCGCCTGGACGCTCGCCCCCCGCAGCAGTTCCTCGTCGTGGATGAGGTTGAAGCGGAGGGCGCCTGCGGTGGTGCGCTCCACGACGAGGGTCAGCGGGTAGTGGGGGGCTCCCTCGTTGGCGATGCCGGTGACGGCCAGCTCGTCGCCGGGCCGCCGCAGAGCGTCCACGTCGGTCGCGACGTCGAAGACCACCAGGGTGTCGAAGAGGGCGCCGCCGCCGGTCCTGCGGCCGGTCCTGGCGAGGGAGACGTGCTGGTGTGCCAGCACCGCGCTCTGGTGTTCCCGCACCGAGGCGAGCAGCTCACGGGCTGTGGTGCCGTCGTCCCAACGGGCCCGCAGCGGGACGGTGTTGATGAACAGGCCCACCATGTCCCCGATGCCGGGCAGCTCCGCGTCGCGGCCGGAGATTGTGGAGCCGAAGACCACGTCGCTGCCCCGCAGGATGCCGCCGAGCGTCACGGCCCAGGCGCTGTGGACCGCCACGCTCAGGGGCACGCCGGCCGTCCGGGCCGCGGCGTCGATGTCGTCCTCGGGTTCCACGGCGGTGTCGGCGAACCGGTCGGAGGGGGTGTGTCCTTCGGCGACCAGCGAGGGGCCGGGCAGACCGGCCAGCTGTTCGCCCCAGACCCGGTCGCTCTCGTCGTCGTCGAGCCCGGCGAGGTGGCGTACGTAGTCGGGGAAGCCGCCGAGCGGATAGCGGGCTCCGGGCGCGTGGTACTCGTCCAGCAGGGCGCGGAGCATCGGCGGCACCGACCAGCCGTCGGCGATGATGTGGTGGACGGTCTGCACGAGGACGTTCCGGCCGGAGCCCGCCCTGATCAGCGTGTACCGCATCAGTGGGCCGGTGGCCAGGTCGAATCCCGCGCGGCGGTCCCGCTCGGCGTGGTCGCGGATCTCCGCGTCGCCGATGCCGGGCCGGTCCAGCGTGGTGAAGGGCGCCTCCGTCCCGCTCTCCAGCACGGAGACGACGCGGCCGTCGGCGAGGGTCGTGAACCGTGCGGCCAGGTTCGGGTACAGGGTGAGCAGCCGGGTCGCGGCCGACGCCAGCCGGCCGGCGTCCACCTCGCCCTCCAGCGTGAGCAGTTGCTGCTCGACGTAGCTGCCCGCCGAGTCGTCGTCGAAGACCGAGTGGAAGTAGAGGCCCTCCTGCAGCGGGGTCAGGGGCAGGATGTCCCGCAGCTCCGGTGAGTCCAGGGCGTCGACGTCGGCCTGGGTGAGCGGCACCAGGTCGAAGTCGCCGGGCGAGTGGCCGCCGTGGTCGAGCGCGCCCAGCCCCGTCAGCGCCTCGCGCAGATACGCGCCGATGGTGGCGGTGTCCTCGTCGGTGAACAGCCCGTCGGGCCAGGAGAGGGTGGTGACCAGCTCGTACTCGCCGTCGGCGGCGGGTTCGGCGATCGCGTTGAACTCCAGGGCGCGCGGCAGGCGCATCCTCGGATCGCGCTTCTCGCCCAGCTGCCCGGTGGTACCGGCCGCCTGCCAGTCCCCCGAGGCGCCCGACTCGAAGCGGCCCAGGTAGTTGAACAGCACCTGCGGGGCGGCCGGGGCGTCGAGCCCGGCGTCGGTCAGATGGCGCAGGACCCCGTAGGAGAGGCCGTTGGCCGGGACCCGGCCGAGGTCGTCCTTGACCGCCTTGAGCGCGGCGGCCAGATAGGCGGGTGCGGTGAGGTCGGCCGCCGCACCGGGGTCCACGACCACGGGGAACAGGGTGGTGAACCAGCCGACGGTTCTGGACAGTTCGGGTTCGAAACCGGCCGTCCCGGCGACGAACCGCCCCTCGCGGCCGTGCCCTTCCAGCTCGATGTGGGCGAACGTCTGGTCCTGCCCGAGGTCGCGGCGCCACCGGGCGAGGGCGACGGCGAGCGCGGTCAGCAGGACGTCGTTGACGCCCGCGTGGAATGCCGCGGGTATCTCGCCCAGCAGCGCGGCCGTGGTGCCGGCTCCCACCGAGACGGTCCGGCTCCGTTCCCTGGCGACGGTGTCGGCCTCGGTCAGCGCGCGCCTGCCCAGCGGTCCGTCCGCTCCCGGCAGAGGGCGCTCGTGGAAGGCGCGGTCCGAGGTGAACGCTGCGCCCTCCAGCAGCTGAGTCCAGCGCCGGAACGAGGTGCCCACGGGGGGCAGTTCGACCGGGAGCCCCGATGCGTTCCGCTGCCAGGCGGTGGCCAGGTCCTCCATGAGGATCCGCCAGGACACGCCGTCGACGACGACGTGGTGGACGACCACGACCAGCTGCCGTGCCGCACGGCGCCATACGGCGCGCAGCATCACCCCGTGGTCCGGGTCGAGCCCCCCGGTGGCGAGCTCCACGCAGGCGTCGAGCGGCAGGCCGCTCTCCTCCCAGCTCACGCGGGCGCCGTCCGGCTCGGGGATGTCGAAGCTCCAGCGGTCGCCGCGCACGAGCCGGGCGCGGAGCATGTCGTGACGCCGCACCAGGGCGGTGAGGACGGTGTCGAGGGCCTCGTCGGTGAGGTCAGCCGGGGTGTTGAGCACGACGGACTGCACGAAGCCGTCGATCGCGTCCGTGGTCCGGCCGAGCCACTGCAGGATGGGCGATCCGGTGACGGTTCCGGTCGCCACGTCGCCGTGTTCCGCGGTGGAGACGTCCTCCCGGCTGACGACCGCCGCCAGGGCTCCCACCACGCTGTGGGTGAAGATCTGCTGTGCCGTGACGTAGAGCCCCGCGGCGCGCAGTGCGCTCAGCAGCGAGATGGCCAGGATGCTGTCCCCGCCGAGCCGGAAGAAGTCCTGGTCGACGCCGACCTCGTCGAGCCGCAGCACCGAGGCGACCGCCTCGCACACCAGGCGCTCGTTCTCGGTGGCGGGCGCTACGACCGTGCCGGTCCCGATCACGGGCTCGGGCAGGGCGGCGCGGTCGACCTTGCCGTTCGCGGTGAGCGGGAACTGCTCCAGCACGACCACATGGGTGGGCACCATGTACTCCACCATGTGCTGCTGGGCCCACGCCTTGATCTCGTCGCCGTGCGGTGCCTCGGCGCCGGTGGCCGGGATGACGTATCCGACCAGGTAGGTGCCGCCCGCCGCGTTCTTCTTCGCGACGACGCAGGTGTGGCGTACGGAAGGGTGCTCGGCGAGGCCCAGCTCGACGTCCTCGATCTCCAGCCGCATGCCGCGGATCTTGATCTGGTTGTCGGCCCGGCCGAGGAAGTCCAGTGATCCGTCCGGGGCGAAGCGCGCGAGGTCACCGGTGCGGTACAGCCGGGATCCGTCGGAGGCGAAGGGGTTGGCGACGAAGCGGGAGGCGGTCAGGCCGGGCGCGTTGACGTAACCGCGGCCCAGGAGCAGCCCTCCGGCGTACAGCTCGCCGCCGACACCGACCGGGACCGGGCGCAGCTCGTCGTCGAGGACGTACAGCTGGGTGTTGGGGTTGGCCTTGCCGATGGACGTCGACAGGCGCTCGGCCGCGCCGCGGTAGATGACGTGGGAGACCCCGATCGTCGTCTCGGCCGGGCCGTAGCCGTGGTACAGCGGGATGCCGAGCCGGGTGCGGAAGCGCTCGTACAGTTCGGGGGTCAGCACCTCGCCGCCGCACCACACGTGGCGCAGGCTGTCCAGCTTCCCGGAGCCGCCCTCCATCTCCAGCAGCACGTCGAGCATGGACGACACCAGGTAGGTGAAGGTGACGCGCTGTTCGTGCAGGACGCTCAGCAGATGGTGGGGGTCGCGTTCGCCGCCGGGCCGCAGGACGACGAGCCTGCCGCCGCGCACCAGGGGCAGGAAGATCTCGTTGATGGAGATGTCGAAGGAGAGCGGGGCCTTGAAGAGGGACGCGTCGTCATGGCCGAAGTTCAGGATCTCCCCGGACTGCCACAGGAGCCGCTCGCTGATCGCGTCGTGCCGGATCATGGCGCCCTTGGGGCGGCCGGTGGATCCGGAGGTGAAGATGACGTACGCCAGCGAGGCGCCGTGGACGGGGACCTCGGGTCCCTCGGCGGGGTACGAACCGTAGCCCCAGTCGCCGAGATCGACGGCCACCGCGGCCGGTTCGCCCTCCCGGGCTTCGCCCGATCCGGCGAGCTGCAGCACGACCCGGGCGTCCTCGATGACGACGGCCCGGCGCTCGGCGGGCCACTGCGGGTCGAGCGGGACGAACGCGCAGCCGGCCTGGAGCACGCCGAGCAGGGCGATCACCATGTCGGCCGAGCGGGGCAGCGAGATGCCGACGACCTGTTCGGCGGTGAGGTCGCGTTCGATCAGGTGGTGGGCCAGCTGGCCCGAGAGCTCGGCTGTCTGGCGGTACGTCAGTGAGCGGTGGTCGTCGGTGACGGCGACGGCGTCCGGCCTGGCCCGTGCCTGCTCGCGGAACATCTCGACGACGGTCGGACGGTCCCGGTCGGCGGCGGTGTCGTTCCACTCGGTCAGGGCCTTGATCCTCGCCTCCGCGCCGACCGGGCCGATGGTGCCGACGGGCCGGTCCGGGAAGTCGGCCAGGTCGTCGAGCGCGAGCTGCGCGTCGGCGGGCGCGACGGCGGCGGGGACGGCGATGCTCCGGCCGTCGGCGCCCACCTCCCAGCCGGCGGGGGCGGACTCGCCGTCGTCGACCCACCGGAGTACGTCGGCGAAGAGGGTGCCCGGGGTCAGATCGATGCCCTCGGGGCTGCGGCCGGTCGCCCAGTACGACAGACCGATGGCGCAGGCAGCCGCGATGGTCCTGTCCGAGCGGTCACCGGTCCGCCTGCGTACGTCGTCGAGGCTCGCAGAGGAGAGCAGCACGGGGCGGGGGGTGGGGTCCGTCATCGGAGACTCATCGTCCTTCCAGCGTAGGAAAGT
>NZ_JAERUC010000088.1 GCF_016745505.1 Streptomyces silvae | reverse complement strand
CCCCCCCCCCCGTACGTCCGCACCACCCCGTTCCGCGACCCCGCACGTCCGACGAGGAGGCCCCACCGTGCGCCCACCGATCCTGCGACGCCTGCTCCGCCGCGTCGCCTCCGTCGCCGTACTGACCCTGCTCGCCGCGCAGCCGGTCTCCGCGGCCGCCGCGCCCGCGGCCCCGGCCGCCGCCGGACTCCAGCAGGTCACCGGCTTCGGCTCGAACCCCGGCAACCTCCAGATGTTCGCCTACACCCCCGACGGCGTCGCGGCCGGAGCGCCCCTGGTGGTCGCCCTGCACGGCTGCACCCAGTCGGCGAACGCGTACTACACCAACTCGGGCTGGACCAAGTACGCCGACCTCTGGGGCTTCGACGTCGTCTTCCCGCAGACCACCGCGGCGAACAACGCGCTGTCCTGCTTCGGCTGGTTCGACCAGGCCGAGAGCACGCGGGGCCGGGGCGAGGCGGCGTCCATCGTGCAGATGGTCGAGTACGCGAAGCAGACGTACGGCTCCGACGGCCGCCGGGTCTACGTCACCGGGCTGTCGGCGGGCGGCGGGATGACCGCCGATCTGCTCGCCGCCTACCCGGACGTCTTCGCGGGCGGGTCCGTGGCCTCCGGGCTGCCCGCGCAGTGCGCCACCAGCCAGGCCGGGGCCTCGGCCTGCCAGACGGGCCCGCAGAAGCTGTCGCCCGCCCAGTGGGGCGACAAGGTCCGCGCCTCCTACCCGGGCTGGACCGGCCCGTGGCCCCGGGTCGCGATCTGGCAGGGCACCTCCGACTACACGGTCTACCCGGCCAACGCGACGGCGCTGCGCGACCAGTGGACCGACGTCTGGGGCATCGGCCAGACCCCGTCCAGCACCCGGAGCCTGCCCGGCAACACCACCCTGAGCGTGTACGACGACGCGTCCGGGCAGCCCGCCGTGGAGACGTTCTCGGTGTCCGGCATGGGGCACGGCCTGCCGGTGAGCCCGGGGTCGGGTGCCGAGCAGTGCGGGTCGACCGCCGCGTACTTCCTGAACACGATCTGCTCGGCGTACCACACGGGCGTGTTCTGGGGACTGGACAAGGAGACGCCCGGCGGTGGGGGCGGGCTGCCCGCCCCGGCCGGCCTGAAGGTCACCGGGGTCACGGACAACAGCGCCTCACTGGCCTGGAACGCGGTCACGGGCGCCGCCTCCTACACGGTGTACCGCGACGGCGCGAAGGTCACCACGACCGCCTCGACGTCCTTCACGGACACCGGGCTGACCGCCGGCACCTCCTACCGCTACTCCGTGACCGCGGCCGACCCCTCGGGGACCGCCGGGGCGGGCTCGTCGGCCGTCACCGCGACGACGTCGGGCGGTACGGCCCCGGCCCGGTGCTTCACCGCGACGAACTACGCGCATGTGGCGGCCGGCCGGGCGCACACCTCGGGCGGGCACGCCTACGCGAACGGATCGGAGCAGGACATGGGGCTGTACAACGTGTTCGTCACCCACACGCTCCGGGAGTCACCGGCGGGCCACTTCGTGATCGCCGACTCGGGGTGTCAGGCCGGGTCCGCGTAGCCGGCCCTGATCTTCCCCGGCAGCCGGCAGCCGTCCTCGACCGCGGTGAGGGAGACGGTCCTGGCGGTGTCGGCGTCGGCGTAGTACCGGGCGTACAGCTTCCAGCCCCGCTTGGCGAGGGTGCGGTAGGTGACGTCGCGTTCGGCGTGGCTGGAGACGATCTCCCAGTCGTGCTGCCGCAGCCGCAGCACCGTCGCCTCGAACGCGCCGGCGGCGTCCGCCGCCGGCGCGTAGCCCGTCCACGGGGCGACGCACGTGTGCCAGTCGCCCTGCGGCAGCGCGGCCGTGGAGGTGTCGCCCGGCGGGAGGCCGGCGGCCCGTGCGAAGCCGGCTATCTCGTCGGCGACCGTCTCCGTGGTGAACGGCGGGGTCGTCTCCGGGGAGGCGGCCGGGGCGCTCCCGCTGTCGCTGATGAGGCCGCAGCCCGTCGTCACCGTCATGAATCCGGCTGCCACGGCGGCGGCCGCCGTGCCTCTTCCCGTTCCGCGCACTGAATGCTTCCCACCCGGTCGTCGCACCCGCACGGGCCCGCGCCCGTGTGACCCCCGCCGGAGTTTCGCACGGGCTCTGACCTGCTGGGAAGGCCCCTCGTCCACGGGGTGCGGCTGTCCGCCCGGAGGGGGCCGGGAGCGCCCCGGTAGAGTGGGCGGGTCGTCATCATGCCCGTACAGGGGGAAGCCGGTGCGAATCCGGCGCCGACCCAACCCCTACGCGCTCGGCTCCGCTCGAGCAGGGGAAACCCCATTCGAGAGGCCCAGTCCGCCATGTCCGTACGCCGCCGCGCGGCAGCGCTCGCGATCACCGCCGTGCTCTGTGGAACGGCCGCCCCGGTGGCGGTCGCCGCGCCGAGTCCGTCCCCGTCCCCCTCCACCCCGGACCTTCCGGCGGGGCTGTACGGCACCAAGGACCCGACGTACGACGGGGTGTGGCGCCAGTCGCTGGCCTTCCTGGCCCAGAAGATCGAGCTGGTCACGCCCGCCACGAAGTCGGTGGACTGGCTCGTCGGCCAGCAGTGCGACAGCGGCGCCTTCGCCTCCTACCGCGACGCCTCCAAGCCCTGCGACGACAAGACGGTCGCGGACACCAACGCCACGGCGGCGGCGGTCCAGGCCATGGTCGAGCTGGCCGTGCACCGTGAGGTCGTGGACAACGGGGTCACCTGGCTGAAGTCCGTGCAGAACGAGGACGGCGGCTGGGGCTACAACGCGGGCAGCCCGAGCGACGCCAACTCCACCGCCGTCGTGACCGGGGCGCTGGCGCGGGCGGGTGTGCCGCTCGCCGACGTCACCACGGCGGGCGGGAAGACGCCGTACACGGCGCTGCAGACGTTCGCGCTGCCGTGCGGGGGCGAGGGCGGCGGGGCGTTCGCGTACCAGCCGGACAAGGACGGGAAGCTCACCGCCAACGCGGACGCCACGGCGGCCGCGGTCATCGGCGCGATGGGCAAGGGCATGGCCGCGGGCAACTCCAACGCGGTGAAGGCCCCCGTCTGCACCAAGGGCACGGACCTCACCGCCGAGCAGTCCGCGCAGAACGGCGCGTACTACCTGGCGAAGACGCTCGCCGGGTCGGGGCGCCTGGATCTGCCGCCGATGCCGGGCGCCGAGGAGTCCGCGCCGCAGCCGGACTTCGGCAACACGGCGGACGCGGTCGTGGCGCTGGCGGCGTCCGGCCACAAGGACAAGGCCGCCGAGGCGGTCACCTATCTGGAGAAGCACGCCCAGGGCTGGGCGAAGGACGGCGGCCCCGCCGCCACCGCCCAGCTGGTCCTCGCCGTCCACGCGACCGGCGGCAACGCCCGGGACTTCGGCGGCGTGGACCTCGTCCGCCAGCTCAACGCGACGGGCCCGGCGCCCGCCGCCACCGCCGTGCCCTCGCCGACCGCGACGGCACCTTCGAGGCCCGCGGACACGAGCAGCGACGACGAGGGCCTGGGCCTCTGGTGGATCATCGGCATCGGCCTCGCCTTCGGCGCCGGCATCGGCTTCCTGCTCAGCGGACGCCGGAAGAACCAGCAGCTGTGAGGCGCCCGCTGCGGACCGCGGCGGTGCTCCTCCTCGTCGGCGCCGTCCTGGCCGTGCTGGGCGCGGGGAGCGCGCAGGCGGCCGGTTACCGCTACTGGTCGTTCTGGGAGAGCGACGGCGGGAAGAACTGGACGTACGCCACCCAGGGGCCCTCCCTGGTCCGCCCGGACGACGGCGCGGTGCAGGGCTTCCGTTTCTCGGTGAGCGCCGACTCCCAGGACTCGGCGCAGCCGCGCCGCGCGCCCGCCTTCGGGGCCGTCTGCGCCGACACCCCGGCCAAGGACGGCCTGAAGCGGGTCGCGCTGGTCATCGACCCGGGGACGGCGGCGGACGCACCGGACGGCGAGAAGCCGCCCGCCCTGCGCACCGCCTGTGCCCAGGTGGCGCCGGACGCGAGCACGGCGGAAGCCCTGGCCGCGGTGGCGAAGCCGCTGCGGTACGACAGCTCCGCGATGCTGTGCGCGATCTCCGGCTACCCGCGGTCGGGCTGCGGTGAGCAGGTCGACGGCGGGTCCGGTGCCACACAGTCCGGCGATCCGGCCACGGCGTCCGCCACCGGCGACGACGCGTCCTCCGGCGGCTCCGACGGCGGCGGCCCCTCGGTGGGGGTGCTCACCGGTGTCGGCGCGGTGCTGGTCCTGGGTGCCGCCGCCGTGTTCCAGGCCCGCCGCCGCCGATGACCCGCTCCACGGGCCCGGCCCGGCTCCGCCCTGCCCTGCGCGCCCCCGAGGCGACCCGCGCCAACGCCCTGCCGGCCGGGGCCTGGTGGCTGTGGGCGCTGGGGCTCGCGACCGCCGCCTCCCGTACGACCAACCCGCTGTTGCTCGGGCTGCTGGTGGGCGTCGCCGGATACGTGGTGGCGGCCCGCCGTACGGACGCGCCGTGGGCCCGTTCGTACGGGGCGTTCATCAAGCTCGGGCTGTTCGTCGTCGGCGTACGGCTGGTGTTCTCCGTCCTCCTCGGCTCCCCGGTGCCCGGCACGCACGGCCTGTTCACGCTGCCCGAGGTGCCGATGCCCGACTGGGCGCAGGGGGTCAGGATCGGCGGCCGGGTCACGGCGGAACAGCTGGTCTTCGCCCTGTACGACGGCGCGAAGCTGGCCACCCTGCTGATCTGCATCGGCGCGGCGAACTCGCTGGCCAACCCGGCCCGGCTGCTGAAGTCGCTGCCGGGCGCCCTGTACGAGGTGGGGGTCGCCGTCGTCGTCGCCATGACGTTCGCGCCGAACATGGTCGCGGACGTGGCACGGCTGCGGACCGCCCGCCGGCTGCGCGGCCGTCCGACCGGCGGCATCGGGGCGGTGCTCCAGATCGGGCTGCCGGTCCTGGAGGGCGCGCTGGAGCGGTCGGTGGCCGTCGCGGCGTCGATGGACGCGCGGGGGTACGGGCGCACCGCCCAGGTCCCGCCCGCCGTCCGCCGCACCACCCATGTGCTGACGCTCGGCGGGCTGCTGGGGGTCTGCGCGGGGACGTACGGGCTGCTGGCCGCGCAGGGCGCCGTGCACGGGCTGCCGCTGCTGCTGGCCGGGCTGCTCGCCGCGCTGGCGGGGCTCAGGCTCGGCGGGCGCCGCTCGGTGCGTACCCGCTACCGGCCGGACCGCTGGGGCGTACGCGCCTGGCTCGTCGCGGGCTCGGGCGCGGCCGTCGCGGCGGCGATGATCTGGGCGGGCGCCTCGGCCCCGGACGCCCTGCACCCGGGCGTCGTCCCGCTCGCGGCCCCCGTACTCCCGCTGTGGCCCGCCGCCGCCGTGCTGATCGGCCTGCTGCCCGCCGCGGTGGCGCCCCTGCCCACCGGCGTGACCCCGCCCGCGGTGGCAGCGGCCCCCGCCGGGGTGGCGGCCCCCGCAGTGGCGACACCCGTTTCCCCCTCGGACTCCAAGGAGCGCTCATGATCCGGTTCGAGAACGTCTCGGTGCGGTACGAGGGCGCGGAGCGCCCCACCCTGTCCGGGGTCGACCTCACGATCCCCGAGGGCGAACTGGTGCTGGTCGTCGGCCCGTCCGGTGTCGGCAAGTCGACACTGCTGGGTGCCGTCTCCGGTCTCGTCCCGCACTTCACCGGCGGGGCGCTGACCGGCCGGGTCACCGTCGGCGGCCGTGACACCCGCACCCACAAGCCGCGTGAACTCGCCGACCTGGTCGGCACGGTCGGCCAGGACCCGCTCGCCCACTTCGTGACGGACACCGTCGAGGACGAGCTGGCGTACGGCATGGAGTCGCTCGGCCTCGCCCCGGACGTGATGCGGCGCCGCGTCGAGGAGACGCTGGACCTGCTCGGGCTGGCGGAGCTGCGCGACCGGCCGATCGCCACGCTCTCCGGGGGCCAGCGCCAACGGGTCGCGATCGGCTCGGTCCTCACCCCGCACCCCAGGGTCCTGGTACTCGACGAGCCGACGTCCGCCCTGGACCCGGCCGCCGCCGAGGACGTCCTCGCGGTCCTCCAGCGGCTGGTGCACGACCTGGGCACCACGGTGCTGATGGCCGAACACCGCCTGGAGCGCGTCGTGCAGTACGCCGACCAGGTCCTCCTGCTCCCGGAGCCCGGCGCCGCCCCGGTGATGGGCGCACCCGCCGGCATCATGGCGCTCTCGCCCGTACGGCCGCCGGTGGTGGCCCTGGGCCGGCTCGTGGGCTGGGATCCGCTGCCGCTGTCGGTGCGCGACGCCCGGCGCCGCGCGGTGGACCTGCGCGCGCGGCTGGCCGACGTCGAACCCCCGGCGCGCGAGACCCCCGCGGACGCCGCGGTGGCCCCGCTCCCCTCCCCCGCCGGCGCCCGCCCGGGTCTGCTGGCCCGGCTCTTCGGCCGCCGCCCCGGGCCCGGCCCCGCGAAGCCCCCGGCCCAGGGCCCCGTCGTCCGCGTCGAGGGGCTCGGGGTACGGCACGGCCGGGTCCAGGCGCTGCGCGGGGTGACGCTGTCCGTCGCGCCGGGCGAGACCGTGGCCCTGATGGGCCGTAACGGCGCGGGCAAGTCGACCCTGCTGACGACCCTCGTCGGGATGACCGCGCCGACCACCGGGTCCGTCCTCGTCGGCGGCCAGGAGCCGTCCCGTACGCCGCCGCGCGACATGGTGCGCCGCGTCGGACTCGTACCCCAGGAACCGCGCGATCTGCTGTACGCGGACACGGTCGCCGCCGAGTGCGCGGCGGCGGACTCCGACGCGGGCGCGCCCTCCGGCAGCTGCCGGGCACTGGTCTGCGAACTGCTGCCCGGGGTGCCGGACGACATCCACCCCCGCGACCTCTCCGAGGGGCAGCGGCTGGCACTGGCCCTCGCCCTGGTCCTCACCGCCCGGCCCCCGCTCCTCCTCCTGGACGAGCCGACGCGCGGCCTGGACTACGCGGCGAAGGCACGGCTCGTCGGCGTGCTGCGCCGGCTGGCCGCCGAGGGCCACGCCATCATCCTGGCCACGCACGACGTGGAGCTGGCGGCCGAACTGGCGCACCGGGTGGTGATCCTGGCCGACGGTGAGGCCGTCGCCGACGGCCCGACCCGCCAGGTCGTGGTCTCCTCCCCCGCCTTCGCCCCGCAGACCGCGAAGATCCTGGCGCCCCGGGAGTGGCTGACGGTCTCGCAGGTGCGCACGGCCCTGGAGGGCCTGGCATGACGGCCCCGTCCGCCCGCCCGGTCCGGCTCGGCCCGCACGCCGTCGCCGCGCTCGTCCTGATCAGCGCGGTCGGACTGGTCGCCTTCGGCTGGCCGCTGCTGGCGGGCGCCGACTCCGGTCTCGCCCACGCGCAGGACGCGCCCTGGCTCTTCGCCGTCCTGCTGGTGCTGCTGGTCGGGGTGGTCCTCGCGACGATCGCGGACTCCGGCCTGGACGCGAAGGCCGTGGCGATGCTGGGCGTCCTCGCCGCGGTCGGGGCCGCGCTGCGACCGCTGGGCGCGGGGACGGCCGGCCTGGAGCCGATGTTCTTCCTGATGGTGCTGAGCGGCCGGGTGCTGGGCCCCGGCTTCGGCTTCGTGCTCGGCTCGGTCACCATGTTCGCCTCGGCGCTGCTCACCGGCGGCGTCGGGCCGTGGATGCCGTTCCAGATGCTGTCGATGGGCTGGTTCACCATGGGCGCCGGCCTGCTGCCCGGACCGGACCGGCTGCGCGGCCGGGGCGAACTGCTGATGCTGGCGGCGTACGGCTTCGTCGCGGCGTTCGCGTACGGCACGGTGATGAACCTGTACGGCTGGACGATCGTGCCGGGCCTCGGCACGGGGGTCTCCTTCGTCGCGGGCGACCCGCTCACCGAGAACCTGGTCCGCTTCCTCGCCTACT
Organism: Streptomyces silvae; assembly: GCF_016745505.1. GTDB lineage: Bacteria > Actinomycetota > Actinomycetes > Streptomycetales > Streptomycetaceae > Streptomyces > Streptomyces silvae. The sequence goes on along the minus strand of NZ_JAERUC010000088.1, from coordinate 29,994 downwards.
GCGCCGCCACCTCGCTCGGCTGGGACCTGGGCCGCGCCGCCCTCACCGTCGTCCTCACCGTCGCGATCGGCCCGACGCTGCTGGGGGCCCTGCGCCGGGCCACCCGCCGCGCCGCGTTCGACGCGCGGGCGGCCTTCCGGGACCCGGTGGACTGACCGGGCTTTACGCCTTGCTGCCCGCCGGTTCGGCCACGGGCCCCTCGGCGGGCGCCTCCTCCCCGGGCTCCGGCCGCACGCCCGCCTCGGTGACGCCGTCGGCCCCGTCACCGGCGGCCCGGAGCCTGCGCGGTCCGGCGAGGACGTACGTCAGCCCGAAGCCCGCGCCCACCACCGCCGCACCGCCGACCGCGTCCAGCACCCAGTGGTTGCCGGTCGCGACGATGGCGGAGACCGTGAACAGCGGGTGCAGCAGACCCAGCACCTTCATCCACACCTTCGGCGCGAGCAGCAGGATCACCACACCGCACCAGAGCGACCAGCCGAAGTGCAGCGACGGCATCGCCGCGTACTGGTTGGTCACCGCCGTCAGCGCACCGAAGTCGGGGCTGTCGAGGTCCTGCACTCCGTGCACGGTGTCGATGAATCCGAGCCCCGGCATCAGGCGCGGCGGCGCCAGCGGGTAGAGCCAGAAGCCGAGCAGCGCGAGGACCGTGGCGAAGCCGATGGTGGAGCGGGCCCAGCGGTAGTCGGAGGGCCGGCGCACGTACAGCACACCGAGGATCGTGAGCGGCACGATGAAGTGGAACGTCGAGTAGTAGTAGTCGAAGAAGTCGCGCAGCCAGGGGATCGCGACCACGGTGTGGTTCGCCCAGTGCTCGATGTCGATGTGCAGCCACTGCTCGGCCGCGTGGATCTGCCCGCCGTGCTCCTCGGCGGTGGAGCGCCCGGCGGTCGCCGCCAGGCGGACCTTCGCGTACGCGGAGTAGACGACCCGGATGAGCAGGAGTTCCAGCAGGAGGTTGGGGCGGCTGAGGACCCGGCGCCAGACCGGCAGCAGCGGCACCCACGCGAACCGCGCCGGGACCGGCTTCGCGTAGTCCGTGGGAACCGGCCGCTGCCAGTGGGGCGAGGTGCGGGACAGGAACGGCACGGCGCAGGCGGCGCCGAGCGCGGCGATCAGCAGCACGTTGTCGCGTACGGGAAGGACCACGCCGACGTTCGGCAGCAGCATCTTCCCCGGCAGGGTGAGGACGAGCACCACGACCGCGGGCCAGACCAGCCGGTCCGAGGCCCGGGTGCCGGCCCGGCCGACGACGGCGAGCAGCACCCAGAGCAGCTGGTGCTGCCAGGCGGTGGGCGACACCGCGACGGCGACACAGCCGGTGACGGCGACCGCCAGGAGGAGCTGCCCGTCCCGCGCGTAGCGGGCCGCACGGCGCAGACCGAGGACGGCCACGACGACGGCCAGCACCAGGAACAGGGCGATCTCCGCCGGACCCTGGAGCCCGAACCGCAGCAGCGCCCCGTGCAGGGACTGGTTGGCCAGACTGTCGGGGCGGTCACCGAGCCCGGCGCCCGCGAGGTGGTGCACCCAGTACGCCCAGGAGTCACGCGGCATCACCACCCAGGCCAGCGCGGTGCAGACGGCGAAGGTGGCACCGCCGCTGACGGCCGCCCGGCGTCTGCCGGTCAGCCAGAACAGGACGGCGAAGAGCAGGACGGCCGGCTGGAGCGCCGCCGCGACACCGGTGAGCACACCGGGCAGGCGCTCCCCGCGTACGGCGAAGCAGGCGAGGAGCACCAGCAGGACCGGCAGGATGCTGGTCTGGCCGAGGTGCAGGGTGGTGCGGACGGGCAGCGACACCATCAGCAGGGTGATCGCGAGGGGCGCGGCCAGGAACGCCGTACGCCGGCTCACCGGTGCGGGCAGGGCACGGACGGCGACGAAGCCGAGCGCCACGACGAGCAGCAGCGAACCGAACGTCCAGACGACACCGAGGGCCTGCTCCGCCGAGACCGTCAGGGGCCTGAGCACCAGCCCGGCGAACGGCGTGCCGGTGAACCGGCCCGGGTCGTACAGGGAGCCCGCGATGTGCAGGACCCCGGTCGCCCCGGTCCAGGTCTCCAGATCGGTGAGGCGTTCACCGGGCGGCCGGCGCAGCACCACCGCCACCTGCCGTACCGCCAGGACCCCGACGACCATCCAGAGGACGGCTCGGACCACCGTGGCTCTCGCCCCCGGATCCGCCGCCGCGTCCCCCCGCACACTGCGCTCCACATCTGCCACGCTGCGCCGACCCTCCCGTTTCCATGCACTGTCCCCAAGGCCCGGGTATGTGCGGATGAAGCCTCGCATTGCCCCATGAGCCAGACCCAATCAACCCCCTCTTAGCCTGACTGTCACCACTGATTTGCCGAAAGAATGCCCGAATACCGCCGGCGGGAGGCTCGCGCGGCCGTCGCCGGGCCGCACGCGTGGAGCGGAGTCATCCCTCGTGCCGTCATCCCTCGTACGCCGGGATGTCCGCCTGCCAGCCCGCGAAGAGCGGGACGTCGGCCGTGCCGTCCAGGACGACGACGCCGAAGGGCCGGTCGAAGGCGATGTGCCGTACGGCCCGGGGCCTCGGGGCCGCGGAGCGCGTGGCCACGACCGTGACGGCCGCCGCCTCCACGCCGTTCTCGGCGATCTTCACCACCGCTTCCTGGACCGCCTCGGAGAGATGGACGGGGACGGGCGAGAGTCCGGAGAAGTCCGCCGCCGCGGGGTCGGTCGCCCGCCGTACGCCGAGCGCCGCCAGCTGGTCGGTGATCCGGATCTTTGTCCGCAGGGTGAAGCGCGGCAGGGCGAAGGTCACCGCGTCGGCGTCGACCGGGACGTGCGATTCCTGCGGGGCCCACGCCAGGGGAAGGACCTGGGCGGCCTGCCGGCCGGGCTCCCCGAGGACGAACCTGACCCGCGCCGGTGGCGGGCCGCCGGGCTCCGTACGGCAGCGCAGTTCGACGACGTACGCGCCGGACGCCGTCCACGCGCCGCCGCGCCGGGCCGGCGCGTGCATCGTCGGCACGGGCCCGGTCGTGCCCGCCGCGTCGGTGAAGGGGAGGTCACGGGTGCGCGCCCGGTCGAACGGCGTCTCCCAGAGCGCCTTCAGGGCCAGCACGTTGACCAGGGCCAGCGCGGTGCCGGCGCCGAGGTCCAGCGGCAGGCGTTCGACGAGGCCGCCCGTACACGCGCGGACCCATGCGTCGATCTCCGTGGTGTCGACCGGGCCGAAGGCGATGTCCGGCAGCGACCGTTCGTAGTGCGGGTCGAGCGGTACGCCGTTCCACACCCGGGTCGCCACGCTCACCGCCTCGGTGCCTCCCCAGTCCCGCGCCGCCCCGGTGACCACGGCTGCGGCCTCCGGGCCCGCCGCGCCGAGCAGCGCCCGCAGTTCGGCGGCCGTCTCCGTACGGGCACCCGCGGCGAGGGCCGTAAGGGCCATCCACAGTCCGGCGGGTGAGCACACGAAGCCGCCCCCGCCGCGGCGCGCCAGCTCCCGTATCCACCGCTCGCCGAGCCTTCGGACGTCCGCCTCCGGTGAGGTGTCCCGCATGATCGCCGCCTCCCACGCCGTAATCGTTGGCCATGCCTGTCACACAACGGCCAGAATGACGCCATGACCTGGACCGTGACCCCCGAACACGTCGGCAGCCCCGATGCCGCCCTGCTGCGGCGGGACTACTACGACGAGGTGGCGAGCCGTTACTGGGGCCGCCCGGCGACCACGGCGGAGATCGACGACGGTCTCAGGGACGACGGCGCCGGCCTGCTGGCCCCGCCCACGGGGGAGTTCCTGGTGGGACGGTACGACGGCAAGCCGGCGAGCTGCGCGGGCCTGCGGCTGGTCGACGCGGGGACGGCGGAGCTGACCCGGGTGTTCGTACGGCCCGCGTTCCGCTCGACGGGCGGGGGCGGCCTGCTGCTCGCGGGCATCGAGAGCGCGGCGCGGGCGTTCGGGGTGCGGCGGATCCGGCTGGACACCCGCAACGACCTGGTGGAGGCGCGCGGGCTGTACGCGAAGCACGGGTACGCGGAGATCCCGGCGTTCAACCAGGGCCCTTACGCCGAGCACTGGTTCGCGAAGGAGCTCTGAGTCCGTCCGGGGGCCGACGGGTGTCAGCCCACGGAGTGGTCGCGGCGCGGTTCCGGCATGTGCGGCCGCTCCTTGCTCGACCCGCTCACCTCGGCGGACAGCTCCGTGACCAGGTGGATCAGGTCGGTGGGCCGGTCCGGGCCCCACCAGTCGCCCAGCAGCTCGGCCAGGGACTCCTCGCGGGCCTGGGAAAGGCGGACCACGGCCTCCGCGCCCTTCTCGGTGAGCACCAGCTGCATGCCCTCGCGGCGGGCGAAGCCGTGCCCCTCCACCTGCCGGGCGGCGGAGGTGATCACCCGCAGCGGCACGGGGGCGACCTCGGCCAGCCGGCCGGGCTCGACGGTGCCGTGCCGCTTGATGCGCAGCAGGAGCCAGCTGGCGGCGGGCTGCAGGTCGTACCCGGCCTTCTCGGTGATCTTCTCGTAGATCTCCCGGCGCCCCTCCCGGGTGGCGAGCACCGACAGGGCGCGGGCGCATTCGTCGTACGAGGAGCGGTGGACCGGGTTCGACGCCAGGGTCTCGGTGGTGTCGGGCGCCGTCACCGAGCCGCGCAGGGGCTCCTCCTTGAGGAACCAGGCGAAGACGAAGGCGACAAGGACGACGGGTGCGGCGTAGAGGAAGACGTCGGTGATCGAGGTGGAGTAGGCGGTGAGCACGGACGGGCGCAGGTCCGCGGGGAGGCGGCCGATGGCGCGGGGGTCGGCGGCCAGTGCCCCGGCGTCGACGCCGGGCGGCAGGGAACGGCCGCTGAGCGCGGCCTCCAGTTTGCCGGTCAGCCGGTTGGTGAAGATCGTGCCGAACACGGCCACGCCGAAGGACGCGCCGATGGAGCGGAAGAAGGTGGCCCCGGAGGTGGCGACGCCGAGGTCCTCGTAGCCGACGGAGTTCTGCACGATCAGCACGAGCACCTGCATCACCAGGCCGAGTCCGGCGCCGAAGACGAAGAAGCAGAGGCTCATCGTCCAGGTGGAGCTGGTCTCGGAGAGCGTGTGGAGCAGGAGCAGGCCGACGACGGTGAGGGCGGTGCCGGCGATCGGGAAGACCTTCCAGCGGCCCGTACGGCTGACGATCTGGCCGGAGCCGGTGGAGGTGAGCAGCAGGCCGAGGACCATGGGCAGCATGTGCACACCGGACAGGGTCGGGGTGATGCCGTGGACGACCTGGAGGAAGGTCGGCAGATAGGTCATCGCGCCGAACATCGCGAAGCCGATGACGAAGCTGATGACGGCGACGAGGCTGAAGGTCCGCTGCCTGAACAGCTTCAGCGGCAGAACCGGCTCGGCAGCGCGGCGCTCGGCCGCGACGAAGGCGACGAGCAGCACCACGGCGAGGACGGCGAGGACGATGATCTGCGCCGAGCCCCAGGCCCAGGTGGTCCCGCCGAGTGAGGCGACGAGGATCAGGCAGGTGACGACGGAGGCGATCAGGAAGGTGCCGAGGTAGTCGATGGTGTGCTTGGTGCGGCGGACCGGGATGTGCAGGGCCGCGGCGATGACGAGCAGCGCTACGATGCCGACGGGCAGGTTGATGTAGAAGACCCAGCGCCAGCTGAGGTGCTCGGTGAAGAAGCCGCCGAGCAGCGGTCCCAGCACGCTGGTCACCCCGAACACCGCGCCGAACAGGCCCTGGTACTTGCCGCGTTCGCGTGGGGTGACGATGTCGCCGACGATCGCCATCGACAGCACCATCAGCCCGCCACCGCCGAGGCCCTGGAGGGCGCGGAAGCCGATGAGCTGGGGCATGTTCTGGGCCATGCCGCAGAGCGCGGAGCCGATGAGGAAGATGACGATGGCCGTCTGGAAGAGCCGCTTGCGTCCGTACTGGTCGCCGAGCTTGCCCCAGAGCGGGGTGGCCGCGGTCGCCGCCAGCAGGTAGGCGGTCACCACCCATGACAGATGGTCCAGGCCGCCCAGTTCGCTGACGATCGTGGGCAGGGCCGTGGACACGATGGTCTGATCGAGTGCGGCGAGGAGCATGCCGAGAAGCAGTGCGCCGATGGACACCAGGACATTCCGCCGGGACCGCCCCTCACCTGCTGCAAGGGGTGGCGGGCTCAACTGCTGGGCCATGAGCATCTCCTCGGGTCCGCTTCACCCCTATCCTGGCCGCTGTGTGCCGTTATGGCCTGCCGAGCAGCGGTACGGGCGTCGGGCTCGCGCGAGGCGGCCTGCATAATCGCAGGCAGTTCAATGGGGAGGGGAACCCACGATGACCGGACATATGTGCCCGGAGTGCGGCGGCGAGCAGGGCGCGAGACCCGGGGCGGGATGCGCCTGCGGAGCCCGTACGGCCGACCGGGACGCCCGGTCGGCGGAGATCGCGGCGGCGGAGGACTTCGACCCGCTGCGGATCCGCCCCTACGTGACGCTGAACAGCGACGACACCTCGGACCCGTACGCGGCGCAGGGGGGCCGCGGCCAGGACACCGGGGGCGCGCACGCGGCGCAGGGGGACGGCTCGGGCCGGAGCGCTTACGCGACGATGGGGATGGGGACGGGCGACGGCGACACCCGGGGCATGCCCCTGGCCCCGGGCGGCGGCGGGGAGCACGACGCGCCGGGCCCGGAGGCAGCGGCCACGACGATGCCGCTGTTCCTGGACGGCGTGCGCGGCGGGGCGCTGGACGGCACTGCGGGCGGGGTGCGTGGCAGCGCGTCGGACGGCTCTGCGGGCGGGGCGGCCGGGGCGGGGCGGGGGCCCGGGCCGGGTGTGCCGCCTGACGCCTCCGCGGTGGACGAGGCCCGTCGGCGTACGGCCGCGGCCTATGCGGGCAGTGGCCCCGATCCCGTGCAGCCGCGCCGCCGGCGGCCTTTCGCCGTCGTCGCCGTGGGGGCGGCGGTGGCCGCGGTGGTGGGCACGGCCGCGTTCGCGAGCGGCCTATTCGACGACGAGGACCGCCGGGAGGCTGCACTGCCCGAGGTGACGTCGAGCGTGCCGGACGCGGGCGGGGAGCCGGCGGCGTCCGTGTCGGAGTCCCCGTCCGCGTCACCCTCGGCCACGCCGTCCCGGTCGGCGTCGGCGTCGCCCTCGGCGTCCCCGTCCCCCTCGAAGAGCCCCTCGGCCTCACGCTCGGCGACCGCTTCGGCGTCGCCCTCGCCCTCGGCGTCCGCGACGAAGGCCCCGGCCACGACCGCGGCGGCGCCACCGGCCGAGGAGGCGTCCGGGACCACGCTGCGGCGCGGGGACCGGGGCGCGGAGGTCTCCGAGCTCCAGCGGCGGCTCCAGGAGATCTGGGTCTACCGGGGGCCGGACGACGGCGACTACTCGGAGCGGGTGGAGCAGGCCGTCGCGGAGTACCAGCGCTGGGTCTCGGTCCAGGGCGATCCGTCCGGCGTCTACGGCCCGGAGACACGGCGCGCCCTGGAGGCGCAGACGAGCGGCCGGGGGCGCCGGTCCTGAGGGGCGGGTTCCGTGCGAGGGCGGGCTTCGCCGTGGGTCGGGTCCGTGGGATTGGCGTTTCGGCGACGGTTTTTGTATCGTGATGGAACAAAGTAGCCTCCGCCCGTTCTCCCTGACCGGCGGGCGGGGCTGCTTGTTTTCTTCACCCGCAGCTACGAGCTGTTTCCCCCGCGCTCTGGAGCATGCCGATGTCGGCCACCGTCCTCGAAGCCCGCGCCCTCCTGCTGGACATGGACGGCACCCTCGTGAATTCCGACGCGGTGGTGGAGCGCTGCTGGCGGCGCTGGGCGATCGCCCAGGGGCTCGACCCCGAGGCCGCCCTCAAGGTCGTCCACGGCCGTCAGGGTTACGCGACGATGGCCGCCCTGCTCCCGGACCGCCCCATGGAGCAGAACTACGCGGAGAACCGGATCATGCTCGCCGAGGAGACCGCCGACACGGACGGCGTGGTGCCCATCGGCGGCGCTCCCGCCTTCATGGCGTCGATCGCCGGGCTCCCCCACGCACTCGTGACCTCGGCCGACGAGGCACTCGCCCAGGCGAGGATGACGGCGGCGGCCCTGCCGGTGCCGGAGACCCGTGTCACCGCCGAGATGGTCGGCGCGAGCAAGCCGGACCCCGAGGGCTTCCTCAAGGGCGCCGCCGAGCTGGGCTTCGACCCGGCGGACTGCATCGTGTTCGAGGACTCCGAGGCGGGCATCGCGGCGGGCCGCGCGGCCGGCATGCGCGTCGTGGGCGTCGGCCCGCGCGCGGCGGCGCTCTCCCCCGACGCCCATGTCGAGGACCTGACGCAGCTCCGGGTGGAGACGGTCGCGGACGGTTCGATCCGTCTGCACGTCGACGCCCGCTAGCCCGCCAGGCACCCCGCTCCGGGGGGCCGACACCGGCGTACCGAACGGCACACCCTGGGCTCCGGGAGCGCCCCGCCTCGCTCGCGGGGCAGGACCCACCCGCGTTCACTGCGCGGTGCGGCGCCGCCCCGCACTCACTCGCGGTGCAGCACCCCCCGCGCTATCAGTTCCAGCACCAGCGCGACGGCGACCGCCTGCACCGCCATCAGTGCCACCAGGACGAACAGCTGCACGGCGCCCGCCTCCACCGGTGAGGCGCCGCCCAGCAGCATGCCCACGAACGCCCCGGGCAGCGTGACGAGCCCCACGGTCCTGGTCTGGTCGAGACCCGGCAGCAGCGCGTCCGACGCCGCGGGGCGGGCGATCTCCAGCCGGGCGTCACGGTCCGGCAGCCCGAGCGCCATCCCGGCCTCCACCTCCCCGCGCCGCGAACCGAGTTCGTCCAGCGCGCGCCGCCCGCCGAGCACCGTCGCGGTGAGCGCGCCCCCGATGAGGATGCCCGTGACCGGGATCAGCGCGATGCCGCGCAGCGGCAGGAGCCCGGTGAGCAGGAGTGCCACCACCACCGGGACCACGCCCGCCGCGATCGGCAGGGCGGCCCACCACCAGGTGCGGTTGGGGGTGATCCGCCGGCCCGCGGTGCGCACGGCGACCGCGAACATCAGCAGCAGGAAGCCGAGCAGGGGCCCCGGCGAGCGCACCACCCAGCCGATGAGCAGGGAGACGGCGGCCAGTTGGGCCGCGGCCCGCACCCCGGCGACGGCGATCTCGCGGGACCGGCCCAGCGACGCCCAGGCCGCGACCGCCGCGGCGGACACCAGGAGCACAGCGAGCACGACCCCGAGCGCGGGACTGACCGGAAGCAGCACGCGGTCACCCTAGAGGGGCGTCCGCACCCCCCGGAACTGTGGGTCCGTCACCCCTTCGCGTCGAACACCCTTCGGACGGGACGTCAGACCGACCGTCCTACCTCTTGATGTGACGTGCGCATGTCGTCACTCTGTTACCTGACGACCACCCCACCGAAACCCGGCGCCGTCACGATGGCCGGGCTCGCAGGTCGCCCGCTCAACAGCCCCCCACATCAAGGGAGTTCGAATGTCCGGTATCTACGCGCGTCGCATAGCCGTTCTGGCCGCCTCGGCCGCACTCGCCGCCACCACGGGACTTCTCACCGCCCCGACCGCCCAGGCCGCGATGCCCACGCCGGTCGCCGCCTCCACCGCCCGTACGTATCTGAGCCAGCTCACCGTCTCCGCCGAGGGCTCCTCCTCCGGCTACAGCCGCGACAAGTTCCCGCACTGGATCACGCAGTCGGGCGCCTGCAACACCCGCGAGGTGGTGCTGAAGCGTGACGGCACCGGTGTCGTCCAGGACTCCTCCTGCGCCGCGACCAGCGGCACGTGGTACTCGGAGTACGACGGCGCCACCTGGACCGCCGCGGCCGATCTGGACATCGACCACATGGTCCCCCTCGCCGAGGCCTGGCGCTCGGGGGCCAGCGGCTGGACCACCGCCCAGCGCCAGTCCTTCGCGAACGACCTGACCCGGCCGCAACTGATCGCGGTCACCGACAACGTCAACCAGTCCAAGAGCGACCAGGACCCGGGCGAGTGGCTCCCCTCACGCGCCGCCTACCGCTGCACCTACGCCCGTGCCTGGGTGCACGTGAAGCACTACTACGGCCTCAGCGTCGACACCACCGAGAAGAGCGCCCTGCAGTCCGTCCTCAACGGCTGCTGACCGACCCTCCCGCCCCGGCGGAACCAACCCGCCCTCCTCCGTCGTTCCGTACCCTACGGAGCCATCGGTGACGGCGACGCGAGGAGGGCACACATGGCCGGGCTACGCCTGGGACCACTGCTGAGGTACGTCGACTGGGAGTCCGGCTCCCGGGCGACGGTCTGGGTGGAGGCGACCAGGCCCTGCACGGCGGAGGTCCGCTGCGCGGACGGGGCGTCGGGGAGCTCCCCCACCTTCGCCGTCCAGGGCCACCACTACGCCCTGGTGGTGGTGACGGGCCTGGCACCCGGCTCGACCACGCCGTACGAGGTGCTGCTCGACGGCCGCCGCGTATGGCCGCCCGAGGAGTCACGCTTCCCGCCGAGCACCATCACCACCCCTGCCGTGCCGCAGCCGGAGGAGGCAGGTCCGGTCCGGGTCGCGTTCGGCTCCTGCCGCTGGGCGGCCCCACCGGCCCACGGCCACGGCTCCCGCCTGCACCCGGGCACGAGAGACCCGTCCCCAACCACGGGAGACCCTTCCCCAAGCTCTCGGCTCCGCTCGAGCAGGGGAGACCCGTCCCCAAGCTCTCGACTTCGCTCGAGCAGGGGAGACCCCATCGGCCCCGACGCGCTCGACGCGTTGGCGTCGCGGCTCGCCTCCGACCCCGAAGCCGTACGCCCCGACGTCCTGCTGCTCCTCGGCGACCAGGTGTACGCGGACGAGACGTCGCCGGCCACCCGCCGACGGCTCGCCGCCCGCCGCGACCTGGACGAGGCTCCCGGCGCGGAGGTCGCGGACTACGAGGAGTACACGCACCTCTACGACGAGTCCTGGCAGGACCCGGAGGTGCGATGGCTGCTCTCCACCGTCCCCAGCTGCATGATCTTCGACGACCACGACGTCGTGGACGACTGGAACACCAGCGCCGCCTGGGTCCAGGACATGCGCCGCACACCCTGGTGGCACGAGCGGATCGTCAGCGGGCTCATGTCGTACTGGGTCTACCAGCACCTGGGCAACCTCTCCCCCGAGGCCCTGGAGGCCGACCCGGTCTACGCCGCCGTGCGCGCCGCGCCCGACGGCACCGAGACCCTGCGGGCCCACGCGGCGTCCGCGGACGCCGATCCCACACGGGTCCGGTGGAGCTACCGGCGTGTTTTCGGCCGAGTACGGCTGCTGATGGTGGACACCCGGGCGGCCCGCTCCCTGGAGGAGCAGCAGCGGTCGATGCTCCGCGCCGAGGAGGAGCGGTGGCTGCGCGACGAGATGCTCACGGACCCCGGCGCGTACGACCATCTCCTGATCGGCACCTCCCTGCCGTGGCTGCTGCCGCCCCTCATACACGACGCGGAGACCTGGAACGCCGCGCTGTGCCGCGGGGACCGGGGCGAGCGCTGGGCGCGGCTCGGGGAGAAGGTGCGCCGGGCCGGTGACCTGGAGCATTGGGCCGCGTTCCCGGAGTCCTTCCGCCGTCTTTCGGAGCTGCTGCGGGAGGCGGGCCGTGGATCCGACGCACCCGCGACGGTATGCGTGCTCTCGGGCGATGTGCACCATGCGTACGTCACCGAGCCCCAGTGGTCCGCTTCCGACCCGGACGGCACGCCCGCCGCACGCGTCCTGCAACTGACCTGCTCTCCCGTCCACAACTCCATCCCCGCGTACGTGCGCGCCGGATTCCGGTTCGGCTGGAGCCGGGCGGGCCGGTGGCTCGGCCGGGCCCTGAGGCTCCACGGACGGACCGGGCGCCCTCCGATGGACTGGCGCAAGACGGGTGGGCCGTGGTTCGGCAACCAGCTGATGACGCTCACCCTGCATGGCCGGAAAGCTGCGCTGACATTGGTTCAGGCCAGGGCCAAGCCCGCAGGCGCACAGCTCGAGACCGTTCTGGAGCGCACGCTGACGTCGAACTGATGACCAATTTTCAGCCAGTCGACAGAATGTTGAACTTGCAAGCACAAGTGAGGCCACCCTAACCTGATGGGCCCCGCTCGGTTTCACGTCCCCAGACCGAAGGAGCCCCACCTCCATGTCCATACGCCTGAACCGGGCCCAGCCCTACGCACTGGGCCTCTTCCGCATCGTCATCGGCTTCCTCTTCGCCTGCCACGGCGCCGCCTCGCTCTTCGGGGTCCTCGGCGGCTCCATGGGCGGCGGCACCGTCCCGGCCGGCACCTGGCCCGGCTGGTACGCGGCGGTGATCCAGCTCGTCGGCGGCATCCTGGTCGCGGTCGGCCTCGGCACCCGTGTCGCCGCGCTCGTCTCCTCCGGCTCCATGGCCTACGCGTACTTCAAGGTGCACCAGCCCGAGTCGCTGTTCCCCCTGCAGAACGGCGGCGAGGCCTCGGCAGTCTTCTGCTGGACCTTCCTCCTGCTGGTCTTCACCGGCCCCGGCGCCGTGGCCCTGGACCGGCTGTTCTCCTCGCGCGGCGGCTCCGCCCAGGAGAGCGCGCCCGCTCCCGAGAAGGCCCAGGCCGTCTCGGTCTGAACCCTCCGCTCCCCCGCACCGCGGCCCCCCTCCTCCCGAGGGGGGCCGCGGTCGTCACGTGACCTGCACGACATCGGCCGCCCGCCCGGTGAATACCAGGTGAACCGGGTGAACGGCAGGCGTACGCTGTACAGCTGGCCCTGCCGCTCCTGACAGCTGGCCCTGCCGCTCCTGCCGCTCCCCTGCGACGTCGCGGTGCTGACGCGGAACACGGGAACCGGGAACGGGGAGTAGAAAGTGCTCGAGAGTGTGGGTGCGCTGACCGGCAGCCCATGGATCTACGCGGTGGTCGCCCTCTCGGTGCTCCTGGACGTCTTCCTGCCCGTCCTGCCCAGCGGCGTGCTGGTGATCACCGCGGCCACGGCAGCCGCCGCGAGCACGACCACGGTCACCGCGGCGGCGGGCGAGGCCACCCGGCACGTGCCCTCCCTCCTGGTGCTGACCCTGTGCGCGGCCACCGCCTCGGTGCTCGGCGACCTCGTGGCGTACCGCCTGGCCTGGCGCGGCGGCGAGCGCCTGGACCGGGCCATCGCCAGGTCACGCCGCCTCACCTCCGCGCAGGAGCGCCTCGGCGCGGCGCTGAGCCGTGGCGGGGGCGCGCTGGTCGTCGTCGCCCGCTTCGCGCCGGCCGGCCGCTCCGTCGTCTCCCTGGGCGCGGGCGCGGCGCACCGCAAGGTGAAGGAGTTCCTGCCCTGGTCCGCGGTGGCCGGGGTGGCCTGGGCGGTCTACAGCGTGGGCCTCGGCTACTTCGGCGGCCAGTGGCTGGGCGCGGGCTGGCTGGGCACGGCCGTCTCGGTCCTCGCCCTGTTCCTCGCCGGCGCCCTCGCCGCCGTCGTCGTACGCCGCCCCGCCCACGCCTCCGAGGCCCCGGCAGCCGGAGCCCCGGCCGGGACCTGACGGCCCGCACCGGCCCGCGGCACGTCCGCGAGCCGCTCAGACCCGGGCGGCGCCCCGTATCTCCAGGCCGTCCAGCAGCCGCTGGGTGGCCTCGGTGATCTCGGCCACGGCCCGGTCGAAGACCTCCTGGTTGTGCGCGGCGGGCGCACGGAAGCCGGACACCTTGCGGACGTACTGCAGGGCGGCGGCCCGCATCTCCTCCTCGGTGGCCTCTTCGGGGATGGCTGGGGGACGAAGCGTCTTGATGGAACGGCACATGTCTCCAGTGTGCGACGCACCACTGACAACGCGCCCAGGATCCGCGCACCCGGGGTCTGCATAGCCGGGATCTACAGGTCCGGGATCTCCACGCCCGGCGGGTCCCCGAGCCGTTCGAGCGCCGGGACGACGTAGCTCCCGTCGAGAACCGCCTGGTCGGGAAGGTGGAGCCGCAGCACGGGCCGGAAGGCGCCGGGCGGCAGCGGCAGCCAGTTCGCCGCGCCCTCGCTGTCCGCGGGCCGCTCCGCGGACAGGTGCAGCGTCAGCGACCCGTCGTCGCCGTGGACGAGCCCGGGCGTACGGTCCCCGATCGCGTACCGGTCCGCCGCGTTCGGGACCAGGTGGCCGCCGGGGCTGTCGTACGCGGTCAGCGACCAGAAGGCCCGGACCGGTGGCGGCTGTGGGAAGCGCAGCGCGTAGCGGTGGGCCCCGTCGAGCATGCGGCCCCGGGAGTCGCGGGAGGTGTGCGCGAACACCGCCTCGTACCCGTGCGGCAGCCGGTACCCCCGCCGTGCCGCGACCGCCCTGACCAGGTACGACGCCTCCCGGTCGGGGAGCGTCCACTCCGGCGTGCCGAGCGTGCCGACCCCGAAGTGGTCCAGGTTGTGGTCGCGCAGGTGCGGAGTCGCCTGCCAGGCGCCCGGCGGGCCCTCGGCCAGCACCTGGGGCAGCCGGGCCGCCTCCTCCACCCGCAGCCTGCCCAGCGCGAGCCCCCGCCCCAGTGCGCGTACGAGACGGGGCGAGGCCGACACGTACGGCGAGAGCCCCTCCTCCAGGAGCCCGAGGGGCTGGAACCTGTCCTGATAGGCGCGGTCGGCTGCGGCGGGCGGGAAGTCGGCCATCCACACCCGGAGCTCCTCGAAGAACCGCAGCTCCCCCGGCACCCCGGGCTCGGTCGGGGGGAGCCCGGTCCGGTGGGCGCGGTCGCCCAGGTGCGTGAGGGTCAGCTCCTGCTGGAGCGCTCGGACCCGGGGCATGTCGTCGGGCCCGTCGCAGACGAGACGGCCGAGGACGGAGACCACGGAGGTGGGCGCGTCGATGACCCCGGACACCACGTCGGGGACGGTGCCGGCCCAGCCGGGCGGCACGACCAGCCAGTCTCCCTCGCCCGTGCCGGTGGCGCGGGTGCCGAGGTAGGCGAAGGTGTTGCCCCAGGCGTCGACGAACTGGAGGACGTAGTACGCCCCGCCGGTGTCCGGGACGTGCAGCCCGACCGGCCCCCCGGAGAGGTCGAGCTGGGCGAGCGCGTCGACGAGGTCGGCGGGGGCGTACGGGGTGTACGTGCTGGGCGTGGCCGGCCCGTCCGCGTGGGCGAAGTCGTTGAACGGCGCGGCGGGCGTCGTCCCGCAGCCCTCCCGGAGGCAGGCCTGGACGGCGGACAGCCGGCGGACGAGCGGCGACCCGTAGACGTACGCGTCGGCGGCCAGCGCCGTGATCGCGTCCGGCTCCATGCCACCTCGCCCCGGGGACACGTCAGATGACCGGCTTCGCCCGGTGGGCGCACAGGGCCCAGATGACGAAGGTGTCGAGCGCGATGGAGATGACCGCCCACACCGGCTGGTACGGCAGCCACATGAAGTTGGCGATGAGGTTCAGGGCCGCGAGCCCGATGCCCACGCCCCAGGCCCACGCGGCGCCCTTGAGGATGCCCCAGCCGACGAACACGAGGATCACCCCGAGGACCAGGTGGATCCAGCCCCAGGCGGTGATGTCGAACTTGAACGTGTAGTTGCTGATGCGCGTGTAGACGTCGTCGGACGCGATGCCCGCGATCCCCTTGACGATCGAGAGGATGCCGTCGACGAGGAGCACGACCCCCGCGAACATCGCCCCGGCGGCACCCCAGGGGCTGGGCTCGGAGGCGGAGGGCCGTGAGGAGCCGGGCACGGACGATGCTGACTGGGTCATGGGATTCCTCCGCTCGACGGGCCGCCCGCACTGCTGGGGGCAGCTCCGACCCTGGGGGACGACCTCACCGGCCACGACCCGGAAGCCCCCGTTCGGGTGACGGCCCCGCCCTCGCTCAGGGCGCCCCCACGGTCACGACCTGCCCTTGCGCGTCGACGGTGAGCACGACGCGCTCGACGTCGTTGGTCAGCGCCAGGACCGCCCACACCCCACCCCACACGAAGCACGTGAAGACGGTCAGAAAGGCGTGCAGCACATGGTTGACGGGCTGCCCGCGCACCATCACGGCCTGGCTCCCGGACCGGGACTCCACCCGCCACCCGGCAGCGACCCGCCGGCTCACCACCCAGTCCAGGATCAGCCCCCGCTGTGTGGCGTCGGGGGTCCCCGTGCTCGCCCCGTAGTAGCCGGGGGGAGGTTCGAGCGACGCCTCGTGCCGGTGTCCGTGCCCTCCACGACGACGCTTCACGGGCTCACCTCCAGGTGTCGAGGTCTCCGCCCCGCCACTCGATCAACTCCGGCTGGTCCAGATCGATCTCCTCGGCCCCCTCGGCGAACCCGGCCCGCCGCAGGAACGAGGCGACCTCCCCACGCCCGTGCGCCAGCCCGACGATCTGCCCACGCACGGTCACCCGCCGCGCCCCGGTCGGCGAGGGCGGATACACGATCACAGGCGGATGTCCGGACATGCCTCCACGGTCCCCCGCACCCCGCCCCCTCGCATCCCGGGGCCTGCGGGAGCGGTGGGCCGACGCCGCCGTGACAGCCGTGACCAGGCGCGACCCTGTCTCGGCCGAGCGCACGACGTGCAGGTGGACCGCAGGCCCCGTTTCGCGTTCGGCGGCACAGCGAATCGTCCGGGGGGGGCACCCTGCCCTCAGACCGGGCTTCCGCCGGGCCGGGGGTCGATGAAGACGGCGAGATACCGGAATTCGCCACAGGGTCCGGGCAGCTGCGAATACGGCTGCCAGTCGAGCGGGTAGGAGCCGTGCAGGACGCGGGTGTTGGGCACGTAGGAACCGCCGGCCCAGAGAAGCGTTCCCTCCAGGGTGCGGCCCTGGTGAATGCGGAAGTCGTGGTCCCGTGTCCTCTTCCCCTCCGGCGGCGGCGTCCACAGGAGGGGGTCGTTGGACACGATGAGCGCAAGCCCCTGCTGGTCGGCCCTGTCGCAGAACCGCTCCAGCCTGGCGATGTCGAATATGAAGTTCCGCCGGGCCAGATCAGTGGCAGCCTGCGACTTGAGAATGAACCGCTCGTCGTCGGGGCCGACGTCCCCGGTCCACCGACGGGTCCAGTACTTGAATTCGATGGCGGTACGTGCCGAAGGCCCTGCGCACAGCAGGTCCAGGCGCTCCACCCGGTCCGTGGTGTGCTGGCGGACCTCAAGCCTGGACCGAACCTCGGGCGCCAGTTCCCACAGCGCCCGCGCAAAACCGTGCTGCAGATCCGCCTCGGAGTGGAACACCGGACGCTCACCCGCAAGGTGGGCCATGACGTGAACGAGGGGCACTTGCCCAGCTATCAGCCGTGTGCTGCACGCTTCGATGGTCATGGGCTGAACGTACGTGTACGAGAGGTTCCCCGTACCCCGTTCCGCTCATACGCAAGGCAACGATGGGACTGACGGGAAGCATTCATGCTGGACCTTCAACCGCGCTCCTCGTACCGCTGATCAACGGGCGAGCGCGTGGGCGCACCGGCCACGGTGGAGGATCGAACAGTGAGCACAGGCAGCCGCGGGGTACTGGGAGTCGTGGGTACGGCGACCGACGGGGTCGAGACGCTGCGTACCGGGCTGGTCGAGCCGGCCATCGCGCTGGGCTGGCGGGTCGCCGTGACGCTCACGCCGAACGCCGGCCGCTGGCTGAGGGCCGACGGCGAGTGGGACCGGCTGGAGTCCCTGACCGGCCTCCCCGTACGCGATGCCCCGCGCCTGCCCACCGAGCCCCGCCCGCACCCCGTCGCCGACTGCTACGTCGTCGCACCGGCGAGCGCGAACTTCGTCGCCAAGCTCGCGACGGGCATCGCCGACAACCAGGCCCTGACACAGGTCGGCGAAGCCGTCGGCACGGCAGGCGTCCCGGTCGTGGTGTTCCCCCGGATCAACGCGGCCCACGCACGGCACCCGGCATGGGCCGGCCACATCGAGGCCCTGCGCGGGGCAGGCGTGGAACTCGTGTACGGACCGGACGTCTGGCCCCTGTACGAACCGCGCGAGGGCCCCGCGGTCCGGGATCTTCCGTGGGCGGCGATCCTGGCCCGCCCGGCGGTGGGCCCGCGCTGATCCCGGCGCGCGTTCGGAGGCGCGCAGGCTCCTACCCTGCGCGTCGCCGCCGCTCGTACCGCGCACGCGCGAGGTCACAGGCGTGGCGGAGCAGCTGTCGCACCGCCGCGTCGGTCCGCGGGCCCGGGTTCACGACCGCGAGCCAGGCGGCGGAACCGTAGACGGGGTGCGCGATCACCACATCGGTGGCACCGGGGTCGTCGTCGCCGGCCGGTTCGCCCGGTGCGTGCCCGGTCCGGTCGGTGAACGTCTCCTTCCCCACGGCGGCATTGACTCGGAAGGCGCCCGGGCGGTCCAGGCGCGACGTCTCGTCGCCCGGGTAGTTCTTCGTCACGATCGTCGCGAACGGCTGCGTCGCCTGCGGCACGACGCCGTCGGGCGCGTAGTAGAAGAAGGCGTCTCCCCAGCTGATCTCCGGTGAACCGTCGCCGGCCTCCGGCCTGACGGCCAGGGACCCGTCGAGGCCTTCCACGAAGTCGATGATCTCGTCGATGGTCATGGGATCAAGCGTTTCATTAAGGTGCAAGTGGAGACTTCGACCCGCCCCCGATCCCATTTACTGAGGAGTGACGGGTGCCAACCCTCAACTCACCGGTCCTGAGCACGGCCGATGTAGCGCGCCGTGCCGGGTACTCGGTCCAGCAGATCCGCAACCTCGAACGGGACGGCGTCCTGCCCCCGGCCGGGCGTACGGCGGCGGGCTACCGGGTCTACGGCGAAGCCCACCTGCGGTCCGCACTCGCCTACCGCGCCCTCGCGGCCAGCACGGGCCCGGTCGAGGCCAAGCGGATCATGCGCGCCGTGCACGGACGCCCGGTCGCGGAGGTGCTCGCCCTGCTCGACGCGGCACACGCCCGGCTCGACCGGGAGCGTACGGACCTGGACCTCGCCAAGGAGGCCGCCGCGTCGATCGCCGCGGAACCGGTCGACGACGTACGCCCGTCGGACGCGATGACCGTCTCCGAACTCGCCGCCGCGCTCGGCGTACGCCCGTCGACGCTGCGGCACTGGGACGCCGAGGGCCTCGCCGTTCCGGACCGGCTCCCTCCGCGAGGAACGCGGCGATACTCACCGGCCCAGGCGCGGGACGCCCGGATCGTGCACCAACTGCGCGGCGCCGGCTACCGGATCGCACCGCTCCGGGCCTTGATGCCGAACCTGCGGCGTGGACACGGACGGGAGGAGATCGAGGCGGCCCTGGCCGCCCGGGACGCGAACATCACGGCCCGCTCCCTCGCCCTGCTCGAAGCCGCCGCCCCGCTGGGTACGGCACTGACCGCCGGTGGATCACTGGCGTAGGCTCCGCGTGTTCGCATGCGGGGGCATGCATGGCCGAGGGGGCGTTCATGAGTGATTCCTGGCAAGACGATGCACCGGACAACGATGAGTCGGACATCGGTGAGCCGGACAACGGTGAGCCGGACGACGGACCCCGTCCCCGGCGCCTGCTCCGGCGCCTGGCGATCACCGTCCTCGTCCTGGCAATTCCGGCGGGCGGGCTGGTCTGGCTGTTCCAGGACGACCTGTTCCACCCGTTCGGCGACGCACGGGCCTGCGAGGGCAGCGACGCGCCGCTGTCAGGTCAGTTCGGCGCAGGAGGCGCACCGCTCCCCGGGGACGCGTCCGACGTCCACTACTACACGCAGAGCGGCCACACCGAACTCTCCTTCGTGAGCAGCCGGATACCGGACTTCCTCCACACGGCGGGCTTCCTCCCGGCCGAGGCATCCCCGTTCGAGGAGTCGTACGTCGACGACAACTACGCGCTCGGCGAGGGCGAAACCGAACTCCCGAGAGGCCTGTGCGGCACCGGCATCCGGGGCCCCGTCCTGACCTACGGCAACACGGCCACCACCATCATGGTCGAACGCTCCCCGTTCACCACGGACCGCTTCAGGGCCCCGGCGCGCGCCATAGTCACGTACGACGCTCCCTGACGCTCAGGGCACTGCCTCACGTCGACGCCCCCACAACGACTCACTGCGGGGGCGTGCTGGTCGGCCGGCGCGCACCGCTCACGTACGTGCCGTCGGGCATCTGCTCGCTGGGCGTGGCGCCCGGCCGCAGGACGGTCCTGGCTGGTCAGCGGCCGCGCAGCAGTGCACTGTGCGAGGTGATCAACTCGCCGCGCGCCCCTCGGTGAAGCGGACGGACCAGGCGTAACCGCTCAAGGTGTCGTGCGGGACGCGCGTGACCTCTCTGACCTGGCAGCTGTCATGGGCATACTTGAGGGCGAAACGGTCGAGGCGCTGGGCGTCGGTGAGATCCTCCATGGAGAGAGGCGCTCCGACGACGAGGTCTTCGTGAAGGACTCCGTCCGTGGCGGCCCCGTTCGAGCAGGCCGAGCAATGGTGCGTTTTCGGTAGGGCCATACGTTCAGTGTGCCCCTTATCCGGAGCCGGTGACCCGCACAGCACGCACGACCGCTCCGGAGGCCCCCTGTCCCGTCGAGTACCCGGGGCGATCGACCGGCATGGCCGGGGCGCCGGCGAGCGTCACCCCACCGATGTGTCCCGCGCTGCTTACCCTCCTGCTGTCGGGTCTGCTCCTCATCGCCCTCAGCCAGCTGCCGCCCCGCCGACGCGAGGACCACACCGATCCGTCAGGATCCTGAAAAGTAAGGGAGATCGGCAGATCACGCCCGTAGAGCCAGAAGAGGGACCCGTCGGCTAACGCGCCACCCGGTAGCGGAGATAGACGACTTGCGAGCTGAAGGTGCGCGTCTCGAGGAGTTCGAGATCGACTCGACGCTCGCGCCGGGGGAAGAACGGAATGCCGCCACCCACCAGCACCGGGTAGACCCTGGCCCGGTACTCGTCGATCAGACCGGACGCGCCCACCTCGGCGGCGAGAGTCGCGCCGCCGATCGCGATGTCGCCCTCCCCCGGCTCGGCCCGCCAACGCTCGACCTCCTCCGCAACGGTGCCGGAGGCGAGCCGGGCGTTGCCCTGCACGGTGGACAGCGTGGTGGAGAACACCACCTTGGGGATCGCCTTCCAGAGCACGGCCCACTCGTGCATCGACTCGTCGAGCGAAGGGTCCTGGTCGGCGGTCTCCCAGTACAGCATCGTCTCGTACAGCCGTCGCCCCATGAAGTGGACGCCGACCTCCCGGATCTCGTCGGTGACGAAGCGGAAGACCTCGTCGTCGGGCTCCGACCAGTTGAAGTCGCCGTCCGGCCCGACGATGTAGCCGTCGAGTGAGACACCCATCGAATACGTCACGCTGCGCATCGGACACTTCCTCCTCGGTGAACGGGACTCGACAGTACGACCGCCGGACGCCGCAGACTCAGCACGGCTCGCGGGCACCGGGGCCAGGGCACCTCACGGCCAGTGGAAAGAACTTCAGCGGCCGACTCGACGTACCGAGTCGCACCGACCGAACAGCACGGAAGTGCCGAAAGTGCTTCAGATTTCGACACCTCCGTGATCTGAACCCCTCTCCGCGCGGTTGCCGTTCCTCATCGCCGTACAGCAGGCTCGGACGATGTCCCGATCAGCAGGCCAGCACACGGCCGACCCGTGCCCTCGGTGCTGCGTCGAGGCGGTCCGTACGGGTGTCCCGACGACTGACGAGGGGCGCGAAGTGGTCGGCTATCTCTGCGAGCAGTGCGCGAACGCGTGGACCCGGCCGGTCGAGGAAGACCTGGAGGTGTACGACATCGTCAGGGTCGATCTCCCCGGCGCCACGCGTTACGGAACGGTCTGGCAGGTGGAGGACGACCGCGTGCAGGTACGCGGTGCGGGCGGCCAGTGGCTGCTCTGGGCCGAGCGCTGGCAGGTCATCCTCTACTGAGCAGCAGTCCGGGGGGCGCGAGCGTCGGGCCGGGCCCGGCGAACAGAGAGCGGGCTGCACCCCCGACAACATCTCGGCAGCCCTAGGACGCCCCCGGAGAGCCGACTGCCTCGCATGTTCAGCCGAGAGGCCGTAGCGAGGCCGAAGAAACACGACGTTCCTCTCGAACACCACGTATCAGGACCGTCACGCACCTATCGCCGACACTTGGCGTAGGTGGAAAATTACTCTCCGAACTCGCACACTTCAGGGGACCTCATGGCGAATCCGTACCAGCCGCAGCCGAGCCCGTACGTGACCGGGCCATTGCCCACCGGGCGGCCACGCATGTTCAACACCACGATCGCCAAGGTCATCTGGATCCTGGTCCCGATCGTCACGATCAGCATCGGCGCAGCGGTGCCGTTCGTCGTCGCCGCGGTGAAGGGCGTCATCAAGCCATGGCTGGCCGTGGTGTACGTCGTGGCCGAGGTGCTGATCCTCAGCACCAGCACCGCAGTCGAGGGGGACAGCCCGTTCGTGGGGATGCTCATCGTCTTCCTGATGGTGGCGTCGGCGACACACACCTCCCTGCTCGACAACGACCGGGTGAACATCGGCAAGTAGTACCCGTCAGATCCCGGATGCCTCCGGTCTTCTGTGCTCAGTTGGCCGACGGTGTCCGGAGTACCTGGACCAGCGCACCTCTCACCTGCGCTGACGGTCAGCAGCCGGTCGCGCTCGTCCGCCGGTATTCGTCGGCGTGGTCGCGCAGTTGGACGCTTCCGCTCAACCGTCCGGTGCGCACCGAGCCGTTGTCAGTGCCGACCCTTAGGGTCGCAAGCGCGCGGTCGGTCTCCGGGGGCTCCAGCTCTGAAAAGAATGGTTGCATCCCCGGCCTGTCCGCGGGCGGTCCGGAGAGTGGCGTTCCGGACCTAACCGACGGTCGGGCTTCCTCGATGGCCAGCAGACCACCTGCCAGAGCCGGCCGCGCACCCTCTCCTTCGCCGGCGGAGCTCTCAGGATGCGTGGGCGCCGTGACCGCACCGCCCTCTCATGGCGCCATGGCGCTTCCCCCTGCCCCCGGCTGAGGAACGAACAAGGCCCAGGCTCCCGGTTCTGCACCGGTGACCTGGGCCTTCGTCGTACTACCTACTGGTGGGCGCGGACGGTTTCGAACCGCCGACATCTGCTTTGTAAGAGCAGCGCTCTACCCCTGAGCTACGCACCCGTGGATGAGGCAACAGGTTACATGGCCCAGGGCCCCCCGCCGCAATCCGGTTCCGCGGGCCCAAGGAGCAGTCGGTTCGGGGCGGTACGGGGGTTACCCCCACCCCCGAGACGGTAGCCGTCCGGATCGTCCGTGGGGTGGGGGCGTACATACGGTGGTGGCACATCGGCAGCGCTCTCAGGGGGATCCGACATCATGACCATCCGTACGCGACGCACCGACGCACTCATGGCCGCCGCCGGGACCGTGCTCCTCGTGGCCTCGCTCAGTGGCTGTGGCAGTACGGATGCCGAGGACGCCGTCGCCGAGCACAAGTCCTTCGCCTTCGAGGGGGAGACGCTGACCATCGATGCCGAGAACTCCACCCTGGAGCTCGTGCCCGCCGATGTGGAGCAGATCGAGGTCACCCGGCGGGTCGACGGGTGGGTCGTGCTGGGGAGTGGGCCCGATCCCGTGTGGAAGCTCGACGGGGACGAGCTGCGGCTCGAGGTGAAGTGCCACGCGATGATCAGCAACTGTGAGGCGCACCATGAGGTGAAGGTCCCCCGCGGGCTGGCCGTGGACGTGCAGGGGGACAACGGGAAGGTCACCGCCACCGGCTTCAGCGCCCCGCTCAAGATCTCCGCCGACAACGGAGGGATCACGGTGCGTGACATCTCCGGACCCCTGGACGTGATCTCCGACAACGGGTCGATCGAGGCGGAGCGGATCTCGGGGGCCTCCGTGATCGCCCGCTCGGACAACGGGGCCGTCAGGATCGGCTTCACCCGGGTCCCCGACCTGGTGGACACGGTCAGTGACAACGGGAGCATCTCCATCGACCTGCCGGCCGGGAAGAGTACGTACGCGGTGTCCGCCGAGGCCGACAACGGTTCCGTCTCCGTCAAGGTGCCCCGCAGCGACAGCAGCAAGCACGTGGTGAAGGCGCGCAGCGACAACGGTGAAGTCACCGTCCGAAGTGCGAACTAACCGGCCCGTGCGTTCGTCCTAACTGGTGCGAGAATGAACCGGGCAGGGCGGATCGGCACGGGAGAGGGATGTGACGGCGACACACACGCGGCCGCAGGCGAAAGCGGGTGTTGGTTCCGCCGTCAAGGACGTCCTGGTGCTGATGCTGATGCCGGTTCCTCTGGTGGCCGCCGCGCTGCCGGGCGCCTTCGCGGGCGGGGGTACGCGCCGGTGGTTCGGGGGGCGTGGGGAGAATCAGCGCGCGGACGCGCAGGCGGCGAAGGACGCCGCGGCCGCCGCTTTCTACGAGCTGGACACCGCTCAGCGCGATCTGCGGATCTCGATCGAGACGATCACCGCCGTGGACAGCTCGCCCCGGGCCCGTAAGGCCGTGGAGGACTTCGCGGCGCTCGGCCGGCGGATCGACGAGGTCAGCCACGAGTACATCACCGCGGTCGACGCCCATGACCTCGACCGGGACGATCTGGAGCCCTCGGCCGCGGCCGGTGCGCGGACCCAGCTGACCCGGGCCAAGGACGACCTCGTGCGGGTGAAGGGGGAGCTCGACCGGTTCGCCCAGGGGCTCGGCACGTTGCTCAGCAGCGCGGAGACCCAGCTCGCGCGGCTCGCTCCCGCTGTGGAGCGGGCACGTCAGGCCTTGCTGGCCGCCAGCAACGCCCTGGATTCCGTACGCGCCTCCGGGCTGCGGGCCGACGAGCTGGCGGCCCGGCTCGCCGCTCTCGCCCCCGAGCTGACCAAGCTCAACCAGGGCGCCGGGCAGCACGGCGTCGCCGAGACGTTGCAGCGCGCCGATCAGGTGCTGCGGGACGCCGAGGCGCTGCGCGCGGAGGCGGACCAGCTGCCCGAGCGGGCCGCCGAGATCGACCGCAGGCTGGTGTCTCTGCGCACCCGCGCCCAGGCCCTCACGACGCGCGCCGGGCAGGTCGAGCCGGTGCTCAGCGAGCTGCGGCGGCGCTTCTCGGCCGCCTGCTGGCAGGACCTGCAGCCGGTTCCCGAGCAGGCCGCAGCCAATGTCCGGCAGGCCGAGACGAAGCTGGCGGAGGCCGCCGAGGCGCGGTCCGAGCAGCGCTGGGCCGACGCGACGTCCCGGCTGAGTACGGTCCGGGCGCTGCTCAACGCGACCGACGAGGCGGTGTCCGCCGCCGGGGACCGGCTGCGGCAGCTCGACGCGGTGGCCAAGAATCCGCAGGCCGAGACCGATCGCACCCGGTTCGCGATCCGGGATGCCCAGCGCCTGGCCATGGCCGGGCGCCACACGCCCGATCCGCGCCATGCCCGTCCGCTGGACGACGCCGTGGCGCGGCTGGAGCGGGCGATCGAGGGGCTCGAAGGCCGCCACCCCGACTACTGGCACTTCCTCACCGAGACGGAGGCCGTGCGGCAGACGGCGAACCGGGTGGTCTCCGCCATCCGCGAGGAGCTGGGAGGCGGCGCCTGAGCGCGCCGGTCAGCCCGCCGGTGAGCCAGTCGACCAGCCGACCGGGGAGCCCTCTC
This sequence comes from Streptomyces silvae, assembly GCF_016745505.1. Classification (GTDB taxonomy): domain Bacteria; phylum Actinomycetota; class Actinomycetes; order Streptomycetales; family Streptomycetaceae; genus Streptomyces; species Streptomyces silvae. The sequence continues at coordinate 4,644 of NZ_JAERUC010000088.1, read as the reverse complement.
GGCCAGCTGCCGGTGAGCCCGCCGACGGGTGAGCCTGGCGACGGGTGAGCCTGGCGACCGGCCGCCGGTTGAGCCCACCGACCCGCCGGCCGGCGCCCCGCAGGGCCCTGAAAGCACCGCAGAGCCCCGAAGCCCCGCAGGCCCCCGCACCCGTGCAGGTCTCACCGGCTGGATTTGTCCCCGGCCGCCGGTGGGCCGATCCTGGAGGTACGCAGCGGCTTCCGCTGAGGCGTCCCTGGCCGTACACGGCCGAAGGAGGCCGTCATGGCCACTCACGTCCTGCATCCCCCGCGCCGACGCGGCAAGCCCGGCAAGCCGGCCCGCCGCAAGGGTTTCCTCGACGAACAGCTGCCCGTCGATCACCGCCTCAGCCAGGTCTACCGGGTCGGAGCCGGCCTGATGGGCCTGCTGCTCGTCGTCTTCGGCATCCTGGGGCTCATCGACCGTATCGGCTTCTTCGACACCGGCGGCGACACGGTGGCGGGCCTCAACACCAACGGTGCGCTGAGCATCCTGTCCATCTGCGTCGGGCTGCTGCTCTTCGTGGGCATGGTCATCGGCGGGAACTTCGCCTCGACCCTGAACATGGTCCTGGGCATCGCCTTCATCCTCAGCGGGTTCGTGAATCTGGCCCTGCTGGACAGCAGCATGAACTTCCTGGCCTTCCAGATGCAGAACGTGCTGTTCAGCTTCGTGGTCGGGCTGTTGCTGATGATGTTCGGCATGTACGGAAGGGTCAGCGGCGGCCTCCCCCACGACAATCCGTACTGGCGGGCCCGGCACCCGGAGCAGGTCGCGAAGGAGGAGCGCCGCGCACGGCCGCAGATGCCCGAGGCCGTGGAGCGGAAGAGGCTCTAATCTGGGGCCATGCCTCGTTACGAGTACCGCTGCCGCCCCTGCGGCGAGACGTTCGAACTCAGCCGCCCGATGGCCGAGTCATCCGATCCCGCTTCCTGCCCCGCCGGGCACGAGGACACCGTGAAGCTGCTCTCCACCGTGGCTGTGGGCGGCTCGGGCTCCCCCGCACCGGCCGCCGCTCCCGCAGGCGGCGGTGGTGGTGGCGGATGCTGCGGCGGCGGCTGCTGCGGCTGACCCCACCAGGCCCCACCGAGGCTGGCCCCACCGCACCGCACCGCACCGCTCAAGCTGACCCCACCGCACCGCTCGAAGCGTCCCCGGGCGCGGACGGGTGCGGACGGACGCGGCGCTACCTCTTGCGGGAGAGCGTCAGCCCGTCCGACACGGTCAGCAGCACGCTCTCCATCCGGGCATCGGCGGCCACATGGTCGTTGAAGCCCCGGATGGCGGCCGCTCCCCCGGTGGCCAGCGGGTCGGTGACGCGCCCGTGGAAGAGCACGTTGTCGGTGACGACGAGCCCGCCGGGGTTCATGCGCGGGACGAGTTCCTCCCAGTACGCGATGTAGTTGCCCTTGTCCGCGTCCAGGTAGGCCATGTCGATGTGCGGCTCCGCCGGCATGGCGCGCAGGGTGTCCAGGGCGGGCGCGATCCGCAGGTCGATGCGGTCGGCGACACCCGCCTTCTCCCACGCGTCCTGGCCGTACGCCGTCCACTCCTCGGAGATGTCGCAGGCGATCAGCACCCCGCCCGGGGGCAGCGCCTGCGCCATCGAGAGGGCCGAGAAGCCGGTGAAGGTGCCGACCTCCACGATGTGCCGGGCCCCCGTCAGCCGGACCAGGAAGGCCAGCAGCGGCCCCTGCTCCTGCGCGGACTGCATCCCCGCCTGGTCGGGCAGCTCGGCGTACGTGGTCTCCACCAGCTCGCGCTGGACGACGTCCAGCGGAGGGTTGTGCGCCAGCGCGTACGCGTACAGCTCGTCGGTGATCTTGGTTTCGTTGCCCTTGGTCATGTGCGTCTCCTCCGTCGGCGGCGGTCCGGTACAGCCTGCCGAAGGTCGCGCGCGCAGGCTCAGCGACCCGCCCGGAGAGGATCCGCGGCCCGTACGAAACGGCGCAGGATCTCTTCACCAGCGGCGCCGCCCCGCTCACGCAGGACCTCGGTGTTCGGCGCGCCCCAGCCGCAGTCGGCGAGCTCGCCGTGGCCCGGGCGCCAGGCCCGGTCGGCGGCGAGCAGCAGGTCGGCGTCCAGGAGCGAGTCACCGGCGGCGAGCGTCAGGGTGGCGCCGCAGCGGCGCGCCACCTCCCGCATCGCGGCGCTCTTGGTGAGCGGCTTGGGTACGGCGTAGATCTTCCGGCCCTGCAGGGAGACGGTCCACCCCTTGAGGTCCGCCCAGTCCGACAGCTCCTTGACCCAGCCCTCGGGGAGGGCGGCGCGGTCGACGACGAGGTAGGCGAAGAGGTCTTCGGCGACCCGTTCCTTGAGCAGCCAGGAGGGGTGGCCCGCCGCCTGGATGTGGGCACGGACCTCCCCGAGGGAGGCGCACTCGCCGGCGATCCGGCGGACCACGTGGTCCTGCCAGTCCCGGTCGGAGACGCCGTCGACCAGGATGTGTCCGCCGTTGGCACAGATGGCGTACCGGGGGGCGGGTCCGGGCAGGTGGATGCGGCCGTACTGCTCCCGGGTCCGGGTTGTCGTCGGGACGAACACCGTGGTGCGGGCCAGGCCGTCGAGCAGTGCGGCGGCCGTCTCCGTCATGTAGCAGAGGGGCGCCCCGCCGTACACCTCCACGCAGAGCAGGCGCGGGGCCTGGGCGTCCGGCATGGTCAGCTGGAGGGATGCCGCCGAGTAGATGAGGGTGCGGTCGAGGTCGCTGGCCACCAGCGTCACGGCGGCGTCGGCGGAACCGGATGCGTCAGCCGGTCCGAGTACATCCGCGGACCCACGGCCATCCTCGGACCCACGGCCATCCTCGGATCCACGGCCATCCGCGGATCCAAGGCCATCCTCGGACGCGTTCCCAGGTGTGTTCACGCTCTCGCTCACTTCGCCGTCACCGCCGTGCCGTCCGCGCCGGTGGCGCCCCGGGTGTACTTGGGGTGGATCAACCCGACACAGGTGTACGGGAGTTCCGCGATCTCCTCGACCGGGACCCCGCGCTGCTCGGCGAGCAGGCGTACGTGGTCGAGATCGGCGCCGGCTCCCCGCTTGGCCAGGATCTTCCACGGGACGCGGCGCAGCAGCACCCGGGTCGTCTCGCCGACGCCGGGCTTGACCAGGTTCACGTCGTGGATGCCGTACTCCTCGCTGATGCGCTCGACGGCGGCCCAGCCCTCCCAGGTGGGGGCGCGGTCCGCGGCGAGCAGTTCCTTCGCCTCGGCGTCCACGGCGCCGGCGACCTCGTCGAAGCGGGCGGCGACCGTGTCGAGGAACAGGCCGGAGACATCGGTGTCCGCGAGCTCGCGGTAGAACTTCGCGCCGTGGAAGTCGTGCGGGCCGACCAGGTCGGAGCGCAGGACCGTACGCGAGATCAGCCCGGACACCGTGGAGTTGAGGCAGGCGGACGGGATGAGGAAGTCCTCCCGCGTCCCGTACGTCCGTACGCAGCCGCCCGGGTCGGCCAGGACCGCGATCTCCGGGTCGAAGGCCCCGCATTCGGGGTGGGCGGCCGCGAACTCCTCCAGTGCCGCCGCGAGTTCACGGGTGATGGCGCCCTTCCCGGTCCAGCCGTCGACGAACACGACGTCGGCCGGGTCGTGGTGGGCGGCCAGCCAGCGCAGGGCGTTGGCGTCGATACCGCGCCCCCGGACGATGGAGACGGCGTAGTGCGGCAGGTCGAGGCCGTGGCGGTGCTGGGCCCACCGGCGCATCAGGACGCCGACGGGGGTGCCGGCGCGGGCCAGGGAGACCAGGACGGGGCGGGGTCCCCTCTCGGCGAGGACGGTCTCGGTGACGGTGCCGACGGCCCGCGCGATACGAGTGGCCGAGGTGTCCAGGGCCGCCTTGAACAGCTCCTGGTACTGCGGGCTGGGCTGGTATTCGACGGGCAGCGATTCGGCGTAGTGAGCGCCGCCGCTCTGGATGGCCTCCTCGCGCTCCTCCGTGGGGGCCTCCAGGACGGTGTCCGAGAGGTCCTGGAGCAGCCAGCCGACGTCCTGGGCCGCGTACGAGGAGAAGGCGGGTCCCCGGAGGGGTTCGGGCAGCATGGCGGCTTCCTGCCTGTGGGGAGTCGGCGACGGGACGTACGAGGGGACGACCGCGAGCACGACCCGGTCGGTGTGGCCGGCGAGCCGGGCCAGCAGCCCGTCGGGGGCGTGCAGGGCGGGGGTGTCGGCGGCGGAATCGACCACGGCGACGACGGCGTCGAACCCCGCGCCCGCGACGTTGTAGGCGTACCGGTCGCCGGGCCCGTCGGCGGGGGCGTCGTGGGCGGGGAAGACCAGGCGGCTGCGGATCGCGTAGCCGGGGTCGTCGACGGCAAGCACCGGCGAGCGGGTGGTGGTGGAGTAGCGCACCTCGGCCGTGGTGGCATCCTCCAGCGCGGTGGCGAGCCGCAGCGGCGCGTACATCAGCTCCTCGAAGCCGAGGACGAGCACCCGGCGCGCCTCGCCCAGGGCGTCGGCGATCCGGGCGCCCATGGCGGGGAGCGCGGCTTCCAGGGCCGCGCGGTGGACGGGGGTGAAGCCGTGCCGCCCGCCGTCGGGGACACCGGCCGGCCAGTCCAGGACGACGCGTACGGGCGGCCGTGGGGCGGACGACCCGCTCGCCACGGGCCCGGCGTCCTGCGCG
>NZ_JAERUC010000087.1 GCF_016745505.1 Streptomyces silvae | reverse complement strand
AACCGGGGCTCCGCCCCGGACCCCGCTCCTCAAACGCCGGAGGGGCTGGAATTTGGGGCTCCGCCCTGGGGCCCGCTCCTCACACGCCGGGGGAGGGGCTGGGGGCAGGCTTCGGATGGCCTGCTCGGGGCCTAGCGGCGATGCTGCTCCTATGACTGACGTCGACGGGGGCGAGGGCGGGATCCGGGTGGCCTCGCCCGTGGGGCGGTGGGTCGTCCTGACCACCGTGCTCGGGTCCAGCATGGCTCTGCTCGACTCCACGGTCATCAACGTGGCCCTGCCCCGCATCGGTGACGACCTCGGCACCGATCTGGCCGCCCTCCAGTGGACCGTCAACGCCTACATGCTCACCCTCGCGGGGCTGATCCTGCTCGGGGGTGCGCTCGGGGACCGGTTCGGGCGGCGGCGGGTGTTCGTCGTGGGGGTGGTCTGGTTCGCCCTCGCCTCGCTGCTGTGCGGGATCGCGCCGAACGCGGAGGTGCTGGTCCTCGCGCGGGCCCTTCAGGGGGCCGGAGGTGCGCTGCTCACCCCCGGTTCGCTGGCCATCATCCAGGCGAGCTTCCACCCCGACGACCGGGCCCGTGCCGTGGGGCTCTGGTCCGGTCTTGGCGGGGTCGGGGCGGCGGTCGGGCCGTTCCTCGGCGGATGGCTGGTGGACGGGCCCGGCTGGCGGTGGGTGTTCCTGCTCAATCTGCCGCTCGCCGCGGTCTGCGTGCCCGTGGCCCTGCGGCATGTACCGGAGTCCCGGGACCCGGACGCCCACGGCCGGTTCGACGTCCTCGGCGCCGCCCTCGCCGCGCTGGCCCTCGCGCTGGTCACGTACGCGCTGATCGAGGTGCCGGAACAGGGCGCGTCCGTCATGGTGATCGGTGCGGCGCTCGGCGGTGTGGTCCTGGGGGCGGCGTTCGTACGGGTGGAGCGGCGCCGGGAGGATCCCATGGTGCCGCCGTCGATCTTCGCGTCCCGGCAGTTCACGGCCGTCAACATCGTCACGTTCTGTGTGTACGCGGCCCTCGGCGGGTTCTTCTTCCTGTCCGCGATCCAGCTCCAGGTGGTCGCCGGGTTCTCGGCGCTCGGCGCCGGCACCGCGCTGCTGCCCACCACGGTGCTGATGCTGCTCTTCTCCGCCTCCGCCGGTGACCTCGGACGGCGTATCGGGCCGCGGATCCCGCTCACCGTCGGCCCGCTGCTGGCCGCCGCCGGGATGCTCCTGATGCTGCGGGTCGGCCCCGGCGCCTCGTACCCGCTGGACGTCCTGCCCGCCGTGCTGGTGCTGGGCCTCGGCATGGTCACCCTGGTGGCGCCCCTCACCGCGACGGTGCTGGCCGCCGTGGACACCGGCCGGGCCGGGCTCGCCAGCGGCATCAACAACGCGGCGGCGCGGGCCGCCGGGCTGCTCGCGGTGGCCGCGCTCCCGCTGCTGGCCGGGATGGGCCCGGAGGCGTACCGCGACGCGGAGGAGTTCGCCTCGACGTTCCGGCGGGCCATGCCGATGTGCGCCGGTCTGCTGGTGGTGGGCGCCCTGATCGCCTTCCGGGCCGTACGGAAGGTTCCCGAGGCCGGGCGCGGGGCGCAGCCCGAGTGCACGATGCACTGCGGCGTCACCGCCCCGCCCTTGGAGCCTGAACGCCGGCCCAGGCACACTTGAGCCATGTCCATCCACGAGAACCTGCTCGGGGGCCCTGCCCCGACCCACCTGCCCGACGACCCGGAGCCGCGCGAACTGCTCGCCGGTGGCACGGCGCCCGCCGATGTGGCGGCGAAGTACCCCACGTCGTCGCTGGCCTGGGCGCAGCTCGCCGACGAGGCGTACGAGGCCGGCCGGGTCGTCGAGTCGTACGCGTACGCGCGCACCGGCTACCACCGCGGCCTCGACGCCCTGCGCCGCGCGGGCTGGAAGGGCCACGGCCCCGTCCCGTTCGAGCACGAGCCGAACCGCGGCTTCCTGCGCGCCCTGCACGCCCTCGCCCGGGCCGCGCAGGCGATCGGTGAGCAGGAGGAGTACGAGCGCTGCTCGTCCTTCCTGCGGGACTCCTCGCAGACCGCCGCCGACATCCTGGGCTGAGGCGACCTCGCCCTTCGGGCCCCGCGGGCCGTCGCCCGCGGGGCCCGACGCGTTCCGCGGATGGCCGTTAGGATGCCGAGCAGGGGACCGGAGCTCCACCACCTCAGAGGAAGGGGCGGACCGCTACCCGGAAGCTCGTGTCGAGGAGACAGCAATGTCGACGAACCACCCCGACCCCGAAGCCACCGGTGCGGAGACCCCGCACCTGGACTTCGCGGGAACGACCCCGTACGAGGACTACGTCCAGGCGGACGTCCTGACCCACCTCCAGCACCTGCGCTCGGACGATCCCGGCGAGATGGTCTTCCTGGTCACCACCCAGGTCATGGAGCTGTGGTTCACGGTCATCGTCCATGAGTGGGAGACGGCGGCGCACGCCCTGCGCGAGGACCGCATACCGGTCGCCCGGGACGCCCTGAAGCGCTCGCTGCGGGAGCTGGAGGCGCTGAACGCCTCCTGGAAGCCGCTCGCCGGCCTGACCCCCGCCCAGTTCAACTCCTACCGCGGATCCCTCGGCGAGGGATCCGGCTTCCAGTCGGCGATGTACCGCCGGATGGAGTTCCTGCTGGGCGACAAGTCCGCCTCCATGCTCGTGCCGCACCGGGGCGCGCCCCGCGTCCACGCCGAGCTGGAGAAGGCGCTCCACGAGCCCGGACTGTACGACGAGACGCTCGCCCTGCTCGCCCGGCGCGGGTACGCCGTGCCGCAGTCGGTGCTGGAGCGGGACCTCTCGCAGAAGTACGAGCCGTCCCCCGCGGTCGAGGCCGTCTGGGCGGAGATCTACGCCGACGCCGACCAGAACGCCGAGCTCGTACGGCTGGGCGAGGTGCTGACCGACGTCGGCGAGCTGGTGTGGCGCTGGCGCAACGACCATCTGACCGCGACCCGCCGGGCGATGGGTTCGAAGACCGGCACCGGCGGGTCCGCCGGGGTCGCCTGGCTGGAGAAGCGGGCCACCAAGAGCGTGTTCCCCGAGCTGTGGACGGCGCGTAGTCATGTCTGACTTCAAGGAGCGCGCCGAGGCGCTCGACACCGCCGACGAACTGGCCGCCCTGCGCGATCTGTTCACCCTCGACGACACCGTCTACCTCGACGGCAACTCGCTGGGGGCGCTGCCCCGCCACGTCCCCGCCCGGATGCAGGACGTCATCGCCCGTCAGTGGGGCTCGCTGCGCATCCGCTCCTGGGACGAGAGCGGCTGGTGGACCGCGCCCGAGCGGATCGGCGACCGCATCGCCCCGCTGGTCGGGGCGGCCGCCGGACAGATCGTGGTGGGCGACTCCACCAGCGTGAACGTCTTCAAGGCGGTCGTCGCCGCGACCCGTCTCGCGGGCGACGGGCGTGACGAGATCCTGGTCGACGCGTCGACCTTCCCCACCGACGGGTACATCGCCGCGTCGGCGGCCCGGATGACCGGCCACCGCCTCGTCCCGGTGGCTCCGGCCGATGTGCGGGCCGCGCTCGGCCCCCGTACGGCCGCCGTCCTCCTGAACCACGTGGACTACCGCTCGGGCAGGCTCCACGACCTGCCCGGTCTCACCGCCGCCGTCCACGGGGCGGGGGCCCTCGCCGTCTGGGACCTGTGCCACAGCGCGGGCGCCCTGCCCGTGGGCCTCGACGCGCACGGCGTCGACCTGGCCGTCGGCTGTACGTACAAGTACCTCAACGGCGGGCCCGGTTCGCCGGCCTACCTGTACGTCGCCGAGCGCCACCAGGAGGCCTTCGACTCCCCGCTGCCGGGTTGGACCTCGCACGCCGACCCGTTCGCGATGACCCCCGGATACACCCCCGCGGAAGGCTCCGTACGGGGCAGGGTCGGCACCCCGGACATCCTGTCCATGCTGGCCCTGGAGGCGTCGCTGGACGTCTGGGACGGGGTCTCGGTGGACGCCGTGCGGGCCAAGTCCCTGGCGCTGACGGACTTCTTCCTGGAGTGCGTCGCCGCGTACGTCCCCGAGGGCCGGGTCACCCCGGTCACCCCGGCCGCCCACGCGGAGCGCGGCAGCCAGGTCTCGCTGCGCTGCGAGGACGCGGAGGAGACGGAGCGGGTGATGGGCGCGCTCGTCGAGCGCGGTGTGGTCGGCGACCTGCGCCGCCCGGACATCCTGCGCTTCGGTTTCACCCCGCTTTACGTCGGTTTCGCCGACGCGGAGCGGGCGGCGCGGATCCTCGCCGAGGTGCTGGCGGTCTGAGCGAGGCCGTCGTGTGACGGCGCGTCATGACCCCTCCGCCGCCGTGCGGGTCCACACTCCGGGCCCGTGCGGCGGCGGTCCGCCTTACTGGTACCGTCCCCGCAGGTCGGTCCAGTTGGGCACGGGCCCAGGACGGTTGGAGCAGCATGTCGGATTCTGCCGCGCGCGAGCGTGACGCCGCCGAGACCGAGTCGGCGCTCGGGCACCCGGTGGTCGCCCCCGACGGGTCCGCGGCCTACGGGAGCCACCCCGACCAGGTGATCGACTTCTTCGCGCCGAGGGACGGCCGCACCGGCGTGCCCCTCGTGGTCCTGCTGCACGGCGGGGCCTGGCGGGCGCCGTACGACCGGCAGCACGTGTCGCCGTTCGCGGACTTCCTCGCGCGGCGCGGTTTCGCCGTCGCCAGCGTCGAGTACCGGCGCGGCGGGGAGATCCCGCAGCAGGGCGCGGCCGGGCCCGTCGCGGGCCGCTGGCCCGAGACCTTCGACGACGTGGCTGCCGCGATGGACGCGCTTCCGGCGCTCGCCGCCCGGGAGCTGCCGGGCGCGGATCTGCGCAAGACCGTGGTCACCGGGCACTCGGCGGGCGGGCAGCTCGCCCTGTGGGCGGCCGCCCGGCATGTGCTCCCCGAGGGGTCGCCGTGGCGGCTGTCCGCCGCTCCGCCGCTGCGCGGGGTGGTCGCACTGGCGCCGATCGGGGACTTCGCGAGCGCCGTGGAGCTGGACGTCTGCTCGGGCGCGCTGAACCAGCTGCTGGGCGGCGCGGACGACTTCGAGGCGCGGAGCGCGCACGTCGACCCGGCGCTGCTGCTGCCGACCGGGATCGCGACGGCCGTCGTGCAGGGCGCGGACGACATCACCGTGCCGCAGGCCGTGACGGAGGCGTTCGTGGACGCCGCGGCGAAGGCCGGCGAGATGGTGGGGCTGACCCTGCTGGACGGAGTGGGGCACTTCCCGCTGATCGACCCGTCCGCGGACGCCTGCGCCGTGGTGGCCGAGGAGCTCGCCCAGCTGGCCTGGTAGTACTTGCGACGGACCCCGAAGGATCCGTATCACTGCTGACGACCGGGGGCGCGGCCGCGCCTACCGTGTAAGCGTGACCGAGACGAAGACACGAAGCCCGGAGCACCGGGTGGCAGCCGGGGCGATAGAAGGCCTGCGGCAGGACCTGTTCCAGAACGTGCTCGACTACCGCCCGCTGAGCCCGCTGGGCACGGACGGGCCGGTGATCCGGCGCCTGCCGAGGAGTTTCCGGAAGGGCGTCGTCTGGTTCCCCCACGCGGTGGTGGGCGCGGTCGCGCTGATCTCGCTGATGGAGGGCGTCTTCTCGGCGAACACCTACTCGCCGTTCGGGATAGGCACCGTCATCACCGCCTTCCTGCCGGCCGTGGCGCTGATGATGACGCTGGTCCGCCCCGTCCTCGCGTTCTGGGTGTCGATCGCGATCACCCCCCTGGTGGCGGCGACGAGCAGCGACTGGCCGTGGGGGGCGAGCGCCTTCGCCTGCCACCTCGGCGTGCTGGTCGTGGTCGCGGCGCGGACCCGGCCGCGTACCGCCGCCTGGATGTGGCTGATCACGCTGTTCGTCGGGAGCGCACTGGGGAACTTCGCCGCCGCCTACTCCTCCAGCACCGAGGCCATGGCCGTCGCCTCCGCGCTGGCCCTGCTCCTCGTCGCACTGGTGCAGGTACGCCGTGACGCCCAGCGGGAGGTGACCGTGCAGCGCACCGTCACCGCCGTGGAGCGCGACCGGCGCACGCTGCTGGAGGAGCGCACCACGATCGCCCGTGAGCTGCACGACGTCGTCGCCCACCACATGTCGGTCGTCGCCATCCAGGCCGAGGCCGCCCCGTACCGGGTGGAGAATCCGCCGCCCGAGCTGGAGCAGGCGTTCGTCACCATCCGGGAGAACGCCGTCGCCGCGCTCACCGAGCTGCGCCGCGTCCTCGGCGTCGTCCGTGCGGAGGACTACGAGGCGCCGGACGCCCCGCAGCCCACCCTCGCCGAGATCGACCGGCTGCTGGACAACGTCCGGGAGGCGGGGCTGGAGACGGAGAAGACGGTCACCGGGGCGGTGCGGGAGCTTCCGCAGGGCGTCGAGCTGTCGGCGTACCGGATCGTCCAGGAGGCGCTGAGCAACACGCTCCGGCACGCGCCGGGAGCCGCCGCCAAGGTGGAGCTCGGCTATGTGCTGGGCGGGCTCGGGGTGCGGGTCGTGAACGGCCCCGCGCGGGGACTGGTCAAGCCGTCGCCGGGTGCCGGGCACGGGATCACGGGGATGCGGGAGCGGGTCGCGATGCTGGACGGGGAGATGACGGCGGGGTCGACGCAGGACGGCGGTTACGAGGTCGCCGTGTTCCTGCCCGTGCCGGCGCAGCGCTCCGAGGCGGAGGACGGTGAGGGCGCGTGACCGAGTCGCCCATCCGGGTCCTGATCGTCGACGACCAGATGATGGTCCGCGAGGGTTTCTCCGTCCTGCTCAACGCGATGCCGGGCATCGAGGTCGTCGGCGAGGCCGTCGACGGCCGGCAGGCCGTCTCGCAGGTCGCCGCGCTCCGGCCCGACGTGGTCCTGATGGACATCCGCATGCCGGAGCTCAACGGCATCGAGGCCACCCGGGAGATCGTCGCCGCCGACGCGGACGCCAAGGTGCTCGTCCTGACCACGTTCGACCTCGACGAGTACGTGTACCAGGCCCTGCGGGCCGGGGCCTCCGGCTTCCTGCTGAAGGACGCCTCGGCGCGGCAGCTCGCCGAGGGCGTACGGGTGGTGGCGTCCGGTGAGGCGCTGCTCGCCCCGACGGTGACCCGGCGGCTGATCACCGAGTTCTCGAAGATCGCCGAGTCGCCGAGGCCGCCCGCCATGTCCAGGATCGGTGAACTCACCGAGCGGGAGACGGAGGTGCTCGTGCTGATCGCCCAGGGGCTGTCGAACCTGGAGATCGCCTCGCACCTGGTGGTCGCCGAGTCGACCATCAAGACCCACGTCAGCCGCGTCCTGGTGAAGCTGGGGCTGCGGGACCGGACCCAGGCCGCCGTGTTCGCGTACGAGGCGAGGCTCGTCACGCCCGGATAGCGTCTGCTCATGCACGTGTCCTTCGACCCCTGGTCCCCGGCGTTCGTCGCCGACCCGTACCCCGCCTACGCCGCGCTGCGCGCCACCGGCCGGGCGCACTACTTCGAGCCGACGCGGCAGTGGCTCGTCCCGCACTACTCCGATGTGTCCGGGCTGCTGCGCGACCGGCGGCTGGGGCGGACGTATCTGCACCGCTTCAGCCACGACGAGTTCGGTGTCAGCGCGCCGCCCGCCGCCCACGAGCCGTTCCACACGCTCAACGGGCACGGGATCCTCGACCTGGAGGCCCCCGACCACACCCGGATCCGGCGGCTGGTCGCCAAGGCGTTCACGCCCCGGCGGGTCGAGGCTCTCGCCCCGACCGTGGAGCGGCTGGCCGCGGCCCTCGTCGACGACTTCGTCGACGCGGGCGGCGGCGATCTGCTGACGGCGGTCGCCGAGCCGCTGCCGGTGGCCGTCATCGCCGAGATGCTCGGTGTCCCGGAGGCCGACCGGGCGCTGCTGCGGCCGTGGTCGGCGGCGATCTGCGGGATGTTCGAGCTGAACCCGCCGGAGGAGACCGCGCGGGCCGCCGTCCAGGCGTCCGTCGAGTTCTCCGGCTATCTGCGCGAGCTGATCGCCGCACGGCGCGCGGACCCGGGGACGGACCTGATCTCCGGGCTCATCGCCGCCCATGACGACGAGGACCGGCTGACGGAGCAGGAGATCATCTCCACCTGTGTGCTGCTGCTCAACGCGGGGCACGAGGCGACCGTCAACGCCACCGCCAACAGCTGGTGGATGCTCTTCCGGCACCCCGAGCAGCTGGCCGCCCTCCGGGCCGACCACAGTCTGCTGCCGACCGCGGTGGAGGAACTGCTGCGCTACGACACCCCGGTGCCCATGTTCGCGCGGTGGGTCCTGGACGACATCGAGATCGACGGGACCGTCATCCCGCGCGGGGCGCAGGTCGCCCTGCTCTTCGCATCGGCCAACCGCGACCCGGAGCGCTTCGCCGACGCGGAGACGCTGGACCTGTCCCGGCAGGACAACCCGCACATCTCGTTCGGCGCGGGCATCCACTACTGCCTGGGCGCCCCGCTGGCCCGCCTCGAACTCGCCGCCTCGTTCAGTGAGTTGCTGCGCCGTGCGCCCGGGATGCGGCTGACGGCGGAGCCGCAGTGGAAGCCGGGTTACGTGATCCGGGGGCTGCGGGAGCTACAGGTGGAGGTGTGAGCCGAGGGACCGTACGTACGCGGGGTCCAGCTGGTCGGCCCAGACGTACAGTCCCACCGCGTACAGGAGCGTGACGCCCACGGCCGCCGCCGCGGCGATCATGACCAGGCTGCCGCGCCCCACGCTCCGGCGGAGGAGCCGGACCGTCAGCAGCCAGACGGCGACCGGGAGCACGCCCGCGGCGAGGACGACGAAGGGGAGCTCCGTCCACAGGACGGAGAGATCCTCGCCCTCCCCCTCGAAGCCGCCGCCCATGTGGATGCCGGTGCGCCGGGACGAGCTCCACACGACGAGGGCGATGACGGCCGAGAGGATGGCCGGAACCCATGCGGCCTTCGCCGGGTTCTCCTGGGTGTCCGTCTGTTCCATGCCCACCAGGACGTGCTCCCGGCCGTACCCGGTTCCCCTACTTGCACTCCAGGTCGCGGCGCCGGAAGCCCTCCAGGCCCAGCCACAGCAGCCCGGCCGCGACCAGGGTGAGGACCGCCGACGGCGTCCAGTTCATCCCGGCGGACGGCAGCTGGGGCACATGGCCGAAGGGCGACACGTTCTTCGTCCAGCCGGGGAACCGGAGCAGCGGGCCCAGGTAGCCGGCCACGAACGCGTACACCGGGACCGCCCACGCGGCCTGGGCCGCCCGGGGCAGCCAGCCGAACAGGACCGCGGCGACCCCGGTGGTGACCCACAGCGCCGGTGCGTAGGCGAGCGCCGCACCCGTCAGGGAGAGCACCAGGCCGGAGTCGCCGGCCGAGGCCGCCCCCGCGACGCCGATGCCGAGCCCGGCGAGGAGCAGCAGGAGCGTGCCGCCCGCCAGCGCGACCGCGAGATGGCTGCCCGCCCAGCGGGCACGGGACAGCCCGGTCGCCAGGAGGGGTTCGGCGCGGCCCGCGTTCTCCTCGGACCGGGGGCGCAGGGCGGCCATCACGACGTACACCGAGGCGACGACGGCGAGGACCACCATCACCATGGAGGCGAAGGACTCGGCCATCGTCCCGCCGGTCTTCCGCAGCGCCTCCTGGATCGGGTCGATGTCCTTCAGCATCTCGTCGGCCTGCCCGAGGATCGACCCGTACATCGCCCCCATCAGGAACACGCCCGCCCCGAAGCCGGCGAGCATCGAGCGGTGCAGCCGCAGCGCGAAGCCCAGCGGCCGGGTGAGTGCGCCGGAGGCCACCGGGCTGCCGGTCCTGGGGGCCCGGAGACCCGCGCCAACGTCACGACGGGTCGACAGGACGAAGCCGGCGCCGGCGCAGAGCACGGCGAGCACCAGGCAGAGCAGCAGGGGCCACCACCGGTCGTCCACGTAGACGTAGGTCCGCTGGACCCAGCCGATGGGGGAGAGCCAGGAGAGCGCGTCGTCGCCGCCCGCGTCCCCGGCGGCCCGCAGCACATAGGCGAGGCCGACGACGGCGAGGGCCGTTCCGGACGCACCCCGGGTCTGGGCGGTGATCTGGGCGGTCACCGCGGCGACGCAGGCGAAGACGATGCCCACGGCGGCGTGCGAGGCCCCGTAGAGCAGCGAGCCCCCGGCGCCGAGGCCCATCGCTCCGAGGCCGACGGCCAGGAGCAGGGCCAGGACCAGGTTGGCGAGCACCGCGACGGACAGCGCGGCGGCCAGATGCGCGTGCCGTCCGACGACGGTGGAGCGGACCAGTTCGGCGCGGTTGGTCTCCTCCTCGTCGCGGGTGTGCCGGGTGACGGTGAGGATGCTCATGAGGGCGACCAGGACGGCCATGAAGCCGAGCATCTGGTGGCCCGTCATCGCCCCGAAGCCATAGGCGTCGAGGTAGTGGCGGGGGCCGGTCATGGCGAGTCCGGCCGGGCTGTCCATCGTGGCGGCGACGGAGGCACGGTCCTCCGGACCGGCGTACAGCGTGCGGTAGTTGCCCACGGTGGAGAGCGTGCAGAGGAACAGGGCGAGGATCCATACGGGGAGCCTCACGCGGTCGCGCCGCAGGCCGAAGGCGATCAGGGTGCGGGTGCCGGCCAGCACCCCGGCGGCGGTCACGGCGCGGGCCGGTGCGGGCGCCCTGGTGGCGGTGGTCGCGGCGCTCATCGTGCGCCCCCGCGGGTGTGGGTGCCGCCGGTGTCCCCGTGGCGGTTGGCGGCGAGCTCGTCGCCGTAGTGGCGGAGCATCAGCTCCTCCAGGGTCGGCGGATGGCTGATCAGGCTGCGTACGCCGAATCCGGCGAGCTCGCGCACGGCGGTGTCGAGGTGGCCGCCGTCCACGGCGAACCGCACCCGGCCTCCGGCACCCTCGGCGGTGACCTCCACGGAGTGCACCCCGGGCAGCCGGTCGAGCCCGGCGGCGGGCCGGTCGGTCTCGGCCTCGATGGTCGTACGCGTCAGATGGCGCAGCTCGCTCAGCGACCCGGACTGCACGGTCCTGCCGAGCCGGATGATGCTGACCCGGTCGGCGAGCTTCTCCACCTGGGCCAGGATGTGGCTGGAGAGGAGCACGGTCCTGCCCGCGGCCTTCGCCTCCAGGATCACGTCCTGGAAGACGACCTCCATGAGGGGGTCGAGTCCGGAGGTCGGCTCGTCCAGGAGCAGCAGCTCCGCGTCGGAGGCCAGCGCGGCGACGATGGCGACCTTCTGGCGGTTGCCCTTCGAGTAGGCGCGCCCCTTCTTCGTCGGGTCGAGGCCGAAGCGCTCGGTCAGCTCGTCGCGGCGCCGCTTGTCCGCCCCGCCGCGCAGCCGCGAGAGCAGGTCGATGGCCTCGCCGCCGGTGAGGCCCGGCCACAGCTCCACGTCGCCGGGCACATAGGCCAGGTGCCGGTGCAGCTCCACGGCGTCGTGCCACGGGTCCTTCCCGAGCAGCTGCGCCGCACCCGAATCGGCGCGGAGCAGGCCCAGCAGGACTCGGATGGTGGTGGACTTCCCGGCGCCGTTGGGCCCGAGGAAGCCGTGGACCTCGCCCGCTTCCACGGTGAGGTCGAGTCCGTCCAGTGCGTGTGTCCGTCCGAACGACTTGTGCAGTCCGGACACGGTGATCGCCTTCGTGGTCATGTTTCTGAACGTACGCGACGTTCACAAAGTTGTGAAGTTAAGGAAGCGTATAAAGTTGGACCGTGATCGGAGCAGGGGAGGCGTCGGAGGCCATGACCAGCGGGACCGGGGAATCCGGGAGGACGGGCGAGGGCGCGGGCGCCGGCCGCGACGAGGAGGCGGTGTCGCGGTTCGTCGAGCGCTTCGCGGCCGAGATGACGGAGGCGGGGATGCAGCGGATGGCCGCGCGCGTCTTCGCGGCACTCCTCGCGGACGACGACGGCTCCATGACCTCGGCGGACCTCGGCCGGCAGCTGCGGATCAGCCCGGCCGCGGTGTCGGGCGCGATCAACTACCTCACCCAGGTCAGCATGGTCGGCCGCGAACGCGACCCCGGCTCACGCCGCGACCGCTACCGCCTGCACGACGAGATCTGGTACGCCACCTTCGCCAACCGGGACCAGGTGCTGACCCGCTGGGAGCGCACGCTGAAGGACGGCGCACGCTCCCTCGGCGAGGACACCCCGGCGGGCGCGCGCCTCGCCGAGACGGCGGAGTTCTTCGCGTTCATGCAGGCGGAGCTGGTCGGCGTCCTGGACCGGTGGCACGAGCACCGCACCTCCAGGCGGTGAGACCGCCGGCGGCCGGGCCTCAGGCGCCGGCCGCCGGGAGCACCAGCCCCCAGGCATCCGCGCGTACGGTCCAGGTGCGGGTCCTCACGGGGCCCGCGACCTGTATGTCCGCGCGGTAGCGGAAGTCCGGGCCGGAGACCGTGACCGCCTTGGCCTCCGCCGTGTGCGTCCCGCCGGACGCCGTGTGGACGACCACGTCGGCCAGCCCTCCGTCGCCCTGCGCGGTCACCGAGACGCCCTCGACCGGCCGGTCCAGGTCGTTCAGCAGGACCCCGTCCGCCTCGACCCGCAGCCGGTGGGACCGGGAGGGGCCGGAGGGCGAGGGCGGGGCCGGGCGGACCAGCGACGCCACGAGGGTGCGGCAGGTGTCCCACACCGTGTGGGGCTGGCCCGGTGTGGGCCAGGCCGCCGGGATGCGCAGCTCGCCGAGGACCACGCCGTCGCTGTCGTCGACGAGCAGGTCCAGCCGGCGCACGGCCCCGCCGAGCGCGGTGCGCGCCGCCGCGACCGCGCCCCGGGGCACGCCGAGCGCATGGGCCAGTTCCAGCGTGTGCGCCGCGCCGACCGGGATCAGGGAGAGCGCGCTGTCGGCCAGCTCCCGCTCCCGGTGCAGCTGGGACACCGCCCGCAGCAGCGCGTGGTCGTCGCCGACGACGACCGGACGCCTGGAGCCCCGCCGGTGCAGGGCTCTGGCGAACTCGTCGGGGCCGTCCGGAAGGCAGATCTTGGCCTGCGCGCCGGCGCCCAGCACATCCTTCGCGATGCGCACGGACTCGCCGTCGTAGCGGCGGGCAAGGGGGTCGATGAGCACGAGTAGCTGGTGGTCGCCGTCGCCGGGGGGCTCTGCAGCCGACACCTCGGTCCTTCCTCGGGTAGCATCTTGGTGCAAGAGCCCCTTGCGCTATTGCGCCAGGGGCTTCGTCTATTCCGGGGCACCCGGTTCGACGGCTCAGGCTTTGCCGTACATCGTCGTACGGCAGGTACGACCTTTACGTACGCCCCCTGACCTTGGACATGCCCCGCCCGGAAGGGGTGTACGCCTGTGCCCGCACTTGTGCTGCTCGGTGCTCAGTGGGGTGACGAGGGCAAGGGGAAGGCCACCGACCTCCTCGGTGGATCCGTTGACTATGTGGTGCGTTACCAGGGCGGCAACAATGCCGGCCACACGGTCGTCGTAGGCGACCAGAAGTACGCACTGCATCTCCTCCCCTCCGGAATCCTGTCGCCGGGGTGTACTCCGGTCATCGGGAACGGTGTCGTCGTCGACCCGGCGGTCCTGCTCTCCGAGCTGAGCGGTCTGAACGAGCGAGGCGTCGACACGTCCAAGCTCCTGATCAGCGGCAACGCTCATTTGATCACTCCGTACAACGTCACCGTCGACAAGGTGACGGAACGCTTCCTCGGGAAGCGCAAGATCGGTACGACCGGGCGCGGCATCGGCCCGACGTACGCCGACAAGATCAACCGGGTCGGCATCCGCGTCCAGGACCTCTACGACGAGTCGATCCTGGAGCAGAAGGTCGAGGCGGCGCTGGAGCAGAAGAACCAGCTCCTGGCCAAGGTCTTCAACCGGCGCGCGATCGAGTCCGGCAAGATCGTGGAGGAGATGCTCCAGTACGCGGAGCAGATCAAGCCGTACGTCGCCGACACGACGCTGATCCTGAACAACGCCATCGACGACGGCAAGGTCGTGCTCTTCGAGGGCGGCCAGGGCACCCTGCTGGACGTCGACCACGGCACGTACCCCTTCGTCACCTCGTCGAACCCGACCGCGGGCGGCGCCTGCACCGGATCCGGCGTGGGCCCGACGAAGATCAGCCGGGTCATCGGCATCCTCAAGGCCTACACCACCCGCGTCGGTGCCGGACCCTTCCCGACCGAACTTCTCGACGAGGACGGCGAGGCGCTGCGCAGGATCGGTGGCGAGCGCGGTGTCACCACCGGCCGTGACCGCCGCTGCGGCTGGTTCGACGCCCCGATCGCGCGGTACGCGACCCGGGTCAACGGCCTCACCGACTTCTTCCTCACCAAGCTGGACGTGCTGACCGGCTGGGAGCAGATCCCGGTGTGCGTGGCGTACGAGATCGACGGCAAGCGCGTCGAGGAGCTCCCGTACAGCCAGACCGACTTCCACCACGCGAAGCCGGTCTACGAGATGCTGCCGGGCTGGTCCGAGGACATCACGAAGGCCAAGACCTTCTCCGACCTGCCGAAGAACGCGCAGGCCTACGTGAAGGCGCTGGAGGAGATGTCCGGCGCCCCGATCTCCGCGATCGGTGTCGGCCCCGGCCGTACCGAGACCATCGAGATCAACTCCTTCCTCTAGGGGACCCGCAGGAGATACCGACGGAGCGGCCGGACCTTCCCCCGTGGAAGGTCCGGCCGCTCCGTCGTGTGCGCTCCCGTGGGCCCGTCAGGGCAGCTGGCGGAGGAACGCGACCACGAACAGCGCCCCGGCCGCGCAGCAGACGAGCACCGCCGGCAGCACCCAGCCCGGCCTGCGCTCCCCGCGCAGCGGCGCCGTCAGCCGCTCGTGCAGACCGGTGATCCCGTACAGCGCGGCCACCGTGGCCACCACGCAGGGAGTGGCGACGGCGAAGTGCGCGAGCCAGGCCCCCGCCCTGCTGGGGCCGCCCCAGGAGTGGTCGTAGGGGCCCTGGTCCACGAGCCCGTAGAACAGTCCGCGGGCCACGGCCAGCAGGAGCACGCCGGCCAGGACCAGGGAGAGCGCGCCCAGCAGCACGGTCGCCAGGGCGTGCCCGGCCACGCGTACCGCTCCCGGACGCGGCACCTCCGGGCCCGCCCCCACCCGCAGCAGGGAGCGTCCGGAGCCGCCGCGGCCCGCGGTGGCCGCGGCGAACGCGGCCGCCCCGCGGGGCAGCAGGGTGACCGCGTCCCAGGCGCGGCGGACGACGCGGCGGGCGGGTGCGGACGGGGAGCGGCGCGGGCGTGTGGTGGTCATGGGCGCGGATGCTAGGAGCCGGTCCGGGCGGTCGGCCAGATACCGGGGTGCTGTTCCCGCCCCCTACCGGAGTAGGGGTCAGCCCACCCCGCAGAGCCGCATGCCCTTGGGGGTGGCGCAGGGCAGGTGCCCGCTGGTCCGCATGATCTCCTCGCCGTAGTTGTCCACGTAGTTGAGGAAGCCGGCCACCAGGGAGTCGGCGGGCGGTGACCCGTAGGTGTAGGCGTACTCGATCTCCCGGTACGGATAGCTGCTGCTGCCGATCGTGTCGACGGAGGGGACGGTGCCGTCGATGGCCGTCCGGTGCGCCCCGTCGGGCACGTCGCCGTTGCGCAGCTCGGTGTAGCCGATCGCGCCGTCCAGCCGGGCGACCTCGGCCAGGACCTGGTCCGTGCCGTCGAGTTCGCAGCGGAGGACCGGGGCGTCGGCGTAGTCCTTGGTGGTGCAGTCGCGCGAGGACGTGGCGGGCTCGCTGCCGTTCAGGACACGGCGCTGGAACACCTCACGGGTACCGGAGTTGGCGTCCCGGCTGACGAGCCTGATCTCCAGGTCGGGGCCGCCCCCGATCTCGTTCCAGTTGCGGATGTCGCCGCGGTAGATCCGTCCGATCTGGTCGAGGGAGAGGTCGGTGACCGGCACCGTGTCGTTGACGACGAGGGAGAACAGCGAGATCGCGACCCGCTTCTCGTGCAGCTCGGTGAGCGCGGCCGGCCTGGGGCCGTCGGAGAAGGCGATCATGGCGGGCGAACCGGACGGTCCGGCCTTGCCGCCCACGGCGTCGAGCTTCCGCACCCCGGCGTTGCTGCCATGGATGTCCAGAACGATCTCCGCACCCTCGCACTCGTCCTCGTACGTACGCTCCAGCTCCTCCAGGACGGGCTTGAACGCCGTGGAGCCGGTGACCGTGAGGGTGCCCCTGGCGCAGTCCATCGTCGGCGGGGAGTCGTCCCGTACGACGATGATGCCCGCGAGCGCGACGACGCAGACGGTGAGCGCGACGGTGATGCTCCTGGCGGCAGGGCCGAACAGCGGGGGCTTCTCGTCGGGGCGGGCGGCCTTGTTCCGCGCCACGACACCGTCCCGGATGCCTCCGGTGACCTTGATGGGGCCGCCCACGTGCGAACCGGTGAGCAGGACCAGGAGCTTGAAGTGCTCGTTGCGGTTGAGCGGGACGCGCGGCAGCCGGATGAACGAGCCGTGGTGCCGCATCCCGGCGGCCGGGGTGAAGTGGTCCATCAGGTGGTCGGCGTCCGGCGAATGGGTCACGGCGATCCCGCGGACGGTCCGCCCGGTGAACTCCGCCGTGAGCCCGTTGAGTTCACCGCGTCCGGTGTAGTCCTCGTCGCCGATCGACTGCGAGCCGTCGTTCTCGATGCGCAGCAGGACGAGCGTGGCGTCGGCCATGTCCGCGGTCTCGTTGAACAGGCCCAGCCGCACATTGGCCCGGCCCTCGCTGACCTCGCTGCCGATCGGGGTGTCCATCTGCACGCGGTAGCCGATGCGCTTGCGGCGCGGGACGCGGCGTTCGTACCAGAGCACGCCCGCCGACGTCAGGACGCCCAGGAGGGCGGTGAGGACGGCGACGACGTTCTCGGGGCTGAACCACTCCATGGTCCTCGCGCTCCCTCGGGGGTGCGGTGTGCCGGATGGCGTCACGGTACGGCCGGGGACCGTGGGGAGGGGGAGCCTCCGGATTCCTTCCGGTGAAGTTCGCCTTTCGTTCAATATGCCTACGCGGAAGGGGAGTTGGGCGATGGGTGGAATGGGGCGAGTTCTGGTCTAGACCTTGACAGGTCCAGACCATCGACGCTTGAGTGGCCCCAACCCCCCATGGCGGCGCTCGCCCGGTGCGGGCGCCGCGCCCGAAGGAGAGTTCACGTGGCCAAACGTGTCATGAGCCTGATTGCCGCGCTGGGCGCGGTCATCGCGACGTTCGTCTTCCTCCCCGCCTCCACGGCGTCGGCCGCCGCGTGCGCCCCGGCCTGGAACGCCTCCTCGGTCTACACGGGCGGCGGCTCGGCCTCGTACGAGGGGCACAACTGGTCCGCGAAGTGGTGGACCCAGAACGAGCGGCCCGGTACGGCCGACGTCTGGGCCGACCAGGGCAGCTGCGGCTCCGGCGGCGGTACGGACCCGGGGGTGCCGGACCCCTCGGGCTTCCTGGTGAGCGAGTCCCAGTTCAACCAGATGTTCCCGAACCGGAATTCGTTCTACACCTACAGCGGCCTCACCGCCGCCCTGAGTGCCTACCCCGGCTTCGCCAACACCGGCAGCGACACGGTCAAGAAGCAGGAGGCGGCGGCGTTCCTCGCCAACGTCAGCCACGAGACCGGCGGTCTGGTGCACATCGTGGAGCAGAACACCGCCAACTACCCGCACTACTGCGACACCAGCCAGTCCTACGGCTGCCCGGCCGGCCAGGCCGCCTACTACGGCCGCGGCCCGATCCAGCTCAGCTGGAACTTCAACTACAAGGCCGCCGGTGACGCGCTCGGCATCGACCTGCTCGGCAACCCCTGGCAGGTCGAGCAGAACGCGTCCGTGGCCTGGAAGACCGGCCTCTGGTACTGGAACACCCAGAGCGGCCCCGGCACCATGACGCCGCACAACGCCATTGTCAACGGCGCCGGCTTCGGTGAGACGATCCGCTCGATCAACGGCAGCATCGAGTGCAACGGCGGCAACCCGGCGCAGGTCCAGAGCCGCATCAACACCTACCAGGCGTTCGTCCAGATCCTCGGAACCACACCCGGCTCGAACCTGAGCTGCTGAACCCGGCCCCACCCCGGGGAGAAGGGGGCGCGTACGGCTGCGGCCGGGCGCGCCCCCGATTCGTGTACGGGGGCGGGCGGTTGGCAGGATCATGGCCCATGGACACGGAAAACGCCGGTACTCCTCCCGCGACCACCGAGGCCCGCCTCGCCCTGATCGACAGCGTCCTCGCCCTGCCCTTCCCGCCGGGGGAGGAGAGCGAGGACAGCGGCGTACGCAGCAGCGGTCCCGGACACCATCTGCTGATCCTGCGGGCGAGCCAGGACTTCTGGGACGACCGGTCGCCCGAGGTCGTCGAACCCGCCGAGCAGGAGATCGAGACGGAGTTCAGCGCGCTGGCGACCGCGCTGAGCGAGCGGTGGGGCGAGCCGGAGACCGTCGACCTCTGGCCGTATCTGGAGGGGGACGACGACGCCGAGGGCGAGGGTGTCGCCCCGGAGCCCCTGGGGCAGCTCTGCCAGCTGGCGGGGAGCATGCAGGTCTGGCGTGTGCCCGGGGGCACGCGCTGGCTCGGCCTCGCCGTGGGGCAGGCCGATCCGGAGTTCCCCATCTGGCTGCTGGCCGCCGTCGGCGGGTCGGCGACGCTCCCGGGGCACTGAACGGCATACGGCCCCCGGGGCCCGGGGGAGCGCGCCCGAACGGTCGAAGCGGCGCGCCGGGTACGAGGTTCGGAGCAGCGCGGTGGGTACGGGCTCCGGAGCAGCGGCGGGGTTCGAGGTTCAGGGCAGCGCGGCCGGTTTCGAGGTCAGAGCAGCGGCGGCTTCACGGACATCAGCAGATGCTGGTGGGTGGCCGTCCCGGTCTCCTCCCCTCCGGTGACCATGGCGCGCTGCCCCGGCCCCATCAGCTTCATCCGGACCGTGTCCTCCTCGAAGGAGGACAGCGCGTCCATCAGATACGCGGGGTTGAAGGCCACGGCCATCTCCACGGCCGAGGCCGAGACCGCGGGCAGCCGCTGCGAGGCCACGTCGTCCTCGAACCCCGCCTGGAGCAGAACCGAGCCCTCCGGTCCGGCGGAGAACGTCATCTGGAGCGGGCTGCCGCCGTCCGCCACGACGGAGACCCGCTTGACGGCCTCCACCAGACGGGCCCGGTCCAGCTCCACGACGGCGGGGTCCGTCAGCGCGAACAGCTTGTCGTGACGCGGGAGCCGGCCGTCCAGCAGACGCACCGTCGTACGCGTCCCGGCGTGCTCGAACCCGGCCGATCCGCCGTCCACCGCGACATCGACCTGCCCGGACCCGCCGAGCGACCGGGCGATCTCGGCCAGCCGGCGGGCCGACACCACGACATCGGCCGCCACCTCGGGTGCGGTCGCCTTGAACGGCAGGGTGCGCACCGCGAAGCGGTACCGGTCCGTCGCCGCCAGGGTCATCGTGGTGCCGTCGAGACCTATACGGATCCCGGTGAGCGTCGGAAGGGTGTCGTCCCGCCCCGCCGCCACCGCCACCTGGGCGACCGCCGTGGCGAACTCCCCCGCGTCCACCGCCCCGCGGACCTCCGGCAGCGGCGGCAGCGCCGGGTAGTCGTCGAGGGGGAGGACCGAGAGGCCGAAGCGGGAGCCGTCACCGACGACCGTGAAACGCGAGCCCTCCAGGGCGCACTCCACGGGCCCCTCGGGCAGCACCTTGCAGATGTCGAGCAGCCGCCGCCCCATGACCAGCACCTTCCCGGGCCGGACGGTGTGCGCCTCCGTCTCGACACGGGAGGAGGCCTCGAAGTCCAGGCCCGACACACGGAGCCGGCCGGCGTCGGCGACGAGGAGGAGCCCGCCGAGGACTGGGACGGGCGAGCGCGCGGGGAGCACCCGGGCCGCCCGCGCGACGGCATCGGTCAGTGCGCCACGCTCGATGCGGAATTCCACGGCAGGGGGCCTCTCGTCCGGCGTACGTCACGGTCGAGAACCACGCTAGGCGGCACCACTGACAGTGGCCGCGGACCGACGACAGCGACCACCCCCGTGAGCCGCTGCCGCCGTGTCGTCCGGACGTCCCCCGACGTCCTCGGGAACTGGATCCGGGACGTCCTGACGTCCCCCGACGTCCCCCGAAACGTCCCGGAACACGCTGGGGACTTTAGGCGGACGGTACGGCGGGCGGGGAGATTCAAATCGCACTGTGTGGTCCGCGATGGGTATCAAACCGCACAGCTGGACCGGTACTCTGCACTCCGGTTTCGGGGAGGAGCGGAGGACACGTGCGTGCGCGGGAACGGGCCGACGACGTACTTCTGATGTACCGGCTGGCGCGGAGCGGTGGATCACCGGAACTGCTGCGCAGGCTGGCCCAGCGGGCCGAGGGCTG
Source organism: Streptomyces silvae (assembly GCF_016745505.1). Taxonomy (GTDB): domain Bacteria; phylum Actinomycetota; class Actinomycetes; order Streptomycetales; family Streptomycetaceae; genus Streptomyces; species Streptomyces silvae. The sequence continues at coordinate 83,930 of NZ_JAERUC010000087.1, read as the reverse complement.
GGCCGGGATCCTGGACGGGGACGGCACGGTGCTCCAGGCCGTGGCCGGAAACGCCCGGTGGCCGGGCCACGAGGCGGCCGGGCTCGCCGCCCGGGCGGCCCGGGAGCTGACGGCCAGGGCCGCGGGCTCGTACTCCCTCGACACCGACGCGTGCGCCGCGCTGCTGCTCCCCCTCGACCGGACGGCCGGGAACCACGGCCCGGTTCTCGCGCTCGTCGCCCCCAAACCGCTCCCCGGCGGGCTTTCCACGCTGATGGCCGACGCGGTGATGCCGCTCGCCCTGTCCTGGGCGTCGGAGAGCGTCGAACGTAAGCGGAAGCGGGTGGACCTCGCGGAATCCCGTGGACGCGAGGCCGTACTGCACCTGCTGATGACAGGTCAGCTCTCCATCGCCCACCAGGTGGCGGGCGCCCTGCGTCCCAAGCTCCCCGACCCCGTGCGCGTCTGCGTCGTCGAGTGCTCAGGGGGACAGCGGGACGAGGTGGCCCGGATCTGCACGGACCTCTCCGGGGGCCGGACCTGGATCGTGCGCTGCCCGGTCTACGCCCGTCACCTGATCCTGATCGTGCCGGCGGAGGAGAAGTCGGAGCCGGAAACGGAACGGAAGGACGGACCGGACGGACCGGAAGGTACGGCAGGTGCGGGGGCGCCGGAAGGCACGGAGGTGCCGGAGGGCGGGTGCGCGCTCGGTCTCGCCGTCGCCGGACTCGTGGAGGACTGCGTCGTGGGCGTCAGCGAGGAGGTGCGGCTGCCCGACACGGCGACCGCCTACCAGCAGGCCTTCCACGCCCTGGCCGTCGCCCGTGGACTCCCCGGACGCCACGCCGAGTTCGGTACCGCCCCCGAGCCCGCGCTGGTCGTCGGCGCCGCCGGGGCGCGGTGGGCCGACGCCCTGCTCGCGCCCCTCCTCTCCCATCTGCCCCGCCGCTCGCAGGACCCGGGCAGCCAGGAGCTGTCGGCGACCGTCGCGTCCTGGCTGGCGTTCTCCTACCACGCCACCCAGCACCTGAAGATCCACCGCAACACGCTGGCCGCCCGCCTCAAGCTCGTCGGTGAGCTCCTCGGCCTGGACCTGAACCGGGTGTCGGACCAGGCGGCCGTCGATCTGGCCCTGCGGATCAGGGCGACCCCGGCCCTGCCGCGCACCGGCCCGGGAGACGCGGCCACGCCCCGGGACCTCGACACGGTGCTGCGCGCCCCCGGGGTCCAGGACTGGGCCGTCCAGCAGCTGCGGCTCGTCGACCTGGCGGGCCCGACGGCGGAGGAGACCCTGCGGACCTGGCTGCGCTGCGAGGCCCAACTGGGCCCGGCCGCAGCCGAACTGGGCATCTCCGTGCCCGGCACGCGTAAGCGCCTCACCCGGCTCGAAGCGCAGTTGTGCCGGTCGCTGCTCCAGACGCCGAGCGCGCGGTACGACCTGTGGCTCGCGTTCCGGGCGGTGGACCTCGCGGCGGCGTGACCGCGTACGGCACCGCCCGTCTGCGTCCCCCGCTCGAACCCCTCAGCCCGTCTTCGTGTACGTCAGGCTCTGGCCGGTGGAGGTGATCTGACGGCGCAGGGTGCCGTCCGGCAGCAGCGTCAGGACGGTGGGCTCTCCCGGGGTGCACGACGTCTTCGGTGCGCCCTCGACGACCCGGGAGGGTCCGATGCGGACAGGCCCGCCGGAGGACGGCTCGCTCGCGAGGTCGGCCTCGAACACGCAGCGGTAGGAGCCGCCCGTGTCGAGCGGGCCCTCGGCGGTCAGGGACAACACGGTGTCGCCCACCTCGCCCTTCCGAACGGTCAGTTGACGTGTGGACGCCCCGCCACCGCTCTCGATGGTGCCGGTCCAGGTGCCGAGGAACCCGGAAGGGACGGTGCCGCCGGAGCCCTTGCCGTCGCCTCCGCCGGAGCCCTGGCCGCCCGAGGAGCCGCCACCGGACGAGGAGACCGCCCCGCTCGGGTTCGCCGTGGGGTCGCCGTCCCCGCCCCGCATGAAGGCGTAGACCCCCCAGCCCGCCCCCACCGCGACGAGCAGGGCGACTGCTATCAGCGCCAGGGAGGAGCCCAGCGCGCGACGGCGTGGGGGCTGGGGCGGCGCATAGCCCGCCGGCGGTCCGTACGGGGGCGTGGGCCCGTATCCGTGGGCGGGGGAGGGCTGTTGTGGATAGCCGTACGCACGCGACGGCGCGGCCGGCTGCGGCACCGGGGGCCGGGGATGCGTGGGGCCGGGGTAGGGGGCGGCGGGGCGCGGGGCCGGTGCGGGAGGAGTGGGCCGGAAGGGCGCGGGGGGCACGGGCGCCGCCCGCGGAACCCCGGCCTGGCCGGGAGCCGCCGGGCCGGGAGCCGCCGGGCCGGGAGCCGCCGGACCGGTCGGGGCTTCGGGTTCCTCCGGGTCCTCGGCGTCCAGCAGTTCCACGGCATGCCGCCCCAGCTGCGCGATCAGCGCGCCCGGAAGCCACGGCTCGGCCGTGTCCGTGTCGCCCAGCCGTTCCAGGACGGCGTCCGTGGAGGGCCGCGCGGCCGGATCCTTCGTCAGGCACTCCTGGATCAGCTCGACGAGGTCGACGGGTACGCCGGTGAGGTCGGGCTCCTCCTGCGCGATCCGGTACATCAGCGCGTGCGCCCCGGTCTCCGCCGAGCCGAACGGCAGCCGGCCGGTGGACGCGTACGCCAGGACGGCGCCGAGGCAGAACACGTCGCACGCGGTCGTCACCCGCTCGCCCCGCACCTGCTCCGGCGACATGAAGCCGGGCGAGCCGATCATCGCGCCGGTGCGGGTGAGGCCGCCGTCGGCCACGGTGTCCAGGGCCCGGGCGATCCCGAAGTCGATGACCCGGGGGCCGTCGATCGTCATCAGGACGTTGGACGGTTTCAGGTCACGGTGGATCAGCCCGGCGCGGTGGATGTCCTGGAGGGCCCCCGCGAGCCCGGCGCCCAGGATGCGGACGGAGCGTTCGGGGAGTGGACCGTACGCCCCCGAGTCGGCCAGCGGCGCGCCGGGGCGCCCCGAGACGATGCGGTGGAGGGAGGGGCCGGCGACGTAACCGGTGGCCACCCACGGGACCGCGGCGTCCACCCCGGCGTCGAGCACCGGCGCGGTCCAGGAGCCGCCGACCTGCCGTGCCGCCTGCACCTCCGCGCGGAAACGGTCGCGGAAATGCTGCAGTTCGGCGAGCTCGGGGCGGACCAGCTTGAGGGCGACGGTGCGGCCGCGGTCCGAGCGTGCCAGGAACACCTGGCCCATCCCGCCCGAGCCGAGGCGCCCCAACAGACGGTAGGTACCGATGCGTTGCGGATCACCGGAGCCCAGCTTCTCCATCGTGCGTTTCCTCCCCCGTGCGGCCGTGGCGGACCGTGCGTCGAGGATAGCGGCGCACCTGGACCGGAGAGCCCCTCAGCCCCCGGAGGGCTCCGGCGGAAGCCCCGGCGGGGACGCCAGGGTGTCCATCACGGCCGAGAGCCGCTCCAGCACCTCGACGGTCCGCGCGAACTCCTCCTCGCCCAGCTCCCCGGCCAGCCGCGCCGCGAACTCCGCGTGGGCGGGGACGATCCGCCTCACCGCGGCCCGGCCCTCCGCGGTGGGGCGGAGCAGCTTGGCGCGCCGGTGGGCCGGGTTCGCGACGTACTCGGCGAGGCCGCGGTCGACCAGGAGGTCGGCGATCCGCTGCACGCTCTGCCGGGTGATCCCCATCGCGCGGGCGATCCCCGACACGGGAAGCGGCTCGGTGAGGACCGCGCCGAGCACCTGCCACCGGGCGGCCGTGAGTCCTGCGGGGCCGGCCAGCTCCTCGGCGACGGCCAGGAACCGGCCGTTGAGCCGGAACACCCCGAGCGCGGTGCGGCTGAGCAGCGTGGGGTCCCCCGGGCCCTCCCCGCCCCCGGCGTTCTCCCCGGCCCCGGCGCCCCCGGCGCTCCCCTCGGTCGTACCGCTCATCCGTTCAGCTCCTCGTAGGCGCCCGCGTCCGAGTCGTGGAAGAGCCGGTACCAGGCGTCCAGCTTCTTCGGCTCGAACACCCCGAGCAGCCCGAAGATCTCGCGGGCGAAGGCGACCGGCTCGGTCGGACCCGCCGTGACGAGAGCGCCGCGCGACGCCCCACCCGTGTCCGTCACCGCGTCGGCCTCCACGTAGTGCGCGCCGCCCGCGTACCCCGTGGCGGCGAGGTAGAAGGAGACGGCGCTCGTGTGGCGGCGGTCGTCGAGCAGCCCCTCGCGGGCCAGCCCCGCGGTCGCCCCGCAGATGGCCGCCACGGGCACGCCCGCCTCCAGGAAGGCCCGTGCCGTCCGGGCGAAGGGGGCGAGGGTGTCCCCGGTGTCCCAGAGCGCGGCGCCGGTGAGGATCAGCAGCTCGCTCCCGGCGGGGTCCAGCGCGTCGAGCGACAGGTCGGGCTGGACGCGGACCCCGCCCATCGTGGTGACGGGTGAGGTGGTGAGGCCGACCGTGCGCACGGTGCGGCCGTGCTGGGTGAGCTGGGCCGTGGCGAAGCCCGGCTCCCAGTCGGCGAACATGTCGTAGACGGCCAGGTGGACGCTGGTGCCGGTCATGACGACCTCCGGTGGCGGAACTTCCGGATACTGCCCCTTATGACAGCAGCCTGTCATGATGACAACATGCTGTCAATCGTTCGGCCGGTCGCCGGGCGGGGACCCGACACCCTGCCGAGCCGCGCGGCCCACGCCGTACAGAGTGGCCATGGAGGACGGCCGCGCCGCCGCATACGCTCGCCGCATGAGCCCCGATGCCCCTCGCGCCCCGTACGCCGACCCCGCCGCGGGCGCGGCCGTGAAGGCCGCCGACCGCGCCCACGTGTTCCACTCCTGGTCCGCCCAGGGCCTGATCGACCCACTCGCCGTCGCCGGCGCCGAGGGGGCGTACTTCTGGGACTACGACGGAAACCGCTATCTGGACTTCACCAGCGGTCTCGTCTTCACCAACATCGGCTACCAGCACCCCACCGTGGTCGCCGCGATCCAGGAACAGGCGGGCAGGCTCGCCACGTTCGCCCCCGCCTTCGCCGTCGAGGCGCGCTCCGAGGCCGCCCGGCTGATCGCCGAGCGCACCACCGGCGACCTGGACAAGATCTTCTTCACCAACGGCGGTGCCGAGGCCGTCGAGAACGCCGTCCGCATGGCCCGCGTCCACACCGGGCGTACGAAGGTGCTCTCCGCCTACCGCTCGTACCACGGCGCCACCTCCACCGCGATCAACCTCACCGGCGACCCGCGCCGCTGGGCGTCCGACACCGGATCGGCGGGCGTCGTCCGCTTCTGGGCGCCGTTCCTCTACCGCTCCCCGTTCTACGCGGGGACGGAGGCCGAGGAGTGCGCCCGCGCCCTCCAGCACCTGGAGGACACCCTCGCCTACGAGGGCCCCTCGACCATCGCCGCGATCGTCCTGGAGACCATCCCGGGCACGGCCGGCATCATGACGCCGCCGCCCGGCTACCTCGCCGGGGTCCGCGAGATCTGCGACCGGTACGGCATCGTCTTCGTCCTCGACGAGGTCATGGCCGGCTTCGGGCGCACCGGGAAGTGGTTCGCCGCCGACCACTTCGACGTCACACCCGACCTGATGACCTTCGCCAAGGGCGTGAACTCCGGTTACGTGCCGCTCGGCGGCGTCGCGATCAACGCCGAGATCGCCGCCACGTTCGAGACCCGCCCCTACCCCGGCGGACTCACCTACTCCGGTCACCCGCTGGCCTGCGCCGCCGCCGTCGCCACGATCGGCGTGATGGAGGACGAGAAGGTCGTCGAGAGCGCGGCGCACCTCGGCGAGCACGTGCTCGGCCCCGGACTGCGGGAGCTCGCCGAGCGCCACCCGTCCGTCGGCGAGGTGCGCGGGCTCGGCGCGTTCTGGGCGCTGGAGCTGGTCCGCGACCGGGAGACCCGCGAGCCCCTGGTCCCGTACAACGCGACCGGTGAGGCCAACGCCCCGATGGCCGCCTTCGGCGCGGCCTGCCGGAAGAACGGCCTCTGGCCCTTCATCAACATGAACCGCACCCATGTCGTCCCCGCCTGCAACATCACCGAGGCCGAGGCGAAGGAGGGTCTCGCGGCCCTGGACGCGGCCCTGTCGGTCGCCGACGAGCACACGCGGTAGGGACGTCACCCGGCATGACGCCCCCCACCAGGTCGTAAGGTGACCCAAGCCGAGAACGGGAGGGGGCGTCATGGGTGCGAGCGGAGGCGTGACCCGCAGCACGCTGCGGCAGCAGATCGCCGACGCACTGCGTGACGAGGTGCTCGCGGGGCGCCTGCGGCCCCGGGTGGAGTTCACCGTCAAGCAGATCGCCGAGCAGTACGGGGTCTCCGCGACGCCCGTACGGGAAGCGCTCTTCGACCTCTCCGCGCAGGGCCTGCTCGAATCCGACCAGCACCGCGGCTTCCGCGTCCGTGAGTTCTCCGTCGCCGACTACCGGGCCATGGTCGAGGCGCGGGCCCTGGTCATAGACGGGGTGTTCCGGCGGATCTTCGACGGGACCGGTTCGGCGTCCGCCGTGATCGGCGCGCACCGGGTCGCCCTCGTCTCCGTACGCCGCCGGGGCGAGGAGGCCTCACGGGCGGCGCGCGGCGGTGACCTCGACATCCTCATCGGCTACGACCTGCGGTTCTGGCGGGAGCTCGGCGCGGTCATCGGCAACGCCTACATCAGCGACTTCCTGCAACGGCTGCGGATGCAGGCCTGGGCCTTCGCCGTCCCGTACCTGCGCGGCGACGGCGACGGCGTACGCGACTGGCTGTGGCACGGTCACCGGGAGCTGGTGGAGGCGATCACGATGGCCGACGGGCCGGCCGTACGCGCGGTGCTCGACGACTACTACGCGCACGGGCTGAACTGGGCGGACCGGCTGGCCCACGGCGACCCCCCGCACCCGGGTCACACCTGAGCCCGCCCCGGCCCACGGCATGCCCGCACCCTGTGCGCGGGGTCCCGGCCGCATTACGCTGTCCCGACCGTTGCACGAACCCGTTGGAGAGCGAGACTTCGTGGCCTGTGACCTGTGGCTGGTCCCCCTCGTCGATGTGCTGTGCCACAGCCCCGACAACCCGTTCGCCGAAGAGATCGCCGTCTACGACAAGGCGCTGACCGAGGCGGGGCTGCCGCCCGTGCCCGTCTACGCCTACATGCCAGGACTCACCGGGGACGTGGCCCCCGTCGCGGGCTTCGACTACGACGCCCTGCACTTCCTGCGCCGCGCCTACCTGCTCCAGCTCAGCGGCCTCGCCGTCACACCTGTCGACGCACTGGGCGGGGACTACGAGCAGCTGCTGGAGATGTTCGAGCAGAGCGCGCAGGAGTCGCACCTGGTCTGGCACTACGACCACGCCGGGGCGTACGTCCCGCTGGATTTCCCCCATCCGCTCTCCGACGACCAGCTCCTGGAGGGCGGCGGCCCGCTGGGCTCCTCCCACGGCCTGCTGCGGGAGCTGGAGTTCGTCGCCCCGTCCATCGGCATCGACCCGGCCAACCCGCCGGCCGCCCCCCTCCCGCCCGCCGGCCCCACCACGCTGGAGGAACCGGCCGCTCCGGTCCCGTACGACGAGAGTCCGTTCGCCCGGGAGCGGCACGTCTGGCTGGGCCTGCACGCGGCGGCGACCCGCAGCCTCGCGCAGGGCTCGATGATCATCTTCAGCTGAGCCGCCGCACGCTGAGCCGCCGCGCCCGCGGCAGCCTCCGCACCGGCTTCCGGCCGCCGGGCCGGCTTCCGGCCCCCGCACCGGCTTCCGGCCGCCGGGGGCCGCTCCTTCACCGGGGCGGCTCCGGCGGCCGCTGGCGCGGCATGTTCGGCCGGGCCACCGGCATGGTGAGGCGGCCGTGCGAGGTCCCCGGCTCGGGGCGGCCACCGGGCCCGCCCGTCACCAGCGACTGCATCCCCATGGGCGCGGGTCCGGCCCGGAACTCGACCATCCAGTCCGCCGTCTCCATCCGGACGAGCTCGGTGATGTCCTCGGAGAACCGGCGCAGCACCCCCAGGCACCGCTCCGCCGCCTCGCTGGCGGTGCCCTCCGTCGGCCCGAGGACCTCGCGGACGCACTCGGACGACCAGTCGAACTGGAGCACCTGGAGGCGCCGCTGCACGGCCTGTGCCGTCGCGAGATTCCTTATCCAGCCGGAGGTCAGTCCGAAGTACCGGTCGCACGCCATGCACGCGGCGCCCAGCAGCAGCGACAGATAGCCCCAGCCGGCCGACCCGTGCAGCTCCCCGGTCAGATCGAGCAGCGGGAGGGCCGCGCCCGCCACCACCCCCGCCGCCGTGCCGAGCCGGAGCAGCCTGGCGGTGCGCCGCTTGCGGACGCGGTCGCGCAGATACCACTCGGCGGTCTCCAGGGCACCGGCCTCGACCCACCGGTAGAGCTCGTCGAGCCGCTCGGCGGGTTCACCCCAGTCGCCGAGGGGGAAGGCGCGGCCGGCCAGGTCCCGGGGGCTCGAACCGTAGCGTGAACCGGACCGATCGGTTCCGGTGCCTGCACCGGAACCCGCGCCGGACTCCTTGCGGGGCGGCCCTTCGGGCTGCATCTCCGGCTGACTCACCGGGGGACTCCTCTGCACTCTGCGTTCGGCACGTATCGACGCGGATCGGCACGGCTCTCGGTCACGGAGGGGGCGGTTCCCGGCATATGACCGGGGCCCCACCCGTGTAACTCTGCGTTACCCTCGCTCTGCGTACGGGTACGGATACGCATGCTCTTCCTACCGCCGAATGGTGGGCCGCGGGGTCGAAATCGCGGGATTCCCGGGTGGGCACGGCCTCTGGTCAGGTATAGGAGCCCGGCAGGCAGTTTTCAGAACTCACTCGAAAGAGTTGGTCCCGGTGGGTGGGGCGCGGCGTCCGGCGAACACGTAGGCTCGGCGTACCGAAACAATCCGTTGTCGAAATGCCAGGAGTGACCGTGATTCCCGGTGGTGGTCAGCCCAACATGCAGCAGTTGCTCCAGCAGGCCCAGAAGATGCAGCAGGATCTCGCCGCGGCCCAGGAGGAACTGGCCAGGACCGAGGTCGAGGGACAGGCGGGCGGTGGTCTTGTGAAGGCCACCGTGACCGGGTCCGGCGAGCTCCGCGCCCTGGTGATCGATCCGGGCGCGGTGGACCCGGAGGACACCGAGACGCTCGCGGACCTCGTGGTCGCGGCCGTCCAGGCGGCCAACGAGAACGCCCAGCAGCTCCAGCAGGAGAAGCTGGGCCCCCTGGCCCAGGGCCTGGGCGGGATGCCGGGTCTTCCGTTCTGACCCTGTGGCTCCCCGGGCGCACCGGCTACGGTACGAACGGTACGAGCAGGAAAAAGGAAAGGCGTTCCGTTGTACGAAGGCGTGGTTCAAGAGCTGATCGACGAGCTGGGCAGGCTGCCGGGCGTCGGTCCCAAGAGCGCGCAGCGGATCGCCTTCCACATCCTGCAGGCCGAGCCCACCGACGTACGCCGTCTGGCCCATGCCCTCCTGGAGGTCAAGGACAAGGTCCGCTTCTGCGAGATCTGCGGCAACGTCGCCCAGCAGGAGCAGTGCGGCATCTGCCGGGACGCGCGCCGTGACCGCTCGGTCATCTGCGTCGTGGAGGAGCCCAAGGACGTCGTGGCGATCGAGCGGACCCGTGAGTTCCGGGGCCGCTACCACGTGCTCGGCGGCGCGATCAGCCCGATCGAGGGCGTCGGCCCCGACGATCTGCGCATCAGGGAGCTGCTGGCCCGGCTCGCGGACGGCTCGATCACCGAGCTGATCCTGGCGACCGACCCCAACCTGGAGGGCGAGGCCACCGCGACGTACCTCGCCCGGATGGTCAAGCCGATGGGCCTGCGGGTCACACGGCTGGCCAGCGGGCTGCCCGTGGGCGGCGACCTGGAGTACGCCGACGAGGTGACTCTGGGCCGCGCCTTCGAGGGGAGGCGGCTGCTCGATGTGTGACCCGGCATCTGACTGCGGCTTTATGTGCGACGGCGCTATGTTCTACCCACCGTTCGCGACCGTGCCCACGGGAGGTCCCCTCGATGTCTGACGCCACGCTGAACTCCGTCACGCAGGACCCGGACGACTTCGCCGTCCAGATCGCGGACCAGATCAAGACGTTCATCGTCGCGGTCACCGAGGTGTCCAAGGCGGAGGAGCCCGAGGAGGCCGTGCCGGTCCTGCTGCTCCAGGTCTCCCAGCTCCTGCTGGCCGGCGGCAGACTCGGCGCGTACGAGGACATCCTCCCGGACGAGCGCTACGAGCCGGATCTGGGCGCCGAGCCGGACGCCGACGGGCTGCGTGAGCGCTTCGCGGAGCTCCTGGAGCCCATCGACGTCTACTCCGAGGTCTTCGACCCGTACGAGCCCCGCAAGGCGCCCGTGCCCCACCGGATCTCCGACGACCTGGCCGACCTGGTCACGGACCTCGGCCACGGTCTCGCGCACTACGAGGCGGACCGCACGGCGGAGGCCATGTGGTGGTGGCAGTTCTCGTACTTCTCCAACTGGGGCTCCACCGCCTCCGCGGCCCTGCGCGCGCTCCAGTCGCTGATCGCCCACATCCGGCTGAACCAGCCGCTCCAGGAGCTCGACGGCCTGGACACGGACCAGGACCCGGGCGACGGGGACCTGGCCGAGGAGGCCGGGCGGGTGATGGCCGAGGAGATCGCCGGACCGCTGGGTCTGCGGCCGGTGCTCTAGCCGCCCCCGTGGCTTGTGCGACCGCTGTGCCTGTTGTGTCCTGGGACACAAAGAGGCGTGCGGAACGGTGAAGCGGGCAACAGCCCCGTACGAGCAGTTCGGAACGATGCCGTTCCGGGTGGTGGGCGGGACATCTCACCATCCGGTACCGACGGGTCGATTCCGGACTGCTCGTTAAACTGAGCCGACCGCACCATTATTGAGCGAGGAGCGCACGTGGGCCTTGTCGTGCAGAAGTACGGAGGCTCCTCCGTAGCCGATGCCGAAGGCATCAAGCGTGTCGCCAAGCGAATCGTCGACGCCAAGAAGAACGGCAACCAGGTGGTTGTCGTGGTGTCCGCGATGGGCGACACGACGGACGAGTTGATCGATCTCGCCGAGCAGGTATCCCCGATGCCTGCCGGGCGTGAGTTCGACATGCTGCTGACCGCCGGAGAGCGGATCTCCATGGCCCTGCTGGCGATGGCGATCAAAAACCTGGGCCACGAGGCCCAGTCGTTCACGGGCAGCCAGGCCGGTGTCATCACCGACTCGGTCCACAACAAAGCGCGCATCATCGATGTCACGCCGGGCCGCATCAGGACCTCGATCGACGAGGGCAACATCGCCATCGTCGCCGGGTTCCAGGGTGTGAGCCAGGAGGGCAAGAACATCACGACCCTCGGTCGCGGTGGGTCGGACACGACCGCTGTCGCTCTGGCCGCCGCGCTGGACGCCGAGGTCTGTGAGATCTATACAGATGTGGACGGTGTCTTCACCGCCGACCCCCGGGTCGTGAAGAAGGCCCGGAAGATCGACTGGATCTCCTTCGAGGACATGCTGGAGCTGGCGGCGTCCGGCTCCAAGGTGCTGCTGCACCGGTGCGTCGAGTACGCACGCCGTTACAACATCCCGATCCACGTCCGCTCGTCCTTCTCCGGACTGCGCGGCACCTGGGTCAGCAACGAGCCGCAAGGGGACCAGCAGGTGGAGCACGCCATCATCTCCGGAGTCGCCCACGACGTCTCCGAGGCAAAGGTCACGGTCGTCGGCGTTCCCGACAAGCCGGGCGAGGCCGCCGCGATCTTCCGCGCCGTCGCGGACGCCGAGATCAACATGGACATGGTGGTCCAGAACGTCTCCGCGGCCTCCACCGGGCTGACGGACATCACGTTCACCCTGCCGAAGGCGGAGGGCCGCAAGGCCATCGACGCCCTGGAGCGCAACCGCGCCGGCATAGGGTTCGAGTCCCTGCGTTACGACGACCAGATCGCGAAGATCTCCCTCGTCGGCGCGGGCATGAAGACCAACCCCGGCGTCACCGCGGGCTTCTTCGAGGCCCTGTCCAACGTCGGTGTGAACATCGAGCTGATCTCGACGTCCGAGATCCGCATCTCGGTGGTCACCCGTGTGGACGACGTCAACGAGGCCGTGCGCGCCGTGCACACCGCCTTCGGCCTCGACAGCGACTCCGACGAGGCTGTCGTCTACGGGGGCACCGGCCGATGACCGGACGCCGCCCTTCGCTCGCGGTCGTCGGCGCGACCGGGGCGATCGGCGGCGTCATGCTCCAGATCCTCTCGCAGCACGAGGACGTCTGGGGCGAGGTCAGACTGGTCTCCTCCCCGCGTGCGGCCGGCACCAAGCTGGTCGTGCGGGGCGAGGAGACCGAGGTCCTCGCGCTCTCCGAGGACGTGTTCGACGGTGTGGACGTCGCCCTGTTCCTGGTGCCGGACGAGGTGTCCGCGCAGTGGGGGCCGGTCGCGGCCGCCCGGGGCGCCGTGGTCGTGGACGACTCGGCCGCCTTCCGGCTGGACGACGAGGTCCCCCTGGTCGTCCCCGAGATCAATCCCCATGCCGCGCGTCTGAGGCCGCGCGGCATCGTCGCGTCCCCGAGCTGCACGACGCTGTCGCTGATCGTCGCGGTCGGTGCGCTGCACGCCGAGTTCGGGCTGCGGGAGCTGATCGTCTCGTCCTACCAGGCGGTGAGCGGTGAGGGCAGGGACGGTGTCGCCGCGCTCCGCGAGCAGCTCGCCCTGGTGGCGGGCACGGAGCTGGGCACCCGCCCCGGAGACGTGCGCCGGGCGCTGGGCGACGGGGAGAAGAGTCCCTTCGCCGCCCCCGTGGCGCTGAACGTCGTGCCGTGGGCCGGGACGGACGGCGGGGACGGCTGGTCCTCCGAGGAGCTGGCGATCCGCGGGGAGTGCCGGAAGGTCCTGGGTCTGCCGGAACTGAAGGTGACGGCGACCTGCGTGTACGTACCGGTCGTCGCCACGCACTCGATGTCCGTGCACGCCCGCTTCGAGAACGAGGTCTCCGTGGACCGGGCGCACGAGGTCCTGGCGACCGCGCCCGGGGTGGTGCTCTTCGACAGCCCGGCGGCCGGTGACTTCCCCACGCCGTCCGATGTGGTGGGCACCGACCCCACCTGGGTGGGCCGCGTACGGCAGTCGATGGACGATCCACATGCCGTGTCCATGTTCATCTGCGGCGATAATCTCCGAAAAGGCGCGGCCCTCAATGTGGCCCAGATCGCCGAGTCGGTGGCCGGGGAATTTCCTCGTACCTGATCGAACCTGTTTTGTAGGATCTGTGTGCGCCCTGTGGGTAACTTGCTGGTCTGAACCTCTTGAGCTGGGGCGTTGTCATATCCGACGATGATCTCCTGGCCTCCCGCAACCGCTAGGCGGATGCGACGCGTCTATGTCGTCACTTCTTGCGTGGCTGGACGCGTTTTCGGGGCATTTGGGGAAGAGCAGGTACGAATGAGGGCATGTCGCACAGCATCGAAAGCGGTGCCGTACGCGTACAACCCTGACGGGGGGAAGCGTGTCCAACTGGCGTGGCAGAGGTTCTCGACATCACAGTGGTGGGCCCGTTGCGAGGCGCTTCGGTGCGTCCGCTCCGGCGGCCCCGCGCACCCGGCGGTATGCCGGTGATCGCGCCCATGCCGGCCGCTCGGTCCACCCGGCTGCCTTCGCAGCGCGAGGGCGCTGAGGAGACGGTGGCGGCAGGAACGACCGTAGACCATCTCACCGAGACCTACCGCGCTCACTACCGCTCGCTGCTGGGCCTCGCGGCGCTCCTGCTGGACGACACCGCGTCCTGCGAGGACGTGGTGCAGGAGGCGTTCATCCGGGTGCACTCGGCACGGAACCGGGTGCGCGACCCGGAGAAGACGCTCGCCTACCTCCGCCAGACCGTGGTCAACCTGTCGCGGTCCGCGCTGCGTCGGCGCATCCTCGGGCTGAAGCTCCTTTCCAAGCCGATGCCCGACATGGCGAGTGCGGAGGAGGGCGCGTACGACCAGTTGGAGCGGGACGCGCTGATCAAAGCGATGAAGGGGCTGCAGCGCCGCCAGCGCGAGGTGCTGGTGCTGCGTTACTTCTCGGACATGACGGAGGCCCAGGTCGCGGAGACCCTGGGGATATCGCTCGGTTCGGTGAAGGCGTACGGCTCCCGGGGCATCGCGGCACTGCGCGTCGTCATGGAGGCGCAGGCATGAGCAGGCCCGAGCACAGGCACGACGATGACCGGACTGGAAACGGAATTGTGAACCACAGGCCGGAGGGCATCCCCGACACCGACCCGGAGCAGGACGGTGAACGGAAGCAGCACACCGACACCGCCGAGGTCGACGGCGCGGAGGCCGCCTCAGGGACCACCACTCCCGGGACGGACCCCGAAGCGGAACTGGAAGCGGAGCTGGAAGCGGAGCCGGGCGGTCGTGACGCCGGGTCTGCCGGGTCCGGCGGGTCCGACGGTGAGGGCGGCGGCGGCACGCTGACCGAACTCTTCGGCGGAGGCTCGGGCGGGTCTGGAGGCCCGGGTGGGTCCGGTGGCTCCGGCGGCGCGGGTGGGTCCGGTGGCTTCGGCGGCGCGGAGATGGACGAGGCCGCGCTGCGCCGCATGCTGCAGGGCGCCGTCCAGGACCTGGAGCCCTCCGAGGGCACTCTCGACCATCTGTACCGCGCGGTGCCGGCCCGGCGCGCCAGGCGGCGGCAGGGCGTGGTCGGTGCCGCGGCCGCGGCGCTGCTGATCGGTACGGCGGTCCCCGCCTTCGTCCACGTGGCGAACTCGGACGGATCGGCCACCGCCAGCCCCGCCATCGCCGGCCACGGCGAGCAGGCCCAGGGCGGCAGCGGCGAGGACGCGGGCGCCGACGCCGACGGCGGGCGGACGGCGGGCCCCGAGGACCGCCGGAGCGAGGGCGCCGAGGGCGAGCGCGGCGACTCCGCGGAGCCGTCCGAGGGATCGGACCCCGGCGCCGAGAGCAGCGGGGCCGCGGGTCTGGACGACCCGCCGGGCGTCGATGTCGCCTCCACCAGGACCTGCGACCCCGGCCAGCTAGGCGTCGCCTCCGCCGACGCGGGCGCGGCCCGGGCCGACGGCACGGTGTACGGGACCTTCAGGATCGCCAATGTGTCCGGCGACGCCTGCTCGGTGACCAGCAACGGCACGGTCAGCTTCCAGGCGGCCGGGGCCGCGGACCCGCTGAAGATCACCGTGGTGCAGCACACCGCGGGCGACCCCGCACAGGGGCTGCCCGATCCGTCCCTGGAACCCGGGACCGTGTTCCTGAAGCCCACGATGACGTACGAGGTGCGGTTCGCCTGGGTGCCGTCGGACACCTGCCCGACCAGCGGCGGTTCGCCCAGCCCGACGCCCACGGACGGCGGCGGAGGCGGCAGCGAGGGCACGGCGGGGAGCGACGCGGGGACCGCCGACGTGGCGGCCCAGTTCGGCAGCGCGGACGAGGGCCCGGCGGACGGCAGCATCGCGGTCACCCACACCCCGGAGACGGGTGCACCGACCGCGGAGGCCAAGATCCCCAACGCCTGCGCCGGAACCATCTACCGCACGGGCGTACTGGACGCCTCGTAGCGGGCCCTGAACCCCCCCGGCCGGGCCGCGAGGCGAGCACGAAAGCGCCCGGCTACGGCCACGGGTACGGATCACTTCGCCGCGGACGCGGATACGGGCAGGGGCCCGCCGGAACTCTCGGGTTCCGGCGGGCCCCTGCCCGTTGCTGATGATGCTGTTGCCGGCGGGCCCTCGTCTGTTGCTGTCGCGGCTTCCGGCGTCGCTGGGCCTGCCTGCGTCGCGGGGCCTGCCTGCGTCGTGGGGCCTGCCTTGCGCGGGGATCGTCAGTCGGCGTCGGCCGCGAGCCCCAGCTGGATGTCGCGCGCCGCTTCCGCCTCGCGGCGTACCAGCCGGAACCACATGAAGAGCACGAAGCCGGCGAAGACGAACCACTCGCCGGTGTAGCCGAGGTTCTGGAAGGCCTTCAGGTCGAGCCCGCTGCCCTGCGCCGCCGCCGCGGGCACAGGCTTCATCCCGCCACCCGTGCCACCCGCCTCGGGCTCCGACAGGGTCACCCAGGCGTCGTAGACGTCGTACGGGACGAGGTTCACCAGGGAGGCCGCGCTGATCATGCCCAGCTGCCCCTCGGGGAGCCCGCCGCCGAGGTCGACGCCGCTGGTGCCGCTGTTCTCGGAGGCCTGCAGATCGCCGGTGACGGTGACCTCGCCGGCCGGTGCGGCGGGGACCTCGGTGCTGCCCGGGCTGCCGGCGAGCCAACCGCGCACGACGGGCAGGGCCTTACCGCTGTCCGTGCGCAGCAGATCCAGCACGTAGAAGCCGTTGCGATCGTCCAGCTTGCGGCCGGGGACCAGGAACTGATCGGCGTACGTCCCCTTCGCCACGGCCGGGCGGCCGGACGTCTCCGTGCTCACGGGGAGCAGCTCGTCGAGTGGCGCCGGCGAGCGGGAGCCCGGATCGGGACGCTCCTCGGCCTCCTCGTGCGTCTGCACACGGTCCTCGAAACGACCGAGCTGCCACGTGCCCATGAACACGCAGAACGGGATGGCCAGCACGACGAAGAGGTTGATCCCCCACCATCGCGGGGTCAGCAGGAACCGGTACACCCCTCCACGGTACGGTTTCCCGCTCCGGGCCCCCGGAGCGGGGTGCACCATTTATCCGGAACTTATGCCGCCGGCCCCGTCCCGTCAGCCGCCGAGGTGGCGCAGGGTGAAGTCCAGCTCCAGCCGCACCTGCTTGATCCGCTCCTCCACGACGAGCGAGCCGTGCCCCGCGTCGTAGCGGTACACCTCGTGGACCGCGCCTCGGGCCGCGAGGCGGTCCACGTAGTTCTCCACCTGACGGATCGGGCAGCGGGGGTCGTTGACGCCGGCCGAGATGTAGACCGGGGCCCGCACGGCGTCCACATAGGTCAGCGGGGACGACGCCTCGAAGCGCTCGGGCACCTCCTCCGGGGTCCCGCCGAGCAGGGTGCGGTCCATCGCCTTCAGCGCCTCCATCTCGTCGTGGTAGGCGGTGACGTAGTCGGCGACCGGGACCGCCGCCAGCCCGAGGGCCCAGGCCTCCGGCTGCGTGCCGAGCCCGAGCAGGGTCAGATAGCCGCCCCACGAGCCGCCGGCCAGCACCAGCCGCTCCGGGTCCGCGAGCCCCGAGGAGACCGCCCATTCCCGGACGGCCGCGATGTCCTCCAGCTCGATCAGCCCGACCCGGTGCTTCAGCGCGTCCGTCCAGGCACGGCCGTAACCCGTCGATCCGCGGTAGTTGACCCGGACGACGGCGAAGCCGTGGTCGACCCAGGCGGCCGGTCCTGACGCGAAGGCGTCGCTGTCGTGCCAGGTGGGTCCCCCGTGTATCTCGAAGACCGTGGGGAACGGGCCGTCACCGATGGCCGGCGTCTGCACCAGGGCGTGGATCCGCCCTCCGGGGCCCTCGACCCAGGCGTCCCGCACCGGCACCGAGGCCGGAGCCTTCGCGCCCGGCGGGTCGAGGACGACGGCACCCGTCGTGGACCGCACGGCGGGCGGCTGCGCGGCGGACGACCACAGGTACTCCACCGTGCCGTCCGGTCGGGCCGTGGCGCCCGACACGGTCCCCGGAGGGGTCTCGACCCTGACCGGACCCGCCGCTCCCGGCTCGTAACGCCACAGCTCGCTGCGGGCCTCGAAGCCGTGCTCGATGAGGAGCGCGGACCCGTCCGGATACCACTCGGCACCCGCGTCGCCGGGCAGATCGACCGGCAGATCCGTCTGTGTGCCCGCCACCGGGTCCCAGATCATCGGCTCCCACCGCCCGCGCCGCTGATGCCCCACCAGCAGCCGGGTGTCACCCGCCACCGGGGCGAAGCCCAGCACCGACAGGCCGAGCTCCTTGGTGCCGCCCTCGGTGTCGTCCAGCTCGGCGACCGTCGACCCGTCGGGGCGCACCACCCGCAGCGCGGAGTGCATGGCGTCGCCGTGCTCCGTGTGTTCCAGGGCGATCAGCGTTCCGTCGTGCGAGAGGTCACCGACCCCGGCGGACTCCCGGTGCCGGTAGATCTCGACCGGCTCCTCCCCGGGGCGCACCAGGTGGACCGTCGTGCCGTCCTCGTCCGTCGAGCGGCCGACCACCGCGGTGCCGTCACGGCCGATCGCGAGCCCGGCCGGGTAGGAGGGTTCCAGACCGGGCGTGGCCGGCTCGTCCGGGCCGCCGTCGAACGGCTGCCGCATCCACACGCCGAACTCGTCGCCGTCGGTGTCGGCGAACCACCAGACGGACCGGCCGTCCGGCGTCAGCACGCCGTCGGTCGTCCCGTTGGGCCGGTCCGTGACCTGGCGCTGCTTCCCGGTCGCCCGGTCCCACGCGTACAGCTCGTACGTACCGGTGGCGTTGGAGACGAAGAGCGCCTGGTCGGGAGCGTCCTCCGCCCAGTCGGGCAGGGACACCCGCGGGGCGCGGAAACGCTGCTCCCACTGCGGCGGCTCCTGCTCCCGCTCCGGTACGGACTGGTCGTTCTGTGCGTCGTTCATGACCCCATACAACCCGATGAGGCCACCATGCCGGGGCGGCCTGTGGATAACTGTTCGCACGCACCCCCAGCCTGTGGGTAACTTTCCCGGCATGTACTCACCGACGCCCGACGACTGGCGCGAGGCCAACCGCGCACGCTGGGACGAACGCGTGCCGATCCACGCCGCCAGCGACTACTACGATCTCGACGCCTTCCTGGCGGGCCGGGACGTCCTGCGCGGCTTCGAGATCGCGGAGGTCGGTGACGTGACCGGAAAGACCCTGTTGCACCTCCAGTGCCACATCGGCCTCGACACGCTCTCCTGGGCCCGTCGAGGCGCCGCCCAGGTCGTGGGTCTCGACTTCTCCGAGCCCGCCGTCGAGGTCGCCCGCGGCCTGGCCGGCTCGCTGGGCCTGTCGCAGGAGCGCGCGGCGTTCGTCCCGTCCGACGTGTACGACGCCGCGGAGGCCGTGCCGGACTCGGCGTACGACATCGTCTACACCGGGACCGGCGCGCTGAACTGGCTGCCGGACGTGCCCCGCTGGGCCGAGGTCGCGGCCTCGCTGGTCGCACCCGGCGGATTCCTCTACCTGGCGGAGTTCCATCCCCTGACCGACTGCCTGGACGACGAGACCGGCTCGACGGTCACGTACGACTACTTCAGCCGCGATGCCTGGGTGGACGAGTCACCGGGCACGTACGCCGACTTCGACGCCGCGACCGTCCACAACCGCAGCGTGGAGTGGCAGCACCCGGTGGGCGAGGTCGTCTCGGCACTGGCGGCGGCCGGGCTGCGGATCGAGTTCCTGCACGAGCACGACGCCTCGCTCTTCGCCCGCTACCCGGCCCTGGTGCGGCACGCGGACGGCTCCTACCGCTTCCCGGCCGACCGCCCGCGCATCCCGATGATGTACTCCGTCAAGGCCTCCCGGCCGGCCGGCGGCTGAGGAGACGCAAGCTCGGCCGGACCTCCGGCAGGGGGCCCGCCCGGTGTGTGTGCTCTGCCCGGGCGGGCCCCTCTACGCGCGTTACGCCGCGGAGTTGAAGGCCGGGAGATACCCGTTCGACTGCCCGACGGCCTTCGGGTGGTACGAGTTGGTGACCGGGATGGACACGCTGTGGATCCACGCGTCACCCGAGCAGAGCTCGTGCCCGGTGAATTCGTCCACCACGCTCGAGTACGTGAACCCCGCGTCGGCCGCCCGCTTGGCGAGCACCCCGTTCAGCACGTCCGAGGCGTTGTTGATGGCCCCGCGCTCGGTCTCGGTGAGGCCGGCGATGCAGCTGCCCGACAGCTGGTAGAAGCGCGGGTAGCCCAGGACCACCACATGGGCCTGCGGTGCCCGCGAACGGATGCCCGAGTAGAGGGAGTCGAGCCGGCCGGGCAGCGAGTTCTGCATCTCGGAGACCGCGGTGTTCACCCGGGCGACGCAGGTGGCCTCGCTCTGCAGGACGCAGGTCTGCATGACGTCCGCGAAACCGACGTCGTTGCCGCCGGCCGTGAGGCTGACGAGCGTGGTCGACGTGCTCAGCGCGCCCAGCTGGCCGCTGGCCACGGACGACGTCGTGGCACCCGAGCAGGCGACGAACGCGAACGTCGACGGGGCGTTCGCGTTCTTCCAGAGGTAGGGGTAGGCGTTGGTGCTGCGTTTGCAGTCACCGCTCTCCGAGGTGTAGCTCCCGGCACCGACTCCGGAGGAGTAGGAGTCACCGAGAGCGACGTAGTTGCCGCCGGCGGCGGACGCGGGTTGCGCGAGGCCGAGTGCTGCCACGGCGGCCACCGCGAGGGTGATGAGGGATGCCCGGAAGGTTCGTACTGACATGGCTGCCAGCCCTTCGAAATGTGGGGGACGAGTGGGGAGTTCGTGGGGCGTGCACGTTTGTAGCAGCTCCCGGTACTCGTCGGTAATGGGCGCGGGGAAAGTCGTCTGATATGCCCGAAGGATCGTTCGGTAGACGATGCTCCGCGCGTAGATAAACCTTCAACGGGCCCTCGAATGGGTGAAGTTGTGGATCTCTCCGGCACCTCTCGCGACTCCTCCGCGTCACCCTCAGGGGAGCGCCATCTGTTCGAGCGGCAGCCGCTTCCCGCCGTCGCCCCGCCTTCACCACCGCCGCGGCCCCGCCCACGGGCGGCCCCGGCCCCGCCCACGAGTGACCGTGGCACCACACACGAACGCGGCCGCCAGGAGAGTCCTGGCGGCCGCGGTGGGTCGGGTTACGTGCAGGCCTAGAGGGTGCGCTCCAGGCGGTCCGCCATCAGCCTGCTGAAGCGCGACGGGTCACTCAGCTCGCCCCCGTCCGAGAGGAGCGCCAGCCCGTGGACCAGCTCGGCCGTCTCGGCCAGTTCGGTGCGGGCACCCTCCTCGTCGCCCTGTTCGGCGTACGCCTTCTTCAGCCCGCTGATCAGTGCGTGCGAGGGGTTCAGTTCGAGGATGCGCTTGATCTGCGGCACCTCCTGGCCCATGGCGCGGTACATGTTCTCCAGCGCCGGGGTGACGTCGTGCGTGTCCGAGACGATGCAGGCCGGCGAGACGGTGAGCCGTGAGGAGAGACGTACCTCCTTCACGGTGTCACCGAGCTGCTCCGTCATCCAGGTCAGCAGACCGGCGTAGTCCTGCTGCTGCTTCTCACGCTCGGCCTCGACCTCCTTCTTCTCCTCGTCCGTGTCCAGGTCGACCTCGCCCTTGGAGATGGACTGGAGCGGCTTGCCGTCGAACTCGGGGACCGACTGGACCCAGACCTCGTCCACGGGGTCGGTCAGCAGCAGGACCTCGAAGCCCTTGGCGCGGAACGCCTCCATGTGCGGCGAGCTCTCCATGGCGGCGCGCGACTCGCCCGTCATGTAGTAGATCTGCTCCTGGCCCTCCTTCATCCGCTCCACGTACGAGCGCAGGGTGGTCAGGCCCTCCTCGTCCTGGGTCGAGGCGAACGAGGAGATCTCCAGGATCGCGTCCCGGTTCTCGAAGTCCTGGAACAGCCCCTCCTTGAGGACCCGGCCGAATTCCTTCCAGAACGTCGCGTACTTCTCGGGGGCGCCGGACCGCATGTCCTTCACCGTCGAGATCACCTTCTTGACCAGACGGCGCCGCATCATCTCGATCTGGCGGTCCTGCTGAAGGATCTCCCGCGACACGTTGAGCGACAGATCCTGGGCGTCGACCACGCCCTTCACGAAGCGGAGATACGTCGGCATGAGCGCTTCGCAGTCATCCATGATGAATACGCGCTTCACATACAGCTGAACTCCGCGCTTGTGGTCCTGCATGAACAGGTCCTGCGGTGCATGGGACGGAAGGAAGAGCAGTGCCTGGTATTCGAAGGTCCCCTCCGCCTGCATGCGGATGGTTTCGAGCGGTTCGGTCCAGTCGTGACTGATGTGCTTGTACAGCTCGCTGTACTCCTCATCGGTCACGGAGTCCTTCGACCGGGCCCACAGGGCCTTCATCGAGTTGACCGTCTCGGTCTCCGGCTCGGCGCCCTCCTCGCCGCTCGCCGCCGCCATGCGGATGGGCCAGGTGATGAAGTCTGAGTAGCGCTTGACGATTTCCCTGATCTTCCAGGGTGACGTGTAGTCGAAGAGCTTGTCCTCGGCGTCCTCGGGCTTGAGCCGCAGCGTGACCGAGGTGCCCTGGGGTGCGTCGTCGACGGACTCGACGGTGTAGGTGCCCTCGCCGCTCGACTGCCAGCGCGTGCCCGTGTCCTCGCCCGCGCGCCGGGTCAGCAGGGTGACCTCGTCGGCGACCATGAAACTCGAGTAGAAGCCGACACCGAACTGCCCGATGAGTTCCTCGGACGCGGTGGCGTCCTTGGCTTCCTTCAGTTCCTGGAGGAATTTCGCCGTGCCGGAATTCGCGATCGTCCCGATCAGCTGCACGACCTCGTCGTGCGTCATTCCGATGCCGTTGTCGCGGATGGTCAGCGTGCGCTGCTCCTGATCGGCCTCGATGGCGATGTGGAGGTCGGACGTGTCCGCCGCGATCGTGTCGTCGCGGAGCGTTTCCAGTCGCAGCTTGTCCAGCGCGTCCGAAGAATTGGAGATGAGCTCACGCAGGAATACATCCTTGTTCGAGTAAATCGAATGGATCATCATCTGCAGGAGCTGGCGCGCTTCTACCTGAAACTCGAACGTCTCGGCCGGCATGGGTGCGGGGTCCCTTTCCTGGGGTTCCTGGGGTAAGTCATCTGAGGCGTTCCATATCGTAACCAGGCCCCGGCCCGGCCATGTGCCGGTCGGCCCACGGCCGTTGACCGCCGGGTCTGTGCCGGCGGGCCGGACACGCGTGACCGGCGGAGGATGAGCGGCTTCCGGCCAGGCAGACTGGGCGCATGGGCGATACGCGAGCGACTTCCCGGGCCGTGGACGACCACGGCCTCCCCCCTGTGATCACGTGCCGGGAGCCCGGCAGCTTCGCCCGGGGCGTCATGGCCGAGCGCCACCCGACGCTGATCGAACAGGTGCGTGAGGCCTTCCCGTACGGCCCGGAGCAGCACCGCGCTTTGGATACCCTGCTGCACGAGATCCTCCACGGGGTCGTCGAACCGCTCGGTCCCGGGAGCCCGGACCGCGAGCTCTGGCTGGAGCGGGAGCCCGAACACTTCGGGCGTCCCTGGTTCGACGCACCGTTCCTCTGGGCCGAGAGCTACTTCTACCGGAGGCTCCTGGAAGCCGTCGGCTACTCCGGCGAGGGCCCGTGGCAGGGCGTCGACCCCTTCGCCTCCTTCAAGCGCGCGGAGCTCAACGGTCCCACGGTCGACGAGGAACTCCGTTCCCTGGACGACCTCGTGGATGTCCCCGCCGCCGAGCGGGCGACGGCTCTCCTGGGGGCCTCGCTCTGGGGCAACCGCGCCGATCTCGGCTTCCGCGGTCCGGCGGGCGAGTCCGCACCCGGCGAGGCCGACCCAGGTCTGGTCGCCGACGACAGCGCGGCGCTGTGGGCACTCCTGCCCGCCGGGTCCCCTGCCACGGTCGCCGTCATCGCGGACAACACCGGCCGCGAGCTGATCCCCGACCTCGTCCTCATCGACCACCTGCTCCGCCACGGCCACGCGCAGCGGGTGGTGCTCCATGTGAAGCCCTGCCCGTACTACGTCTCCGACGCCATGACGGCCGACGTCGTCGACTGTCTGCGCCGGACGAGCGGGGCCCCCGGCGAGGCGGGCGTGATCGGCCGGCGGATCTGGGAGGCGATGGGCGCCGGGCGGCTCGACGTACGTACCCACGCGTTCTTCTGCGCCCCGTATCCGTACGAGCGGATGCCCGCGGACCTCCGGGCGGAGCTGGGCGCAGCCACGCTGACGATCCTCAAGGGCGACCTCAACTACCGGCGTCTGGTGGGCGACCGTCGGTGGCCCGCGACCACACCGTTCTCCGGCCCCACCGCGTACTTCCCGGGTGCCGTCGCCGCGCTGCGCACGCTCAAGTCCGACGTCGTCGTGGGCTTGGACCAGGAGACCCTGGACCGGCTCGAGGGATCCGGCAAGGCATGGCGTACGAGTGGCACGCACGCCCTGATCCAGGTGCGCCCGTAGCCCGGCTTCACCGCTCTACCGCTGCACCCCGTACCGGTTGAGGAGGTCGTGCCAGCTCTCCTCCAGCCGGTCGATGTCCATGCCGCGTTCGCACGTCAGATGGTGGACGAGAGGCGTGTCGATCGAACCGAGCAGTGTGTGGGCGAGCAGCTCCGGTTCGCCCGCCGCCCGTGCCTGGCGCAGCAGCAGGGTCACATGGCTGAGCCTCAGCCGCTGGGCGGGGACCTCGTACGTACGGAGCGGATCGGTGCGGGATGCCAGGATCAGCTCGTGGTGGTCGCGTTCGTGGCGCATCAGGGCCGGGCCGAAGGCGTGCAGCCGCTCCGCCGCGGGGGCGTCCGGGCCCATGGGGGGCGGCCCGGTGAGGAAGGCGGCCTGGAGCAGTGCCTCGCGGTGGTCGAGGAGCGCGATGAGCAGGCCGGTGCGGTCCTTGAAGCGGCGGAAGACCGTGCCCTTGCCGACCCCGGCGGCCGCCGCGACCGATTCCATGGTGAGGTTCGCCGCCCCGCAGCGGACCAGGAGGCGCGAGGCGGCGTCCAGCAGCAGTGCGCGGTTGCGTGCCGCGTCCGCCCGCAGCATCTCCGGTTCGCCGGTGGCGGCGAGCGTGAGATTCGTCCGCGCGTCGCCGGGGTCGGGCGGCTCGGGCAGCGGGGGGAGGAGAGCGGTCATGGCTTCAGGGTAGCCCCGGAGGAATGGAAGTGGACCACGGTCCGTTTAGGTGGTACAACTTTAAACGGACCACGGTCCGCTTACTTCTGCAGTCTCCGTCTCCCGGGAGCTTCCCCCATGTCTGTACGCATCCTCGCCCTCGTCGGCAGCCTCCGCGCCGGCTCCCACAACCGTCAGCTCGCCGAGGCCGCGGTCAAGCACGCGCCCGAGGGCGTCGAGGTCGAGCTGTACGAGGGCCTCGTCGACGTCCCGTTCTACAACGAGGACATCGACGTCGAGGGCGGCGTCCCGGCTGCCGCGGCCCGTCTGCGCGAGGCGGCCGGCAGCTCCGACGCGTTCCTGCTGTTCTCGCCCGAGTACAACGGCACCATGCCGGCCGTCCTGAAGAACGCCATCGACTGGCTGTCCCGCCCGTACGGCGCCGGCGCCATGACCGCCAAGCCGGTCGCCGTGGTCGGCACCGCGTTCGGCCAGTTCGGCGGCGTGTGGGCCCAGGACGAGGCCCGCAAGGCGGCCGGCCTCGCGGGTGGAGCGGTTCTGGCGGACGCCAAGCTCTCCATCCCCGGTTCCGTGACCCGCTTCGCCGAGCTCCACCCGGCGGACGACGCCGAGGTCGTCACCTCGCTGACCGAGGTGCTCCGTCAGGTCGCCGAGGGGACGGCGGCGGCAGCCGCCTGACCGAGCACTTCCGTGGGCCCGGCCCCTCTCTCGCAGGAGAGAGGGGCCGGGCCCACGCGCGTTCCCGGGGTCGGATCCGCAGGCGGTCGCGCACTTACGGCAATATGGCAAACAGAATCGTTGACAATCCTGTTGGCCTAGATTTAGGTTCGACAGGCACTCACTCAGGGGGCAACGATGCCGAAGGAACCCGGTCCGGCCAGTGGGGAGCAGGCCAGGCAACTGGCTCTGACCCGTCTGCGGCAGGCGATTCTGCACGGCGAGATGGCACCGGCCCAGCGGCTGGTGGAGAACGAGCTCGCCGAGCAGTTCGGTGTGACACGGGCCAGCGTCAGAGCGGCGCTGATCGAGCTGGAGTCGGAGGGACTGGTCGAGCGGATCCGTAACCGCGGATCACGGGTACGGGTGGTGAGCGTCGACGAGGCCGTCGCGATCACCGAGTGCCGCATGGCCCTGGAAGGGCTCTGCGCGGCGAAGGCGGCCGTCACGGCCGGCGACGGGCAGCTGGACCGGCTCACGGAGGTCGGCGAGGCCATGACCAAGGCCGTCGCCGACGGCGAGCCGATGCTCTACTCCGACCTGAACCATGAACTCCACGCCCTGATCAGGGAGTTCTCCGGTCAGCAGACGGCCGTTTCGCTCCTGGAGCGGCTGAACGGCCAGCTGGTGCGCCACAGGTTCCAGCTCGCCCTGAGGCCCGGACGCCCCCAGCAGTCGCTGAGTGAACACCTGGCCATGATCGACGCGATCAGGGCCAGGGATCCGCAGGCGGCCGAGGCGGCCGTCCGCTCCCACCTGGCGAGCGTGATCGAGGCACTGCGCGGTTGACGCGCCGCGTCCGGTCGACGCACTGCGCGCATGGCGCGCCGCGCTGGTGGGCCGATGCCCCGTCCAGCAAGGAGAGTTCAGCCATGACAACCGAGACGGCGCGGACCGCGGAGCGGCCGGCATGAGCGGCGTCATCGTCACCGGCCCGCCCAAGGCGGACGCGCGGGACATCGAGGCACTCGCCGGATACGGCGTGGCCACCGTGAGCGAGGCGATGGGCCGTACGGGCCTGCTCGGACCGGGACTGCGCCCCGTCCAGCAGGGCGTACGGATCGCGGGCAGCGCGGTCACCGTGCTCAGCTGGCCCGGCGACAACCTCATGATCCACGCGGCGGTGGAGCAGTGCGGCGAGGGCGACGTCCTCGTCGTCACCACCACCTCCCCCTCCACGGACGGCATGTTCGGCGAGCTGTTCGCCACGGCGCTCAGCAGGCGCGGAGTGCGCGGAGTCGTGATCAACGCGGGCATCCGTGACACCCAGGAGCTGCGGGACATGGGCTTCGCCGCCTGGGCGAAGGCGGTGTCCGCGCAGGGAACGGTGAAGGCCACCGGGGGCTCCGTCAACGTCCCCGTCGCCATCGGGGACCAGATGATCCGCCCCGGCGACGTGGTCATCGCCGACGACGACGGGGTGGTGGTCGTGCCCCGCGAACGCGCCCGGGAGACCGCCGAGGCCTCCGAGGCGCGGGAGGCCAAGGAGGCCAAGGCCCGCGCCGCGTTCCTGGAGGGCCAGCTCGGGCTGGACCGTTACGGACTGCGCGAGAAGCTCGAAGCCCTGGGCGTGCGCTACACCTCGTACGAGGACCACGCGGGGGAGGCCGGGGCGTGACCGGCGGACCTGCGGAGGTCCGCTGCCTCCTGATGCGGGGCGGCACGTCCAAGGGGGCCTACTTCCTCGCGGACGACCTGCCCCGGGACCCGGCGGCCCGGGACGATCTGCTGCTGCGGATCATGGGCAGCCCCGACCCGCGCCAGATCGACGGTCTGGGCGGGGCACACCCGCTCACCAGCAAGGTCGCGGTCGTCTCCGTACCGGACGACCCGGACGTCGATGTGGACTACCTCTTCCTCCAGATCGGCGTCGACACCGCGGAGGTCTCCGACCGTCAGAACTGCGGCAACCTGCTCGCCGGGGTCGGCCCCTTCGCCGTGGAGCGGGGCCTGGTCGCCGCCGGGGACGGGCGGACGTCCGTACGTATCCGGATGGTCAACACCGGAGACCTGGCGACGGCGTCCTTCCCCACACCGGGCGGGCGCGTCGACTACACCGGGCCGGCGAGGATATCCGGGGTGCCGGGGACCGCCGCGCCGGTGGTGATCGAGTTCGCGCGGGGCGGGAGTCCGCTGCTGCCCACCGGCCGGGCCCGTGACGTCATCGCCGGCACCGAGGTGACCTGCGTCGACAACGGGATGCCGACTGTGCTGATCCCGGCGGGGGCCCTGGACGTCACCGGTTACGAGAGCCCGCGCGAGCTGGAGGAGAACACCGGCCTGCGTGAACGCGTCGAGCGGATCCGCCTCGAAGCGGGCCGCCTCATGGGCCTCGGCGACGTCCGCGGCACGACGGTGCCCAAGCTCAGTCTGCTGGCCCCGCCCGCCCAGGACGGCGCGGTGACGACCCGCACCTTCATCCCGCACCGCTGCCACACCTCCATCGGCGTCCTGGGCGCCGCGGGCGTCGCCGCCGGGCTGCGGGTCCCGGGCGGCGTCGCCGACGGAATCGCCCGGCTGCCCCCGGACGGCGACCGGCTGCGAATCGAGCACCCCACCGGCTTCCTCGACATCGAGGCCGTCGTCGGGACGGACGCGGACGGTGCCCCCGCCGCTCTGCGCACCGCGGTGGTGCGTACCGCACGAAAGATCTTCGACGGGACCGTCTTCCCCCGGCCCGAGCAGACAGCCCGCCCGTCCGAACCCTCCCCGCAAGGAGCCGCAGATGACTCCCCCTCTCGGTGACATCGCCCATCTCGGTCACGTCGAACTGCTCACCCCGGACCTGGACGGCAGCGTCCGGTTCTTCACGGACTACCTCGGCCTGACCGTCAACGGGCAGGGCGGTGACTCCGTCCACCTGCGCACCTTCGACGACTACGAGCACCACAGTCTGGTGCTCACCGCGGCCGAGAAGCCGGGCCTGCGCCGCACCGCCCTGCGCACCTCCAGCGAGGAGGCCCTCCGGCGCAGGGTCGCCGAGCTCGAGGCGACGGGCCACGCGGGGCGCTGGGTGGAGGACGAACCGGGCATCGGGAAGCTCTACCTCACCGCCGACCCGGACGGCCACGAGATCGCCCTGTACTGGGAGAGCGAGTACTACCAGGCGCCCCCGGAGCTCAGGCCCGCCCTGAAGAACCAGCCGCAGGCCAAGCCCAACCGGGGCGTGGGCGTGCGCCGCCTGGACCACATCAACTTCCTCGCTGCCGACGTCGCCGCCAACGCCGATTTCCACCAGCACGTCCTCGGCGCCCGGCCCACCGAGCAGATCCAGCTCGACACGGGCCGGATCGGCGCCAAGTGGCTGACGTTCACCGACAAGTCGTACGACGTCGTCTACACCTCGGACTGGACAGGCTCCACCGGACGCCTGCACCACATCGCCTTCGCCACCGACACCCGAGAGGACATCCTGCGGGCCGCCGATCTCGCCATCGACAGCGGCGTGTTCATCGAGACGGGCCCGCACAAGCACGCCATCCAGCAGACGTTCTTCCTGTACGTCTACGAGCCCGGCGGCAACCGCATCGAGCTCTGCAACCCGCTCACCCGCCTCGTGCTCGCCCCCGACTGGCCGCTGGTCACCTGGACCGAGGCAGAGCGCGCCAAGGGGCAGGCGTGGGGCCTGCGGACGATCGAGTCCTTCCATACGCACGGCACGCCGCCGCTGGACTGAACCGGCGTCGTGACCGGAGGGGGGGCGGCGCACACACGGGTGTGCCGCCCGCCCCTCCGGTGCGCCCAGGAGCCGTGGAGGTGGGTCGGGGCACGGGCGAGGGCAAAGGCCAGATTGTTCCTGAGATTGTTGACAAAAGCGTTGACGCTAAATCCCGGGGTCCTTAACGTCATCGGCACATTCGGGTCCGCCGCGAACGCGCCGCACCGACCCGCCCCTGCCGAAGCTCCCTCAGGGACAGAGCTGTCCCGGACGAGAGGAATACCCCGATGTCCTCCCCAACCCCCGCCACCGGGGCCCGCAACAGCCGGCTCGCCCTGCTGGTCGTCGGTCTGTGCTGGCTGGTCGTACCTGCCCGAGTCCCTGACGTTCCTGCAGGCCAAGGGGCGTACCGACGAGGCCCGGGCGCTCGCCGACCGGTACGGGGTCAAGGCGCCCGACGCCACCCCCGGGGAGAGGCGTCCGGCCGGCACCGAGCGCTGGAGCGCGGTCGCCGCCCTGTTCCGCGGCGGCCTGTGGGTGCAGACCCTGTTCTTCTGGCTGGCGTCCTTCGGCGGACTCCTGCTCGTCTACGGCGTCTCCCAGTGGCTGCCTTCGATGATGCGCGCCGCCGGTTACGACCTCGGCTCCTCGCTCGGCTTCGTCATCGTCATCAACCTCGGCGGCATCGTCGGCATGCTCATCGGCGGCAGGCTCACCGACCGGTTCGGCGGCGCCCGCATCGGCGCGATCTGGTTCGGCGCCACCGCCGTCGGCGTCTACCTGCTCAGCGTCCACATGCCACTGGCCGTCACCTACCTCGTGGTCTTCCTGACCGGCCTCTTCCTCTTCAGCGCCCAGGCCATGATCTACGCCACCGTCGCGGCCCGCTCCGACGACGACAACCGCGCCACGGCGGTCGGCTGGACCTCCGGAATGGGCCGCTTCGGTGCGGTCTTCGGCCCCTGGCTCGGCGGTCAGCTCCTCGCCACGGGCTCGACCACCACGGGCTTCACCGTGTTCGCGGCGGCGGGCGTCTTCTCCCTGATCTTCATCGGCCTGACCGGCCTGCCGGCGGTGAAGCGCCCCACGGGCAGGGATGCCGCGCACCCGGTCTCCGCAGCGAGCTGACTCCCGACGCGGTACCCGGCCGTACGACGGCTGGGCGGCTCCACCCGAGCCCCGCCACCCCTTCGCTGTCAGTTGCTGTCCGTACGCTGCCAGAGACTGCGGAACAAGCGGTCGGCTGTACGGGCGGGTGCGCGGATGCGTCTCGCCCCTCGCTGCAGGGAGGAAGCATGCTCGGGGCGATCGCGACCGTCCTCACCGCCGTCATCGCCGCATGGACGACGCTCAGGGCGCGGAGGAAGCGAGGAGGGGAGGTCGCCCTTGTCGACGTCTCGGTGGGCGAGGGAGAGGCGGTCCTGGCAGAGCCGGGAGCCGACGTGCAGCTGCTCGGCGAGGTAGTCCCGGACCGGCCCGTCCTGGACATCGCCGTGCGCAACGACGGAGACCGGAAGGGCTTCGTCCGACGCGTGCACGTGGAGCTGAAGGGGCTGCTCTACATCCCAGCCCTGGATCCCCCGGCAGTGCTCAGACTGCCGGGGGCGCCGGTCAACAGCCGCATCCGAGCCCAGGAGCGGCGGCTGGGGCCCAGCGGCTCGTACGCCGTCGACTTCCCTCTGGCGGAAGGCAGCTACAGCAGGACGGTCAACCAAGAGGTCGACGCCGGCGACGTGGACCGATTCGTCCTCTCCCTCGTGCCGAGGGAAGCCGAGCAGGGCAAGGACTTCTACCAGGTGCGCCTGACGCTGGACGGCGGCAGGGCCGGGAGGGCGAGAAAGCGGGTGACGTCCGACCCCATCACGGTGCTGGCCTACGGGCCGCCGTCCTGGGAGAGCCCCGAAGTGATCGAAGAGCGCCTCTCGTCGATCGCCGACCGGGTCCGGGAGGAGGCGCCAGAAGGCAGTGCCGAGGTCACGGTGCTCTTCAACGCGATCGTCCACCCGAACGCGACAGGGATGGAGGACTACGTGGCGTTCTACGAGGACAAGCTCAAGGTCCTGGCAGCCGCGCTGCAGGAATGCCTGAAGCACGCCGCCGACGAGACGCGTATCAGAAGGTGGCTCGACGAACTGGAGCGCGACCTCATACGCGTCGAGCAACTACGCCTGTACGCGGCTGAGCTGCGCGCTTCCGGCCGCCATCCGTGACGCCGACCTGGCGCGGGACCGCGACCTGGTGCGAGACCGCGGTCCTCGGGGCGGGGAGCGTAGGCCGATCGGCAAGCCGGAGCTCACCATGATCGACTACGGCTGGACGGGAGATTCCGGCCAGGATCCCCCAGATGTCTCCCAACGATCCACACAACGCAGGAAGGGCCTGATCCACTCAGTGGATCAGGCCCTTGACCTGGTGTTTCAGCTGTCGGGGTGGCGGGATTTGAACCCACGACCTCTTCGTCCCGAACGAAGCGCGCTGCCAAGCTGCGCTACACCCCGATGTCCACCGATTGTCCCGGCGACATCGATTACTTTAGCCCACCCGCGCCCGGAGGCGAAATCCGGTTTTGCCTGGCGCGGGCGGGCCGGGAGTCTCAGTCGCGAGGCGTCAGTGTCAGCAGGGTCGCCTCGGGCGGGCAGGCGAAGCGGACCGGGGTGTAGCGGTTCGTGCCGCAGCCCGCCGAGACGTGGAGGTAGGACCGCCGCTCACCGACCGTGTGGCCGGAGAGGCCCTTCACCCGGTCGGTGTCCAGGTCGCAGTTGGTGACGAGGGCGCCGTAGAAGGGGATGCAGAGCTGGCCGCCATGGGTGTGACCGGCCAGGATCAGGGGGTAGCCGTCCGCTGTGAAGGCGTCCAGGGAGCGCAGGTACGGGGCGTGGACCACGCCGATCGAGAGGTCCGTGTCCGTCTCGGGGCCGCCGGCGACCTCGGCGTACCGGTCCCGCTTGATGTGGGGGTCGTCCAGGCCCGTGAAGCCGATCTCCAGCCCGTCGGCCTTGAGCCGGTCCCTGGTGTTGGAGAGGTTGAGCCAGCCGGCCTCGTCGAAGGCGTCCCGCATCGGCTCCCACGGGTTGTGGACGACGCCGACCGCCGGTGCGTTTCCGTTGAGCCCGTGCTTGCCCTGGGTCTTCTCCAGGAGGTACCGGACCGGGTTGCGGAGTTTCGGGCCGTAGTAGTCGTTGGAGCCGAAGACGTAGACCCCGGGGAACTCCATCAGCGGCCCGAGCGCGTCGAGCAGCTCCGGCACCGCCTCCGGGTCGGAGAGGTTGTCGCCGGTGTTCACGACGAAGTCCGGCCGCAGGCCGGCCAGCGACTGCAGCCACGCGCGCTTCTTGCGCTGGCCGCTCACCATGTGGATGTCGGAGACCTGGAGAACGCGCAACGGGCGTGCTCCCTGCGGGAGTACGGGAATCGTGATCCGGCGGAGGCGGAACGAGCGTGCCTCGAATCCGGCCGCGTACACGAGACCGGCGGCACCGACCGCTGCGCCGACTGCCGTGACTTTCAGGGGTACTCCGTAGCGTGCGCGCATGGGCCCATCGTCGCAGAAACGGTGAGGCGGGACGAAAACAGGCGGGCGTCAGGTGCCCCGTACCTGTCACAATCGCCGCATGACCACGCTCAAGTCCAAGCTCAAGGAAGACCTCACCACGGCCATGAAGGCGCGTGACGAGCTCACCTCGTCCACCCTCCGGCTCACCCTGACCGCGATCACCAAGGAAGAGGTCAGCGGCAAGACGTCGCGCGAGCTCTCCGACGACGAGGTGCAGAAGGTGATCGCCAAGGAGGCGAAGAAGCGCCGCGAGGCGGCCGAGGCCTTCGCGCAGGGCGGCCGGACGGAGCAGGCCGAGCGCGAGAAGGCGGAGGGCGAGCTGCTCGACGCGTACCTGCCCAAGCAGCTCTCCGACGACGAGCTGAACGTGATCGTCGCGCAGGCCGTCGAAGAGGCGAAGAGCGCCGGCGCCGAGGGACCGCGGGCCATGGGTGCCGTCATGAAGATCGTCAACCCGAAGGTCGCGGGGCTCGCCGAGGGCGGCCGCGTCGCCGCCACGGTGAAGAAGCTGCTCGCGGGCTGAGAGGCCGAAGCGCGAAGGCCGACGTACGAGGGGCTACGAGGGCCCGCGTACGGAGACCGAAGAGCGAGGGCCGACGTACGGACGCCCGCGTACGGGGACCGACCCCGCGTACGGGGACCGACCCCGCGTACGGCGACCGGCGCGCGAAGGCCGACGCATGAGGGCCACGTACGAAGGCCCACGCACGAAGGAGGGGCGCCCCGAGCCGGGGGCGCCCCTCCTCTTTCATGCCGCCGTCACGCGGCCCGGACGGTCAGGGACCGTTGCCGCCACGCCCGCGGCCGTCGTTCCCGCCGATGACACCGGGCGGCAGGGTGATGCCGCCGATCGGGTCGGCGCCCGGCTTGTCGTTGTCGTCGTCGTTCCCGCCGTTGTCCCCGCCGCGGCCCTTGTCCTTCTCCTTGTCCTTCTCCTTCTCCTTGGCGCGCGGCACCGAGATCGGGTTGAAGGACGGGGTCTCCGAGGCGTTCAGCGCGCCGGTCATCGCGGTCTTCCAGATGGGGCCCGGAAGACAGCCACCGCAGACCTTGTCGTAGTACTGGCCACCGATGGTGATGTCGTACATCTTGGTGGTCTTCTCGCCGATGTCGTCGCCGACCCAGACCGCGGTGGAGAGGTTCGGCGTGTAGCCGACGAACCAGGCGTCGAGACGGTCGTTCGTCGTACCCGTCTTGCCCGCGTTGTCGCGGTCGGTGAGGCCGGCCAGGGTGCCCGTACCGTCCTCGACCACGCCCTTGAGCATCTGGCTGATCGTGTCCGCCGTCGCTTCACTCATCGCGCGGGAGCACTTGGACTTCGGGACGGGGATCTTCTTGCCGTCGGGGCCCGTGATCGAGTCGATGGCGACGGGGGAGCAGTACGTGCCCCGGTTGGCGAACGTCGCGTACACGGAGGCCATCGAGAGCGGGGTGCTCACCTCGCCGCCGAGGGTGATCGAGGCGTGCTCCTCGATCTGCTTGCCGTCGCCGCGCTCGTAACCGACCTTCTTCGCCATCTCGACCGTCTCGCAGAGACCGGCCTTCTGCTCCAGCTTGGCGAAGTAGGTGTTGATGGACTTGCCGAGCGCGCTCGTCATGTCCCAGCTGCCCTTTTCGGACTCCAGCTCGTTCTGGAGGTCCCAGTTGCTGCTGCCCGTCGGGGCCCCCGCACAGGTGCGGAAGGAGTTCAGCGGCAGTGAGATCTTCCAGTCGGTGGCGTAGCTCTCCGCCGGGCTGATGCCCTTCTCCAGGGCCGCGGCGGCGGTGATCGGCTTGAAGGTCGAGCCGACCTGGAAGCCGTAGGTGCTGCCGCCCATCTTGTTGCTGACGGCGAGGTTGAGGACCGTCTGGTTCTTCTTCTGGTCCAGGCCGTACGGCCGTGACTGGCCCATCGAGAGGATCTTGCCGGTGCCGGGCTCGACCTGCACCACCGACGCGGCGACCTTGTCGTCCTTGTAGACCTTCGAGGTCGCGGCCTCGTTGGCTGCCTTCTGCGCACGCGGCGACAGCGTGGTCCTGACGGTCAGTCCGCCGAGGTTCCAGAGCTTGGCGCGCTCCTCCTGGGTCGCCCCGAAGGTCGGGTCGGTCAGGACGGTCTTGCGCACGTAGTCGCAGAAGAAACCGGCCCCGCTGACGGCCGTGATGCAGCCGCTGTTCGGCTTGCTGACCTTCAGCTTCAGGGGACTGGCGATCGCCTTGTCCGCCTCGGCCTGCGTGATGTCGCCGACGGCGGCCATGCGCCGCAGCACGGTGTTACGGCGCTTGGTCGCCTCCTCCGCGTCGTTGACCGGGTCGTAGCGCGTCGGCGACTGGACGAGGCCGGCCAGCATCGCCGCCTCCTCCAGCTTCAGGTCCTTGGCGTGCTTGGAGAAGTACCGCTGCGAGGCGGTCTCGATGCCGTAGGCCTGCTGCCCGAAGAAGGTGATGTTGAGGTAGTTCTCCAGGATCTTCTTCTTGCCGAGCTCTTCCTCGACCTGGATCGCGTACTTCAGCTCACGGACCTTGCGGCCCAGGGTCTGCTGGGTGGCCTCGGCGACCTTGTCCGGGTCGTCGCCCGCCTCCTCGACGAAGACGTTCTTCACGTACTGCTGGGTCAGCGTCGAGGCGCCCTGCGCGGCACCGCCGGCCTGCACGTTGCGGTTCATCGCGCGCAGGATGCCCTTGAGGTCGACGGCCCCGTGCTCGTAGAACCGCGAGTCCTCGATCGCGATGATCGCGTCCTGCATGTACGGGGAGATGTCCTTGAGGGGGACGACGGTGCGGTCACGCGAGTAGTCCGTCGCGATGAGCCCGCCCTCGTTGTCCAGGATCGTGATCCGCTGGCTCAGCGGCGGGGTCTTGAGGTTGGAAGGGATCTCGTCGAATCCCTCGACCGTCCCCTTGGCGGCGAGCCCGAGTGCGCCGGCGGCCGGCAGCGCGATGCCTGCCAGGACAGCTCCGGAGAGTGCGGCGACACCGAGGAACTTGGCGGCCTGCTGGGTCGTCGTAAGACCCCCGCCTGAGCGCTTCTTTGGCATGGGGGCAGCCTACGTTCTCATTCGCCGGACACACGTATAGGCCTTGGCCTAAGCTGCTCTCAACTGTCACAGCAGTCCGATTTTGTATCAACCCCCCTGCACGGCCCTCAACAGAATTCAGCCACCCGCCGAGGCGTTCCCGAATTCGCCTCATGTGTCACTGAATGTCTGTTGCGACTTGGGGTTTCTGTCCCGATTCAGTCGGGAAGGTCGCGCATGTCCTCGCATCACTCCCCTGGGTGATCTGCCGCGTACGCATAGTCCGTTCGGGCCATTCAAGATTGGGCCCGAAGGGGGTGTTGTGCTGTGCCCACCTTCCGTAACGTCCTCAACTGGCAGCGGTGAATATGCCGCTGCCGCCGTGGGGGAGCCTCGATTCGGGAGAGGACGGCGCCGGCATGGGCTGGGTAACCGACTGGAGTGCGCAGGCAGCCTGCCGCACTACCGATCCGGATGAATTGTTCGTACAAGGGGCAGCGCAGAACAGGGCCAAGGCGGTGTGCACCGGTTGCCCGGTGCGGACCGAGTGCCTGGCCGACGCGCTGGACAATCGCGTCGAATTCGGCGTGTGGGGTGGAATGACGGAGCGGGAGCGCCGCGCACTGCTGCGCCGACGTCCCACCGTCACGTCCTGGCGTCGCCTGCTGGAGACCGCGCGCAGTGAGTACGAGCGGTCCACGGGCATGCTGCCCGCAGCGGTGGGCCTGGACGACGGTCTGCATGACGACGGTCTGCACGACGACGAACTGCACGAGACGTTCGCCGCGGTGGGGTGAGCGGGCAGGCGCCCGCGCGGACCGCCCCGGCGAGGCCGGCGGTGGTCCTACGCGGCTCCGGCCGGTGTGGTGGAGGAACCGGTCGCGAGCAGTTCCCCGATGGCCCTGAGGCCTGAGAGGTCGTGCACGTCACCCGGCAGCGCGGCCACCTCGGCCACCGGGACCTCGGGGTGGAGCGTGGTGAAGCGGTCCCGTGTGTCCTGCTCGCGCGCGACGACCTGCATCCGCTCGGCGTGCAGCCGCAGCAGACCCGCGGTCAGCTGCTCGATGGATACGTCGGCGGACCCGGCGTCCGTGCCGGGCGTGCCATGACGGTCCGCTTCCGTTTCCGTGTGCGTGGATGGTCCGGACGGGTCAGTCGACTTCCGGCCACGGCCGCGCGCCTCGGCAGGCTCGGGCTCAGGGGTGTGCGTCGTCCGGTCGTGCTGGGGCGGCTCCTGCTGTGACGGCTCGTTCGGGGCGTGCTCGTTGCTGCGCTCGGGGGAGAGCGACGGCTCCGGGGGTTCGGGAGAGGTGGGTGACGCCGGGTCCTCCGGGTCACCAAGGCCAGCCTTCCCGGCCGTCTGATCCACAATGCCGGCGTCCTCAAGATTTTCTGCGGCCGCCAGCGCCCGCTCCGAGGAGAGCCGTGCGGCCTCGCTGCCGTGCACCCGGTTGAGGACCAGCCCGGCCAGCGGCATCTCCTCCGCGGCCAGCCGTTCCACGAAGTACGCGGCCTCGCGCAGCGCGTCCCGCTCCGGCGTCGCCACCACGAGGAACGCCGTACCGGGCGCCTGGAGCAGCTTGTACGTCGCATCGGCCCGGGTACGGAATCCGCCGAACATGGTGTCCATCGCCGCGACGAAGGTCTGTACGTCACGGAGGAACTGCCCGCCGAGCAGCTTGCCGAGCGTCCCCGTCATCATCGACATCCCGACGTTCAGGAACTTCATCCCGGCCCGCCCGCCGATCTTCGCCGGGGCGATCAGTAGCCGGATGAACTTCCCGTCCAGGAAGGAGCCGAGACGTTTCGGCGCGTCCAGGAAGTCCAGCGCCGAACGGGACGGAGGGGTGTCGACGATGATCAGGTCCCACTCGTCGCGGGCCCTCAGCTGGCCGAGCTTCTCCATGGCCATGTACTCCTGGGTGCCCGCGAACCCGGCCGACAGCGACTGGTAGAAGGGGTTCTCCAGGATCGCGCGGGCCCGCTCGGCATCCGTGTGCGCCTCGACGGTCTCGTCGAAGGTGCGCTTCATGTCGAGCATCATGGCGTGCAGTTCGCCCTCGCCCTCGATGTCCTCGACCCGGCGCGGGATGTTGTCCAGCTGGTCGATGCCCATGGACTGGGCGAGCCGGCGGGCCGGGTCGATGGTGAGGACGACGACCTTGCGGCCGCGCTCGGCCGCCCGTACGCCGAGGGCCGCTGCGGTCGTGGTCTTGCCCACGCCGCCCGAGCCGCAGCAGACGACGATGCGGATCTCCGGGTCGTCCAGGAGCGCGTCGGTCTCCAGCCCCGGTGCCAGGTCCGGCGTGCTGTCCGGTTCGACGTCCGGCGCGATGTCCGTACCCGGTGTCATGACCCCACCCCTCGTCCTGAGCCGCGTCGCTTCCCGCTCCGGGGCGCCTGCCCCGCTTCGTCCGCGGCCTCGTCGCCGACCCCCTGCTTGTGGAGCTCCTCCGCCAGCTCGTGCAGCGCGGCCGGGCTCACTCCCTCGCCCATCAGGGGGAGCTCGGCCAGGGGCAGCCCAAGCCCGGCCAGCACGGTGCGCTGCTCACGCTCCAGGCCGACGCGCTGGGCGTGCTCGGCGGCCTGCTCGACGAGCGGTCGTACCAGCCCGGCGGAGCCCGTCACACCGGCCCGGGTGAGCGTCTTCGCGATCTCCTTGCGGCGGCCTCCCGACGCCGTACGCAGCGCCTCCTCGTCCAGCAGATGGGGCCGCACCATGTTCACGACGACCCGGCCCACCGGAAGTTCGGCCGCCCGCAGCTCGGCGATGCCGTCCGCCGTCTCCTGGACCGGCATCTCCTCCAGGAGCGTCACCAGGTGCACCGCGGTCTCGGGGGACTTCAGGACCCGCATCACGGCCTGCGCCTGATTGTGTATGGGGCCGATCCTGGCCAGCCCCGCCACCTCGTCGTTCACATTGAGGAAGCGCGTGATGCGGCCGGTGGGCGGCGCGTCCATGATCACGTAGTCGTAGACGAACCTGCCCTGCTTGTCCTTGCGGCGTACGGCCTCGCAGGCCTTGCCGGTCAGCAGGACGTCCCGGACCCCCGGGGCGATGGTGGTGGCGAAGTCGATCGCGCCGAGCTTCTTCAGGGCCCGGCCCGCGCTGCCCAGTTTGTAGAACATCTGGAGGTAGTCCAGGAGGGCGCGCTCGGCGTCGATCGCGAGCGCGTGGACCTCGCCGCCGCCGGGCGCCACGGCGATCCTGCGTTCCTCGTAGGGGAGGGGCTCGGACTCGAAGAGCTGGGCGATGCCCTGCCTGCCCTCGACCTCGACGAGGAGAGTGCGCCTGCCCCCGGTCGCGAGGGCGAGCGCGAGTGCGGCGGCGACCGTGGTCTTACCGGTCCCGCCCTTGCCGCTGACGACCTGGAACCTGCTCACGTCTTCGAGCCTAACCAGTCGGCAGGCAGGCTACGCACGAGGCCGCCTGTGCCAGGCATTACAGTCGGCTCATGACCAAGTGGGAATACGCGACCGTGCCCCTTCTCGTGCACGCGACCAAGCAGATTCTGGACACCTGGGGCGAGGACGGCTGGGAGCTGGTCCAGGTCGTTCCCGGCCCGAACAACCCCGAGCAGCTCGTGGCCTACCTGAAGCGGGAGAAGCCGTAGTGGCGGGCGCCGTCGAGGCGAGGCT
Source organism: Streptomyces silvae (assembly GCF_016745505.1). Taxonomy (GTDB): domain Bacteria; phylum Actinomycetota; class Actinomycetes; order Streptomycetales; family Streptomycetaceae; genus Streptomyces; species Streptomyces silvae. Next base: position 44,755 of record NZ_JAERUC010000087.1, on the reverse strand, counting down.
CGCCGAACTCGGCCTGGCGCTCCCGGACGTCGTACCGCCGCTGGCCTCCTACCAGCCGGCCGTGCAGTCGGGCGTGTACGTCTACACCTCGGGCCAGCTCCCGATGGTGGACGGCACACTCGCGGTGACCGGCAAGGTCGGCGCCGAGGTGACGGCGGACGAGGCCAAGGAGCTGGCGAAGACCTGCGCGCTCAACGCCCTGGCGGCGGTGAAGTCGGTCGCCGGTGACCTGGACCGCATCGCACGCGTCGTGAAGGTCGTGGGCTTCGTCGCCTCCGCCACCGACTTCACCGGCCAGCCGGGAGTGATCAACGGCGCGAGCGAGCTGCTGGGCGAGGTCCTGGGCGACAAGGGCGTGCACGCCCGCAGCGCCGTCGGCGTCGCGGTGCTGCCGCTGGACGCGCCGGTGGAGGTCGAGGTCCAGGTCGAGCTCGTCGACGCCTGACCCGCACCCGCCGGATTACGCATCCGCACCTCACTGATCCCGCCCGGGCCACGCGACCGGGCGGGATCAGCCGTGTACGGATCCTTCACGGCCGGTGATCCATGTACGGGGCAGGCACCGATCTCCGGGGCCCCTCGAACATCGGCGCGGTTCCGGATAGCCTCCGGCCATGTCGAACGGTCAGTGGTACCCACCGGAATGGCCTGCCCGGATCAGGGCCCTCGCCAGCGGCGAGCTGACAGCCGTGACCCCCAGGCGCGCGGCCACGGTGATGCTGCTCCGGGACGACACATCGGGTCCGGGCGGCGCGGGTCCCGCCGTCCACATGCTGCGCCGGCGGACCTCCATGGCCTTTGCCGGAGGCGCGTACGCCTATCCGGGTGGCGGGGTCGACCCGCGCGACGACGACCACCTCGTCGGCTGGGCCGGACCGTCCCTGGAGACCTGGGCCGCCAGGCTGGGCGTCGGCACCGCCGCGGAGGCGCAGGCCGTCGTCTGCGCCGCCGTCCGTGAGACGTACGAGGAAGCGGGCGTCCTGCTGGCCGGGCCGACCGCCGACACCGTCGTGAGCGACACCACGGGCGCCGACTGGGAGGCCGACCGTGAGGCCCTCGTCGCCCGGGAGCTGTCCTTCGCCGGGTTCCTGGACCGCCGGGGCCTGGCGCTCCGCTCCGACCTGCTGGCCGCGTGGGCGCGCTGGATCACCCCGGCCTTCGAGCCACGCCGCTACGACACCTGGTTCTTCGTGGCCGCCCTCCCGGAGGGCCAGCGCACCCGGAACGCCTCCACCGAGGCCGACCGGACGGTGTGGATCCGGCCCGGTGACGCCGCGGACGGCTACGACAAGGGCGAACTGCTGATGATGCCGCCCACCGTGGCCACCCTGCGGGCGCTGAGGCCGTACGGGACGGCCGCGGAGGCGCTCAAGGCGGCGGACTCCCAGAACCTGGCTCCCGTGCTGGCAGAGGCCCGCATGGAGGGCGACGAGCTGGTGCTGAGCTGGCCCGGACACGAGGAGTTCACCAAACACGTCCCGGCGGCCGGTGACGCACCCGGCCCGGCCGCGGCCGACGACACCGACGGGACCCCTTCATGACCGACGCGGCCGCACTGCCCGGCCAGCCCCGCGGCGGGGTCCTCTCCGGGCCCGCCACCACCCGTACGGTCAACGTCCTGGCCCCCAACGCCTCGGCGATGACCCTGGACGGCACGAACACCTGGATCGTCGCGGAACCGGACTCCGACCTCGCCGTCGTCATCGACCCGGGGCCGCTCGACGACGTACATCTGCGGGCCGTCGTCGACACCGTGGAGCGGGCGGGCAGGCGCGTGGGCCTCACGCTGCTCACGCACGGCCACCCCGACCACGCGGAGGGCGCCGCCCGGTTCGCCGGACTCACCCGTACGAAGGTGCGCGCCCTGGACGCGGCGCTGCGCCTGGGCGACGAGGGGCTCGCGGCCGGTGACGTGATCACCACGGGAGGGCTGGAACTGCGGGTCGTCCCCACCCCGGGGCACACCGCGGACTCGCTCTCCTTCCACCTGCCGGCCGACCGGGCCGTCCTGACGGGCGACACGGTCCTCGGGCGCGGCACCACGGTCGTCGCCCACCCGGACGGGCGGCTCGGGGACTACCTGGACACCCTGCGGCGGCTGCGCTCGCTGACGGTCGACGACGGGGTGCACACGGTGCTGCCGGGGCACGGACCGGTGCTGGAGGACGCCCAGGGAGCCGTCGAGTTCTATCTGGCCCACCGGGCGAACCGTCTGGCCCAGGTGGAGACCGCCGTCGAGGCGGGGCACCGCACGCCCGCCGAGGTCGTGGCGGCCGTGTACGCCGATGTGGACCGCTCCCTCTGGCCGGCTGCGGAGCTGTCGGTGCGGGCGCAGCTGGAGTACCTGACCGAGCACGGCCTGATCTGACCGGCCCCGGTCCGGGAGCGCATGCGAAAGGCCCCACCGGGCGGTGGGGCCTTTTCGACGACCGGGCCGGTCCGTGGCCGCACGGTGGCGGCTCGGACGGTGCGGGGGTCAGCGGGAGCGCTTCGCCAGCCGCTCCACGTCCAGGAGGATCACGGCGCGTGCCTCGAGCCGCAGCCAGCCGCGGCCCGCGAAGTCCGCGAGCGCCTTGTTGACCGTCTCGCGGGAGGCGCCGACCAGCTGGGCCAGCTCTTCCTGCGTCAGGTCGTGCACGACGTGGATGCCCTCCTCCGACTGCACGCCGAAGCGGCGCGACAGGTCGAGGAGCGCACGGGCGACGCGGCCCGGCACATCGGAGAAGACCAGGTCGGACATCTGGTCGTTGGTCTTGCGCAGACGGCGCGCGACGGCCCGCAGCAGCGCGGTGGCCACCTCGGGACGGGCGTTCAGCCAGGGCTGGAGGTCACCGTGGCCGAGGCCGAGGAGCTTGACCTCGGTCAGCGCGCTCGCGGTGGCGGTGCGCGGGCCCGGGTCGAACAGCGAGAGCTCTCCGATCAGCTCGCCGGGGCCGAGGACGGCCAGCATGTTCTCCCGTCCGTCGGGAGAGGTGCGGTGGAGCTTCACCTTGCCCTCGGTGACCACGTAGAGGCGGTCACCGGGGTCGCCCTCGTGGAACAGCGCGTCGCCGCGTGCGAGGGTCACCTCACTCATCGAGGCGCGGAGCTCCGCGGCCTGCTCGTCATCGAGCGCCGCGAAAAGCGGGGCGCGCCGCAGAACGTCGTCCACGAGTTCTCTCCTTGTCGGCCTGTTCAGGGAAGCGTGGTTTCCATGATGCCGGACGGTAAAACAGTGCGATCGATCACAAACCAGTTTGACGCACGGGCGTGCCGGACCCTACGGCAGGGGGCCGATCGAGCGTGGATACGCGGTGACCGGGGCGGATGTCAGCCCCTGGCTCTAGGCTGGCCGGGTGTCCGGAACGCCGGTGAGAGCGCAGGCCAAGGGGGCTGATGGGGTGTCGGGAGACAGGAATTCCGCTGTGGGCGAACAGCCCGTACGAAGTAAGAAAAAAGCCGCGAAAGGTCCGACGGGGGCAGCAGCGGCGGGCAAGCCCGCGAAGCCCGAGTCGCACCTCGCGATGGTCCGCCGTGCCCGCCGTATCAACCGCGAGCTCGCCGAGGTCTATCCGTACGCCCACCCCGAGCTGGATTTCCGTAATCCCTTCGAGCTCCTGGTGGCAACGGTCCTCTCCGCCCAGACCACGGACCTGAGGGTCAACCAGACCACCCCGGCCCTCTTCGCCGCCTACCCGACGCCCGAGGACATGGCCGCGGCCGTGCCCGAGAAGCTGGAGGAGATCATCCGGCCGACCGGGTTCTTCCGGGCCAAGGCGCGGTCCCTCATGGGCCTGTCGGCCGCGCTGAGGGACGACTTCGGCGGAGAGGTCCCCGGCCGCCTGGAGGACCTCGTGAAGCTGCCCGGCGTCGGGCGCAAGACGGCCAACGTGGTCCTCGGCAACGCGTTCGGTGTCCCCGGCATCACCGTGGACACCCACTTCGGCCGGCTGGTGCGCCGCTGGAAGTGGACGGAGCAGGAGGACCCGGAGAAGGTCGAGGCCGAGGTCGCCGCGATCTTCCCGAAGAGCGAGTGGACGATGCTCTCGCACCGGGTGGTCTTCCACGGCCGCCGCATCTGCCACTCCCGCAAGCCCGCCTGCGGCGCCTGCCCGATCGCCCCCCTCTGCCCGTCCTACGGCGAGGGCGAGACGGACCCCGAGAAGGCGAAGAAGCTCCTGAAGTACGAGATGGGGGGCTACCCGGGTCAGCGCCTCAGCCCGCCCCCGGACTATCCGGGCAGCCCCGCACCCCCGCTGGGAGCCGGGTGACGGCCGCCCGGCGGGTCCGTGCGGAACGAAATCGCCGATGACAGGCGTTGGAACGACGGGGGTGCCCATGACGCACGCACAGAGGACACGGGCCGCGACCGACGCGGCCACCACCGGGACCGGCGCGCCCCACGAGGGCGCGCTCACCGTCACCACCGAAGGCCTGCCCGCCTGGCTGGAGCCCGTGGCACGGGCCGCGCGGACCGTGCGGGCCCAGCAGCTCAGCCGCTTCCTGCCGCCGGAGAGCGGCGCAGGACGGCAGTCCGCCGTCCTGATCCTCTTCGGTGAGGGTGAGCGCGGCCCGGAGCTGCTTCTGATGGAGCGTTCGGGGACCCTGCGCTCCCACGCCGGCCAGCCGTCCTTCCCCGGCGGCTCCCTCGACCCGGAGGACGGCGACCACCTGACCACCGGGCCCCTCAGGGCCGCGCTGAGGGAGGCCGAGGAGGAGACCGGGCTCGACCCGAGCGGTGTCCAGCTCTTCGGTGTGCTGCCCCGGCTCTACATCCCGGTGAGCAGCTTCGTCGTCACGCCCGTCCTCGGCTGGTGGCGGACGCCCAGCCCGGTGGGGGCCGTAGATCCGGCCGAGACCGCCCGGGTCTTCACCGCCCCCGTGGCGGATCTCACGGATCCCGCCAACCGAGCGACGGCCGTCCACCCCAGCGGCCACGAAGGCCCCGCATTTCTGGTCGAATCCGCCCTCGTCTGGGGATTCACAGCCGGTGTGATCGACAGGATTGTGCACTACGCCGGATGGGAACGCCCCTGGGACAGGACCAGGCAGGTGCCGCTCGACTGGCGCGCATGACAGGCTGACTCCCGTGCTGCGCTGTTCCGGGCCTGGCCCGGACCCCGTCGAACCGGACGGGCCAGGTGACGAATCTGCGAGGCTATAGACGGTGAACGTGCTGGACATCCTGCTGCTCGTCGGCGCCGTGTGGTTCGCGGTCATCGGCTACCGCCAGGGTTTCGTCGTCGGCATCCTGTCCGTGATCGGCTTCCTGGGCGGCGGCCTCGTGGCCGTCTACCTGCTGCCCATCATCTGGGACCAGGCGACCGACGGATCGGAGGTCTCCTCCACCGCCGCCATCGTCGCGGTCGTGATCGTGATCGTGTGCGCCTCCGTGGGCCAGGCGTTCACCACCCACCTGGGCAACCGGCTCCGCCGGTACATCACATGGTCGCCGGCGCGTGCCCTGGACGCCACGGGCGGCTCCCTGGTCAACGTGGTGGCCATGCTCCTGGTGGCCTGGCTGATCGGCTCCGCACTGGCCGGCACGTCGCTGCCGACGCTGGGCAAGGAGGTCCGCAGCTCGTCGGTCCTGCTCGGGGTCTCCCGGGTGATGCCGGACCAGGCCTCCACCTGGTTCACGGACTTCTCCTCCGTCCTCGCGCAGAACGGCTTCCCACAGGTCTTCAGCCCGTTCGCCAACGAGCCCATCACCGAGGTCGAGGCCCCGGACCCGGCGCTCGCCGGAAGCCCCGTCGCCGCCCGTGCCAAGAAGTCCATCGTCAAGGTCGTCGGGATGGCGCCGGGCTGCGGCAAGGTCCTCGAAGGGACCGGCTTCGTCTTCTCCGACCGCCGCGTCATGACCAACGCCCATGTGGTCGGCGGCGTCGACGAGCCGACCGTCCAGATCGGCGGCGAGGGCCGGCTGTACGACGCCAAGGTGGTCCTCTACGACTGGCAGCGGGACATCGCCGTACTGGACGTCCCGGATCTCGACGCCCAGCCGCTGCGCTTCACGGACACCGACAAGGACGCGGGGAGCGGCGACAGCGCCATCGTCGCGGGCTTCCCGGAGAACGGCGCCTACGACGTGCGCTCCGCGCGCATCCGGGGCCGTATCGACGCCAACGGCCCCGACATCTACCACCGCGGCACCGTGCGGCGCGACGTGTACTCGCTCTACGCGACCGTCCGCCAGGGCAACTCCGGCGGCCCGCTGCTCACTCCGGACGGGAAGGTGTACGGAGTGGTGTTCGCGAAGTCGCTCGACGACCCGGACACGGGGTACGCGCTGACGGCCGACGAGATCCGCGAGGACATCGAGCTCGGCAGGTCCACGGCCCAGCAGGTCGACAGCCAGGGCTGCGCGCTCTGAGGCCTCCGTCGGGCGGCCACCGGCACTGACCTGCCGCCCGGCTCCCGGTCACCGCCGGAGCCGGGCTTCCGCGCCCTGTCGTACGGATGCCACGTACGCCACGCACAGGTCCCCGGTCCTCGACGGACCGGGGACCTTCGTTCGGTATGTCGTCCGCCCGGTGTGTCGTCCGACGGCTACCGGGTCATCCGCGGGGGTGGCGCAGGCGCGCCGAGACCCAGCGGGCCCGGCGGTGGAGAATGCGCGGAATGCCCAGCCGGAGATCATGGAAATCGCTCACATCGTGCACCCGGCTCGGAGAGCCGCCCCCCTCATGAATGCTCGGACCAGCAGGAGCGGTCGAGCGGCGGTTGCGTGCTGCGTCATTGAAGTCGCGCGTCCAGCCCATACCTCGACGTCTGCCCGTGACCCAAGGTCGGTAATCGTGCGCGAGTCAGCCAATTGGCTTATGCGGCAGGCAAGTGGCTGTTCGTCAGACAGCTGTGCGCATCGGTCAGCGGTCCGGCTCGGGGTCCTTGAGCCAGTTGATGAGTTCGGTCGAGAAGCCGACCGGGTCCTCCTCGTGGGGGAAGTGCCCCAGACCGTCGAAAAGTCGCCACCGGTACGGCGCTTCGACGTACTGGCCGGAGCCCGCGGAACTACGGGTCCGTACCGCCGGGTCGAGCGAGCCGTGAAGGTGCAGCGTCGGCACGCGCACCGGACGCTTCATCCGACGGTTGAACTGGACGCCGTCCGGACGGGCCAGCGAACGGACCATCCAGCGGTACGGCTCGATCGAGCAGTGGGCCGTCGACGGGATGCACATGGCGCGCCGGTAGACGTCCATGGCCTCGTCGTCGGGGAAGTCGGGGGTGCGCGGCCCGGACCAGTCACGGATCAGCCGGGCCACCAGGGCCGCGTCGTCCGCCACGAGTTGACGCTCCGGAACCCACGGCCGCTGGAATCCCCAGATGTGCGAGCCCGCGCGTGACTGGGCGAAGTCCGAGAGCATCGAGGAACGCCAGCGGCGCGGATGCGGCATCGACGACACCACGAGCCGCCGGACCAGCTTCGGCCGCATCACCGCGGCGGTCCAGGCGAGATAGCCGCCCATGTCGTGGCCCACGAGCGCCGCGTCGGGCTCGCCGAGCGAGCGGATCACGCCGGTGACGTCGAGCGCCAGGTTCGCGGGGTCGTAGCCCCGGGGCGTACGGTCGCTGCCGCCGACCCCGCGGAGGTCCATCGCGACCGCGCGGTACCCGGCGTCGGCCAGGGCGGTCAGCTGATGGCGCCAGGTCCACCAGAACTGCGGGAAACCGTGCAGCAGCAGCACCAGCGGCCCGTCGCCCAGCTCGGCGATGTGGAAGCGCGCACCGTTGGCGGCCACGTCACGGTGGGCCCAGGGGCCGTCGAGCCGGACGGGGCCGCCGGAACCGGCAACCGGTCCCAGCGGCCGCACCGGGCCGGATGTGCCGAAATCGGGGTCGGTCATGTGGACGAGCGTGTCACAGAGACCGCCTTGTCCTGGACAGGACGGTTCTCGATGGCGCGGTCCGCGAGCGTGCTGCCCTGCGCCTGTTCGATCGCACGCGCGCCGGCGGGACGCGGGTGGGGCTTGACGCCCTGCAGCACCGCCGCGGTCTGCTTCGCCGAGGCGATCGACTTCTCCGGCGGCTTGACCTTCTTGAACTTGGCCAGCCCGAAGAGGGCGAGCAGGATCCCCAGAAGGATGAACGCACCGCCCACGATCAGGAACGACCAGGCGAGACCGAGCCCGAGGTTGTGGATCCCGTAGGCCGCCGCGAAGCTCAGCACGGGGATCGCGAAAAGGATCAGCACACCCGTGACGATGAAGGCCACGCTGCCGATCACGCCGCGCTTGACGTCCTGGCGCACCTCGGCCTTGGCCAGGGCGATCTCGTCGTGCACCAGCGCGGACATCTCAGCTGTCGCCGAAGCGAACAGCTGTCCGAGACTACGGTCGGTGCTGCCCGCGTAGTTGCCGGGGTCGCTCATCCCTGACTCCCTCTCCTCTTCCGTACATCCGATGTCAGATCATGCCGGACTGTCCGGCTTGCTGCTCGCTGCCCCCGCCCGTTCGGCCAGGCGGCGGTGCTCGGCAGCCTTCTTCTCGTGGATCGCGGCCATGCGCAGGTGGTACTCCGGGTCGTCCTGCTCGTAGACGTCGGGGACGCCTGATCCGTCCGCGTCGAGTTCCTCGGCCTCGTACAGCGTCCTGTATCTGCGTACCCGCAGTTTGAGCAGTACACCGGAGAGTACGGCGGCGATCAGCGAACCGATGAGTACCGCTGCCTTGACGTCGTTGATCATGTCCTCGTCGCCGGTGAAGGCGAGCTCCCCGATGAGCAGAGAAACGGTGAAGCCGATACCGGCGAGCGTGGCCACGGCGAAGACATCGGCCCAGGCGAGATCCTTGTTGAGCTGGGCCTTCGTGAAGCGGGTGACGAGCCAGGTGCCGCCGAAGATGCCCACGGTCTTGCCGATGACCAGGCCGAGCACCACCCCGAGCGTTTCGGGCCGGGTGAAGACACCGGCCAGGGCATCGCCCTTGAGAGTGACGCCGGCCGAGAAGAGGGCGAACAGCGGGACCGCGACTCCGGCCGACAGAGGGCGCACCAGGTGCTCGATGTGCTCGCCCGGGGACTGCGCCTCACCTTCGCGCCGGGAGCAGCGCAGCATGAGCCCCATGGCGACGCCGGCAATCGTCGCGTGGACGCCGCTGTTGTACATGAGGCCCCAGATGACCAGGGCGAGCGGCAGATAGATGTACCAGCCTCGTACCCCCGTGCGCAGCAGCACGTAGAACACCGCCAGCCCGGCGAAGGCGCCGCCGAGCGCCAGGAAGTCGAGGTCCTCGGTGAAGAAGACCGCGATGATGAGGATGGCGAAGAGGTCGTCGACGACGGCGAGCGTCAGCAGGAAGGCGCGCAGCGCCGAGGGCAGCGATGTGCCGATGACCGCGAGGACGGCGAGCGCGAACGCGATGTCGGTGGCGGTGGGGACGGCCCACCCGGCGAGGGACCCGCCGCCTGCTGTCGCGGTCAGCGTGTAGACGACGGCGGGGACGGCCATCCCGCAGAGTGCCGCAGCGACGGGAAGAGCGGCCGCCCGGGGGTCACGGAGTTCTCCGGCGACCAGTTCACGCTTGAGCTCGACTCCTGCCACGAAGAAGAAGACGGCGAGCAGTCCGTCGGCCGCCCAGTGGGCCACCGAGAGATCGAGCCCCAGCGTTTCCGGGCCGAAGTGGAAGCCACTGACGGACTCGTAGGTGGAGCCGAAGGTGTTGGCCCAGATCAGCGCGGCGACGGCCGCGAGCAGCAGGATGACGCCGCCGACCGTCTCGGTGCGCAGGGCGTCGGCGACGTAATTGCGCTCGGGGAGGGAAAGCCGGCCGAGCAGCGTGCGGCGGCCTGAAGGGGGGAGGGGCGGGGCCACGAGGGAGACCTCCGGGTCGGGTTACGGCAGTGGTGGCATGGAGATACACATGCCGACCAGACTTCCCGGCGCCCCTGTGGAGATTTCCTGTGCTGTTGTTGCTCGAAGTCACCACTCTACCTGGGCTATCGGCAACGTATACGGATCAGGTCCCGCCCGCCGCCCGGCGACGTCCACCGGCACGACATCCACCGGCAGTGGTGCCCGTACGCCGCCGCCGTCTCCCCGGCTTTGCCCCGGCCTTCTCCTGGAGCAGGAGAAGGGGCACCCGGGGTGTCCCGGGTGCCCCTTCTTCAGGTCTCGTCTCCTGCCTCTGCCGGTGTCTGCCCTGGCTCCGGCCTAGTCCTCGGACGAAGCGGAGGGCAGCTGCGTCTGGATGAGCGACATGACCGAGGAATCCGTGAGCGTGGTGACATCGCCCAGCTCGCGGTTCTCGGCGACATCACGAAGCAGACGGCGCATGATCTTGCCGGACCGCGTCTTCGGCAGCTCCGCCACCGGCAGGACGCGCTTGGGCTTCGCGATCGGCCCGAGCGTGGTGCCGACGTGGTTGCGCAGCTCGGCGACCAGCTCCTCGGAGGCCGTGGCCGTACCGCGAAGGATCACGAAGGCGACGATGGCCTGACCGGTCGTCTCGTCGTTGGCGCCGACGACGGCGGCCTCCGCGACCGAGGGGTGCGAGACGAGAGCCGACTCGACCTCGGTGGTCGAGATGTTGTGTCCGGACACGAGCATGACGTCGTCGACCCGGCCGAGCAGCCAGACGTCGCCGTCCTCGTCCTTCTTGGCACCGTCACCCGCGAAGTACTTGCCCTCGAAGCGCGACCAGTAGGTGTCGAGGAAGCGCTGGTCGTCCCCCCAGATGGTGCGGAGCATCGACGGCCACGGCTCGGTGAGAACCAGATAGCCGCCCCCGCCGTTCGGCACCTCGTTGGCCTCGTCGTCGACGACCGTGGCGGAGATGCCGGGCAGCGCCCGCTGGGCGGAGCCAGGCTTCGTCGCCGTGACTCCGGGAAGCGGCGAGATCATCATGGCGCCGGTCTCGGTCTGCCACCAGGTGTCCACGATCGGGCAGGTGTCGGCACCGATGTGCTTGCGGTACCACATCCAGGCCTCGGGGTTGATCGGCTCACCGACCGACCCGAGGACACGCAGCGACGACAGATCGAACTTGGCGGGGATGTCGTCCCCCCACTTCATGAACGTACGGATCGCCGTCGGTGCGGTGTAGAGGATCGTGACGCCGTACTTCTGGACGATCTCCCAGAAGCGCCCCTGGTGGGGGGTGTCGGGCGTGCCCTCGTACATGACCTGGGTCGCACCGTTGGCCAGCGGACCGTAGACGATGTACGAGTGTCCGGTCACCCAGCCGATGTCCGCGGTGCACCAGTACACGTCGGTCTCGGGCTTGAGGTCGAAGACCGCGTGGTGCGTGTACGCCGCCTGGGTCAGGTAGCCCCCGGAGGTGTGCAGGATGCCCTTCGGCTTACCCGTGGTGCCCGAGGTGTAGAGGATGAAGAGCGGCTGCTCCGCGTCGAAGGCCTCAGGCGTGTGCTCGGCCGACTGCCGGGCGGTGATCTCGTGCCACCAGACGTCGCGGCCCTCGGACCATGCGGTGTCCTGCCCCGTACGCCGGACGACGAGGACGTGCTCGACGCTGGGGATGCGGGAGACGGCGTCGTCCACCGCGGGCTTGAGCGCCGAGGGCTTGCCGCGGCGGTAGCCGCCGTCGGCGGTGATGACGACCTTGGCGTCGGCATCCTGGATCCGGGCGGCGATGGCGTCGGCGGAGAAGCCGCCGAAGACCACCGAGTGCGCCGCGCCGATGCGGGCACACGCCAGCATCGCTACAGCGGCCTCCGGGATCATCGGCAGATAGACGGCGACCCGGTCGCCCTTGCCGACACCGAGCTCGGTGAGGGCGTTGGCCGCGCGGGAGACCTCGTCCTTCAGCTCCGCGTAGGTGATCGCGCGGCTGTCGCCGGGCTCACCCTCGAAGTGGATGGCGACGCGGTCGCCGTTGCCCGCCTCGACATGACGGTCCACGCAGTTGTACGCGACGTTGAGCTTGCCGTCCGCGAACCACTTCGCGAAGGGCGGGTTGCTCCAGTCGAGCGTCTCGGTCGGCTCCGTGGCCCAGGTCAGGCGGCGGGCCTGCTCGGCCCAGAAGCCCAGCCTGTCCGCCTCGGCCTGCTCGTACGCCTCCGCTGTCACGTTGGCGTTCGCGGCCAGATCGGCAGGCGGTGTGAACCGCCGCTCCTCCTTGAGCAGATTGGCCAGGCTTTCGTTGCTCACGACATCTCCCATTCCCAGGGTGTCCGTTGTGTCCCGGGGGACAGCTCATCAGGCTGCGGGCCAGGTGACAAGTGTCTGCCGGAAATTGGTTTAGACCTGTGCTTGGTATGGAGTCACATGTCCCGCTTCCGCGCGCAGCGCTGTGCGATGCGAAAGCGGGACCACAAGGTCTCACGGACCGGATGTGTGAGTGGTTCAGGCACCGACAGCGGCGTCGGGAGTCGTGTGCAGGGCGTCGATGCCGTGCTCCGCGCCCCATACGGCCCCGGGGGCGACCCGGACGAAGACCTCGTCGGGTCCCGTGCCGGAACTGGCGCCCTCGGTCAGCAGATAGGCCTGCGCCTCGCCGACGTGGAAATACATGCCGTGCAGTTGCAGAGTGCCCTCCGCCAGTCGGCGCGCCACCGACTCGTGCGCACGCAGGTGCTCCAACTGCTGGACCACATTGGTCAGACAGAGCTGCTCCACCGCATCGGTGGGCAGCCGGCCGGCGATCCGCGCCCAGGAGTGGTGACGTGAACGCATGCGCTCCAGACTCGGCAGCCCGTGCCGCAGCCAGCGCCACAGGGGCGTCCGGGGCGCCTCCGGCGCTGCTCCCAACAGGGCTTGCATCGCACCGCATCCGGAATGGCCGCAGATGGTGATGGACTCGACCTCCAGCACATCCACCGCGTACTCGATCGCGGCGGCCACCGAATCGTCGTTGCCCGTCGCACCCTCGGCGTCCGGCGGCGGCACCAGATTGCCCACGTTCCGCACGGTGAAGAGATCGCCCGGGCCGCTTGCGGTGATCATGCTGGTGACCAGGCGGGAATCGGCACAGGTGAGGAAGAGCTGTGAAGGCCGCTGCCCTTCGGCGGCCAGCCGGGCCAGCTCCTCACGGACCAGCGGGGCGGTGGTGCGCTGGAACGAACTGAGGCCGCTGAGGAGCCGGTGGGATCTGTGCCGGCGGCCCGGGGAACCCGTCGGTCCCACGGGAGCAGGATCTTCGGAGGCGACGGTGGAGGCAGGCGAGGCCGGGTCGGTGGGGGAGCCGGACGCGGTGGCGGCGGTGGCCGGTGCCGTGGCGCCGGTGGTGTCCTGCGCGCGGTCGTGGCAGTGGTGATTGCGCCAGGGTGTCCAGGGACGGCAACAGGAATGGGCGGCCGAGGCGGGCTCGGCGATCCGGCCACCGGAACGCCCGGTGAACTCGATCCGGGCCCCCAGCGCGGTCTGGGCCGTGTACCAGTCCTGGATCGTCTCGTACGCCGCGTGGTCCATGAAGAAGCCGTCAAGCTCGACCACGACGTCCGCGCCGTGCGGGAGCTTGCCGAGGAGCCTGCTGAGCCGGGGCACGGCCAGGAAGGTCAACTGTCCCCGCGCGGCCACCAGATAGCGGCCGTCCTGCTCGGTCACGGTGATTCTCGTGCGGGCCAGCCGGTGCAGGGCGACGGCCACGGCGACGACGATGCCGATCGCCACACCCTCGAGCACGCCGACCAGGACGACGCCGCTGATCGTGGCGCCGTACACCAGGAATTCCCGGTGCCGGTGCACCTTGCGGATGTGGGCGAAGCTGACCATCTGGATCCCGACCACCATCACCAGGGATCCGAGGGCGGCGAGAGGGATCCACTCGAGGGCCGTGACCAGCAGAACGGCTGCCAGCAGCACCCAGACGCCGTGCAGCACGGTGGAGGCGCGGCTCGTCGCGCCCGCCCGGACGTTGGCGGAACTGCGCACGGCGCCGCCCGAGACGGGCATGCCCCCGGCCAGCCCTGACAGGGCGTTGGCGACCCCCTGGGCCCGCAGCTCCCGGTCGAGATCCGATCGCTCGACGGGGGCGGGCGGAGTCGCCCCGTCCTTGGGTGGGGCTGCCGCCCGCTCTGCGGCCAGCTTGTCCACGGAAACGGCGGCCAGCAGGGATTCGAGGCTGGCCACGAGCATGACGGTGAACATCGCCGTCGCCAGCGCCATCACCGGGCCGTGCGGCAGCTCGGGCAGTGCGTGCGAGCGCCACGACGGCAGATCCACCCGGGCGATCCCGGGCGCCGCCGCGGCGGCCACCGCCGTCGCGATCACCACGGCGGCGAGGGCGGCGGGGATTCTGCCCAGCGACGCCCCGATCCGCCCGGGCATACGCGGCCAGACGACGAGAAGCAGGATCGTCAGGGCTCCGATGAGGGGCCCGGCCGGCTCGAAGTGAGTCAGGCGGGCGGGGAGCGCGAGGGCGTTCTCCAGGGCGGAGCTCCGGGGCACCTCGCCGAACACGACGTGCAACTGGGCGAGAGCGATGGCGACACCGATCCCGGCGAGTGTGCCGTGGACGATGGCCGGGCTGACGGCGAGGGCACTGCGTGCCGCTCTCACCGACCCCAGCAGGATCTGCAGGAGCCCCGCACCGATGGTGATCGCGCAGGTGGTGCGCCAGCCGTAGATCTGGATCAACTCCGCCGTGACCACGGTCAGTCCGGCGGACGGGCCGCTGACCTGGAGCGGCGTGCCGCCCAGCAGGCCGGCGACGATGCCGCCGATCGCGGCGGACACCAGGCCGGCGGCGAGAGGGGCGTCCATGGCGACGGCGAGGCCGAGCGACATGGGAATGGCGATCAGGAAGACAGTGATCGATGCGGACAGATCCGCACCCGAGACGCGGAAGGGGCCGCGGCCCGGCCGCGGGGGCGGGCTGTGTGGACGCTTGAATCCCGAGGCCCGGGAAGGGCGTGAACTACGGGATGAGTGGTCGTTGCGAGTAGGGGCGCAGGCAGACATGTTCCCGTCTCCTCCGGGGCAGCGCGGTCGCGGTATGTGAATGACGGCGGCCGTGGATCACGGCGTGCAGCGGTGGGGTACAGCGGCGGGATTTCTCAACTCTCCGTAAATGAATAGTAATGGAGAGTAAAGAAAGGTGTCCATGCTTTCGAGCAAATAGCCCACTGCATCACCCTTCTCAGTGAATAAGCAGCTTTTCATCCGGCTTGTCGTACTGGTTCCCGCGGAGCTGCGTGTGAGGTTGGCCGCGCCGTGTCGGCACTTCAACGCACGAATCCTGCAAGGAAGAGGGTGGACGGATGATGGCCGCCACGAAGAGGATCGCCCTGGGCGCCGTGGTCACGGCGCTGGTCGCAGGCCTGGCCGGCTGCTCGGGCCCGGACACGGGAGCCGGCGGCTCCACGCCCGGCACCGGGAAGCGGTCCGCCCCCGGCGCGGAGGAGAACTCTCCGGCCGCGGCGCCGAAGGGGGCCGTCAAGCTCATCGGTGACGGGTCCACCGCCTTTACGGGAGCGCAGCCGAAACTGCCCGTGGCCAAGAGGCTCAAGCCCGGCCAGAAGCCCCCGCAGTTCGTGGTGTTCTCGTGGGACGGTGCGGGTGAGGACAGCCAGAAGCTCTTCTCGCATTTCCGGGCGGTCGCGAAGAAGTACGACGCCAGGATGACGTATTTCCTCAGCGGCGTGTACCTCCTGCCGGAGACCAAGAAGGACCTCTACGACCCGCCTCAGCATTCGGCGGGCCGCTCCGACATCGGGTTCAACGACACGGAGGGAATCCGCAACACGCTGACGGAGCTCCGTGCGGCGTGGCTGGAGGGCAACGAGATCGGAACCCACTTCAACGGGCACTTCTGTGGGCCTGACGGAGGCGTCGGCACGTGGTCGGTCGAGGAGTGGAAGAGCGAGATCAGCCAGGCGAAGTCCTTCGTGAAGGGTTGGAAGACCAACGCCCCCGACCTCAAGGGTGAGGCGCCGCTGCCCTTCGACTACGACAAGGAGCTGATCGGCGCCCGCACACCGTGCCTGGAGGGCCAGAAGAACATGGTCGCGGCCGCCCGGACCATGGGATTCCGCTACGACTCCAGCGGTATCGGCAACCAGGTCTGGCCCGCGAAGAAGGACGGGCTCTGGGACCTGCCCCTGCAACTCGTCCCCGTGCCGGGCCGCGCGTTCGAGACGCTCTCGATGGACTACAACTTCATGTTCAACCAGTCCGGTACGACGACGCAGGGCGACCCGGACAAGCGCGAGTACTGGGGCAACCAGATGCGGGACGGACTTCTTCAGGCGTTCGACCGCGCCTACAACGGGAACCGCGCTCCGATGATCATCGGCAACCACTTCGAATCGTGGAACGGCGGCACCTACATGCGTGCCGTCGAGGAAACGATCAAGACGGTGTGCACCAAGCAGGATGTGCAGTGCGTTTCCTTCCGTCAGCTCGCGGACTGGCTGGACGCGCAGGACCCGGCGACGCTCGCGAAGCTCGGGACGCTGAAGGTGGGTCAGGAGCCCAAGCCGGGCTGGACCGCGTTCCTCGCGGGGACGGCTCCGGGCAAGCCCGCCGGCAGCCCCGTGCCCGCCAGGCCGGCGGACCAGCCGGCAGGCAAGGGAGCTGACGGGGGAGCGGAGTAGGGGTCGCACTCCGGCACCGCTCCTGCCGGTTCAGGCCGGCTGGGCAGCGCCCGCATCCACGAGGTGCTCATGCAGGACGAAGGCGGGGTCGACCTGGGCAGCCAGGTCGGCGCCCGTCTTCTCGTTGCCCCAGCTCTCCGCGTTCTTCAGGTGGAAGTGCACCATCTGGCGCGTGTAGCGCTCCCAGTCACGCAGCCCGTACGAGTCCTCCGCGGCGTTCTGCAGGGCCTGCAGGGCCATCCGGTTGTCCGCTTCCAGGAGTTCGAACGGGGCCGGCCGACCCTTCTCCATCGTCCGGACCCAGTCGGAGTGACCGATACCGACCAGCAGGTCGTCGCCGACCTCGGCGCGCAGGAAGTCGAGGTCGTCCTCCCCCTGGACCTTGTTGCCGACCACCTTCAGCGCCACCCCGAAGTCCCGCGCGTACTCCTTGTACTGGCGGTAGACCGAGACGCCCTTCCGGGTCGGTTCGGCGACCAGGAAGGTCATGTCGAAACGGGTGAACAATCCTGACGCGAACGAATCCGACCCGGCGGTCATGTCGACCACCACGTACTCGTCGGGCCCGTCGACCAGGTGGTTCAGGCAGAGCTCGACCGCTCCGACCTTGGAGTGGTAGCAGGCGACGCCCAGATCGGACTCGTTGAACGGACCGGTGGCCATAAGCCGGATGTCGCCGTCGTCGAGACGCACCGTGCGGGCGCAGGCGTCGTACACCGGGTTGTCCTCGCGGACGCGGAGGAGCCGGGACCCCTCTCCGGGGGGTGTTGTCTTGATCATCGTCGCGGCGGACGCGATGCGGGGGTTGCTCCCGCGGAGGTAGTCCTTGATGAGAGGCAGCTGGGCGCCCATGGCGGGCAGGGCGGCGGCCTCCTGTTCGTCCAGGCCTAGGGCGGCCCCGAGATGCTGGTTGATGTCGGCGTCCACCGCGACGACATGGGCTTCATTGGCAGCGAGGTGGCGGATGAAGAGCGAGGACAGCGTGGTCTTGCCGCTGCCGCCCTTCCCCACGAAAGCGATCTTCATGTTCACCTAGGGTAGCGGGATGATTGCGTGCTGTGGTCATCCTTGGTGAAGAAGGCCACTCCGGGGCGGCATCCGCATCCCGGGCGCGTAGCCTCCCTACTTATGAGTACGACTTCCTCGGACCCGCTTGCCGCCCTGGGTGACCTGCTGGGCGTCCCCGACGCGGTGGACTCCGTACGCAAGGCTGTGGACCGGGTCTACGGGCACCGGGTCATGCGGCGTCGCAGCAATGAGGTCACCGCTGAGGCGGCCCTGCGCGGAGCTCGTGGTTCCGCGGCTCTCTCGGGTGCCGACTGGAATCTCGAGGAGGTGCGCCGGCGCACGGATTTCAGTGGTGTGGACGAGTCCCGCACCATCGGTGCCGCCTTGAGGCTCACGGCGGAGGCGGGGCAGCTGCTGTCCATCTGGCGGCAGTCGCCGCTTCGTGTCCTGGCCCGCCTGCACCTGGTGGCCGCGGGCGGAGCGTCTCCGGACGACACGGTCGGCAGGCCCCGGCTGGCGGGCGAGCCTGTCGTCGAGCCACTGATCGAGGCACCTGTCCCGGACGCGGACGAGGTGGCCGGGCGCCTCGAAGGGCTGTCGCAACTGATCATCGCCGGTGGCTCCGCGCCCGCGCTGGTGACGTCCTCGGTGGTGCACGGTGAACTGCTGGCGCTGCGCCCCTTCGGTTCGCACAACGGCCTGGTCGCCCGGACCGCGGAGCGGATCGTGCTGATCGGCAGCGGTCTCGACCCCAAGTCGATCTGTCCCGCCGAGGTCGGCCATGCCGAGCAGGGGCGCGCGTCCTATGTCGCCGCCTTCGAGGGGTATCTGTCGGGCAAGCCGGAGGGCATGGCCGCCTGGATCGCCCACTGCGGGCGCTCCGTGGAGCTGGGCGTCCGGGAATCCACGGCGGTATGCGAGGCGCTGCAGCGCGGCGCGGCCTGACTCTCTCCGCCCGGGAGCGGGCGAGCGTCTCGACCGGGTGTTTGCCGACGTGTCCCGCTCGCAGTGGGCCCGCCTGGAAAGGGTTGCGGCGGCACCGTTTCCGGTACCGCCGCTGGCACGTCCGCCCAGTTACCAAGCGTCCTCGATATATGTGCCCATCAGGCCGGGTTCTTTGCCCGTCACCTGGTGCGGCTGGCCCGTAATCGACGGGTCGACGTCGCGTGGGTGCTCGGCTTTCGTGCGCGGTCCGTGGGGCCTTACTGCGTGAAAGGTGATCCTCGCGGATGTCCTTGGTCTCGCGGGCCGTTGAGTCCTTTGTACTCCAGTGCTGGTGGG
Organism: Streptomyces silvae; assembly: GCF_016745505.1. GTDB lineage: Bacteria > Actinomycetota > Actinomycetes > Streptomycetales > Streptomycetaceae > Streptomyces > Streptomyces silvae. The sequence goes on along the minus strand of NZ_JAERUC010000087.1, from coordinate 25,999 downwards.
AGCAGTGGAAGCCCTGGCCGATTTTCTTTACTTTTATGTTCAAATGCAGCCGAGTCGGACATTGTTGCGCGCCCGACGGGGGGTGGGGTCGGCCGTCCGGGCTGTAGGGGCTGTCAGGCGGGGATCGCGGCTGAGCGGCGACGGTTGGTGTACCAGACGAGCCCCGCGGTCACCGCGGCCGCACCCAGCGCGGCGGCTGCCACGAGTGCCGGTCGCGGTGGCATCGAGAAGGTGGGTAGCCGCTGCTTGAGCCGGACGGGCCGATTGAAGACGAGAATCGGCCATTCCCTGAGGGTGGCCTCGCGACGCAGTGCTCGATCCGGGTTGACGGCGTGCGGATACCCCACGGCGTCGAGCATCGGCACGTCGGTGGCGGAGTCGCTGTACGCATAGCAGCGCGCGAGGTCATAGCCTTCCGATTCGGCGAGAGCCCTGATGGCCTCGGCCTTCGTCGGGCCGTAGGCGTAGTACTCGACCTCGCCGGTGAAGCAGCCGTCGTCACCCACGACCATCCGGGTCGCCACGACCCGGTCGGCGCCCAGGAGTTCCCCGATCGGTTCGACGACTTCGGCGCCGGAGGTCGACACGATGACCACATCACGCCCAGCGGTGTGATGTTCCTCGATGAGGGTTGCGGCTTCGTCGTAGATGATCGGGTCGATCAGGTCGTGCAGGGTCTCGGCGACGAGGTCCTTGACCTGCTGGACGTTCCAGCCCTTGCAGAGCGCTGAGAGATACTCACGCATCCGCTCCATCTGGTCGTGATCGGCGCCCCCGGCAAGGAACACGAACTGTGTGTACGCGGTGCGCAGTACGGCACGGCGGTTGATCAGCCCGCCTTGGTAGAAGGACTTGCTGAAGGTCAGTGTCGATGACTTCGCAATGACCGTCTTGTCCAGGTCAAAGAAGGCTGCTGTGCGCGGCGAGAAGCAGTTTTCCACAAAGGTGAGCATAGGGGCCCGCCATTCGGCGTAAAGTCCCGCAGGTGGGTTTGCCTGAGAAGGGCCTCGGGTACACCATGGAAGTCACGGATCGTTCGCGACCGTGCTAACCCGGTCCGACTCCTCCCCCCCCGAGTCGGCCGTGGGGACGACCCCCGCTCTCCCCCCCGGCGGGGGTCGTCGCATGTCCGGATGCGTTTCGCGGCCGAGTAGCCGATCCGCTCCCTCCTCGTGTCACCCGTGGGCCGTCTGCCCCTGTGGGTTCACTCGATCCTGACCCGTCACGGTGTGTAGCGGAAGGGGTGCGCTGCGAAAGTCCCCTGTACGAGCTACCGAGATATCCACAACGCTTGAGTTATCCACAGTTTTTAAGCAAGATCCACATGTTTTTCCGCGTCGCTGCATGTTGATTCCACCTGCGAAGTCCGCGGGTACCGGAATCGCGCATCTCGGAAGCGTTCGAGATCGCCGCGAAACCGCACTGGAGGAGACAGTGAGAGGGGCGTGGACCGTGGCTGGATCTTTCGCGGGGGATGGCCCGTCGAGCGCTGAAGCTCGGCGGGAAGGGCCGCTGATCCTCACCGAGGACCCGGATCTGCTGGACGATCTGCTGAGGCTGTGCGCGGCGGCCGGCGCGGTGCCGGAAGTGCATCACGGGTCTCCCGAGGAGAGAGGCAGCTGGAAGCGGGCCCCGATGGTCCTGGTCGGCGACGATGCGGCGCGCGGATGCCGTGGGGCGCCCCGCAGGCCGGGCGTCATGCTCGTCGGACGGGACCAGGACGACCCTGAGGTCTGGCGCCGCGCGGTGGAGATCGGTGCCGAGTATGTGCTGAGACTGCCTGATTCCGAAGGCTGGTTGGTCGACCAGATCGCCAACGCCGTGGAGGGCGTGGGCCGATCGGCGCTCACCGTGGGAGTGATGGGAGGCCGAGGGGGCTCCGGCGCATCCACGCTGGCCTGTGCGCTCGCAGTCACAGCTGCGAGATCAGGCAGGCGGACCATGCTCATCGACGGCGACCCCTTGGGCGGTGGCATCGATGTGCTGCTCGGCGGTGAGGGATCCGAGGGTTTGCGGTGGCCGGATTTCGCCCGTTCGAAAGGGAGGCTGGGCGGAGGGGCGCTGGAGGAGTCGCTGCCGGCGCTGCACGGGCTGCGCGTGCTCAGCTGGGGCCGGGGCGAGCAGGTGATCGTTCCTCCACAGGCCATGCAGTCGGTGCTCGCCGCCGCGCGCCGACTCGGTGGAGTGGTGGTCGTGGACCTGCCGCGGCGGTTGGACGAAAGCGTGGCCGAGGCGCTGGCGCAGCTCGACGTCGGGCTGCTGGTCGTACCCGGGGAGCTGAGAGCGGTCGCGGCTGCCCAGCGCGTGGCGGCCGCGGCCCGCATGGTTCTCGAAGACCTGCGCGTCATCGCCAGAGGGCCCTACACCGCGGGTCTGGACGAGCAGTGGGTCGCGCAGGCACTGGGCCTGCCACTCGTCGGTGACCTGCCCACAGAACCCGGGCTGCCTGCGGCCCAGGACAACGGTGTGCCTCCGGGTGGGGATCCCCACGGCGCGCTGGCCCGCTTCTGCAAGGCCTTCTGGGACCAGGCGGATGTCCCCCGCCGCCTGGAGACTGTCCCGCCCCGGCTTCAAGGGGGAGGGCCGTCATGACCGACGCGCTGCTCGACGCCGTGCGCCAGCGACTGGCCCGCAGTGGCGCGGCGCCCACTCCTGCGGGAGTGGCCGCCGCGTTGAGGGAGCAGGGCCGTCTGCTCGGTGACGCGGAAGTGCTCGGCGCGGCCGAGGAGCTGCGGGGCGAGCTTGTCGGTACAGGAGTGCTGGAGCGTCTCCTGGCCGACCCGGCGGTGACCGATGTGCTGGTGTCCGCCCCCGACCGGGTGTGGGTGGACCGCGGCGGCGGACTCGAGCTGACCCCGGTCGTCTTCCAGGACGCGGCGGCCGTCCGGAGGCTGGCTCAGAGGCTTGCCGCGGTGGCGGGGCGACGGCTGGACGACGCTCGGCCGTGGGTGGACGCGCGGCTGCCGGACGGGACACGTATGCACGCGGTTCTGCCGCCGGTGTCGGTGGGCTCGACGTGCCTCTCGCTCCGTGTGGTGCGGCCCCGGGCCTTCACGCTGGAGGAGCTCGTGGCAGCGGGGACCGTCCCGCCCGGCGGCGACCGGCTGCTGAGAGCTCTGGTGGAGGCCAGGGTGTCGTATCTGATCAGCGGAGGAACGGGCGCGGGGAAGACCACTCTGCTGTCGAGCCTGCTGGGGGCGGTCGGTGAGCGCGAACGCATCGTGCTGGCTGAGGATTCGGCGGAACTGCGACCGGATCACCCGCACGTGGTGCGGCTGGAGTCGCGGCCCGCCAATCAGGAGGGTGCCGGGCGGGTGACGCTGCGGGACCTGGTGCGCCAGGCGCTGCGTATGCGTCCTGACCGGCTGGTGGTGGGAGAGGTCCGCGGTGCAGAGGTGACCGAGCTTCTGGCCGCCCTCAATACCGGGCATGAGGGCGGCTGCGGCACTGTGCACGCCAATGCGGCCGAGCACGTCCCGGCACGTCTGGAAGCTCTGGGAACTGCCGCCGGTCTCGACAGGGCGGCTCTGCACAGCCAGTTGGCGGCGGCGCTGTCCGTGGTGGTCCACCTTGTGCGGGACAGGGGCGGGCGGCGGCGTCTGGCCGAAGTGCACGTGCTGGAACGGGATTCCGCGGGCCTGGTCGTCACCGTTCCGGCGCTGCGCTGGGGTGCCGACGGGTTCGAGCCGGAGCGGGGCTGGGAGCGGCTCGGCTCGCTGATCGAGGTTGCGTCATGACCTCGGTGGCCCCCGACCTGCTGATGCGGATGCCGGCGTGGGCGATGGCCGGCTGTGCGGGCGTGGCGGGCGCTCTGGCCGTGGCCCGTGACCCGGGGGCGCGGAGGGCCCGGCTGTTGCTGGATCGGCGGAGGGAGGAGCCGTGGGGGCCGGCGGCACGGGACTGGGCGTGTGCGCTTCTCGCGGGGCGGAAGGAATGGCTGTGCGCCCCTGTGGCGGCTGTTCTCGCGGTGCTGGGTGAATCGGTGCTGCCGCTGCTTGCGGGAGCTGTGGCGGTCCCCCTGGTGAGGCGCTGGCTGCGGCGCAGGGACCGGCGACGTGAGCAGGAGATCGCGGCCGATGCGGTGACGGCGCTCTGTGGCGCGGTGATCGGCGAGTTACGGGCCGGACGGGAGCCCGGACAGGCGTTGCTCGCCGCCGCTCGGAACACAGGGGGGTCGGGAGACGCGCGGAACGCTGAGGCGCTGGGCGCGGGTGAGTCCGCCGTGCTGGCCGCCGCGCGGTTCGGTGGCGACGTGCCGGGCGCGTTGCGGGAGGCGTCGGCGGGGCCCGGCCTAGAGGGGCTTGCGGGGATGGCCGCCTGCTGGCGGGTCGCGGTGAACGGCGGAGCCGGTCTCGCGGCGGGTCTGGCCCGGCTGGAGAGCGCCCTGCGGGGTGAGAGGCGGCGACGGGAGGAGTTGCGGGCGCAGTTGGCGGGCGCGTGGTCGACGGTCGTGCTCCTGGCGTTGCTGCCGGTGGTGGGGCTGGGGCTGGGGGCGGCACTCGGGGCGGACCCGTTGGGGGTGCTGCTGCACAGCCCTGGGGGACTCGTCTGCCTGGTGGCAGGTGGCCTGCTGGAGGCCGCGGGGCTGTTCTGGGCGTCGCGGATCGTGCGGGCGGGGGAGGCGGTGTGAGCGGGGTGCCTGGTTCGGGGGGTACGGCGGCTGCCGCTGGGGCGGCGGGGACGGTGCTGGGCACAGCCGCGTATCTCACCCTGGCGCTCAGAGGCCGACGGCATGAGCGCGCGATACGCAGACGGCTGGAACTGCTGACCGGGGGACATGCGCTCGGCACGAGGCAGGGGCGGACGGGTCTACGGGCGCCAGGCTGGGGCCGCGCTCGGCGGTGGGCGGTGTTCATCGCCGTCTGGGCGACGGGCTGGATCCTCGTCGGCGGCCCGGCCGGAAGCGGGATCGGTCTTGCGGCGGCGTACGGCGTACGGCGATGGCGGCGCACCGTCCAAGCACGAGGTGCTGCCGACCAAGGCGCCGAGGCCGCCCTGGTCGCCCGACAACTGCCGGTCGTCGCGGATCTGCTGGCTTCCTGCCTCTCGGCGGGTGCCGGGCCGAGGGAAGCGGCGGAGGCGGTGGGCGAATCGATCGGCGGCCCGGTCGGTGAGCGGCTGGCCCGAACGGCGGCCGAGATCCTGCTCGGCGGTGAACCGGCCGAGGCATGGGGCCGGTTCGGGGAGCTGCCGGGGGCCGCGCCACTGGCCCGATGTCTGGAGCGTGCCGGGTCGACGGGGGCACCTGCGGCCGAGCCGGTTTCCAGGCTGGCCGACGAGATACGCGCCGAGCGGGCGAGCGCGGCCGTGGCGCGTGCGCAGCGGGCGGGTGTGCTGATCACCGCGCCGGTGGGGCTCTGCTTCCTGCCCGCCTTTCTGGCGGTGGGCGTGGCGCCGGTGGTGATCGGACTGGCGTCCGGCCTCTTGCACCGCGGCTGAACGCGACAGCGGCTCTTCGGCCCTGCGGCTGCCGCCGCGCTGCGCCCGGCCCTTGGCTCGCTGCCGGCGGCCTGGCCCGGCACGGCTTGGCCCGGTCGAAGCGTGCTTGAACCAAGCGTCGGCCGAAGTACCGAACGAAACAACGTGGTTTCTGAACATGGGGGTTGAGATGGGCAGGAATGTTAGGGCGCGGTCGCTGGGCGCGTTGCGTCGTGCATGGGACGCCGGGATCGGCAAGCGCCTGCGGAGCCGTGGGAACGACCGGGGGATGACGACGTCCGAGTACGCGGTGGGGACCATCGCTGCGTGCGCGTTCGCGGCGGTGCTCTACAAGGTCGTCACCAGCGGGGCGGTGCTGTCGGCGTTGCAGTCGCTGATCAAGGACGCCCTCGATGCGAAATTCTGAGGGCTCGCGCAGAGGCCGGAGCGGAGACCGGGGAGCGGTTACGGCGGAGGCTGCCATGGCCCTTCCGGTGCTGGTGGTGTTCGTCCTCGCCCTCGTCTGGGCGCTGGTGGCCGCCTCGGACCAGATCCGCTGTGTGGACGCCGCACGGGCCGGGGCGCGGGCCGCGGCCCGGTCGGAGCCGGAGGGTGCGGTGCGGTCCGCAGCGCAGGAGGCGGCGCCGGGCCGGGCACGGGTCGCCGTGGAGCGGGCCGGGTCCCTCTGGAAGGTCAGGGTCGAGGCGCCCACGCCGGGGCCCGGCCCGCTGGGCCTGACGTTGAGCGCCGAGGCCGTCGCGCTGGCGGAGGACACCGTGGGGGCGGAACCGTGAGCAGGACGAGATGCGGCCCTGAAGTCGGGGACCGGGGGATGGCGACGGTCTGGGTGGCCGTCACGACCGCGACCCTCTGGGCGGTGTTCGCGATGGTGCTCGCTCTCGGCCAGGCCGTGTCCGCCCGTCACCGGGCCGGCGGCGCGGCGGATCTGGCTGCACTTGCCGCGGCCGACCAGGCACTGCGAGGCGCGGAGGCGGCCTGCGCGGCGGCTGGTGAGGTTGCCGAGGCACAGGGCGCGGAGATCGTGCGGTGCGGCGTCACCGGAGAGATCGCCGATGTGACCGTGCGGGCGCGCTTCGGACCGTACGCACCCGAGGTGAGGTCGCGAGCGGGGCCTCCGGAGGGCTCCCCGCCCTCGACGGACCCGCCCTCGACGGACCTGCCCTCGACGGACCTGTCCCCGTCGGACCTGCCCCCGGCAGATCCGGGCGACCCGGCAACGACTGGTCCGGCGGAGGGTCCGGCACGTCAGGTCCGGCGGCGGGTCCAGCAGCAGGTCCGGCTACCGCTCCGACGGGGGGTCCGGTGGCGCTGTCCTGAGCAGTTCGGTCAGGAGGCGTACGGCGCCCCGCTTGTGCAGCGGCTCGTTGCCGTTGCCGCACTTGGGGGACTGGATGCAGGAGGGGCAGCCGGCCTCGCACTCGCAGGACGCGATGGCCTGACGCGTCGCCGTGAGCCACGTACGGGCCGTGTGGAAGGCGCGCTCGGCGAAGCCGGCACCGCCCGGGTGACCGTCGTAGACGAAGACCGTGGGAAGGAGCGTGTCGGGGTGCAGCGGAACGGAGACGCCGCCGATGTCCCAGCGGTCGCAGGTGGCGAAGAGCGGCAGCATGCCGATGGAGGCGTGCTCGGCGGCGTGCAGGGCGCCTCCGAGGATCTCCGGGGTGATCCGGGCGGCGTCGAGCTGGTCCTCGGTGACCGTCCACCACACGGCGCGGGTGCGAAGGGTCCGGGGTGGCAGGTCGAGTTTGGTCTCGCCCAGGACCTCTCCGGTGATCAGCCTGCGGCGCAAAAAGGAGACGACCTGGTTGGTGACCTCGACGGAGCCGAAGCAGAGCCGCCCGTCGCCCCACGGAATCTCGGTGTCGGTCTCCAGCACGGCGATCGCGGTCGTGTCGCGGGCGTTGGTCGAGTAGGGAGGGACGGCTTCCTCCACCAGGGCCACCGAATCCTCCAGGTCCAGCGTACGGACGAGATAGGTCCGTCCCTGGTGGAGGTGGACGGCGCCCTCGTGGACGGCGGTGTGCGCCGCCGACTCGTCCACGGTCCCCAGCAGCCGGCCGGTGCCTTCCTCGACGATCTGGACGGGACGGCCGCCCCCGCCGCGGATGTCGGTGAGGTCGGCGGCGCGTTCACGGCGTGTCCAGTGCCAGCCCGTCGTCCGCCTGCGCAGCAGCTTCGCGGCTTCCAGCTGGGGCAGGAGCTCGGGCACCGCCGGGCCGAAGAGCTCGATGTCGGCCTCCGTGAGAGGCAGCTCGGCCGCCGCGGCACACAGGTGGGGAGCCAGGACGTACGGGTTGTCCGGGTCCAGGACGGTCGACTCCACAGGCTGCTGGAACAACGCCTCGGGGTGGTGGACGAGGAAGGTGTCCAGCGGATCGTCCCGGGCCACCAGGACGGCGAGGGCGCCCTGGCCCGAGCGTCCTGCGCGGCCCGCCTGCTGCCAGAGGGAGGCACGGGTGCCCGGATAGCCGGCGATGACCACGGCGTCCAGGCCGGAGACGTCGATGCCGAGCTCCAGGGCGGTCGTGGCGGCCAGTCCGAGCAGGTCTCCGGAGTGCAGGGCCCGCTCCAGGGCCCGGCGCTCCTCGGGCAGATAACCGCCGCGGTAGGCGGCGACGCGCCCGGGCAGCGAGCGGTCCACCTCGGCGAGCCGTTCCTTGGCGATGAGCGAGATGAGCTCGGCGCCGCGCCGGGAGCGTACGAAGGCGACCGACCGCACGCCCTGGAGTGTCAGGTCGGTCAGGAGGTCGGCGGTCTCGGCTGTGGCGGTACGGCGTACGGGAGCACCCTTCTCGCCGTGCAGCTCGGTCAGCGGCGGCTCCCAGAGGGCGAAGACCATCTCGCCCCGGGGTGAGGCGTCGTCGGCGACCTCCTTGACCGGCAGGCCCGTGAGACGGCCCGCGGCGACCGAGGGCTGTGCCGCGGTGGCGGAGGCGAGGAGGAAGACGGGGTCGGCTCCGTAGCGGGCGCAGAGGCGGCGTAGACGGCGCAGCACCTGGGCGACGTGGGAGCCGAAGACTCCCCGGTAGGTGTGGCACTCGTCGATCACGACGAAGCGGAGGGAGCGGAGAAAGGAGGCCCAGCGGGGATGGGACGGGAGGATGCCCCGGTGCAGCATGTCGGGGTTGGTGAGGACGTAATTGGCGTACTGGCGCACCCATTCGCGTTCTTCGACAGGCGTGTCCCCGTCGTAGACGGCCGGCCGGATCGCGGAGCCGAGGGGGGCCGCGAGCGCCTTCACCGCGCGGCGCTGGTCGGCGGCGAGGGCCTTGGTGGGGGCGAGGTACAGGGCGGTGGTGCCACGGCCGTTCGGGGCATGGGAGCCCTCGAGGAGGGTGCTCAGCACCGGAGCGAGGTAGGCGAGCGACTTGCCGGACGCCGTCCCGGTGGCGATGACCACGGACTCGCCGTCCAGGGCGTGCTCGGCGGCAGTGGCCTGGTGCGTCCACGGATGGTCGATTCCGGCCCTGCCGATTGCCGAGATCACTTCTGGACGGATGCGATCCGGCCAGAGGGCATGGGTTCCCGCACGCGGGGGCAAGTGCTCCGTATGAGTGATGCGCGCTGCCCGGCCCGCCGCTGCGGCGAGCCGGTCGAGAACCACCGTGGGAGAGGGGCGCGAGCCCGCGTTCTCGGGTGGTCGACTGGGGCGGTGATTCTTGGCCATCGGCACCGAGTGTGTCACTGGCGTGACGGACAATGGTCCCAAGGCGTCGTGCATGGCTGCTGGTAAGTGATTGAATGCCATCGCGGCTGGCGATCCGTCCCCTGGCCTCCGTCGGGGAGACCGAGGGGCGACCGCTCGATAGCAAGGTGCTGGAGGATCCGTGGACCTGTCCCTGTCGACTCGCAATGTGTCCGGGCCTGGTGGCGACCGTACGGTCGTCGAGGTCGGTGGCGAGATTGATGTGTATACCGCGCCCAAGCTGCGCGAGCAGTTGGTCGAGTTGGTGAATGACGGCAGCTACCACCTGGTTGTCGACATGGAAGGCGTCGACTTCCTCGACTCCACCGGCCTCGGCGTGCTCGTGGGCGGCTTGAAGCGTGTCCGGGCCCATGAGGGCTCGCTGCGCCTGGTGTGCAACCAGGAGCGCATTCTCAAGATCTTCCGGATCACAGGTCTGACCAAGGTGTTTCCCATCCACACCACGGTCGATGAGGCTGTCGCGGCTACCGACTGACGTCGGGCGCGGGTCGGCAGCTCCCAGGTCGGCGTGCGCGCAGTGACAGACCGGCGGGCGGCAGCAGACGGGCCGCCAGGAGCAGGCGGTCGGCCATGTGGTCGGCTGCCGGCTTTGTCGGTTCCCGGAGGAGAATGAGACAGGGGTACCGGGCGCCACGCCCGGGCCCCTGAGATGCACGCCCATACGTTCGAGGGGGATGGCATGCCAACCGTTGAACTCCGCTTCAGCGCTCAGCCTGAACACGTCAGGACGGCCCGCCTCGTGGCAGCCGCCGTGGCGCGCCGGGCGGGTGTCGACGAGGCGGTGCTCGACGAGGTCAGGCTCGCAGTCGGCGAGGCGTGCAGCCGTGCCGTGGGGCTGCACCGGAGCCATGACATCGCCGCCCCGATCACGGTTGTGCTGACCGAGGAGGAGAAGGCGTTCTCCATCGAGGTCGGGGACGGGCATGCCGCTCAGGGAAGCGACGCCTCGGGCGTGGGCACTCCTGGCGGAGGCCCGGACCAGCCGGATACCGATGCCGACAGCGAGGACGAGATGGGCCTCGCCGTCATCAGCGGGCTGGTCGACGACGTGGAGGTCCGCACGGGTGCGGACGGCGGAGTGATCCGCATGACCTGGCCGACGGCCCCTGCCGTGGTGCTTCCCTGAGCCATCCGCCCTGTGCGGCCCTGGCGCAGCCCCCGCCGCTCCGTCGCTCCTTGTGGCGGTCCTTGGGCATCCCCCTGCCGTCCCGTGCGGCTCCGGGACTCTGCCGCACACCTTCCGGCGCGTCAGTGCCGGCCCCCGCTGCCCCGTGCGACCCTTCCCGTACGGCGCCCGGTCCCCTTTTTCGTGCCCGCGCGGTCTTCGGGTGACAGTTGTGATCACCATTTTGTGCCCTGCTGAGCAGGGCTTTTTTATTCGCGCTTGATCAATGATCTCCCGTAATTACGTGCGAGCCAGATGTGTGCCAGATGCGCACCAGATGTGTGCCATGAGTGGGCCGTGCGCGTGCCATGCTTCTGTCCCATTACTGCATTCGGGTACGAGTCCGCGCGAGATCATTTGCCATTGGGTGGACGAAAGTCGATTTCATTGACCACCCACTGTTTTGATCAGGATTTGCTCCCTACAATCCGTCCACGTCTTGAGCGCTCAGCGTCAAGGAGGACGTATGGCGGAGTTCTTCGACACCCCAATGGCAGAACTGACGCACGTTCCCGTACCTTCCGGCCGCTCCACCTCACTCGCAGCAGCAGTTCTCACCGATGGCAACAGGCTGATCGTCGTCGTCATCGCGGTCGTCGCCCTGGCCGCACTGGTCGTGGCCCAGCTGCTCGTACGGCAGGTGCTGGCGGCCGGTGAGGGCACCGCACGTATGAAAGAGATCGCGGCGGCCGTCCAGGAAGGCGCGAATGCCTATCTGACCCGGCAGCTGCGCACGGTCGGCGTCTTCGCCGTCGTCGTGTTCTTCCTGCTCCTGCTGCTTCCGGCCGACAACTGGTCGCAGCGCGTGGGGCGCTCACTGTTCTTCCTGGTGGGTGCGCTTTTCTCGGCAGCCACCGGATACATCGGTATGCGGCTCGCGGTCCGCAGCAATGTGCGGGTGGCGGCTGCCGCGCGTGAGGCGACTCCGGCGGAAGGGGAGCCGGAAAAGGATCTCACCACCGTTTCGCACCGGGCGATGAAGATCGCTTTTCGTACCGGTGGCGTGGTCGGAATGATCACCGTCGGCCTCGGCCTGCTCGGCGCCTCGTGCGTCGTGCTCGTCTACGCCGCCGACGCGCCCAAGGTGCTGGAGGGGTTCGGCCTCGGTGCCGCACTGATCGCCATGTTCATGAGGGTCGGGGGCGGCATCTTCACCAAGGCCGCCGACGTGGGTGCCGACCTCGTGGGCAAGGTGGAACAGGGCATCCCCGAGGACGATCCGCGCAACGCCGCCACCATCGCCGACAACGTGGGCGACAACGTCGGTGACTGCGCGGGCATGGCCGCCGACCTCTTCGAGTCGTACGCGGTGACGCTCGTGGCCGCGCTCATCCTCGGCAAGGCCGCCTTCGGCGACGCGGGACTCGCCTTTCCGCTGATCGTCCCGGCCATCGGGGTGGTCACCGCGATGATCGGGATCTTCGCCGTCGCGCCCCGGCGCGCCGACCGCAGCGGCATGAGCGCCATCAACCGGGGGTTCTTCGTCTCCGCCGTGATCTCGCTGGTCCTTGTGGCCGTCGCGGTCTTCGTCTATCTGCCCTCGACGTACGCCGAGCTGGACGGGGTCACCGACGGCGCCATCACCTCGCACGGCGGCGACCCGCGGGTCTTCGCCCTGGTCGCGGTGGCCATCGGGATCGTGCTCGCCGCCCTGATCCAGCAGCTCACCGGCTACTTCACCGAGACCAGCCGGCGGCCTGTCCGGGACATCGGGAAGTCCTCGCTGACCGGCCCGGCCACCGTGGTGCTCGCGGGCATCTCCATCGGCCTGGAGTCGGCCGTCTACACGGCGCTCCTGATCGGGCTCGGCGTCTACGGTGCGTTCCTGCTCGGCGGTACGTCGATCATGCTGGCGCTCTTCGCGGTCGCCCTGGCCGGGACCGGCCTGCTGACCACCGTGGGTGTCATCGTCGCGATGGACACCTTCGGCCCGGTCTCCGACAACGCCCAGGGCATCGCCGAGATGTCCGGGGACGTCACGGGTGCGGGAGCGCAGGTCCTCACGGACCTGGACGCCGTCGGCAACACCACCAAGGCCATCACCAAGGGCATCGCGATCGCCACGGCGGTCCTCGCCGCGTCCGCGCTCTTCGGCTCGTACCGGGACGCCATCGCTACGGCTGTCGACGACGTGGGGGCCCGGGCGGGGGAGCTCGGGCTGAGTCTGGACATCTCGCAGCCGAACAACCTGGTCGGCCTGATTCTGGGAGCCGCGGTCGTCTTCCTCTTCTCCGGGCTGGCCATCAACGCGGTGTCCCGTTCGGCGGGAGCCGTGGTCCACGAGGTGCGGCGGCAGTTCCGTGAGCACCCCGGGATCATGGACTACACGGAGAAGCCCGAGTACGGCCGTGTCGTCGACATCTGCACCAAGGACGCGCTGCGCGAGCTGGCCACGCCAGGGCTGCTCGCGGTCCTGGCGCCGATCGCGGTGGGTTTCACCCTGGGCGTCGGTGCCCTCGGCTCGTATCTCGCGGGCGCGATCGCCACCGGCACCCTGATGGCCGTCTTCCTCGCCAACTCCGGTGGGGCGTGGGACAACGCCAAGAAGCTCGTCGAGGACGGTCACCACGGCGGCAAGGGCAGCGAGGCCCACGCCGCGACGGTGATCGGCGACACGGTCGGCGACCCGTTCAAGGACACGGCGGGCCCCGCCATCAACCCGCTTCTCAAGGTGATGAATCTCGTGGCGCTGCTCATCGCCCCCGCGGTGGTGCAGTTCAGTTACGGGGATGACGCGAGCGCGGGTGTACGGGCTCTGATCGCCGTCATCGCCATCGTCGTCATCATCGGCGCGGTCTACGTGTCCAAACGGCGGGGGATCGCCGTGGGCGACGGCGACGGCGACGGTCCGGGCGGTGACAGTGGCGGAGCCGGGCCCGCCAAGTCCACGGGGCCTGCGGCCGTTTCCTGAACCGGGAGGGCGAGAGGCAGAGGGCGGGTGCGTATATGACACCCGTTCAGTAGGGCTGCGGGCGGCGCGTTCTGACGTGCCGTCCGCGGCCGGGCCTCCCCGGGCCGCACTGCTGTCAGGGCGCACCTGGACATCTGTCCGAGCGGGCAGGTGAGTTGTATCTCCCTTGTTTCGCTTGGTGCAAATGGCTGCAAAAGAATATATATCGGATGCCCGCCGCCAGATTGTCGCCCACTTGGCGTGTAAGTTCCGGGGCCGAGAGCCTTGGAAGGGACCCAATCCGGTGAACAAGAAGCTTGCAGCCGCACTGTCCGGCGGTGCGGTACTCGTACTGACGCTGTCGGGCTGCAGCGACGACAGCGACAACAAGGTGAACGACTGGGCGAAGAAGGTCTGCGACCAGGTCCAGCCGCAGCTGCAGAAGATCGCGAACGCCAACGCCGCGATCCAGCAGCAGACGGCCGACAACAGCAAGCCCGCCGACGTCCAGAAGACCGACTCGGCCGCCTTCCAGCAGATCTCGCAGGCGTACAAGGCGCTGGGCTCGGCCGTGCAGTCGGCGGGCGCGCCGCCCGTGGACGGCGGGGAGACGACCCAGAAGGAGGCCGTGAAGGAGCTCAACGCCTCCTCCGTGGCCTACGCGAACCTGAAGACGAAGGTCGACGCGCTCGACACGAAGGACCAGGCGAAGTTCGCCGACGGCCTCAAGGGCATTGCCGACGAGCTGAACAAGATCAGCACCAATGGTGACCAGGCGCTGAAGAAGCTCCAGTCCGGCGAGGTCGGCTCCGCGATGGCCAAGCAGAAGGGCTGCCAGAAGCCGACGGCCTCGGCTCCGCCGGCCTCCGCGCCGTCCGCCCCGGCCGCCGAGTCCGGTTCGCCCTCGAAGTCGGCGTCGCCTTCGGCCTCGGCGAGCGAAAAGGTCTGACCGCGTACGGCGTGCACCTGCTGTGGCCGTCCGCGCGTCCGTCCGTGCGTCCGTAGCGGCGCAGACCCGCCTCGCAGCGGCCCGGCTGCCCTTCGTGGGCGCCGGGCCGCTGCCGTTGTCGGCGGGAGCGGACACAATGGTCGGGTGAGTACGTCCAGCCTTCCCGCATCCGACCACGCCCTCCGGCTCCGCGAAGCCCTGATCGCCGCCGCCTTCACCGCCGACGGCCTCCTCGAACGCCTCGGCGCGCCCGCGTACGCCGCACTGGCCCGCAGCGAGACCGTGCCGGCGCTCCGGGCCACCCGCGGGGATTCGCCGCTCGACACGCTGGTGCGGCTCTTCCTCCTGCAGCGCCCCGTCCCCGCCGCCGCGGCCGCCGCGGCCCTCCCGCTGGAGGAGTGCGTCCAGGACGGCTGGGCGGTCCGTGAGGGCGACCAGGTCAGAGCCACCGTCGACGTACGGCCCTACGGCGGGCCCGAGGGCCAGGACTGGTTCATCGTCTCCGACCTGGGGTGCGCGGTCGGCGGGGCCGGCGGCATCGGCTCGCACGAGGAGGGCGTCGTCCTCGGCGTCGGCGGGGCGTCCACCACGCTCGCCGGAATCACCGTACGCAAGCCCGTGGCCTCCGCCCTCGACGTCGGTACGGGCTCCGGAATCCAGGCCCTGCACGCCGCCCAGCACGCCACCCGGGTCACGGCCACGGACGTCAACCCGCGCGCCCTGGAATTCACCCGCCTCACCCTCGCCCTGTCCGGCGCGGCCCCCGCCGATCTGCGGGAGGGCTCCCTCTTCGAACCCGTCGGTACGGAGACGTACGACCTGATCGTGTCCAACCCGCCCTTCGTCATCTCGCCCGGAGCCCGGCTGACGTACCGCGACGGGGGCATGGGCGGCGACGATCTGTGCCGGACGCTCGTGCAGCAGGCCGGGGACCGGCTCAACGAGGGCGGTTACGCGCAGTTCCTCGCCAACTGGCAGCACGTGGAGGGTGAGGAATGGCAGGACCGGGTGCGCTCCTGGGTGCCCGCGGGGTGTGACGCCTGGATCGTGCAGCGCGAGGTGCAGGACATCACGCAGTACGCCGAGCTGTGGCTGCGCGACAGCGGCGACCACCGCACCGACCCCGCCGTGTACACCCAGCGGTACGAGGCCTGGCTGGACGAGTTCGAAGCCCGGAGCACCAAGGCCGTCGGCTTCGGCTGGATCACGCTCCGGAAGTCCGCCGAGGCCGCCGCCGGTAATCCCTCGATCGTGGCCGAGGAGTGGCCGCACGCCGTGGAGCAGCCCCTCGGATCCGCCGTCGAGGCCCACTTCGCACGGCAGGACTATCTGCGGGAACACGACGACGCCGCGCTGCTCGCCGCGCACTTCACCCTGGCCGAGGAGGTCGTGCAGGAGCAGGTCGGGCTGCCCGGCGCGGAGGACCCCGAGCATGTGGTGCTGCGTCAGCACCGCGGGATGCGGCGGGCGACGAAGGTCGACGCCGTCGGGGCCGGCTTCGCGGGCGTGTGCGACGGGTCGCTGCCCGCGGGCCGGATTCTGGACGCCATCGCCCAGTTGATGGCGGAGGACCCGGTGCTGCTGCGCGACCGCACCCCGCAGGCGATCCGGCTGCTGGTGGAGGAAGGCTTCCTGGACCCCGTGCGATGACCCGTGCCGTGTCCTCGGCCTCCCCGGGGCTCCGGATTCCCCACGCCGGGGGTGCCCCTGATGCTCCGAAGCGCTCCGCTCCCGGGCGTCCGGGCCGGGTTATGCGACGTACAACACCCGCCTGACCAGCGACTCCACGTCCGATCGTGCGCTGCGGCCGGGCCGGTGCGCGGGTTCCGCTCGCGGCCGTTCCCCGGGCAGCCGCACGCTGTTCATCCGGGGTTCGCGCCGGCGCCGCCCCGGCGTGGCAGCCTCCCCTCTGCCGAGCCGTCCGCACAGCGTGGCGGCACGGGAGCCACGGGAGGCGTGGCGGCGTACGAGCGCCCGGGCGGCAGCCGCCGGGACGAGCGTGAGGGGTACGGACATGGAGAGTGTCACCGCGGTCTTCGCCGGTGCGGCCTTCGCGCTGTTCGGCGCCGCCCTCCTCGTCTGGACGGGGGCGCGCGCCATCCAGCGCGCGCCGGTCGCGCTCGGTGTGAGCCCCGTCGCCTCCACCGCTCTCGCCACGCTCTTCGGCGTACTCTTCCTCGTTCTCGGCGTGTGGTGCTTCACCCGCATCTGAACCCGCATCCGATCCACATCTGATCCGCATCCGAGCCGCGTCCGATCGCATCCGAGCCGCTTCCGATCCGCTTCTGATCCACTTCCCCGGCAGGGGCTGCGGCCGTCCGGCGGCGGTCCCGCAGGTTCCCCGGCGGGACCGCGAAACCCGCAGGCGGCAGTGGTGCGCGGAGCGGACCGGACGGTCCGGGCGGCAGGAATGGCGGAAGTCGGGTTACCGTTCGAGTGGCCGTTGCGGGCTTTTGCCGTTTGACACGGGGGCGGGTTGTACCGTCACACTCCGCAGCGACAGCACCGCGGGCAGCGTCAGAGCGCTGCCCGGATGCCCACGAGTGCCGACCGGAGAGAAGAGCGAAGTTGTCCCCGACCAGCGAGACCGCAGGCCGCCGACTCGTCATTGTCGAGTCGCCTGCCAAGGCGAAGACGATCAAGGGCTATCTCGGCCCCGGATACGTCGTCGAGGCGAGCGTCGGGCACATCCGCGACCTGCCGAACGGCGCCGCCGAGGTGCCGGACGAGTACACCGGTGAGGTACGCCGCCTCGGCGTGGACGTCGAGAACGACTTCCAGCCGATCTACGTCGTCAACGCAGACAAGAAAGCCCAGGTCAGGAAGCTCAAGCAGCTCCTCGCCGAATCCGACGAACTCTTCCTCGCCACCGATGAGGACCGCGAGGGCGAAGCCATCGCGTGGCACCTGCAGGAAGTGCTCAAGCCCAAGGTCCCGGTCCACCGGATGGTCTTCCACGAGATCACCAAGGACGCGATCCGGGCCGCCGTCGCCAACCCGCGCGAGCTCAACCAGCGCATGGTCGACGCCCAGGAGACCCGCCGTATCCTCGACCGTCTCTACGGCTACGAGGTCTCGCCGGTCCTGTGGAAGAAGGTCATGCCGCGGCTCTCCGCGGGCCGTGTCCAGTCCGTCGCCACCCGGCTCGTCGTCGAGCGGGAGCGCGAGCGCATCGCCTTCCGGTCCGCCGAGTACTGGGACCTGACCGGCACCTTCGCCACCGGGCGCACCGGTGACGCGTCCGACCCCTCGACGCTCACCGCCCGCCTCAGCGCGGTCGACGGGCGCCGCATCGCCCAGGGCCGTGACTTCGGTCCCGACGGGCAGCTCAAGCAGGGCTCCGCCCAGACGCTGCACCTGGACGAGACGAACGCCCGCGCCCTGGCCGCCGCGCTCGCCGACTCCGCGTTCGCGGTCCGCTCGGTCGAGTCGAAGCCGTACCGCCGCTCGCCGTACGCCCCCTTCCGCACGACGACCCTCCAGCAGGAGGCGAGCCGCAAGCTGGGCTTCGGGGCCAAGGCCACGATGCAGGTGGCGCAGAAGCTGTACGAGAACGGCTTCATCACCTATATGCGTACGGACTCCACGACCCTCTCGGACACCGCGGTCTCCGCGGCCCGGGCGCAGGTCACCCAGCTGTACGGGGCGAACTACCTGCCCGACAAGCCGCGCACGTACGCCGGCAAGGTCAAGAACGCGCAGGAGGCGCACGAGGCGATCCGCCCCTCCGGCGACCGCTTCCGCACCCCGGCGGAGACGGGTCTCACCGGCGACCAGTTCCGGCTCTACGAGCTGATCTGGAAGCGGACCGTCGCCTCCCAGATGAAGGACGCCGTCGGTAACTCCGTCACCGTCAAGATCGGTGGCCGGGCGAGCGACGGCCGGGACGCCGAGTTCTCCGCGTCCGGCAAGACGATCACCTTCCACGGCTTCATGAAGGCGTACGTCGAAGGCGCGGACGACCCGAACGCCGAGCTGGACGACCGTGAGCGCCGGCTGCCGCAGGTCGCCGAGGGCGACGCGCTGACCGCCGACGAGGTCACGGTCGACGGCCACGCCACCAAGCCGCCGGCCCGCTACACCGAGGCCTCGCTGGTCAAGGAGCTCGAAGAGCGCGAGATCGGCCGCCCGTCGACGTACGCCTCGATCATCGGGACCATCCTCGACCGCGGTTACGTGTTCAAGAAGGGCACGGCCCTGGTGCCGTCGTTCCTCTCGTTCGCGGTGGTCAACCTGCTGGAGAAGCACTTCGGCCGGCTCGTCGACTACGACTTCACCGCCCGCATGGAGGACGACCTCGACCGCATCGCGCGGGGCGAGGCCCAGTCCGTGCCGTGGCTGCGCCACTTCTACTTCGGCACCGGCGACGACACGACCGGCGCGGGCGCGGCCTCCGCCGCGGGCAACGGCGACGGGGACCACCTCGGCGGTCTGAAGGAGCTCGTGACCGACCTGGGCGCGATCGATGCCCGGGAGATCTCCTCGTTCCCCGTCGGCAACGACATCAAGCTCCGCGTCGGCCGCTACGGCCCGTACATCGAGCGGGGCGAGAAGGACTCCGAGGGCCACCAGCGCGCGGACGTGCCGGAGGACCTGGCGCCCGACGAGCTGTCCGTGGAGCTGGCGGAGGAGCTGCTGGCCAAGCCGAGCGGCGACTTCGAGCTCGGCGCCGACCCGGTGACCGGTCACCAGATCATCGCCAAGGACGGACGCTACGGTCCGTACGTCACCGAGGTGCTGCCCGAGGGCACACCGAAGACGGGCAAGAACGCGGTGAAGCCGCGGACCGCCTCGCTCTTCAAGTCCATGTCGCTCGACACGGTGACGCTGGCGGACGCGCTCAAGCTGATGTCGCTGCCGCGTGTCGTCGGTGAGGACGCCGAGGGCGTCGAGATCACCGCGCAGAACGGCCGCTACGGCCCGTACCTGAAGAAGGGCACGGACTCGCGTTCCCTGACGTCCGAGGACCAGCTCTTCGACATCACGCTCGAAGAGGCCCTCGCGATCTACGCGCAGCCGAAGCAGCGCGGGCGGGCCGCCGCCAAGCCGCCGCTGAAGGAACTGGGCACGGACCCGGTGAGCGGCGCCCCGGTGGTCGTGAAGGACGGGCGCTTCGGCGCGTACGTCACCGACGGCGAGACCAACGCGACGCTGCGGACCGACGACAGCGTCGAGGACATCACGGCGGAGCGCGGCTACGAGCTCCTCGCCGAGAAGCGGGCCAAGGGGCCGGCGAAGAAGAAGACGGCGAAGAAGGCTCCGGCCAAGAAGACGGCCGCGAAGAAGGCCACGGCGGCGAAGAAGACGACGACCGCCAAGAAGACGGCCGCCACCAAGACGACGGCCGCGAAGAAGACGACCGCCAAGAAGGCGCCGGCGAAGAAGACGGCCACCGCGGCGAAGCGGACGGCGTCGGCCTCGTCGGAGGAGAGCTGACCGCAGCGCAGGACACGTGGTCGTCGTAGGTGAGCGTCGGAAGGGCCGGGGAGACCCGGCCCTTCCGGCATGCACGGGGAGCACGTCCCGCGTTCCCGTTGGGCATATGTTCGGACGCGGCCCCCGGACACCGCACCGCTCCCGATAGGCTGGGCGGATGACGCGAGCCGAGCAGCCACCGGTCGTGAGCCCCACCTCCGACACACTTGCCGCAGACTCACGCGAGCGCGCCGTACGAGCCCTGTTGCGTGTTCCCCCGCTCCGGCGGTTGTGGAGCGCCCAGCTCGTCGGAAGTATCGGCGATTCACTCGCCCTTCTCGTGCTTGTGCTGTTGTCGCTGCAAGCGGCGGTCCTCGAGGGCTCCTTCGGGGCCGGATACCGCGGGGCGGCCTTTGCTGTCGCCGCCGTGTTCGGTGCCCGGATTCTTTCCACCGTGCTCTTCGGAGCCGTACTCCTGGGGCCTCTGACGGCGCTCACCGCGCCCGGCGGCCCCGTCGACCGGCGCTGGCTGATGATCGGGGCGGACGCGCTGCGTCTCGCCCTGCTGGTCGTCGCGCCGCTGTGGATCGACTGGATGCCTGACAAGGCACTCATGATGATCCTGATCACCGTGTTCCTGGCCGGTGTCGGCGAACGCCTGTGGGCGGTCGCCAAGGAGAGCGCGGCTCCCGCGCTGCTCCCCGTACCGCCGCCGGAGGGCGCCGCCGTGCGCCCGCTGCCGGACCACCTCGACGCACTCCGCAGGCTCTCCCT
Organism: Streptomyces silvae; assembly: GCF_016745505.1. Classification (GTDB taxonomy): domain Bacteria; phylum Actinomycetota; class Actinomycetes; order Streptomycetales; family Streptomycetaceae; genus Streptomyces; species Streptomyces silvae. The sequence continues at coordinate 5,661 of NZ_JAERUC010000087.1, read as the reverse complement.
GCGGACGAACTTCCTGTCCGTCCCCGCGGCCGCCGCCGTGCTGGTGGTCGCCGCGCTGATCGGCGAGCTGCTGGGCACCGGCTTCGACTGGTTCTCCTTCCACCAGGCCGCCCTCGGGTCCTACATCGCGGCGGGGCTCTTCTCCGCCTCCGTGTCGACCCTGTACTTCCTGGAGCTTCCGGCCACCCAGACGCCCCGCCCGCGCTCGCCCCTGGAGGGCCTGCGCCGGCCGGCGACCGGAACGGGGTCCGACAAGGGCCGCACCGGCAGCATCCCGCTGGTCGTCGCCGCGTGCTCCGCGGTCGCCGGCGCCATCGCCGCCGCGGCGGGCGTCTCCGTGCTGCACGCCGCCGACCTCGGTGGCGGGCCCGCCACCTTCGCCCTGCTGATCCTCGCCCTGACCGGCGGCACCGCGCTCGGTATCCGTACCGCGCGCAAGGTGCTGCCCGCCCTGTCGCGGCGCAGGCTGCTGGCCCTGGCGGTCGCCGTCACGGGTGTGGCACTGCTCGCCCTCGGCCTGGTGCCCGACACCGCCACGGGTCTGCTGATCGCCCTGCTCGCCGGTTACGCGGCGGGGGTCGCCGCCCACATCGGGCACGCCGTCATCGACCAGGAGACGGAGGCCTTCCGCCAGGCCAGGGCCACCGAGCACCTCCAGGCCGTCGTCCGGGTGCTGGTCGCGCTCGGCGCGGTGGGCGGGCCGCTGCTCGCCGCCGCCATCGGGCGGCACCGCCTGGGCTCCGGCGACTTCGTCTTCGCGCACGGTGGGGCGGCGTTCGCGCTGATGCTCATCGGCGCCCTGCTGCTGCCTGTCGCGGTGATCGTCCTCGCCAGGACCGACGACCGTGCCGGTGTGCCGCTCCGCCGTGACCTGCGGGAGGCGCTGCGCGGCGGCGACCCCGCCGTCGCACCTGCAGCGAACGGCTTCTTCCTGGTCCTGGAGGGCGGCGACGGAGCCGGCAAGTCCACCCAGGTCGAGGCGCTCGCCGAATGGATCCGGGCCAAGGGCCACGAGGTCGTCGTGACCCGCGAGCCGGGGGCCACCCCGGTCGGCAAGCGGCTGCGCTCGATCCTGCTGGACGTCTCGTCGGCCGGTCTGTCGAACCGGGCCGAGGCACTGCTGTACGCCGCCGACCGCGCCGAGCACGTCGACTCGGTCGTCCGGCCGGCGCTGGAGCGCGGCGCGATCGTCATCTCCGACCGCTACATCGACTCCTCCGTCGCCTACCAGGGCGCGGGTCGTGACCTCGCCCCGACCGAGATCGCCCGGATCTCGCGCTGGGCGACGAGCGGGCTCGTACCGCATCTGACGGTGCTCCTGGACGTCGACCCGGAGACCGCGCGGGAACGCTTCACCGAGGCGCCCGACCGGCTGGAGTCCGAGCCGGCCGAATTCCACACCCGGGTGCGGTCCGGCTTCCTGACCCTCGCGGCGGCCGACCCGGCCCGCTACCTGGTGGTGGACGCCGGGCAGGAACCGGAGGCGATCACCACCGTCGTACGCCACCGGCTCGACCGGCTGCTCCCGCTCTCCGAGGCCGAGATCAGGGCCCAGGAGGAGGCGCGCAAGGCCGCCGAGGAGGAGGCCAGGCGCAAGGCCGAGGAAGAGGCCGCCCGCAAGGCCGAGGAGGAGCGGCTGGAGCGTGAGCGGCAGGCTCAGCTCGCCAAGCTCCGCGCCGAGGAGGAGGAGCGCAGGCGCCGCGAGGAGGAAGAGGCACGTCAGCGCGAGGCCGAACGGCAGGCGGAGGAGGCCAGGCAGCGTGCCGAGGACGCCCGCCGCCGCGCCGAGGAGGAGCGGGCCCGGCTGGAGGCCGAGGAGCGGGTGCGCGAGGCCGAGCAGGAGCGGCTGCGCCTGCAGGCCCAGGAGGAGGCACGGCTCCGCAAGGAGGCGGAGGAGCTTCGCCTGGAGAAGCAGCGCAAGGCGGAGGAGGCGCTGGTGAGGGCCGAGGAGGCCCGCCGTCGCGCCGAGGCCGACGCGGCCGCCCGGGCGGAGGAGGCCGCTGCCGCACAGCGCTCCCAGGAGTCCGGACGGCCCGGTTCCGGGTCCGCCGGGCAGTCGGTGCCGGACAACGAGCTCACCGTCCCGACCCCGGTGGTGAACCCGAACGAGATCACGCAGCCCGTTCCGGTCGCCCGGCCGGACCGCCCGGCGCCCGACGCGGACGAGACGACGGTCCTGCCGCCCGTGCGTGACGCGGACGAGACGGCCGTACTGCCGCCCGTACGCGACGAGAACCCGTCCGGCGGCCGCGACAGGCGCCGGCCCTCCGCTCCCGAGAGCGAGAACGAGCGCACGCGGGAGCTGCCGCAGGTCAGTGACGACCCGCAGGCAGGACGCCCGGCGAAGGACGGCCCCCGCCAGAAGCGGCCGCGCTCCGACTGGGCCGAGGAGACACCGCTCGACGATCTGCCGTCCCTGGCCGACGAACTGCTCGGCAGCCAGGACGACGACCAGGGCGGCTCCGGCCGGGGCGGGCGTCGGCCGCGCCGCTGACGGCCGTCAGGCCGATCGCACGAGTACGAGTACGAGTACGGGCACGGGTACGGGTACGGAACGCCGGGATTGTCAGACCCTTCCCGCACAATAGGGAGGCGCTGGGATTCCGGCGTTCCAGCACCACGCCACCGGAAGGGCGGTGACCATGACCGTATGGGACGACCTGGTCGGACAGGACCGGGTGCAGGAGCAGCTCGGTGCCGCCGCCCGGGACGCCGATGTGCTGGTCACGGCCATCTCCGACGGCGAGCCGGTGCCCCCCGGCTCCAAGATGACCCATGCCTGGCTGTTCACCGGGCCGCCGGGGTCGGGCCGCTCCACCGCCGCCCGCGCCTTCGCCGCGGCGCTCCAGTGCACCAGCCCCGACCGCGCGCTGGGCGGGGCTCCCGGCTGCGGCTTCTGCGACGGCTGCCACACCGCGCTGATCGGGACCCACGCCGATGTCGAGGTGATCCGCACGGATCTGCTCTCGATCGGTGTGAAGGAGACCCGTGAGCTCGTCCGCCGCGCCCAGCTGTCCCCTGCCGTGGGCCGCTGGCAGGTCATCGTCATGGAGGACGCCGACCGTCTCACCGAGGGCGCGGGCAACGTCCTGCTGAAGGCGGTGGAGGAGCCCGCGCCCCGCACGGTGTGGCTGCTCTGCGCCCCCTCCCTGGAGGACGTGCTGCCCACGATCCGCTCCCGCTGCCGCCACCTCACGCTGCGGACGCCTCCGGTGGACGCCGTGGCCGATGTGCTGATCCGGCGCGACGGCATCGACCCCGAGCGGGCCGCGTCCGCCGCCCGTGCCACCCAGGGGCACATCGGCCGGGCGCGCCGGCTGGCCACGGACGAGCGGGCGCGTGCCCGCCGTGCCGCCGTGCTCAAGCTCCCGCTGCGCGTCCATGACGTCGGAGGCTGCCTCAAGGCGGCCCAGGAGCTCATCGACACGGCGACGGACGACGCCAAGCAGGTCGCCGAGGAGGTCGACGTCAAGGAGACGGACGACCTGAAGGCGGCGCTCGGCGGCGTCGCGGGCGGCCGGATGCCGCGCGGGACGGCGGGTGCGATGAAGGAGCTGGAGGACCGGCAGAAGCGCCGCAGGACACGTACGCAGCGCGACAGCCTCGACCTCGCGCTCAGTGAACTCACCGGTTTCTACCGCGATGTGCTGGCGCTTCAGCTCGGTTCGCGGATCGCCCTGGCCAACACCGATGTACGGGACGCCCTGGACAGGATCGCCGAGTCGTCCACCCCCGAGCGCACCCTGCGCCGGATCGAGGCCGTGATCGCCTGCCGGCGCGCCCTCGACCGTAACGTCGCGCCCCTGCTTGCCGTGGAGGCCATGGCGGTGGCGCTCCGGGCGGGCTGACGTCCGGGGCGTGCGGGTGGGGCGTGGGCACGTGAGGGTGCGCGGTCCTGGGTGAATTCACCCGTATGAGCAGGGAATCGGGCGAGTCGTCGCTTGGCGGCTACGCTCCGGGGATGGACACCAGGCGCCTGCTCCGTTTCCTTGCCACCGCGCTCGGCACTGCCGGCCTTCTCGTCTCCGGCTGCAGCAGCGGAGGTTCGGCGCCGAGGGCGTCGGCGACGGGTTCGGCCGCCACCGAGGAGCTCGAGCCGTACTACGGGCAGAAGCTGCGCTGGCGGGACTGCGGTGTGGAGGGCTTCCAGTGCGCCACGATGAAGGCCCCGCTGGACTACGCGAAGCCCGGCGGCGGGGACGTGAAGCTGGCCGTCTCCCGTAAGAAGGCCACCGGTCCGGGCAAGCGGATCGGCTCGCTCCTGGTGAATCCGGGCGGCCCCGGCGGCTCGGCCGTCGGCTACCTCCAGGGGTACGCGGCCATCGGCTACCCCGCCCCGGTCCGCGCGCGGTACGACATGGTGGCCATCGACCCGCGCGGGGTGGCCCGCAGCGAGCCGGTCGAGTGCCTCACCGGCAAGGAGATGGACACCTACACACAGGTGGACCAGACCCCGGACGACCAGGGCGAGGTCAACGCGCTGGACTCGTCCTTCCAGAAGTTCGCCGACGGCTGCCAGAAGCGCTCCGGGACGATCCTCCCGCATGTGTCCACGGTCGAGACGGCCCGGGACATGGACATCCTGCGTGCGCTGCTCGGCGACGAGAAGCTGAACTACGTCGGCGCCTCGTACGGGACGTTCCTCGGAGCGACGTACGCCGATCTGTTCCCCGCCCGGGTGGGGCGTCTCGTCCTGGACGGGGCGATGGACCCCTCGCTCCCGGCCGTCGACATCAACCGCGACCAGACCGCGGGCTTCGAGGCGGCCTTCCAGTCGTTCGCCGCGGACTGCGTGAAGCAGACCACCTGCCCGCTGGGCACCACGTCCACCACGGACGCGGCGACCGCCCTGAAGAAGCTCTTCACCGATCTGGACGCCGAGCCGGTGCCGACCGGTGAGAGCCGGCAGCTGACGGAGTCCCTGGCGACCACGGGGGTGATCGCCGCGATGTACGACGAGGGCTCCTGGCCCCAGCTCCGCGAGGCCATCGCGGGCGCACAGCGCAAGGACGGCTCCGGACTCCTCTCGCTGGCCGACAGCTACTACGAGCGCGGGCCGAGCGGGAAGTACGCCAATCTGATGTTCGCCAACGCCGCGGTGAACTGCCTCGACCTGGAACCGGCCTTCGCCGGTCCCGCCGAGGTGGAGAAGGCGGTCCCGGAATTCGAGAAGGCCTCGCCGGTCTTCGGCCGGGGCTTCGCCTGGGCCGCGCTGAACTGCGCCGCCTGGCCCGTGAAGCCCACCGGTACCCCGCACCGCACCGAGGCGGAGGGCGCCGCCCCGATCGTCGTGGTCGGCACCACCCGCGACCCGGCCACCCCCTACAAGTGGGCCGAGTCCCTCGCGGACCAGCTCTCCTCCGGCACTTTGCTCACCTACGAGGGCGACGGCCACACCGCGTACGGCCGGGGCAGCGACTGCATCGACACGGCGATCAACACCTACCTCCTGGACGGCACGCCGCCCAAGGACGGCAAGAAGTGCACCTGACCTGCGGATACGGCGACAGGGGTAGCCGGTACGGAGCACCCCTGGAAACTGTGTAGACTTGGCGTCGCTGCTGACCGCACCATGGTGCGACAGAGCGTGCCGCCTTAGCTCAGTTGGCCAGAGCAACGCACTCGTAATGCGTAGGTCTCGGGTTCGAATCCCGAAGGCGG